>JBDONT010000043.1:0-304605 GCA_039831155.1 Nautiliaceae bacterium | reverse complement strand
TAATATTTTGTGTAATTGTGTTCCTTTTTTTCTTTTATTATTCCGTGTATTATATTATGTTCAATATATTCAATTAAAGTTTTTATATTCTTATCTCTGTTTTTTATATTAAAAAAGTCATTGTCTTCAAATTTTCCTATTTTAATGTCTGCAAAATTTTGTAAAAATTCTTTTGTAGGTTTTGTTAATTTTGTGTTTGTTGGAGTTCCTCCGAGTTTGTCTCTAAACAGTCCCGATACTATTTCATCAAAAGCCAATACAAAACCGGTTCTTGAAGCTGGGAAATAGAAGGTTTTTTGAGAAATTTTAAAGTTGATTAATTTTTTTATCAGGTATAATAAAAAGTGATTTATAATGATATTTTTTTTATTTTGGTCTTTTTTATAGATAAATCTAATTGTTATTTTTTCATTTAGATTGATATCATCTTTAATTTCAATATATTTTAAGATATTTTCTTCTGAATTGAATGTATTATTTAGATATTTTATTAACAAATCTTCTAAAATATTTTTTAGCTTTTCGGTAATTTGGTAAATTCGGTCATCTACTTTAATCTCTAATTGTTTTTCTAAAATAATTTCATCCTCAATATTAATATCAATATTAATATTTAAATCACTCTCTTTTATTTTATTTTTATTTATATATTCGATAATTTTTTTTTGCTCGATATTTAAGGAATTTTTGATTTTTTCAAATATTTCACTATTTAATTTAAAACTATTTAGTTCATATACAGTATGGGCGACATAACTTTTATTTGTTCCGTTTTGTCCTACAAATATTGTTAACGGTTTTATTTCAAATTCCGCTTCATCTATTTTAGCTAATTTTAATTTAAATTTCACTATTTCCACCTTTTAAAAAAGTTATTTTCAATACCGGCTAAATCAAACCATTTGCCTATTAAAAACATCTCAATATCTTGAATTGTTTTAGGTTCGTTATAGTATCCGAATATAGGAGGTGCAATTATAACATTTTGAAATCTTGAGAGTTTTAGCATATGTTCTAAGTAAGTTTCGCTAAGAGGCATTTCCCTGGGGGCTATTATAAGTTTTTTCTTTTCTTTTATGGCTACCGCCGCCGCTCTTGTGATAAGATTATCGGCTATTCCGACCGCTATTTTAGCTAGTGAGTTCATACTGCAAGGGACTATAAAAGTTACATCAACTCCAAAACTTCCGCTTGCCACAGGAGCTGAAATATCATCGTTTAAAAATATGTTTTCCTCTTTTTCAAGGACTGTTGTTGCGTGTTTGCTTACTACTAAGAATCTTTCGTATTTAGGTGGAATTAAGTTGTATAGTTTTAATCCGAGACTAGCTCCACTAGCTCCACTTATACATACCAAAATTTTCATCTTTTTTCCTATTTTATTGTTACGACGCCCGGTTTTATGATTTGTGCGTTTAGAATTTTATTGTTTAGTTTTATTTTGATAAATTCTCCTACGTTTCCGTCGTTTAATGCCACGGCAGATGTTATTATGTCTATGTTGGGGGATTTTATAATTACCTGGACGCTTTGATTTTTAAATACGTCCGGGGCTTTTTTGGTGTTGTTTTTCGTAATAACCCCGTTTTTGGAGATAATCTGTTTGGCAACTAAATTTTTTACGTTATAGACAAGAGGGGAGTAAAAGACTCTGAATTTTATTTCTTTTAAATTTACGTTCGGTTCTATAAATTCGTTTATTTTTATTGTTTTATCGGCTACATATGCTAATATACTCGCATCTATTTTAATGGAATAGTAGGAGTTGTCTATTTTAATAAGTCCGTTTGAGAGTTTCGGGTTTAACATACTTAAATCTACTTTTTTATACTTATTTGGAAACGGTTTATTGGAGATTATTTGTTTAATATGAATCTTTGGGTAGTAATGTTTATAAAAGTTTATAATTTTTGAGTTTATATCGGCAAAGAGAAAGGAAAATAGGCTAGTTATTATTAACCAACGCATTATCTAGCACTTCTTCTATTCTTTTTACAGGTATTATTTCAAGCCCTTTTTTTACTTCTTCCGGGATATCGTCAAGATCTCTTTCGTAATTTTTTTGAGGTATTAATACGGTTTTGATTTTGGCTTTGTAAGCCGCTATCAGTTTTTCTTTTAATCCTCCGATAGGCAATACTTCACCCGTTAAAGTAATTTCCCCGGTCATTGCTGCGTCGGATTTTACTTTTTTATTCGTAAAAAGACTGGCGATTGCTGTTGTCATTGTTATACCGGCACTAGGCCCGTCTTTTGGTATGGCACCTTCCGGGACGTGAATGTGGATATTGTATTTTGAGTAAATCGGTTCTTTTGAGCGTTCGGTTGTTTTTATTTTTTTGTTGTCTATTAAAACTTTTATAAGAGTGTATGCGATATGAGCCGATTCTTTCATTACATCGCCTAATTGACCGGTTAATATCACTTGACCTCTTCCTCTGTATTTGACGGCTTCGACTTTAAGTACGTCTCCACCAACCGGCGTCCACGCAAGACCGTTTACAACACCTACTTTATCTTTTTTATCTACGCTTTCTATTCCAAATAGTGGTTTTTCCAGGTATTCGTGCAGATTTTTGACGCTGATTCTTACTTTTTCTTTTCCTTTTAATATCTCAAGAGCCGCTTTTCTCATAAGTTTGGCTATCACTCTTCTTAAGTTTCTAACCCCGGCTTCTTTGGTGTATTTGTCTATAATCTCGATTAAAGCTTTATCGCTTATTGAAACTTCGCTTTTTTTAAGAGAATGTTTTTTCATCTCTTGAGGAATCAGATATCTTTTGGCAATCTCAAATTTTTCTTGAGGAGTATAGCTTCCTACGAATATCATCTCCATTCTGTCTTTAAGAGGTCCGGGGATAGTGCTAGGGTCGTTTGCCGTTGCTATAAATAAAACTTTACTTAAATCCAAATCAAAGTTTAGATATAAGTCTCTGAATTCTTTGTTTTGTTCCGGGTCTAAGACTTCCAGTAAAACTGCTGTAGGGTCTCCTCTGTATCTTGCTATTTTATCTATTTCGTCAAGTACCATGACGGGGTTCATCTCTTTTGCGTTTATAAGCCCTTGAGCTATACGCCCCGGCATTGCCCCTATGTATGTACGTCTGTGACCTCTTAGTTCGTTTACGTCTTCAAGTCCTCCAAGTGCTATTCTTACAAGTTCTCTCTCAAGAGATTTTGCGATAGAATTTGCAAGACTCGTTTTACCGACTCCAGGAGGCCCTACAAAACATAAAATAGCCCCACTGAATTCGTTGTTTCTAAGTTTTGCAAGTTCTTTTGCCGCGAAATATTCCACTATTCTCTCTTTAGGCTTTTTAAGCCCCCAGTGGTCTTTATCCAGTCTTTGTTGTAACTCTTCTATACTGAATTCTTCTTTTGCGTATTTACCAAAAGGTATTTCAAGTGCCCATTCGATATAGTTTTGAGTTGTTGTGGCTTCGGAGCTGTCCGGGTGCATTCTTCTTAATCTGTCTATTTGTTTTTTTATCTCTTTATAGGCACTTTGAGGCATATGAGGTTTTAGTTCTTCTAATTTTTCATAGTATTCTTTAATCTCTTCTTCTATTTCATTTGTCAAGCCCAGTTCTTGTTGAATTAATTTAAGCTGTTGTTTTAGGAGATGTTCACGGTTTACTTCTTGGACTTGCTCCATTACTTTTTTTGATAGTTCGTTTTTTAGCTTTATAGACTCTATCTCTTCTAAAATAAAGTGTATTAGTTTTATCAGTCTTTGGTAAGTATCGGTTTCTTTAAATAGCTCATAACCTTTTTCGTTCGGAAGTTTTAAAGAACTTGCGATGATATCTATAATTCTGTTAGGGTCTGAATTGTTGTCTATTATTTTTATGAAGTCTTTAGGCAAAAACGGACTAAGCTCACTTAGTGTAATTATGTGTTCTTTTAAAGTCTCAAGCAGGGCGTTTATCTCTTTTTTATCAACTTTGCTTGAGGGAATTACTTTATCTATTAAAGCCATAGTAGGGTTTTTATCGGTAATTTCTAAAATTTTACCTCTTGTAAGTCCTTGAAAAAGGATTTTAACTTTTCCTTCGGGAAGAGTTACTTTTCTTATTATTGTACCTATTGTTCCGTATGTGCCTATTTCATCGTTAATTGAAACAAAAAGTAAAGAGTGGTCGTTTATCGCTTTTTGAACGGCTATAATATCGGTTTTATCTTCTAAGAAAATCGGAATAATCATAAAAGGGTAAATTAACTCTTTTTCTTTTAATACTGGAATAATGCTGGGTAATTCTTTATAGTTTTCTAGCGTCAAATTTTCTCCTTACCAATAAAATAGTTTTTTATACCAATGAACTACTGGTGGTTTTGAATTTTTAGGGATTTTTGTTTTGTAAAGTTTAGCAGCTTTTGGTTTGTCTAATTTTTTATAAAGTTTATATATTTTATCATTTAAATATCTCTTTGTCAAATCGGCTTTTGCCAGTATTGTAGCGACTTCAAGTTTGTATTTTGAATTAGGATATGAAGAGATGTAATTATTGCACTCTTTTATAAGGTCTAAAATCGCCTTTTGGTCGGTGTAAGGATTTTGGTATTTTAAAAAGTGGAGTTTGATTTTTTGATATCCTATCCATTCTATATCTTTTAAAGAAGCGAATCTTTTTTCGTATTGGTTTAAATAAAATTCGCTTAAATCATATTCTTCACTCTTTAGATGAGCTAAAAATAGTGCCAAAAGGTCAGTTTTTATGTAAATCGAAGTAGGGTGTTCGGCTTCTAGGGAGATAAAGTCGTTATCGGCTGCATCTAGGTTTTTTACTTGAATGTTTTTATAAATTTTCGTATGCCATTTTAGAGCCGTTAAATTCTCTTTTGAGGGGGTGTTTTTAGAACACGCAAGAAATATAAGAGGAAAAAGAAAAAAGAGCTTACGCATTTAATTTCCTTAACTCATCTTCTATTTTTTCAAATTTTTCTTTAAATTCTTTAAGTTCTTTTTGATTTTTTTTCACTACTTCTTTTGGAGCACGTTCTACGAAATTTTTATTTGAGAGTTTTTTTTCTAGTTTTTCTATTTCTTTAGAGAGCTTTTCTTTCTGTTTTGTAAGTCTTTCAATTAGAGGTGTAATATCCACTTCATCTTTGCTTACCATTGTTTCAAGGTTGTCCGAAATGTCTCTTATTGCGTTTTCGATAGGTGTGGTTATAAACTCTACGTCTTCAACTTTAGCCAGTTTTTTAATGTACTCTTTTGCAAGTTCCGGAAGATTTGCCAAAATGTAAGCTTTTTTAATCTCTTTAGCTCCGGTTAGTGCTTTTATTCTTCTAAGGCTTACAATCGCTTCTATAATTAAATCAAAATCTGCAGGTTTATTTATTTCTTTTACTTTCGGGAACTCTTTTAGCATAATAGTGTTTGATTTTATATCTCCTAAAGACAACTCTTGATATAAAAATTCCGTAATAAAGGGCATAAAAGGATGTAGCAGTTTCATAGCCTCTTTATAAATACTTCCAAGTTCGTTGATAGAATCTTTGCTAACTTTGCTAAGTTCTATTCCCCAGTCGCAAAAATCCTGCCATAAAAATCTATATAAAGTCATAGCAGCGTCGTTAAATTTATATTCATCAAGTTCGCGTCTTACGTTTTTAGTGGCTTCATTTAGCTTATAAAGCATCCATTTTCCAAGTTCCGTTTTGATTTGGATGTTTTCTAGGTCTTCAAATTTATCATTATGCATTTTTAAAAATCTTGCCGCGTTATAGAGTTTGTTTGTAAAGTTTCTGCTTTCTATAATTTTATTTTCGCTAAGTTTAATATCCCTACCTTGTACGGCTAGAATTGCCAAAGTAAATCTTAAAGCATCGGCAGAATATTTTTCTATAACTTCAAGAGGGTCAATTACATTACCTTTGCTTTTGCTCATTTTTTGTCCGTGTTCG
Source organism: Nautiliaceae bacterium (assembly GCA_039831155.1). GTDB lineage: Bacteria > Campylobacterota > Campylobacteria > Campylobacterales > Nautiliaceae > Nautilia. Next base: position 298,695 of record JBDONT010000043.1, on the reverse strand, counting down.
TCGCGAACCAGGGCGTGAAGGTATACGTCTTTAAAAGGTACGTCTTTAAGGAAATGTACCCCCATCATCATCATTCTTGCAACCCAGAAGAAAAGAATGTCAAATCCGGTAATTAAGAGGTTGTTTGGATAAAATCTATCAAGGTCTTGAGGTTGCCATTTTTCGCCTTTACCCCATTCGCCGTTTTCCCATCCCAGTGTCGAAAAAGGCCAAAGGGCAGAACTAAACCACGTATCAAGAACGTCGGGGTCTTGATGGAAATTTTTACTTTTACATTTAGGACACTCTTTCGGTTCTTCAACACTTGCCCATTCGTGTTTACATTCGTCGCAGTAATATACGGGAATCTGATGCCCCCACCAAAGCTGGCGGCTTATACACCAGTCTCTAAGTTCTCTCATCCAGGCGTCATAGTTGTTTTTCCATTGAGCCGGGTGAAATTTTACATCCCCTCTGTTTGCGGCTTCTATAGCCGGAATGGCTACTTCTTTTTTCAAAAACCATTGAGTCGATACGTAAGGTTCTATTACGCTTTTACATCTGTAGCAGTGACCTACTTGATGAGTGTGTTCTTCTATTTTTTCTATAAAGCCTTCGTTTTCAAGTTTTTTGATTATATCTTCTCTTGCTTCTATTCTGTCTCTTCCTTTAAATTCAAGGGCGTGTTCGTTTAATATACCTTTTTCGTCGAATACTTTTATAATTTCAAGATTGTGTCTAAGTCCCACTTCATAGTCGTTCGGGTCGTGAGCAGGTGTAACTTTTACAGCCCCGGTTCCGAATTCCGTATCTACGTACTCATCGGCGATTATAGGAATTTCTCTGTTTACAAGAGGAAGAATTACTTTTTTACCGATTAGGTGTTTGTATCTTTCGTCTTCAGGGTTTACCATAACGGCAGTATCTCCGAAGTATGTTTCCGGTCTTGTAGTGGCTACTACTATGTATTCATTGTTGTCTTTAATAGGATATTTAATATGAACAAGCTTACCTTTGTGAGTTTCGTATTCCACCTCTATATCACTTAGTGCCCCGTCTTTCGGGCACCAGTTAACCATATAGTTGCCTTTTACTATAAGCCCTTCGTCGTAAAGTTTTTTAAAAGCAACCCTAACAGCCCTTTGAAGTCCTTCATCCATAGTAAAACGTTCTCTGCTCCAAGCAGGACTTGCTCCAAGGCTTCTTAATTGTTTGGTAATCGTTCCTCCGCTGTATTCTTTCCACTCCCATACTCTTTTTAAAAACTCTTTGCGTCCTAATTCTTCTTTGGTTTTTCCTTCGGCTAAAATCTGTTTTTCAACTACATTTTGTGTCGCGATTCCGGCGTGGTCGGTACCAGGTTGCCAAAGCGTTGCGTATCCGTCCATTCTTTTGTATCTTACTATAATATCTTGCAGCGTAAACGTAAGAGCGTGACCTATGTGAAGTTTCCCGGTTACATTGGGAGGTGGCATCATAATACAGAAATTTTTTTCTTTGGAATAATCCACTTCAAAAAATCCTTCTCTCTCCCACGTTTGATAAAACTCTTTTTCCAATTGTTTAGGATTATATTCTTTCATTAAAAAATCCTTTTTTAGTTTTTAGTGCAATTATACAATAAATTAAACTTATAAAGCTTGCAGCAAGGGACTTTTCTTATTTTTATTAAAAAATGTGTTATAATTAGCGAAGTAAATAGCTCAAAGGAAAAGTATGAAATTTAAGGTTGTTTTGCCTATACTGGGGTTTGAGGATGTAAAAGAGTATGAATTAGTTTCTATTGACGATAATTTTTATCAGTTAAAAAATGAAGAAAAAGATGTCTGTTTTACTCTTATAAATCCGTTTTTAATAAGAAATGATTACGGTTTTGAAATTACAAAAGAAGAACAAAAAGCGTTGAAAATAAAAGATGATACTAATTTTCTTGTACTTAATATAATGATAGTAAAAGAGCCTTTTATAGAATCTACCGTAAATTTTGCCGCACCTTTGATGTTTAATGTTGATGAAAAACTAATGGGGCAGGTTATTTTGGATAAAAGCAATTACGGGCTAACCGAACCTTTAAAAAACTTTGTAAAGAGTAAGCAATGATTTATATAATAGGATATGGGGAAATGGCTAAAGCTATTGCCGCCGGGTTAAAAGAGTATGAAAAGTTTGCCGTGGTTGGTAGAAACGAAGAAAAATTAAAAGAGTTTGCAAAAGAATTTGAGTGTGAATATTTTATGCTTGACGGGTTTGATATTTCAAATAAAACCGTTTTACTTACTATAAAACCTTACGCTTTGCAGGAAGTTTCTATGAGAATAGAAGGAAAAGCCGATATTTTAATTTCTATTTTAGCCGGTAAATCTTTGGTGGAACTTCAAAAATATATCAAAGCTTCTTCTTATGTGCGTGCTATGCCGAATGTCGCTGCTAAATATAAAGCTTCTACAACTGCTATTACCGGAGATGAAAGGGCTTTAAAGGTAGCTAAAGAGATATTTTCTAAAATAGGAAGAGTTGTCGTAATGCAAAATGATGATGAAATAGATATGGCAACGGCTATTATAGGAAGTGGGCCGGCTTTTTTGGCTCTTATTGCCGAGGCTTTTAGCGACGGAGGGGTGTATATAGGGCTAAAAAGAGAAAAATCTATAGAACTTGCTAAAGGTTTATTTGAAAGTTTTGCTGCAATTGATGAAAATTTTAGTAAAATTAAAGACGCGGTTATGTCACCTAAAGGTACGACAGCAGAAGGGATTTATACTTTAGAAGAAGAAGGGGTGAGGGGAGAAATTATTAAGGCGGTAAAAAAAACTTATGAAAAGTCCAAAAACATTTAAAGGATTTACTTTAATCGAATTATTAATTTCAATTGTGATTTTAGCAATTGTAATGAGTTCTTTTCCTTTTATTTTTCAAAGTATGACGGCTTCTAATAGAGTCGCATTGGCTCAAGAAGCGTTTTTTCAAGAGTTTTCTATGCTTTCTTTAATAAACTCCAGATATTTTGATGAAAATAATACTATTAAAGATAACTTTTATAAAGATTTAAACGCAAGCGGTGGAGATGATGAACTTTACAATAACTACTCTTCTAAATATACAAGTCTTTACAGCAGGATAGGTAAAACCCAAATCGATAACAATATCTACAGAAGCGGATGTAACGATACAGTTTCAAAGATTGGGCTTGATAGTGGAGAGATAAGCGGAGACACTTCCACATATGATGATATTGATGATTTTAACGGATATACGGAAGAGATTTCAGGAAATAACGTTAAACTGCACGTAGACGTTTATTATATCAATGATAACGCTACTTATTCGGATAATAACATCACCGATTTTAATTTAAATTATACAAAAGTAAACGCTTTAACCAATATAAAACTAATTACCGTATGGGCAGAAGTTGGGGATGTGAATGTTACTTTAAGATATCCGACTTCAAATATAGGTGCTAGTAAATTTTTATCATTAGAGGAAATTTCAAGATGAAGAAAGCTTTTACTTTATTCGAGTTAATAGTGGTTATTATCATTATGGGAATGTTGGGTGTTATTTCGGTAGAGATTTTACAAAGGGTATATAAAGATTATATAGTTTCAAGAGAATTGAGTAAATTATCTGTTGAAACTGATAACGTTTTAAATATTTTAGCGGCTAAATTAAGAAATAGAATAAAAAATAGTGTGATAGCCGTAGAGTGTAACGCTTCGAATACCAATTCCGCAAGTTCCGATAGTTGTTTATACAACGGAAATAAAAATTTTATTTCTATAAGTAGAATAGGGCTTAGTGCTAATAGCGATAAATATCCCGTTTTAGAATGGCTTTACGTTTCTTCTTATTCTAAAAAAGGAATGTGGTGGGATGATAAGAAAGGTTATGTACAACCGGGATGGAGCGGATTTGTCGATTTAAAAGAAACAAACGTTTCTGGAGGAGATGAGTATAATATTTCTACCCCCGATAGTAATTTTACAATTGTTCAGTATATAGACGGAAATTACTCTCAAAGATGGGGACTACCTGGATATGTGAATGTGTTTGATTCAAATATTACGACTTTAGTTTTTAGTGGTAGTGATGGAAGAGGTGATTTTAGTGATATAAACACTTCGTATGGCTATTATGATACAAATATTACCAGGGTTTTTAAAATTACCGAAATTAACGATACCAGACTCAATTTAAAAGCCTTTAGTGAATCTAACTCTTCTACGGTTTACGAAGGGTATTATTTAGTAAGAGGGGCTATGGCTGTAGTACCGGTTTATATTCCAAAATATAATGATTATAATGTGACGTTAAGATTTAATTATTTTCCTTGGAATCATCAAAATTATATGGACGGTAATGTTTCGGTATTAGCTTCTCATGTAACTCAATTTAAATTTAAAGAGGAGGGAGGAATACTTAGAATTTATATGTGCATTTCTTCTCCGAAGGTAAAATTTAATGATTATAATTTAACGATTTGTAAAGAAAAGGTGGTCTTTTGAGAAAATCTTTCAGTTTACTTGTTAGTATTGTTTTTATGGTAATAATGTCCGTGATAGGATATTTAATATTGCAATTTAGTGCCGCTACGGTAAGTAATACAAGTAGAAGTTTCGTATCTACGAGAGCCGATTTAATGTTAAGAAGTGCTACCGAATACGCTATCTTGGCTTTACAAGGGCACGATTTTAGCGATGGGTGTTTAAATTCCATTAATTACACCGGAGGAGATAATTTTTTTGATGTAAATATCACTTATCACTATTTTACCACTGATGATTGTTCTTCTTCTAAATGGAGCGGATGTAAGTGTTCTCATATTTCCACTAAAGATACTAACGGAAGCGTATTGATTTATGTAACTGTTACATCTAAAAATTCAAACTTTCATATAAGAAAAGTAAGAGTTACTTTGCAAAATCCTTAAAGTTTTATGTTATAATAAAACGATTTTAATAAAAAGGAGTCCTATGAATGTTACAATTGTCGGAAGACACGTAGAATTAACAGAAGCGATGAAAGACCATATTTCAAGAGTGGTAAACGAAATAGAAAAATACAATTTAGGAATTTTACACGCAGATGTAACTGTAGATAAAGATAAAAGAGATTTCTTTACGGTAGAAATTATTATGAATGTGCCGGAAAAAGGAACGGTTGTAGTTCATTATAAAGATAAAGATATGTATGCGGCACTTGATAAAGCAAAAGATAAATTAGAAAAACTCTTAAGAAGATATCACGATAAAAAAGTTGACCATCATAAAAAAGATAAAATAATAGATTTGGTAACAGAAACCCAAGAAGATGAAATAATCGAAATGCCTCTTGATGTTGAAAAACCTTTGAGTATTGAAGAAGCAGTAGAAGAGTTTAAAAAATCCGGGCTTTATTTTATGGTATTTAGAGATACTGAAGGTGAAAAAAGAGTAATTTATAGAAGAAAAGACGGAAAATTAGGATTATATTAAAAATTGTGCTAAAATTTCGTCCAAAAAAAGGAGTATAGATGAAAAGAACATATCAACCAAGCAAAATCAGAAGAAAAAGAACTCACGGATTTAGAGCTAGAATGAAAACTAAAAACGGAAGAAAAGTACTAGCTAGAAGAAGAGCTAAAGGTAGAAAAAGATTAGCAGTTTAAGCCTTAACAGTAAAGAAATTAAGCACGTATTAAAAAAAGGGAAGAGAGTAAGTAATAAGTACTTTTTAATTTTTTATCTTCCTTCCCAATCACTAAAAATATCACCTGTCGTATCTAAAAAAATTTCCAAAAAAGCTGTTGTAAGAAATAAAATAAAAAGAAGAGTAAGACACTTAGCCAAAGAACTTTTAAGTGTAGGTAGTTTTGCTATAGTTGTAAAAAAGGATATTTCCGAAATTGATTTTAAAGAAGTTCGAAATGAACTTGAAAAACTTATTTGTAAAATTAATTAGATTTTATCAGCTTTTTATAAGTCCGATGTTAGGGAATAATTGCAGATATTATCCCAGTTGTTCGGAGTATGCTCTTTTAGAGTTTAAACACGACAGTTTAATAAGAGCCATACTAAAGACAACCAAAAGAATCTTGTCTTGTAACCAACTTTTTAGAGGGGGAATAGATTTTCCGGTAGTTAAAAATAAAATAACACATTATACTTATAAAAAAGCAAAAATAAAATATTGGTTTATACCAACTGACAAAAAAGAAGAATATATAGTAATAAAGGCAGAAAATGGACAATAACGGACAATTAAGAAGAATTATTATAGCGACTGTTATATCGTTTGCGTTTTTCTTTGCATATGATTATTTTGTATTGGCACCTCAAACTCAAATGGTAGAACAGAATAAAACAACTGTAAGTGCTTCTAAAAATACAAAGACAATATCAAATAAATCTCAAATGAAAACTTCTACTGTTTGTGTGGTAGAATCTAAAAATTATGAGGCTAAAATAGATTCACTAGGAAGAATAAGCAGTTTTGTTTTAAAACAGAATAAATTTAATAAAGACGGGAAACATTTAGAACTTGTAAATCCAAAACTTCCTAAACCTTTAGAAGTTAGATTCCAGGATGAAAAGCTAAATAAACTGGCGTTCTCAACACCGGTTGTGGCAGATAAAACAAAAATAGACGTTACAAAACCAAACAGCGTAACTTTAACTCAAAAACTAAATAACATTACTTTAACTAAAGTGATTACATTTTATCCGGACGGGCATTATGATGTAAAAATTAATCTTTCAACTCCTACAGTTTATTATGTTTCACCCGGATATAGACCGAATGTTTCTATAGATAATCTTACGATTCACGGAGTTGTAATAAAAAAATCCGATGGGACTTTGTCTATCATAGAAGATTCGGACGCAAAACCACAAACAATTCCTAATGCAATTTTTGCAGCAGGATTTGACAGATATTATACTATACTTCTATTTTCTAAAAAGCCTTTTAGCGTTGTAGTTACTCCGGATAAAGAAGAAAATCCGGTTGTATATATTCAACAATCAACCAACAGTGAGTTTACGGGTTATATAGGACCTAAATTCGTAGATACTTTGGCTTCTATAAATAAAGAGTTGGTAGATGTGGTTCAATACGGAGTTGGAACATTCTTTGCTAAAAACCTCTTTTTCTTGCTTGACTGGTTTTATAAAATGGTAGGAAACTGGGGAGTTGCTATTATTTTACTTGTTATTTTGGTAAGAATCATTCTTTTCCCTTTAACTTATAAGGGAATGGTGAGTATGTACAAATTAAAAGAACTTGCTCCGAAAATGAAAGAGATTCAAGAGAGATATAAAAAAGACCCTCAAAAATTACAAATGCATATGATGAAACTTTATAAAGAACACGGAGCAAACCCACTTGGAGGATGTTTGCCTTTGCTTTTACAAATACCTATATTTTACGGTATTTATAAATTGCTTTTATATGCTATTGAGCTTAAAGGGGCTTCATTTTTATGGATTCACGATTTAAGCGGTATGGACCCTTATTTTATATTGCCTATTTTAATGGGTATTACGATGTATATTCATCAAAAATTAACTCCTACAAATTTCCAAGACCCTATGCAGGAGAAAGTATTTAAGTTTTTACCTTTAATCTTTACGGTAATGATGGCTACATTCCCGGCAGGTCTTGTGCTTTATTGGACAACAAACAACGTATTGTCAATAGCTCAACAATGGCTGATTAATAAAATTATGGAATCAAAAAAGGCAAAAAAATGAGAATAGAGGCTAAGACGTTGGATGAAGCTTATTTTGAGGCGGCTAAACGTCTTAACTGTTCTGTTACAGATTTGGACGTAAAGATTCTTCAACATCCTTCAAAAGGTTTTTTAGGGCTTTTTGCCAAAAACGCGATAATAGAAGTAAATGAAAATATTCAAAAAAATATAGAGGATGTAATTAATGAAGTTAAAGATGGTCTAAAACAGCTTTTCTCTTCTTCTTGTTTTAATGTCGATACGTTTGAGGTTAAAAAATGGAATGAAGATACTATTTTTATCAAAATTGACGGAGAAGATGCTGCTCTTCTTATAGGTAAAGAAGGCTATAGATATAATGCTTTAAACTTTATGCTTTATAACTGGATTAATCAAAAGTACGGATATAAAGTAAGGCTTGAAATTGCCGAATTTTTAAAAACCCAAGAAGAGATGTTAAGAAACTTTTTGGCTCCTTTTATTGAAAAAGTAAAAGAGAGAGGTTATGGGAAAACAAGACCTTTTGACGGAATTTTGGCTTTTATCGCTCTTGAGATTTTAAGAGGGGAGTTTCCGGATAAATATGTCGCTATTAAAGAGAGAAATAAAGAAAAATTCGTAGTGGTAGGTGAAAAACATGGATACAATAGCAGCGATAGCGACGCCTAACGGCGTTGGAGCTATTTCTATAGTCAGGGTTTCAGGTAGTAAAGCTTTAGATATTGCAAAAAAGATAATCAAAAAAGAACTTACTCCAAGAGTTGCTACCTTAAGTCGTTTATATGATGAAAATGATGAACTTATAGATATAGGGCTTGTTATTTATTTTAAATCTCCTAATTCGTTTACGGGTGAGGATATTGTAGAGTTTCAGTGTCACGGTGGTGTTATTGTAAGCAAAGTGTTGCTTGAGACTCTTTTAAAATACGGGGCTAGAATTGCAATGCCTGGAGAATTTACAAAAAGAGCTTTTTTAAACGGAAAAATAGACGCTTCTCAAGCCGAAGCCATAGCTAAATTAATTGAAACCCGTTCGCGTGAAGGTGCTAAACTTTTAACAAGACAATTAGACGGGGATTTGGCTAGATTTGTAGATGAGGTAAGGGAAAAATTAATTGAAATAATGGCTTATACTGAAGTTTTTATAGATTATGCAGAGGAGGATTTACCTCAAACGCTTGGATATGAAATAGAAGAGAGACTAAAAAAGATAGAATCTCTTCTAAAACAGATTCTTGAAGCTTCAAAAAGAAGAGAAGGTATGCTTAGCGGCTATAAAATAGCTATAATAGGAAAACCTAATGTCGGGAAAAGTTCGATATTAAACTCTTTCCTTAATAAACAAAGAGCAATAGTAAGCAGTATAGCCGGTACTACAAGAGACACTATTGAAGAGGATATTCAAATAGGCTCACACTTAATAAGAATTATAGACACTGCAGGAATTAGAGAAGCTAGTGATGAGATTGAAAAGATAGGTGTTGAGAGAAGTAAAAAAGCAATGAATGAGGCTGATATAGTATTAGCCGTATTTGACGCGAATGAATTTACTACAGAAGATAAAGAGATTTTAGACCTTATTAAAAATAGTGATAAAGACATATTGGTTGTTGTTAATAAAATTGATAAGGGTATAAGTATAGATTTATCTATTTTTGAAGGTTTTAAGGTAGTCCAAATTTCTGCAAAAAAAGATATTTCCAAACTTATAAACGCCTTAGAAGAGATTTTGGATAGTTATTCGAGTGAAGATGAACATATTTTAATTTCTACGCGTCAGATTTATGCCGTTGAAAAGGCTTTAAATTCTATTAAAGAATCTAAAGAGTTTTTATTAACGGGTGAGCTTGAACTGTTTAGTTATCATATTCAAGACGCTATAAAAGCTATTAGTGAAATTACTAAACCTTTTGAGTATGATGAAATGCTTGATAAGATGTTTAGCAGTTTTTGTGTAGGAAAATAAAACAAAAGGAGATAAAATGACACTACTTGAACTTAAAAAAATGATGATGAAAGCAAAAAAAGAAGATAAAACAAAAGCAAATGCTTTAATGATGTTAGTGGATACAGCTCAAAAAATAGCAAAAGAAAAAGGTGTTGAAGTTGATGAAAAAATAATTGAAGAAGCTGCAAAAAAACTTGCTAAGATGGCAAAAGAATCAATTGAGGCGGGAATTGAAGAAGCTAAAAAAGAGCTTGAAATATATGAGAGTTTCTTACCGAAAATGTTAAGCGAAGAAGAAACTGCTAAAATTATAAAAGATATTATCGATGAAATCGGTGGTAAAAATATGGGTGAAATTATGAAAAGACTTAAACAAAGAGGTAATATAGATTTAGGACTAGCAAGTAAAATAATTAAATCTTTTTAAAAGCCTTTTTGGTTTTATAGAAAGAAAAAAAGAAGCTTATTTTGAATATAAAACTCTTCTTCTTTTTCTTTTCATTTTGAATTTTCCTCTAGCCATACTACCTCCTTTTTTGGGAAGTTAACGGATATAATTATAACAAAAAATTATATTAAATAAAAATTGCACTCATATATCCTACGACTTGTTTTGTGTCTTTGTTTATTTCGGCACTTGTTCTATAATCCACTATAAAAGGAGTTAATTGTTTTTCCTTCGCACTTAAAATAATTGCTTCTATTCCTATTTTTCCACAGGCTTCGCAATTTTTTAAAAACTCCGTTTCTTCATTTATTACCGCTTCTAGACAGTTTGCATCTAAAGCTTTAGCCGTTTCTAAATCGTAATAATGGCTTAAATCACTGCTTATAATTATTACAACGTTTTTTGATAGTAAATAATTGATTATTTCTTTTAATTTAAAAGGCGAATAGTTTGAGTAGATAAGTTCTATTACTTGAGGGTTTTTAAAATAGTGTTTGATAAAAGGCATTTGAACTTCAGTCGAGTGTTCGGTATGGACGTATTCTAAGTTTTGAACGTCAAATTTTTCTATTAACTCTTTTGCAAGAGAAGTGTCTATTTTTAAATTTCCACAAGGGGTTTCGTATTCGTCTTCCAATGTTATGCTAATTCCGTCAAATGCAAATTTATGAGAAGGTCCTATTACGGCTATTTTTTGAGCTTTATCGGTTGCTATTCTATATGCAAAATTTGCAGTAAATCCGCTGTATACCCATCCGGCGTGAGGAACGATTAGGGCTTTTGGTTTTAAACTGAAAATTTCTTCGGCTTTATTTTTATCTACATTTTCATCTATTATTTTATTAAAATGAGCTATATAATTCTCAACCGCTTCACAACTATCTCCATACCACTCTTTAAACATTGCTTTTCTCATTTCCATACTCCTTTTATTTCAGTGTTACATTTAGGGCAGTGTCCTTTGTCTTCTTTTACTTTTAAGATATTTTTCTCAACTCTATAGATTGAGCGAACTATAAGCTCTTCATTACAAGTAGGGCAGTGTGTTACAACAGGCAGTGCCACATTTCCAAGATATACATATTTAAGTCCGGCTTTTTTCCCAATTTCATATGCTTTTATCATAGTTTCCATTGGAGTTGGCGGTTTGTCTTGCATTTCATAATCCGGGTGAAATCGTGTTATATGCCAAGGTATATTTTTATTTACGCTTGCAATAAACTCCGCAATTTGAGTTAACTCTTCATCGCTGTCGTTATCTCCCGGGACTACTAATGTTGTAATCTCTTGCCAGATTCCAACTTCATTTAATCTTTTAATAGTATCAAGTACATATTCAAGTCTTCCTTTTAGCACTTTTTTGTAATATTCAGGTTTAAAGCTTTTTAAATCTACATTGCAAGCGTCCACCCATTCTTTCATATCTTCAATCTCATATACACTCTCAAATCCGTTTGTTACAAATACGTTTTTAAGCCCGGCTTTTTTTGCAAGTATTCCCACATCTCTTGCATAAGGGTAAAAGATGCTCGGTTCGTTATAGGTATATGCGATAGATTTTGAGTTATATTTTAGGGCAAGTGCTACCATCTCTTCCGGACTTACATAAACGGATTCATTTACTTTATTTGTGTGGGCTATTCGCCAGTTTTGGCAAAAAGGACATTTAAAGTTGCACCCGACAGTTCCAAAAGATAAAACAGAGGTATTTGGTAAAAAGTGAAATAAAGGTTTTTTTTCGATAGGGTCGACATTTATTGAACTTGGGTGTCCGTATACTAAATTTACAAGTTTTCCGTTTTTATTTATATTGACGCCACAAATACCTACTTGTTCATTTTTAAGTAAGCAGTGGTGGCGACAAAGAAGACATTTTATTTTGTTATCAATCGGTTGATAGTAGTTCATAAGAGCTCCTTTGATTTTATATATTATATCAAAAAGAGAAGAAGAAGCAAATGAGATAGATAAGAAAATTTTAGCTATTTAGACTAAACTATTTGATATTTTAGTTTTTTATAAGGAGAGTTTTTGCCTTTGCTTGCGAAGTTTTGAAGAGAAACTTCAAATTCCCCTTCTTCCAGGGTAATATACTCTTTTATTTGGATATTAAACAGTTTTGCCGGGTTTGTTGATATGAGCTTTGTAATCGTTTTAGGGTTTAGAGGAAGTGAGTATGCAAGTTGGGTAAAGATATCTAGTTTGCTTATTCCAAACTCCGCTTCTTCTAAAGGGACGTCTTTTTGATTTGTGGCTATATGGTTTGAGGATATAAAATCCACTGTTTCGTCTTCGCAGGCTTTTAATAAGGCTTCTTTATCTTCTTCGCTTCTAAGAGGTGGAAAAGTTTTGAATAAAGAGTTAAACTCTTTTAAATTTTCATCGCTAAAATAGAGATTGTCTATACATACGTCTATGAAGATATTGGAAGATTTGTTTTTAAGGATTTCAAGGGACTCTTTTGTAGTGATGCTTTGGAATACCACTTTTGCCTTAAAGTGTTTTGAGAGTTCGTATATTTTTGCCACTTCTATACTCTCTGCATAAGATGGAATTCCACTTACACCTAAAGAGTAGGCTATTTCACTGTCATTCATTACCCCACTGCTTAAAGCTTTGTTGTTGCAGTTTACGAAAATAGGGATATCCAAAAACTCTGCATACTCAAAGACTCTTTTAATTAAGTTCATATCTTCGTCGGAATTTATATAAATTGCACTTGCACCTTTGTTTTTTAATATGGAGATATCAGATAATCTGTTTTCGTGTATTCCTTCTATCGCCACTAAGAGTTTGAAATTCTCTTCATTAGCCCTTTTTAGGTTGTAAGCTAAGTGGAGCTTGTCGTAGATTGGTTTATGATGAGGTATCATTAAAGCCGCCTCAACTCCCCCATTTTTTGAAGCAGTGGCAATTCTTCCTACACTTTCGGAGTTTTTTACGTTTAAATCTATACTTTTTGGGACTTTTATACTCATAAGCTACCTTTTTTATTATAATTTTACTAAATTTTGCAAAACTTCAGCTCAAAAAGGTCAAAAATGAAAGAAAAGTATTTAAATATTTTAAAAAAAATCTATCCTAAATTAACTGCTAAAGATGAAAAGATTTTTGAGGAGCTTATAAGGGATGACGGCTTGGGAGATTGTAAGCCCAGATTTAATTTATGGGGATTTTTATTCGGGTGGTTTTATCTTTTATACAGAAGGGCTTATTTGGAAGCTGTTGCAGTTCTTTTGATTTCTTTAATGGTCGGGTATTTTTATTTACCGGGAATGGTTGTTATAAACTCTATACTTGGTGGGTTTTGTTACTATTTTTTATACCTTAATAAATTTTCAACCGATGTTGACAGATGCGGGGGAGTTCACTTACCCGATATCGAGTGTTTAAAACAAAAAGCAAAACCGAATATCTGGGCTGTCATTTTTGCAGTTTTTATGATTTTATTGTTAATTTGGCCGGTTGTTTATGCGATAGTGACAGGTCAGCATTTAAGATAATAATTTGTTATAATTTCGTAAAAAAGGGCTAGAATGAAAAGAGTTTTAATTGTTGGAAGTGGTGGAAGAGAGTATAGTATCGGATATTTTTTAAAAGATGAAGCGGAAATTTTTTATGCACCGGGAAACGGAGCGACAGAAGAGTTTGCTACAAATATTGATATAAAAGATTTTAAAGAATTGGCAAAGTGGGCAAAAGAAAACAGTATCGACCTTACAATTGTTGGTCCGGAAGACCCGTTGGTTAAGGGAATAGTTGATGTTTTTAAAGAAGAGGGGCTTACAATTTTTGGTCCGAGCAAAGAGGCTGCACAGCTTGAAGGTAGTAAAGTTTATATGAAAAACTTTTTAAAAAAATATAATATCCCTACTGCAAAATATATTGAAACTTCAAATAAAGAAGAAGCGTATAAATTTATAGATGAGTGCAAAAAGACTCCAATTGTTGTAAAGGCTGATGGGCTTTGTGCAGGAAAAGGGGTGATTATTGCTGAAAGTAAAGAAGATGCTAAAAAAGCGGTTGATGGGATGCTTAGTGGTGAGATGTTTGGAGATGCCGGTAAGAGAGTAATTGTAGAAGAGTTTTTAGATGGGTATGAGCTTAGTATGTTTGCAATTTGTGATGGCGAGGATTTTATTTTGCTTCCAGCAGCCCAAGACCACAAAAGACTTCTTGATGGAGATAAAGGACCAAATACAGGAGGGATGGGAGCATATGCACCAACTCCTCTTGTAAATGATGAACTATATGAGAAAGTAAAAGAAAAAATTATTCGTCCAACTCTAAAAGGAATGCAAAAAGAAGGGGCTCCGTTTGAGGGAGTATTGTTTATAGGACTTATGATTGTAGATAATGAGCCATATGTGCTTGAATATAATGTAAGATTTGGAGACCCAGAGTGTGAAGAGCTTATGGCTTTAATTGATAGTAGTTTATATGACATGTTTAAAAACGCCTCTACAAAACAGCTTGATAAAATTGATGTAAAAATAAAAGATATGGTAGCAGTAGGAGTTGTTTGTGCAAGCAAAAATTATCCATATTCAAGTAGTGAACCAGCTGAAATTAAAGTAGATGATTTAAGTGATTGTAATGGATATATAGCATATGCAGGAGTTAAAAAGATTGACGGAAAATTAATGGCAACAGGTGGGAGAGTTTTAGTTTGTGTCGGGTTTGGAAAAGATGTAAAAGAGGCAAGAGATGAGGCTTATAAGATTGTAGATAGAGTTCATTTTGATGGTAAAAAGTATAGACGTGACATAGCATATCAAGCTTTGGAGAAGTAATGGAAGATATTATTACAAAACTAGAAAGAGAAGAGCTAAAAGTAGCCTCTCTTTCTAAAAGAATCATAGCGATGACGATTGACGATATGCTTATTTCGATTTTAATTGTAATTGCTTTTTCAACTCTTTTGCCAATGCGAAAACATGAGAAGAAATGATGATTTTAGTTGATAAACTTTTTGGTTTTATATTTATAGCTTATACTATTTATCATTGGATTTTTGTAGCATTATACGGCAAAACAATCGGTAAAATGGTTACCAAAATAAGGGTTGTGGATATTGAGACTCTTGATAATCCTTCTCATTTGAGGGCATTTTTGAGAAGTTTTGTAAGAAATTTCGATGAAATGTTTTTTTATATGGGGATGGCTTATGCGATATTTGACCCACTTAATAGGGCAATTCACGATATTGTAGGGAAATGCGTTGTTATTGAGGATTAGCTTTTTAATTTTTTTTGCCTCTTTTTTGTTTGCTCAAACAAAAATACTGGGTACTAAAGCAGTTGATAAAAAAAATAAAATTATTTTATTTAATCCTATTATCTTTTATAAAGACGCTATTATTCAAGCAAAAGAAGGGGTGGTATTAAATAAAAGAAAAATTATTTTAAAAGATAAGGTTTTCATTTATAGAAAAAATCAGTCTGTGATTTCTGCAGATTCTTTAATTGCTTACTCTTCAAAAGATATTACCTTAAAAGACGTCTTTTTTTACGACTTTAATATGCAAGGGTGGATTATTGCCAATTATGCCCACTCTTTAAATGATATTATACATTTTAAAAAAAGCTATTTTTCAACGTGTTGCGTTAAAAACTCGGATTGGTATATGAAAGTTTCCAAGGCCGATTACAATAAAAAGGATAAATCTTTAAGGCTTTATAACCTTGTTTTAATTATTAATAAAGTTCCGGTTTTTTATCTTCCTTATCTTTATTTGAATTTTGATAAAACAAGAAGAAGTGGACTTTTAAAACCTTATGTAGGTTATTCAAGTAATGAGGGAGTTTTATATTCCCAACCTATCTATTTCGTAACTTCTATTAATACAGATTTGGAAATTACTCCTACTGTGCGTAATTTAAGAGGAAGAGGGGTTTATGCGACTTTTAGGTTTGTAGACTCTCCACATTCAAACGGATATATAAAAGGTGGGTATTTTAAAGATTACACGAAATATTATGAAAAAAACAATTTAGCCCATCGGAAACATTACGGTTATACTGTTTTTTATGAAAAAAATTCTCTTATTTTTAACCCGGACTCTTTGTATGTTAATTTAAAATATGCAAACGATGTGGATTATTTTTATTTGGATGCTTATAATTACCGTTTTGATACGGCTTATTTGTCAGATAAAATTATAACTTCTAATATTAACTACATTTATCCGACACCCATTATGCTTTATGGAGTTTATTTTAAATATTTTATAGATACTTCAAAAATAAATAATGATGATACTTGGCAGATTTTGCCTCAATTGAATCTGCATAGGTTGTTATCTAAGACAAAAGGCTTTTTAACTTCTTATGATTTAAATGTTTACAATTATTACAGGAAAAAGGGTTCGAACTATTTAGTCGGTGATATTTTACTTCCGGTTTCTTATTATTGGAGTTTTTTTGATGATTATTTAAAAGTAAAAGTTACAGAACTTTTTGACGGAGGATACGGGTTTTATTATCAGGAAGATTCAAACCGTTCAAGATATATGAGTCTTTCTACCCAAATAAAATTTTATGACTCTTTAGTGAGGAAAAAAAGTAACTCGATTCATATTATAAATCCGTCTTTAACTTTTAATTTAAAAAATTATACCAAATCAGAGATATACTCTGATTTAATCAGTGTTCCGAATTTACAGGATTATGTTAATTTTAATCTGTTTCAGATTTTTGAGAATGAAACTTTCAGTTTAACACATACATTAAACGAAACTTATTACTTAAAACTTAAAAAATATTCGGATTTGGAAAATATTTTAAATATTAAAATAGGCAATTTTTCTATTTCTGAAAATAACAGATATTCGTTGGAAGAAAAAGATGTAAATTATAATAACTTTAAAATTTCTTATTCAAAAGCCCCTTTCTCTGCCTCTGTTAACCATATTTACAGAAAAAGCTCTTCCCGTACGATTATTACAAATTTAGGGTATAATATAAATTCTTTTAAAAATATCTATTTTTCGCACAGTTATGACATAGAAAACAAATACGTAAAATACTGGTTAATAGGCGTTAAATTAAATAAGAAGTGTTGGAGATATAATGTTAGTTTTAAACAGTCAAGAATACCGGTATTAAAAGAGAGTGGTATTTTTTATAGAAAAGACAATATGGTTTCTTTTAGTATAGAACTTGTACCTATTGGAGGTGTTAATCAAACTTTTATATTTAAAGGAAAAGAATGAAAACTGAAATAAAAGTAGGAATTTTTATATTCTTAGGATTGGTTTCTTTGATGTTTCTTACATTTCAGGTTAACAGTTTACAAAATTTTAATAAAAAAGGTTATTACATCTATGCCGTTGTAAATGACGCAAGTGGCCTTAACAAAAAAGCCAAAGTAAAAATGAAAGGGGTGATTGTAGGGGATGTTGAGGATTTGAGTTTAGTAAGAGATGGGGTAAAACTTAAATTGTTTATTCAAAAAGGTGTGGAAATTCCAAGTGATTCTCTTGTTACGTTGACTCAGGATAATTTTTTAGGCGGAAGATATGTAAAAATCATACCAGGTAATAGTGAAGTTTATTTACAGCCTAAAGGAGAACTTACCAAATATTTAAAAGTAGCTTCGCTGGATGATGTTATGAATAATTTTAATGAAGCCGTAAACGATTTTCGCGTGTTTATGAGAAAAGCTAATAAATTATTGGATAAAAAATCTTTAAACGATTTGAAAGAGACGGTATCTAATATTAAAGATTCTTCTATTTATTTAAAAAAGGTTTTAAACAATTTGAATGTTAAATTGCCTAAATTGCTTAAAAATGCAAACGATACTTTATATGAATATAAAAAAATAGGAATGAATGTTAATAAGAAACTTCCTTCGATTTTAAATAAAACGGATTCTTTATTTACGAAACTTAACAAAGTCGGTTTAATTCTTAATTCGGAGTTAAAACCTCTTTTAAAAGAATATACTTCTTTGGGAAGAAATGCTAACGATATTTTAACCGAAAATAACGATTCTTTAAAAAAAGCTATAAAAAAAGCCGAATATTTTTTTGCTAGAGGAGGAGATAGCTTTAAGAAACTTGATAATTACTTGGGGGCTTTAACCAAAAGTCAGATTTTAGTGGATATTCAAAGTAACTATATGCTAAAAGACGATTATTTTAAAACTAGTGCCTATATAGCTTACTTGCCGGTTCCTACTAAATATTATATTTTGGGAATTACAAGTACAAAAGATTATACAAATCTTGCCAATATAGACAAAAACCATCAGGAAGACAAGGTTTATATAAGTGCAGAATACGGAAAAAGATTTGATAATTTAATGTTAAGAGGAGGTATTATTCAAAATACGGGAGGTTTAGGATTTGATTATTTTATAAAACAAGACAGGTTGGTGTTTAGTGGGGATATATATGACTTTAATGCAATTAACGACGTAAGAGGAAATAACCCTCATTTGGATTTAAAAGCCGCTTATACGTTTTTAAAACATATTCAATTAATAGGTGGGGTCGATAATATTTTAAATGTAAATGCCAGGACGTTTTTCTTGGGAGTTGGTGTTAAGTTTAAGGATAACGACTTAAAAACAATTCTTAGCGGAGGTGCGACATCGTTTCTAAAATAGATGAAATAAAGTGGGCTTGTGAAGTTTTGGGAATAGCCCCTTTGAGTACATTTGAGGAAATAACTAATAAGTATAAAAAACTGGTAAAAAAATATCATCCCGATATTTCACAAAAAAATGATAAAATTACAAAGATAAACAGGGCGTATGAAATTTTAAAAGAGTATATTAAAAATTACAGGTTCAGTTTTTCTGAAGATGAGATAAAAAGACAGTATCCGGGAGAATTTTTAAAAAACTTTAAGGTTTGATGATGAAACAATTTGCAAATAAAGAAGAAGCTTTAAATAAACTTTTAGATATTATAGATTTTTCTAAAATGGAGGATGTTATTGTATTAAGTATAAGTGAAAACGGAAACTTTTACGCTAGGGAAATAGGAATTAGAGGCGGATTTTTAGAAGGGGATTTTTTATTTATAGAAGAGATAAAATCTCCGGAGAATAAAGAAACTTCTTTAGCTGCTATTAGTGAGACTAAGGATTATATTTTGATAGAAGAACTTGTAGAATCTTTTGAGATAACGGATGATTATATATTTTCTGAGGCTGAAAGGGTTTATGAGGAAAAAATTTTGCAAAATGTATATAAATTTCGTGGTGGAGAGAGTATAATTTCATTACACAATAGAAATGTTTTATTAGTAGACGAAGGGGCTAATACCGGTCTTACTCTTTTATGTGCTATTAAAAGCTGTATTTCGAAAAAAGCCGCTAGTATAAACTTAGCTATACCGGTTATTGCGAAAGAAACGGCTAAGGTAGTTGAAAAATTAGTTGATAATACCTTCTTTGTTTATGAAATAGAGGATTTCATTGATACAGATTTTTATTTTAAGGAGAAATAATGAGTTGTGAAGTAGTAGTAAACGTAAACAATCGAAAACAAAAATTTGTTTTAAATAAAGTAGCGAAACAGGCTGCGTCTTCTGTGTGGTTTGAAGACGGAAATACCGTAATGCTTGCTACTTTAACTTATAATCCGGATGAGCTTGTGGAAGAGGATTTTGTTCCTTTTGTAGTTCAGTATGTGGAAAAAGCGTATGCGGTAGGGAAAATTCCGGCCGGATTTGTAAAAAGGGAGCAAAAACCCGGAGATTTTGAAACGTTAACGGCAAGAATTGTAGATAGAAGTCTTAGACCGCTTTTTCCTAAAGAGTACGGATACAATACCGTAATGACCGTTATGGCTTTAAGTGCCGATGAAAACAGTGACTTGCAAACGGCTGCTATGAATGCCGCTGCGGCGTGTATGTATTTGAGTGAACTTCCTTTTGCTAAAATGGTATATGGAGTAAGGGCTACTAGAATTAACGGAGAGCTTATTATAAATCCTACACTCTCTCAACTTGAAGAAGGGGATTTTAATCTTTTTGTTACAGGTACCAAAGACGAACTTTTAATGATAGAGTTTGCGGCTCAAGGACAGGAAGAAGTTGAGGTTATCCCGGTTGATGATGTGTTATTAGACGGGGCACCGGTGGAGAATACGTTGGTTAAATATAAGATTAACGAAATAAAAGAAGATGAACTTATAGAAATTTTAACAAAAGTTCAAGAGGCTATAAAAGAGGGTGCGAGTGTTTATGAAGATGCTCTTAAAGAGTTTAAAAAAGAACCTATTGAATTTGAAGAAAAAAAAGAAGCGGATATTAGCGAATACGTTAAATTAATTAAAGAAAAATATTCGGATGAATTAAGAGAGATTATCAAACACTTAAGCAAAAGTGAAAGAGATTATTTATTAAAACAGTTTGCTAGAAAAATAGCTAAGAGTATAAACGAAGATGAGTTTGAAAACATCTTAAAAGCCGTTAAACAGGTAAAAAGAGAAATTGTAAGGAGTATGATTTTAGATGAGGGAGTTAGGGCTGATGGGAGAAAACTTGATGAAATCAGACCTATTACTATAGAAACGAATCTACTTCCAAGGGCACACGGAAGTTGTCTGTTTACAAGAGGTCAGACTCAAGCACTGGCAGTTGCAACCCGTGGTGGAGATATGGATGCCCAGGTTTACGGTAACTTAACCGATAAAGAAGAAAAACTTGAAAAATTTATGCTTCACTATAACTTCCCTTCATTTAGTGTAGGTGAAGCCGAGAGACTTGGACCTCCAAGCAGACGCGAACTAGGTCACGGAAACCTTGCAAAAAGAGCGATAGAACCTTTGCTTGACCCGGAATTTGATGAAACGGTAAGGGTTGTAAGTGAAATACTTGAGAGTAACGGAAGTTCTTCAATGGCGACTGTTTGTGCGAGTTCACTTGCTTTAAAAGCTGCAAAAGTGCCTCTTCTTAAAATGGCGGCCGGTATTGCGATGGGGCTTATTACAGAAGGTAATAGATATGCGATTTTAACTGATATTATGGGACTTGAAGACCACGACGGAGATATGGACTTTAAAGTAGCAGGAACGTTTGACGGAATTACTGCAATGCAAATGGATATAAAACTGGGTGGTATTTCTCTTGATGTGTTAAAAGAGGCTCTTTATCAGGCAAGAGACGCTAGGGCGTTTATTTTAGAGATAATGGAAAATGCAGCAAAAGAGATAAAATATAACGAAGATATCTTGCCAAAAGCCGTAAGTTTTAAAGTTGAACCGGAAAAAATTATAGATATCATAGGAACTGCGGGTAAAACCGTAAAAGAGATTATCGCAAAATTCGGAGTGACTATAGACCTTGATAGAGAAACCGGAAAAGTTAAAATCTACGGAGACGACCACGAATCTTTAAACGGAGCCAAAGATTATATTCTTAACGTAGTATGTAAAGATGATAAACCTAAAATTCCGGAATTTGAAGTTGGAAAAGTGCTTGAGGGTGAAATAAAAAGAATAGTTGATTTTGGAATGTTTGTTGAAATAGCTCCGGGTGTGGAGGGGCTTTTACACAAGTCTAAGTTAAACGGAAAAAATCCTAGCGATTTTAACGTAGGAGATAAAATAAAAGTAAAAGTTCTATCTCAAAGTGGTTTCAAAATAGAACTTGCATTAGAGGAATAAAATGTTTGAGAAATATCCTTTTGAAAAACTAAACGAACTTTTAAAAGATATAAAACCTAGTAGCGATAAAATTTATTCTCTAACTATTGGAGAGCCTCAATTTGAGACTCCTTCTTTTATAAAAGAGGCTTTATGCGAAAATTCTAAATATCTAAACAAATATCCAAAAACTGCCGGGGAGGAGGTTTTAAAAGAATCACAGAGGGGTTTTGTAAAAAGAAGATACGGTATTGAATTAACAAAAGATGAGCTTTTACCGACATTCGGTACAAGAGAAGTTTTGTTTAATTTTTCACTTTTTTTAAGACCTAAAAAAACGGCTTTTCCAAATCCTTTTTATCAGATATATGAAGGTGCGGCAATTGCAGCCGGAAGTAATGTAAAATATATGCCTTTAACAAAAAAGAATTCTTTTAAAAACAATATATCTCAACTTGACGGAGATGAAGATTTTATTATTTTAAACTCTCCAAACAATCCTACAGCGAGTGTTATGAGTTTGGATGAGCTTAGTGAATGGGTGGAATACGCCCTAAAAAAAGATATTGTAATTTTAAGTGACGAGTGTTACAGTGAGTTATATTTTGATGAAAAACCTCCAAGTATTTTAGAGGCTTCAATAAATGTAGGGAATAAAGAGTTTAAAAATATACTTGCAATAAATTCAATTTCAAAAAGAAGTTCAGCCCCCGGGCTTAGAAGTGGGTATATTGCAGGAGATAGAAATATACTTAAAAATTATCTTCAGTTTAGAACGTATGTGGGGTGTGCTTCCCCTCTTCCTTTGCAGTATGCTGCTGCAAAGGCGTGGAGTGAGGATTTTCACGTAGATGAGTTTAGAAAAGCTTATAAGAAAAACTTTGAAATTGCAAAAGAGATTTTGGGAGTTGATATTCCAAAAGTCACCTTTTATATATGGCTTGAGGTAGATGATGATATAGAATTTACAAAAGAAGCTTATAAAAGAGGTGTTAAAGTAATGCCCGGACGCTTTATGGGTAGAAGAGGGGCAGGAATCGGATATGTAAGAATTGCCCTTGTATATGATGAAAATCAGACAAAAGAAGCGTTAAAAATATTAAAGGAGTTGTTATGAGTATTGTAAAAAAATATGAAAAATTAGAAGAGTTGATGAATAAAAACAGGGATGAAGAAATTAATGAAGTTTTTAGAGGGATTTTGGAAGAGACTTTTAAATTAATTAATGAAAAAATTGAAAATCAAAAAACACTTGATGTAAATAATCCGGAGGAAGCCGCTGCAATTAGGGCTATGTTTGAATATATGCTTGAACTTTGGGATGAGAGTGCAATAGATGAAGCAAAAGCAGTGGGGTATGATATGGTTTATTTGGTTGATGATAAAAAACTTAAAGAGATGTTTAGTATGTTCGTAATAGGAATGTTAGCAGGGCTTGGATTGGATGAATTCTTTGAAAAATATGTAAAAACGCATAAAGTTTATAAAGATATGTTTTTTACCGAATTTGACGATAAAATAGATGTACTTGTAGAAAAATACAGAGATAAATTTAAAGAGGAGTTTAGCTCTTGAGAATACATTTTGTAGGAATAGGGGGGATTGGGCTTAGTGGACTTGCAAGATATATGAAAAAAAACTCCCATATAGTAAGTGGGAGTGATATTGTAAAAACAAAAATCACTAAAGCATTAGAAAAAGAGGGTATAAAAGTTTTTATTCCTCACAGTGCCGGTAATATTTCAAATCAAGACATAGTGGTTCATACGGCAGTTGCTAAGCCTGATAACCCGGAAATAGTGGAAGCTAAAAAAAGAGGAATAAAGGTTTTAAGCAGAAGAGAGTTTTTACCTTATGTGGTAAACGATAAAAAAGTATTGGCAGTGTGCGGGGCTCATGGTAAAAGTACCACTTCTGCCATTTTAGCTTCTATTTTGCCGGATACAAACGCTATAATAGGAGCGGAAAGTAAAGATTTCGGCTCAAATATGAGATACACGGGAAGTGATTGTTTGGTGTTTGAAGCAGATGAGAGTGACGGAAGTTTTATAGACTCAAACCCTTATATTTCTATCGTAACAAACACAGAACCCGAACATATGGAGTTTTATAATCACGACTTAAAGCTGTTTTATTCCCATTATAAAGAATTTTTAAAAAAGGCTCAAATTAGAGTTGCAAACGGAGATGACGAGTTTATTAAAAACTTGGATTTGGATATAAAAAGAGTCTTTTTAAAAGATGCTAAGAACATAAGATACGAAATAAAAGAGAATCAGCCTAAGACTATTTTTGAATACAGAGGGTTTGAGTTTGAAGTATATGGATTTGGAGAACATCTTGTTTTAGACGCTTTACTTGCCATAGAAGCTGCAAACGAGCTTATATCCTTAGAAGAAATTCAGAGAAATATTAAAAACTATAGAGGTATTAAAAAACGTTTTGATGTTTTGCAAAAAGAGGATGATTTTATTTTAATTGACGATTACGGTCATCACCCTACGGAAATAAAAGCTACTCTAAAGAGTGTAAGGACTTTTGCTAAGCTAAACGGAATAGAGAAAATTATAGCAATTTGGCAGCCTCATAAATATTCGCGTACTATTGATAATCTGGATGCTTTTGTGGAGTGTTTTGAGGGGGTTGACGAGCTTGTTATTTTGCCGGTATGGGAAGCCGGGGAAGAGAGGGTGGAGATAGATTTCGAAAAGCTGTTTTCTAAGTACGAGCCTATTTTTGCTGAAAAAGTAAAAACCCAAAGTAAAAATATTATGTTAACTGATAAGCAAAAAAATATCATTAAATCTTATGACAACGGATTAATTATAGGTTTTGGAGCAGGGGATATTACCTATCAATTAAGAAAGAATTGAAAATGAGAAAACTTCTGTTTTTATTAATAGTGGGGGGAGGTATTTTATAGGTTGCGGTCAGCCTCAAGTTGTAAAGAGGGAGTATAAAAAATAAAAGTTGAAAATTATAAAAATTTAAACCCAAGAGAAGCTGAAAATGTTTATCAAGATGTTTTAAATTTATCAAAAAGTAAAGTACTTCAAAATCATTACAGAGAGTTTGTATATTCAAAAGACGGCATTAAAGTGAAATTTAATAAATATATGGGAGTTAATATTACTTATTATGACGAAGTGAGTCCTCAAAAAATAAAAGAAGCTGAAAAAATCGTTAATTTAGTAACTACTAAAATAAATTCTATTTTAAAAAAAGAGTCTCAAATAAAAAGCAAAGTAGCAAAAATTCTAAAAACTTCTCCTCAAAAATTTATTGTAATAGGAAATAGAGAGTTAACGGAAGATGAAAAAAAGTTTTACTTGAAAAATTTGTTAAATATATTAACATTAATGTAAAAGGTGAAAAAGTTTGTCTTAGCTGGTATGGTAGGAGTTTTAAATTTGGACCTTTATATTTTGAGATTGAGAGAAAAAGTTGTCAGTGGTTTAATTACTGGAGTTTAAATAATACTAAATATTTAAGAAGAGAGATGTTTTTGGATGTTTACTTTTTGCTTCAATACGACGTATCATTTGAAAAAGTTAATTTAAATATCGTCTCTAACTTTAAATATGATACAAATTATAAAAAAAGA
Source organism: Nautiliaceae bacterium (assembly GCA_039831155.1). Taxonomy (GTDB): domain Bacteria; phylum Campylobacterota; class Campylobacteria; order Campylobacterales; family Nautiliaceae; genus Nautilia. The sequence goes on along the minus strand of JBDONT010000043.1, from coordinate 273,407 downwards.
TTAAATTTTAGAGTGAAATTTGAAAATAAAAGTGGAGATTACAAAAAATTTGATTATTTGACCTTTTATTATTTAGAAAATTCTTTTAATTTTACTACCAAACAAGTTATAGCACCTTTTACAACTATAGCTAAAGAGTTTTTAACCGCACTTCCTAAATACCGTTGTGAAGTAACAAAAGACAATAAACATAATCTAAGATACGGAATAGCGTTTAAACTTGATTCAAAAACATTTTCGTTAATAAAAAATGAGGATTTTGACAAATTATTTAAGAAGTATGTGAAGTAAGATATCTTTTTACCTCTTCTAAAATATGGAGGTCTCTTACTTCATCGAAATATTTAAAGCTCTCTCCACTTTGAGCTTTCCCGTCAAGCAAATCACCCGATTTTCTAAACTCTAAATCAAGTTCTGCTATTTTAAATCCGTCAAGCGTTGAAGCGAAGGCTTTTAATCTTTTATTGTTTTTATCGTGAGTGTATAAGAAGCAATACCCTTTTTGACCGTATCTGCCGACTCTTCCTCTTAATTGATGAAGTGTGGCTAATCCCAGTCTTTCGGCTCCCACTATTACGATGGTAGTTAGTTTTGGCAGAGAGATTCCCACTTCAATTACGGTTGTCGTAATAAGGATATTTCCTTTTTCTCTAAATTCTACTAAGATATCTTCTTTATTTTTGTCTTTTCCGTGGGTTATGTAGACTTTATCGAAATATTTAAGCCAAAAATCCTTTCCTTCTTCTATGCTTTGGTATTTGAAGTTTTTTGACTCTTCCACTAAAGGATAAACGATTACTATTTGATTTCCTTTGGATATTTCATTTTGGATGTGGTTTATTAGGTCTTTAAAGTCCTCTTTTGAAATTATTTGAGTTTTTATATCTTTTTTAAAGGGAAGTTCTTTTATTAAGCTTACATTAACAAAACTGCTCATAATCAGTGCCTGGGTTCTTGGAATGGGAGTGGCACTGAATTGGAAATAGTGAGGCAGTATATTTCCTTGTGATGTTAATTTTTCAAGCATAGCCCTTTGATTTGTTCCGAATCTGTGTTGCTCGTCTACCATTATGACGTTTACTCGGGGTAGGTTTTGATATAAAAGTGCGTGGGTTCCTATTAGAAGGTTTGAGGTTTGGATATCTTCTTTTTTGAATTTACTTTTTTGAGTAACAAGTGTAATTTTAAAATTAAATTTTTTAAGGAATTTGTTTGCTTCTTCATATATTTGATTTGCTAAGATAGAAGTAGGGCACATAATAATCGATTTTTTTGCCATAAATGCAGTTGCAAGCATTACTATGGTTTTTCCACTTCCGACATCTCCTATTATAACTCTTCTTGCTTGAGTCTTTTTTGAAATGTCTTGTTGAATCTCTTTTATTACTTTTAACTGGTCGTTTGTAAGTTTAAAAGGAAGGGCATTTATAAATTCTTTAGGGTCGGATTGAACGGGAATTGATGGAAAACTCTTTTTTTTAAAGGATAGTTTTTTTAAGTGGTTGTAAATTTCAGCCCATTTGAGGGCATAGGTTATCTCTTTTTCGTTTATGTCTTCTTTGTTTCTTGGAAAATGCATAAAAAAGAGTCTTGTTGCTATATTTTGAGGTAATTGTGATAAATTATTTAAAGTTACGTATTTTTTGATAAGGGATTTTAAGGTCCTTTGATTAAGTGGTGTTTTGTAAACAGGGGTAATTTCGTTTATTCTTGATATGGGTTTTGGTTGGATTAACTGATTTTGTCTTATTTCTCCTCTTATATAGAGGGTATTTCCTTCTTTAAAGACCCCTTCGTGCCATTTTTTAAATTGAAAAAAGACTCCCCACATTATTTGGTTGATGTTTTTTAAGAAAAATTTAACTCTTGTAACTTTTGACTTTCTTATTTCCAATACTTGGGCTTCAAATGCTTGAGGAGAAAAGGTTATATAAGGGTATAAGAAGTTGTCTTCCCACTCTTTCGGTTTTATTAAGGCAAGTTCAAGAGGGGATTTTACTCCTATTTTTTTTAGCTTTTCCAAATCCTCTTTTGTCATTTTACTCTTTCGTAACTATAGAAAAGGTTATATCTTTAATTTCTTTATGTTTTTTTATAAATGCGTTTACTTCGTCTAAAGTGGTGTTTTGAATCAATTTTAACTCTTTTTCATAGTAATTTTCTTCCAAATTTAAATAATGCTCGTTAAATTTTTTTAAAAGTCTTTGAGAGAGTGTTTCGTTTCTTAAAGGTTCGCTTCCTATTAAAAATTGTTTTGCTTGAGTTAACTCTTCTTGAGTGATTCCTTTTTCCTGGAAAGAGTCGATAAGCTCTTTTACCAAGCTTAATGCGTCTTTTGTGTTTTCAAGTTTTGTTTGAAGGTATCCACTTAAGATTTTGTAGCTTTTTTTGAATGAATTTGTAGCGTAAGCACTGTATGCGTAGCCTCTTTTGACTCTAATCTCTTCCATCATTCTACTTCCAAAACCTCCGGCACCGAGTATAAAAGCGGCAATTTTGGCAAGATGAAGTTCGGTTTTATAGTCTACGTTAAAAGGTGAGGCAAAGTGGATATAACTTTGTTCTACGTTTTTTATCTCTTTTACATTGTCGCTTTTTTTCGGGCTAAAGAAAAGTTCTTTTGAAGGAGTGTTTTTAAAAAGGGTTTCAATCTCTTTTGTATCGGTTTTTTTTCCTCCGTTTATGATGATAATCTCTTTTTCGAAAACTGATTTATAAAACTCTTTTATATCGTTTAAATTTAAGTTTTCTATCTCTTCTCCCATTGTCGGTTTTTCAAGAGGAGTGTTTTTAAAAATCGCTTTAAAGAGGTTTTTACTTGCTATGTAGTCGTTATCATTTTTTTTGTTTTGAATTTTTGCGAAAATCTCTTTTTTTGATTTTTCAAAAGACTCTTCGGAGATATTTAGGTTTGTTAAAAGTTCTTTTAAAAATTTTTTAGCTTTAAACTCTTTTTCATTCAAAAATTTAATAGAAACGCTTAAGAACTCTTTATTTACGCTTGAATGAAACTCAATTGCCTCCTCTTCCATTAAAGAGTAGATTTTTTCTTTTTTGTTTAATGTTCCTTTGGTATTTAAAAGATGTGTTAAAAAATAAGCCACTCCTTCTTTTGTGTATATACTTCCACTGTTTTTTATTACGATTTCCAGAATAGTTCTTCCAAGGTTGTCTTGTTCGAAAATTACCATTTTTTTCCTTTAATGTTGATTGTTTAAAAGTATTGTAGCCGAATTTTCCAAAATAATGGCTTTTTTTATCGCTTCTTTTATATCTCTTGCTATGATAAAGACTCCAAAACCTCTTATTATTACGATGTTTTTTTCTTTTAGGTGATTGGTAATTATAAATTCTTTATTCTCCTCCCACTTTTGTATATCTCCTATTTCTATTATTTTTACTTTGTCTATGATTTGCTGACCTTGATAATCAATGGGTTTGAACATAGTATGTTGCAATGAGTAAGTGATAATATTTAAAGGAAACACGTTTAAAACGGTTTTGGCATAAGAGATGTCTTTATAAATTCTTGCGTGTATTTCGATATCGTTTGATGTTTCTTTCCATGATAAATCTTTTTTATTAATATGCACTATTTTACAAAAATCTTCTTCATATACCGATTTATTTTGGTTGTTTATAATCATTTTATCGTTTTCTATTTTTAAAGAGATGCTACCTACCGCTAAATTTAACATATTTTTTTCATATAACAGTTGAGCGGTTAATTTATATTCGTCTTTAATTGTTTTGATAACCAATAAAAGCCCCTTTTTTGATACAATTATATCAAGAAGTTCAAAAAAATGGAGAAAAATTATGATAAATATACCACATATTCCGGTTTTGTTAAACGAAACCGTTAATCTTTATAAAACTTATATGATTGACGAGGGTTATTTTATAGATTGTACGTTAGGATTCGGGGGGCATAGCGAGGCTATTTTGGAAAACTTTAAAAATATAAAATTGATAGGAATAGACCAAGATAAAGAAGCTATGGAATTTGCTAAGAAAAGACTCTCAAAATTTAAAGACAGGATTATGTTTATTAATAAAAGGGCAAGTGAAGCTTTAGAGGAGTTGAAAGAAAAAAATTTAAATATTAGTGGAATTTTAGCTGATATAGGGGTTAGCAGTTATCAGCTTGATAATAAAGAAAGGGGTTTTACTTTCGATAGTGAAGAGCTTGATATGAGAATGAATAAAAATCAAGAACTTAGTGCAAGAGAGGTATTAAACTTCTATTCGAAAGAAGATTTGGAGAGAATTATTAAAGAGTATGGAGAATGTAAGAAAAGTAAAAAAGTCGTAAAAGCTATAATGTCAAAAAGACCTATAAAGTCAAATAAAGAACTTACCGATATATTAGGGAGCATAGGTATAAAAAGTAAAAAAGATTTGGCTAAAATTTTTCAAGCCATAAGAATTGAAGTAAACAACGAATTAAACGAGCTTGAAAAAATTTTGGAAAATTCTGAAAAATTAGTCAAAAAAAAGACAGTTTTAGGTATAATTTCGTTCCATTCTTTAGAGGATAGAATCGTTAAAAACAGATTTAAAGAGTGGTCGAGAAAATGTATATGTCCTCCGGAAGTTATAAAATGTGAATGCGGAGGAAATAATAGTAGAGGAAGAATCTTAACTAAAAAGCCGATAACGGCAACACAAGAAGAAATAAAACGAAATCCGAGAAGTAGAAGTGCAAAGCTTAGGGGGTTTGAATTTTTAAAGGCTTAAAATGAAAGAAAGAGTAACCGTAAAAGAAAAACAACAACTTCTTGATAGTATAGAAGGGGAAATCGAATACAGTATATCGTTTTCGGTTATTAGAAATCTTATAATTGCAATTACGGTTACGCTTGTACTTTTATTTCCTAAAATTTACATTTCGTCTCATATTTATATAAAATCCGTTCAAATTAATAAACTTTTAAACGAATATTACTCTTTAAAAGCCGAACACTCTTTGCTTGTCTCTAAAATAGAAAAGATTAAGTTTAAAAATCAACTACAAAAGCTTTCTTTTTGATTAACTACTATTTAACTCATTTTTGGTAAAATACCCGTAAAAAAGAGGATAGATGAAAAAATTTATAGAGTTTTTTATTAAAAATGCAGTTTTTACTCACGTACTGTTTTTGATTGTTATTATCTCTTCTTTTATTGCTTATAAAAATGTAGCAAAAGAGCTTTTTCCGCCGGCAACCCTTGATAAAATTCTAATTCAAGGTTCATATCCCGGGGCTAGTCCGCAAACTCTTGATAAAATGGCGGTAACTCAAATAGAGGATGATTTGAAATCTTACCAGGAAGTTTCTTCGATTGAGAGTGTTATAAGAAACGGAAGTTTTACCGTAACTGTAAATTTAAAACCAAACGCAAATAAACTGGAACTTTTAAGTGAATTTAAAACTATAACTTCCAATTTAAAAAAAGACCTTCCAAGCGATATGAACGAACCTAGCGTTACAATAGCTAAAAAAGCGTTTCCTTTGATGTTTATTTCCATCGCAAGCGATACTTTAAAGAAAGACGAACTTTTAAAACACGCAGATAACGTAAAAAAGTTGCTTTCTCAAATTAAAGATTTAACCCAAATCGATATAAGAGGAGATAGTGACAAAAACATCTATATAGAACTTGATAACCAGAAAATAGAAGCTTTGGGAATTAACAAATCTCAACTAATTAACGTTCTTTCTCAAGTTTCAACTATTTTTCCGGTTGGGAAAATAGAAGGAAAAACCCACTATTTTATCTCAATGTATCCTAAGGATATTAAAGACTTTAAAAATATGATAATTAATGTAGGTGGGATAAAGTTAAGGCTTTGCGATATCGCAAAAGTAGTAAAAAAATACGCAACTCCGACTCAAATAGGAAAATATAACGGAATTCCGAATATTACCATTGACGTTAGAAAAGGCGAGAGAGGGGATGCTATTGCGATTAGTAAAAGAATAAGAGAACTTTTAAAAGAGTATCATCAAAAACATCCTCAAGTGACTTTCGGTATCTCAACCGATACCAGTAAATGGGTTAGAAACAGGTTTAATACGGTTGTTAGTAATATAATTTTCGGGCTTATTTTAGTGTTTTTTATAATGTGGCTGTTTTTAAACTGGAGAATATCTTTAGTAGTAACCCTTGGAATTCCGACATCTTTTGCCATTGCTATGATTGCACTTGATTATTATAATTTTTCTTTAAATTTACTTTCGATGTTAGGAGCTTTGATAGCACTTGGAATGATTGTGGATGAGGCTATAGTTGTGGGAGAAAACATCTACAGACATATGCAAATGGGTAAAAGTAAAACCGAGGCTGCAATTGACGGAACGGCAGAAGTCTTTTGGCCGGTTGTCGCCGCTGCTATGACTACTATTTTAGCCTTTTTACCTATGCTTTTAATCAAAGGAGAAATAGGGGTTTTTATAAAAATTTTGCCGGTTATGATTACTATTTTGATATTTAGTTCTCTTTTTGAGGCCTTTGTGTTTTTACCGCTTCATTCTAAAGAGATACTAAAGGTAGAACCTTCAAAAAAAGATGTTTTTTGGCAAAAGTTTGCTTTAAAATATAAAAAAGCTTTAGCTTTTTTCTTTAGGTTTAGGTATTTGTCTTTAATTTTCTTTTTAGTTGTCGTGCCGGTTTTGATTGCCGTTGGGATGAAACACTCTAAATTTCAGCTTTTCCCGGACTTTGATGCGAGTCAAATATACGTTAACGGAAAGTTTGAGAGTAATTGTACTATCACTCAAACGGCAAAAGCTATTACCAAAATAGAAAAAGATTTGAAAAAATATTTAGGAAAAGACGTAGAAGGGTTTACGACTGTTGTTGGTATGCAGATGAACAATAAAGGTGAAACGAATGTCGGAGAGAACTATTTTCATATTTTTGTGGATTTAAACGATAAAAAACCGACCGATTTTTATAATAAATACATAGCTCCTATATTTCAGCCTATAAAAATTGAAAAACAATTAAGAATACACTCTGCCCAAGAACTTGCGAAAGAGTTTAAAAACGACTTTAAACATATAAAAATCTCCGGGCTTAAAGAGTTAAACGTAATAGTACCTCAAGCCGGGGTTGTTAAAAGTGATATCGTAATTAGTGTGGGTGGAAAATCTCAAGAAGCTATCATAAAAGCCGTAAAAGAGCTTGAATCTAAAATAAAGACTATTAAAGGTGTTTATAATATCTATGACGATGCAGAGCTTGGGGCTGATGAACTTAAATTGAAAATAAACCTTTACGGAAGGAAGTTAGGATTTACTCAAGTAGGGATTTTTAACGAACTAAGAGGCTTTTTTGCAGAAGCCGAATTTGATAAAAGTTTTGATAAAAACGGAATCGTTAAGATTCTTTTAAAAGATAAAAACAAAGATTCTTTTAAAGAGCTGAAAGAATTTAGGGTAAATATTCCTAATACGAACTCTTACATAAGACTTGATAAAGTGTGTGATTTTATAGTTATTAAATCTTTTAAAAAAATTCACAAATATGACGGAATTGCAGCAAAGACCGTATATGCCACTTTAAATAAAAAGCTTATAACAACGGCAGAGTTTTATAAAAAAATGGATCCTCTTTTAAATAAGCTTAAAAAAGATGGATATACTATCATAATAGGGGGAGCCGCTAAGACTTCAAAAGAGTTTATGAAAGATTTAAAAGAGGCTATGGTAGTTGCCGTTTTACTTATTTTCTTGGTTCTTGTGCTGATGTTTAATTCGGCAGTGTTGCCGTTTGTGATTATTTCCGTTATTCCTCTTTCGTTTTTAGGGGTTATTATAGGGAATATGATTATGGGTATGAATATGACAATGCTTGGAATGATAGGCATAGTGGGACTTGCCGGAGTTGTGGTAAATGACGGAATTGTAATGATAGATTTTATAAAGAGGGCAAGAAATATCGAAGAAGTGCTTGAATTTGCGTCTCATAGATTAAGACCGGTACTTTTAACTTCAATTACTACGTTTTTCGGTTTAATTACGCTGATGTTTTTTCCGTTCGGTCAGTCGGCTATTCTTCAACCTTTAGCTATTGCTTTGGGATTCGGGTTAGCGTGGGGGACGTTGTTAAATCTCTTTTATTTACCGATATTTTATTATGTTTTAAGAAAAAAACTGTTGCATAAATAGGAGTGAAATGAAAATTTATATAAAGACGTTCGGGTGTAGGAGTAATTTGTACGATAGTGAAATTATGAAAAACTTACTGGATAATGTGGTTTTAAATGAAAAGGAAGCCGATTTAATTATTGTCAATTCTTGTACGGTTACGAATTTTGCCGATAGGGATTTAAGACAATATATTAATAAACATAGCGATAAAAAGATTATTTTAACCGGTTGTGCAGCTTATACTCAAGGAGAAAAACTTTTTAAAGAAAAAAAGGTAAAAGCCGTTTTGGGGCATAAATATAAAGAAGAGATAGATAAGTTTTTGGATTTTGAGGGGATTAAATTAGGGGATTTTGATTTTGTAAACGGTAAAATAATAACAAGTTTTTCAAAAACCAAAGCTTTTGTAAAAATTCAGGAAGGGTGTGATTTTGAGTGTGCTTATTGCATTATTCCGAAAGTCAGAGGTCATTCAAGGTCTTTAAAAGAGGATGTTATTTTAAATCAGGTTGAGGTTTTGGCAAGAAACGGAATTAGTGAGTTTGTGTTAACGGGAATTAATATGGGAAGTTATGGAAAGGATAGGGGAACTTCTTTATCCGAGCTTATAGAAAAGATGAGTAATATAAGAGGGGTTAAAAGAATAAGATTGGGTTCTTTAGAACCGACTCAAATTGACGATAGGTTGATAGAACTTACCCAAAACGGGATTTTAGAAAAACATCTTCATATCGCTTTACAGCATACAAGCGATAAGATGCTTAGAATTATGAAAAGAAGAAACAGAGTCTCAACCACACTACCTCTTTTTGAGAAACTGGCCTCTAAAGGTATAGCTTTAGGTACCGATTTTATCGTCGGACATCCAGGAGAGAGCGAAGAGATTTTTAAAGAGGCTTTGGAAAATTTTAGAAAATACCCTCTAACACATATTCACGTATTTAGATTTACACCAAGGGAGGGGACTTTGTCGGCTACTTTAAAAATGGACGTAAGAGGAGACGTAGCGAAAAAACGTGCTAAAATTATAGAAGAGATAGTAAAAAAGAGTAATTATGAATTTAGAAAAAGCCATAAACATCCTCTTTTAGTGCACGTGGAGAATTATAAAAACGGTTGTTTCGAAGGGTATGACGAATACTATAATAAAATGAGAATCAAATCTCAAAAGGATTTAAAAGGGGCGTGGGTAAAAATAAAAGACTATGAAATAAAGGAAGTAAACTATGCAGAAGAATAAAAATTCACTTGTGGTTTGGGTAATCGTTTCCATTTTATTATCGTTACTTTTAGCTGCAGTGATTAAGTATGGTGAAGTCGATATAAAAACAATAGTTACCCAGCTTATCGCTTTTATGATTATAATAGGCTTTTTTGTGCTTTTGATTGTGCTTTTGAGAAAATCGTTACCAAAAGCACCTCCTCCTCAACAAGTTCAGGTTCAAATGGATACGGGGATAGATAAAGACTTTGTAATAAAACCTACAACGTCAAACGTAACATTTAAAGATGTGGCAGGAATTAGCGAAGTTAAAGAAGAGTTGGTTGAGATTGTGGACTTTTTAAAAAATCCTCAAAAATATAAAGCTTTTGGAATTAATCTTCCAAAAGGTGTACTTCTTGTGGGACCTCCGGGAGTCGGTAAAACGTTAATTGCAAAAGCCCTGGCCGGAGAAACCGGTGTTCCGTTTTTTTATCAGAGTGGGAGTAGTTTTGTGCAGATGTATGTAGGTGTGGGGGCTAAAAGAGTTAGGGATTTGTTTTCTAAAGCAAAAGCTATGGCTCCTAGTATTATTTTTATAGATGAGATTGACGCTATAGGAAAAGCTAGGGGAAATATGAGAAACGACGAAAGAGAATCGACTCTTAATCAGCTGTTAACCGAAATGGACGGATTTGAAGGAAGTGAGGGTGTTATCGTAATAGGTGCTACGAATAAAGTGGAGCTTTTAGACGAAGCTCTTCTTAGACCGGGAAGGTTTGATAGGAGAGTTTATGTCGAACTTCCGGGATTAAAAGACAGAATTGAGATTTTAAAAGTGCATTTAAAAAACAAACCTTTTAAAGGTAACCTTGAAAACATAGCTAAAATGACGGTGGGATTTAGTGGGGCGGCACTTGCGAGTCTTGTAAATGAGGCTAGTATTTATGCTCTAAAACAGGGTAAACATTATGTTGAAGAGAGTGATTTTTATGCCGTAAAAGATAAAGTTTTGGTAGGTAAAAAGAGACTTCAAACCTATAACCCTAAAGAAAAAGAGATATTAAGTTACTATCAAGCTTGTAAAGCTGTAGTTGCAGAGTGGCTTAGTGTGGATTTTGAGAGAATTTCTCTTGTAAAGGACGATTTTAAAGAAGAAGACAAAGAGATAGTTTCAAAAACGGAAATGATGAATAAAATTCAGGTTTATTTGGCAGGAAGAGTGGGGGTTGAAGAGAAGTTTAACGAAAAATACTCAAATGCTCATTTGGATTTAAAAAAAGCCAGAGAACTTGCAATAAAAATGGTTCAAGATTATGCTATGGGGGATAGTTTAGTCGCAAACGATGCAGAAGTTGCTAAAATTTTAAATGACGCTTACTCTGAAGTTAAGGTTCTTTACAGTTCAAATGTAAATTTAATAGAAAAGGTTTATAAAGTTTTGCTGGAAAAAGAGGTAATTCATAAAGAAGATTTTGAGAAATTGAAAAATGAAATATTTTAGTGGGTTTTGTTTAAAAGACGAATCTGTTCTTTTTAAGGATTATTTGGAAGATGGTGAATTTGTAGTAGCCGGGTTTAGTTACGGTGCTCAAAAGGCTTTGGATTATGTCTTAAATTCGTCTAAGAGAATAGATAAACTTCAACTTCTCTCTCCGGCTTTTTTTGATTATTTTCCCAAGATTATAGAAATTAATTTAAAAGCTTTTAGAAACGATAAAAAGAAGTATATTGAAAATTTCTTTAAAAAAGCAGGATATTTTAATGAAAAGTTTTTAGGAGAATGCACTGAAGAGGATTTAAAAAGGCTTTTTACTTATGATTGGGAAAAAATTAAGAATTTAAAAGGGGTAAAAATAGAGATTTTTTTGGGTGAATTTGATAAAATCACATCTTTAAAAAAAGCACACGGATTTTTCAAAAATTTTGGCGATGTTTATTTAATAAAAAAAGCAAATCATTTTTTAAGGAGTTAGATTGGAACATTCGCAGAACAAATATTTAGAAACTTTTAAGGATTATTGGGATATTTTTGTCGGATTTTCTTCAATACCTTTTGCAATTATTTTTCATTTTCAAGGATTTCATCTTTTGGCTACTATTTTTGCAGCGATAGGAATAGGAAGTATTGCGGTTACAATTTCTGAAATAGCCGAAATTTTGGCAGAGAGATTCGGAGAGCCGTTTGGTAGTATGATTTTAACGTTTAGTGCTGTTTTGGTTGAAATTTTGATTTTGTTTATGGTTGTTATGGAAGCGAAACATCACCCGGAAGTTTTAGAAACGGTTAAAAACGGAATTATCGCTACGGTAATAGTTGATTTAAACGCCCTTTTAGGACTTGCCGTTTTTGTGGGAGGACTTAGCTTTAAAGAACAGGTTCATAACGAAGACACTTCGGCTAGTTATACGACCGTACTTTTTGTAGCGGCTGCTATGCTTCTTGTACCGACTACAATTTCTCTTCATTCAAGTGATGAAGCTTTATTTAAGGCTAGTTTTATTATAGCACTGTTACTTGTAGTGTTTTATTTCTTTATTTTTAGATTTCAAACCGGAACTCACGTTCACTTTTTTAAATTTACAAAAAGAAGCAGAATAAAAAAATATATAAAAGAAGATGAAGACGACGATTACTATTTCGATAAAAAAAGTAATCTTTTTAATATTCTGTTTTTAGCGTTTTTACTTGTGGTAATAGGAGGATTGTCAGAAATTTTTGCAAACGACGGGGTGGTTGTTTTTAACAGTTTCGGACTGACTGCCGGGTTTGTAGGAATTTTAATTGCTTTTGTGACGGTTGCACCGGAGCTTTTTACTGCTATTAGAGCGGCTAAAAATGATGAAATGCAAAGGGTTATAAATATTGCTATGGGGGCTAGTACGGTTAGTATTCTTTTAACGGTACCGGCTTTAATTTTCCTTTCTATTTTAGTGGGAGTTAAACTTACTTTGGATTTTACTCCTCTTCAGGTAGGGGCTTTATTGCTTACCATTTTACTTGTTTGGAAAACTACGGAAGACGGAGAGACAAACTATCTTGAAGGTCTCTCTCACCTTATGATTTTTTTAAGCTATGCGGTAATAGCCGTTTTTTATTAAAATTTAGGAGGCAAGATTTTTAATTCCAAAAAGATTTTTGTCTTTTTTATTTTTATATCGTATCCTAGTATGTCGCATATTTTTTTAACCAAAAACATTCCCATTCCTACGTTTTGAGAATTTTTTATCTGATTAAAAAAGTCAAATATTTTTTGAGGGTCTTTTATAGGTTCTCCGTCGTGGTCTATAGTGATAAACGGTTTTGAATTTTCTAAAAACACTTCTACTTCCACTTTTGATTTTGAGTAAGTTAATGCGTTCATAAGTAAAATTTCAAGCATTAATGTAAAAAGAGTTTTGTCGGTATTTATTATTAAATCTTTTTTTAAAAGTTTTATGTTTATCTTTTTTTGAAGATAGACGGGGGCGAATTTATTGTAAAGATGTTTTAAAACGGAAGGTATTTTTAGAGGTTCTATATTTAATCTTATGTTTTTACTTTTAATTTTCAATATGAAAAACAGAACTTCATAACTTCTTTTTAAAATTAATCCTTCTTTTTTTATTTCTAAATTTGCTTTTTTTATTATATTTAAATTAGGATTTCCTTTTTGAAGCTCTTGAGATATGATATCACTGTTTTTATTTATTACTAAAGTAGGTTCTTTTAATTTATTTAAAAAATACTTAATTAACGAATTGGTAAATTTTTCTTTTTCTTCTAAAAGTAGCATTCTTTTTGTAATATCTTGCCTAATTGCAATATATTCGATTATATTTCCGTTTTCGTCTTTTATCGGAATTACATTTGCTAAGACATAATATGAATCTCCGTTTTTTTTTCTGTTTTTGATAACCCCTTTAAAAATTTTTCCGGATTTTATAGTAGACCAGAGTTTTTTGAATAAAGATTTCGGCATATCGGGGTGTCTTACTATGTTGTGATTTTTACCTATCAGCTCATCTTTTGTATATCCGGATATTTTTTCAAACATAGGGTTTACATCGGTGATAATTCCTTTTGTATCCGTTTTGGAGATAATTGTGGTTTTATCCAAGGCGTCTTTTATCTGTCTTAGGTAGTTTATTTCCTTTTTTAGTTTTTTGTTTTCTTCTTTTAGAGTGTCGTAATCACTTTCTATATTAATAATCTCCTCGCTCATTTTCTCTCTTTTTTGTAAAATTTTTATTATATTATACTGAAAATTAAAAACTTTGGTATTATTATCGTGTAAAAATTCGATAAAAGGAGAAAAAATGGATAGAAGAAAGTTTTTAAAAACTGCCGGAATCGGTGCGGTTGTTGCAAGCGGCTTTACTACTAATTTGTATGCTAAAACAACTAAAACTCTAAAAATTGCACTATCTTGGCCAAAAACTTTACCTATTATGGGTGATGGGATTTTATATTTTGCAAAAAGAGTAGAAGAACTTAGTGGTGGAAGCTTAAAAATAAAAGTATACGGAGCAAACGAACTTGTACCGGCACTTCAAGTGTTTGATGCTTGTCGTAACGGACTTATAGACGGGTTTCATTCAGGTCCATATTACTGGAAAGGCAAAAATCCGGCATTTAGTTTATTTACGGCGTATCCTTTCGGAATGATAGCGGATGAAATGATGGCTTGGCTTGATTTTGGTGGAGGAATGGAAGTTTGGAGAGAGCTTTACGCTAAATATAACTTAATTCCTTTTAAAGGTGGAAATACCGGTAATCAAATGGGTGGTTGGTTTAGAAAACCTATTAAATCTTTAAAAGACTTAAAAGGTCTTAAAATGAGAATTCCGGGGCTTGGTGGAGAAGTAATGGCTGCCCTTGGAGTAAAACCGGTAAATATCCCGGCAGGTGAGCTTTATACTTCACTTGAGAGAGGCGTAATTGACGCAACTGAATGGGTAGGACCGGCTCTTGATATTAAGATGGGATTTTATAAAGTTGCGAAATATTATTATTCCGGTTGGCACGAACCTGGTACAAACCTTGAACTTACATTTAATAAAAGAAAATTTGAAAGACTTTCTAAAGAACATCAGGCAATTATTGAAACTGCTGCAAATGAGATGAATGCAAGAATGCTTGCAGAATTCCAATACAGAAACGGTGTAGCTTTAAAACAGATAATGAATGGAAGATACGGAGTAAAACTTTGTGAATTTCCAAAAGACGTTAATGAAGCTGCTAAAAAAGCGATTAAAAAAATTCTTGAAGAAAACGCTAATAAAAATAGAGATTTTGCTAAAGTGTATGAAAATATTCAAAAATTCTTCCCGGATACAAGAAAATGGACTGATGTCGGGGCTAAATGGTTCTTGGATACAAGAGACGCAGACTTTAAATACGACAAATGCTAATCCCTTTTTGGGATTTGCATTATACGAAATCTTTTAAAACTTCACTGCATAAAGCAAATCCGAAAGCTCCCGTTACCCCTACAAAACTTCCCATATCGCAGTTAATAGGCTTTTCTAGCGAAAAAACCACCTTAAAATCTTTTTTAAAATTCTCTTTTTTTAGTCTGTCTCTTACTTTTTTGGCAAAGGGGTCGTTTTGAGTTTTCCAAATACTCTCTATTCTTATTTTGGTAGGGTCTATTCTTTTTGCAGCTCCCATTGAAGAGATTATTTTGGGATGAGCTTTTTTTATAAGGGCTATTTTTGCGTTTAAATCGTCTATTGCGTCTATTATTATGTCATATGGGGTTAAATCCAAAGTCTCAATGTTTTGAGGGGATAATTTCATATCTATGGGAGTTATTGGGGGGTATAGTTTTGTCAATACCTCAACTTTTTTTTCTCCTACGAATTCACTTCCTATTTGACGGTTTTGGTTTGTTTTGTCAAACGTATCAAAATCTATAATGGTTATATTTTTTACTCCACTTCTGTATAGACAATCAAGAGCATATCCCCCGACTCCCCCGACTCCACATATGAGTATTTTTAAGTTTTGGAGATGTTCGAATTTAGAAAAAAGTTTTTTACATCTGTCAAATCTCATTTAAAACCTTTGCTAATTTTTGTATCTGAAGATATGAATCTGCAAATTTATAACCCTCATAAAGTTCGTCTATATCTTGAGGAAAGTAGTGTTTATCGAATTTTACTCCTATAAAGGCTCCTATGTCTATAACCATATGTTGGTTTAAGTAATCCAAAATGTACTCTTTGTTGGTTCTGTTTAGGATATCGGCTCTTATGAATTTGCCTTTGTTGATGTTGTTGTATGCTAAATCTTCAATGGGATAAACTTCACTGATTGAAGGAATTATCAAATGGACGGCTTGGTAATTTTTATATTTGTAAATTCTTATGAATTCATCTTCTTTAAACACGTTTAAATCTTTAAAGTTCCATTTTGATGTTTTAAAGTAGGGCTTTTTAAAAAAGTTACTATGGATATCTCCACTTAAATCTATAAAGTGTCTGATAAGATTTGCCGAGTCTTTTACGCTTTCTATATCTTCGCAAATTTTCCCGCTGTTTTTTAAGGAGGTTTGCATAAGTTCAAGATACGCTTTTTTAACAGCCGTTTCAAAATCCAAATCACATCCGAAAGATAAAATAATTTTGTCTTTATTTTTGTATAAAGCGGCTATTACCGGATATTTACCTCCTAGTGTGGCGTCGTATATCTGTATTTGGTTATTATTAAAAGGGTGGTCGATTTTAGGAAGAGAAAGTCCGTATTTTACGACTTCATATTTTACAAATCTTTCTATTACTTCTGTTTTTGCGTTATAGTAGGCTTTTTTTAAATCCGTATGAAAAGCCATTCCGTTACTTGCGTATAGGTTTTGGATCAAATTTATAGGAAAATAGACAATTTCTCCGATTTTTGGGTTTGTGAAGGGGATAGAGAGTATTTCGAATATATCGGTGTTAAAATCTATTAAATCCTCTTTTTCAAGCTCTTCTATTTTGTAAATATCATAAAGTTTTTGAGTTAAAAACCTTTCTGTTATTATGGCGTCTTTATGAAGTGTGGGGATATAATACTCTTCCAAAAAATTTCTTGTTAAAATCCTCTCACACATCTCCCCGTAAGCAGAAGTTAAAGCCTCTTTTTTGCTAAAGCCTTTTCCAAAAGATAAAAGGTTAATTTTTAAAAGAAAAACTTGGGCTAAATGTACGTTTTTAAATGTCGAGGTGTTTTCTATAGGTATTAAGTTTATTTGTTTGAAAAAATTTTTCATATCTCTTCTTTTAATTTTTCAAGTGCTTCATATCCGGTCATATCCAGTTTTATAGGGGTTATGGATACGTAACCTTGCTTGATAGCCTCAAAGTCGCTTCCTTTTTCTTCTTTAAAAGCGAGTGGATGAAGTCCTATCCAGTAGTATTCTTCCCCTCTTGGGTTTGTGTGTTTATGGGCGTCGTTTCCGTAGAGTCTGTAGGCAAGTTTTGTGGCTTTAAAGCCTTTTATCTCTTTAGTGTTCGGAATATTTACGTTTAGGATATGGCGATGAGGTATTGTGATTTTATTTTCTATTACTTTTTTTGTAATTTCTCTGACTGCTTTTTTTGCGTTTTCCCAGTTAACTTCGGTCGGTGGGGTGTCGTAGCTTTTTAAAACTTGAGAAAAGGCGATTGAAGGAATTCCGTGAAGAGCCCCTTCCATAGCACCACCGGCGGTACCGGAATATGTGACGTCTTCTCCTAAATTTGCTCCGTGGTTAATTCCACTTAATACCAAATCGGGTTTTTCTCCTTTAAAAAACTCTTCAAACGACAAATAAACACAGTCTGTCGGGGTTCCGTCGTCAAGTTTATAGAAATTTTCTTTTATTTTTACAAATCTTAGGGGCTTTGTGAGGGTAAGAGAGTGCGAACAGGCACTTTTGGGAAATGCAGGGGCTACTACAGTTACTTCTCCTAAGTCTTTTACGGATTCATATAAAATTTCAAGCCCTTTAGCCTCAAAAGAGTCGTCGTTTGTTATTAAAATTTTCATTTTGCTCCTTCAATTTATTAAAATTCCGTTATAACTTTATAAATTACCTCAAAGGATAAATTATGTACGAAAAATATCTAAGAGACGATATTAATATTAAAATTTTATCAAATTACCCTTTTTATTTAGCTGATGTAGAGGAGGATTTTGAAAAGTTTAAAGAAAAATTGCCGGTTTATGACGTAGGGGTTTGGGTGGAAGATAAAAACAGACTTAAACTAACCGAAGTTAGGATATTTAACTCTTTAAAAGAGGAGCTTAGCTGGGAGGATGTGGTTTTAAATTATATGAAGGCTTTAAATACGTTTATGAGAGAACAGATAGGCGTTTGTATAGATAAATCTGTTCCCAGAATTTTAGATAATTCTCTTACTTATTTAATTCTCCAAAGAAAAGATAAAAAAGAGTTTAGCGATATGTTTTTTATTGCGATAAAAGGGGAGGTTATTTTCCCTATGATAAGTAAAGAGTATGATGTGAATTTGGCTTTAGTAAAACTTGCAGAATGGAAAAATAGAGCAGGAATTAAAATTTTGTTAAAATTTCACTATTAAATTAAAAAGGAGATTAAATGGCAAAACTTGTACTTGTTAGACACGGAAAAAGCGAATGGAACAAACAAAATAGATTCACAGGATGGGTGGATGTTGATTTGGCACCGGAAGGAGTTGAAGAAGCGAAAAAAGCCGGGCAAAAATTAAAAGAAGCCGGATTTAGTTTTGATATATGTTTTTCTTCATATCTTAAAAGAGCGATTAAAACGGGAATTATAATTTTAGAAGAACTTGATTTGCTTTATATCGACCATTTAAAAGACTGGAGATTTAACGAAAGACATTACGGGGCTTTAACCGGGCTTAATAAAGACGAAGTAAAAGCGGAAGTTGGAGAAGAGAAGTTTTTACTTTATAGAAGAAGTTATGACGTACCACCTCCACCTTTGAGTCTTGACGATAAAAGACATCCGAGATTCGACCCTCATTATAAAAACTTCCCTCAAGATTTACTACCAAGTACCGAAAGTTTAAAAGATAATCAAATAAGAGCGATGGCTGCGTTTCACGAAAGAGTGGCACCTTTACTTGTAGAAGGAAAAGACGTACTTATTACAGCTCACGGAAATACTATTAGAGGTATGGTAAAAGAACTTGACGGAATTAGTGACGAAGATATTCCGAAATTTGAAATAGCTACAGGAGTTCCTAGAGTATATGAGTTTGACGAAGCTCTTCATATCAAAAACGTATACAATATAGACTAAGGAGACTTTCTCCTTAATCTGAATATTTGTTTTTTATAAAAAAGAAACTCCCAAATAACGCACTAAATAGATTAATACTTACCAGCATATAAATAATAACTATCTGATAACTTACTGCTTTTAAAGGAGAGGCACCGGCTAAAAGCATACCCGTAGTAATTCCCGGGATCGCCACTACACCTATTGTCTGGAGCATATTGTTAACGGGAATTAAAGCGGCTTTTATAGCTTGACGTTGCATAATTTTAAACGCTTCTTTTATATTGGCACCTATTGCTATAAAGGCTTCTATCAGTTCTTTTTGAAGTTCGAGTTCTCTTTTTATTCTCTCAATCGTAAGGGTGTAGGTATTTAGCGAATTTCCTATAATCATTCCTGCAATAGGTATAAATTCATGAGGTTTTAGAGAAATAATTTTAAAAACTATTAAAATTAAAAGAATAATCGTAGTACTTAAACTTAAAGAGTAAAAAGCTGCTTTAAAATAAAAATTAGTTCTTTTTTGGGCTATATACGAAGAGTAGAGAAGCATTAGAAAAATTATGGGAATATAAAAAAGAGGGTTTTTTATTTTAAAAACAAACCCCAGTACAAACCCTAAAACGGTTAATTGTAAAAACGCCCTTATCGAATTAAAAAAAAGCTCTTTTTCTATTCCTATTTTGTGTTTGTATGAAATAATTAACGGAATTAAAACTAAAATAAAACTAAAGGTTATTAAATTAAACTGCATTACTCTCCTTTTTTCGGAATTTTAACATTTATGGGTTAATTTTGATACAATTTCTTAAAAAAAGGGAAGTTATGAAAATAATCAAAACCA
The DNA here is from genome assembly GCA_039831155.1 of Nautiliaceae bacterium. Lineage (GTDB taxonomy): Bacteria > Campylobacterota > Campylobacteria > Campylobacterales > Nautiliaceae > Nautilia. Next base: position 253,991 of record JBDONT010000043.1, on the reverse strand, counting down.
CTTCTTTTAAATTTGAAAAAGAGTTTAACGAAATTTTAGCCCGTGGTAAAATGGATATTGAAAATGTTGAGGGGATTGTGAAAGGTATTATTAATGAAGTAAGAAGTGAAGGAAATAAAGCACTTTTTAGACATATAGCCAAATTTGACAAGTGGGAGCCGAAAACGGATGAGGATTTGGAAATCTCCAAAGATGAAATGAAAAAAGCTTATGAAAATTTAGACGAAGAGTTAAAAAAAGCACTTCATTTGGCGTTTGATAGAATAAAAGCGTATCACGAAAAGCAGCTTCCTAAATCTTGGCTTGACTTTGAAGAAAACGGAACTATTTTAGGACAGAAAGTAACATCGGTTGAAAAAGCCGGGGTGTATGTACCGGGAGGTAAGGCGTTTTATCCGAGTTCTCTTTTAATGAACGTAATTCCGGCTATTGTGGCAGGGGTTAAAGATATTGTAGTAACCACTCCGGTTATTGAAAACAGACCTAATGAGCTTTTACTGGGGGCTTTATATATTTGTGGATGTCCTAGGACTTTTAAAGTAGGGGGAGCCAGTGCTGTTGCCGCTATGGCGTATGGGACTCAAACAATACCTAAAGTCGGCGTAATTACGGGTCCTGGGAATATATTCGTGGCAACTGCCAAAAAACTTGTATACGGAGAAGTAAATATAGATATGATAGCAGGTCCTAGTGAAATCGGTATTATTGCCGATAAAAGTGCGAAAGCCAACTATCTTGCAATCGATTTACTCTCTCAAGCCGAACACGATGAGATGGCGAGTTCCATTTTAATTACCGATGACGAGGATTTGGCTAGCAGGGTAAAAGATGAGGTTTATAGATTTTTAAACGAGCTTGAGAGAAAAGAGATAGCTCAAAAATCTATAGAAGATAGAGGTGCTATTATCGTATCAAAGGATATTCAAGAGGCTGTTAATCTTATGAATCAGATAGCACCGGAGCATTTGGAGATAGTAACTTCAAATCCTTTTGAGCTTTTACCGAAAATAAAAAACGCAGGGGCTATTTTCCTTGGAGAAAATACCCCGGAACCTATAGGGGATTATATAGCAGGACCGAATCATACGCTCCCAACGGGTGGTACGGCTAAATTTTATTCCCCTCTTAGTGTTGAGGTTTTTATGAAAAAATCTTCTATTATTTCGTTTTCAAAAGAAGCTATTTTACAAATGGGTAAAGAGTGTGCGATTTTAGCCCATACGGAAGGGCTTACGGCTCACGAAAAATCGGTTCTTGAGAGACTTAAGTAATTGAAGTTTTTCTCTTTTATAAGCGAAAGGATTTTGGATATTACTCCAAATACTCCTTTTGCTTTTTTGATTTATCTTTTTGTGTTTACTCTTTTTTGTGTGATGTTGATTTTTTGGCTTAAAAGAAAGTTTTCGTCTTCCAAAAAAGAGACCAAAAAAGAGATAACGTTGCAGGATTTATTAGATATAGCTTCCAATCCTAAATCAAACGCAAACGATTTGCTTAGTGCTTTAATGCTTTATAATCAAAAGTTTGATGTTAAAAGTAATCAAAAGGTTTCTTTGGAGTTTTTTAAAAAGGTACTTACCCATAAAAACAGAAATAAAAAACTTTTTGATTATTTTCACGGAAGTATTCTGCCTAAAAATATAGAATTTACAAAGATTTTGGATGAGCTGGAAAAAGATGCTTTAAATAAATAAGAGAAGAGATTAAACTCTATCTCTTAAGTTAAGAGCTGCGATAACTTCAAGATATTTATCGTGGTCTTTTCTTTTTAAATATCTCATAAGTCTTTTTCTTTGTCCAACTAATTTAAGTAAACCTAGTCTGCTTGAATGGTCGTGTTTGTGTGTTTTAAGATGTTCGTTGATTTCGTTGATTCTTTCAGTTAAAAGTGCGATTTGCACAGCTGGACTTCCAGTATCTTTTTCGTCATTCCCGAATTTAGCGATAATTTCTCTTTTTTTCGCCGAATCTAAAGCCATCTTAGCCTCCTGATTGGTAAATTTTCAAATTTCTTTGAATTGAACTGAAAGTATACACGGTTTTGGAAAAAAAAGCAAATTATTGTAAAATAATCAAAAGCTTTGAAGGAATGCTATGAGATATATAGCTTTTATACTTTTGTTTGTAAGTGCTTTTGCAAAAAATATATTGATTATCAACTCATATTCAATAACAATGGGCTGGACTAAAAAAGAATTGGAGGGAATTTTAAAAACTTTAAAAAACAGCAATAAAATTTACGTTGAATTTATGAATACGAAAGTTTTTAGACCAACTCCGGCTAGAATAAGTGCTTTTGTTGATTATCTGTATTCAAAATACGGCAATATGAAAATAGATATTATTATTACAACCGATGATAATGCCTTAAATTTTATAAGACGTTATAAAAGCACTCCTCTTTTTAAAAATGCAAAAGTCTTTTTTTGTGGTGTGAATAATCTTTCTTTGGCCGATGTTTTGGATAAAAACGAATATACCGGTGTTTTTGAAAAAAAAGAACCTTTAGCAAACCTTCGTTTTGCAAAAAAGATTAAAAGAAATTTAAAAATGGTTTATTTGGTGCTGGATAATTCCACCTCTGCAAAAGGGGTTTTAAATTTATATAAAAAATCACTTTCCCACGTAAAAAACATAAATTTTGTTTATTTGAACGATTCAAATTTATCCGATATTTTAAGTGCTTTAAGAAAAAGCGATAAAAATTCGGTAATGTTTTTTTTGACCCCTTTTAGCTTTAGATATAAAGATAAACATATAAGTTATATAAAAGTAGCCCAGCTTTTATCCAAAGAGTACAATAATCCTATGATAGTCCACTGCGATATGTTAGTAGATATTCTAAATACCAATATTATGGGTGGAAAAGTGACTGACGGCTTTTCTCAAGGTGTGGAGGTTGCTAAAAAAGTAAAGGAATTTTTAAACGGAAAAGATATAAAAGATATTCCTTTTACGTTCGAAAAAGCGAATAAAATGTATTTAAACGTAAAAAATCTTCAAAAATTCGGAATAAACGCTTATGAACTTGGTTATAAAAACGCTATATATATAAATAAACCGACTTCTTTTTTTGAAGTTTATAAAAAGTGGATTGTTATGTTTTTGGTGGTTGTGGTTTTTGTTGTTATGGTTTTGATTTTACTTGCTATTAGAAACAGAATGCTTAGCAAATATAATGAAGAGATAAAAAAAATAAACGATTCTCTTGAACTAAAAGTTAAAAAAACGGTAGAAGAGATTACCCAAAAAGATAAAATTCTTGCAAACCAGGCAAAGCTTGCCGCAATGGGGGAGATGATAGGGGCAATTGCTCATCAATGGAGACAGCCTTTGAACTCTTTGGCTATTAATATTCAGTCTTTACCGGAATTAATAGAAGAAAACGGCTGTAAAGAGGAGGTTATTGATTCGTTTGTTGCAAAAAATATGCAGACTATATTTTTTATGAGTAATACGATAGATGATTTTAGAAACTTTTTTAAAGATAACAGTAAAAAAAGCTTTTTAGTGTAAGGGAAGCTATTGAGTTTACATTAAGATTAATTAACGCTCAATTTAAAGCCCATAACATAGAAATAGAGATAATAGGGGATGATTTTGAAGTTTATGGAAACAAAAATCAATTTCAACAAGTGATACTTAATCTTTTGAGTAACTCTAAAGATGCCATAATCGAAAGAAAAGAAGAAGGAAAAATAAAAATTTATATCGATTCCGATTCAAAAGAGATAGCCGTTGAAGATAACGGGGGTGGTATAAAAGAGGAGATTTTGGATAAAGTTTTTGAGCCTTACTTTACGACAAAAGATGAAGGAGAAGGTACGGGTATAGGTCTTTATATGTCAAAAATCATTATTGAGAAATATTTTAATGCCTCACTTGATATAAAAAACACCCAAAACGGTGTTGTTTCTTATATCAGATTTAATAAAAAAGGATAATTTAGGTATAATTTGATAAAAAGGATATAAATTGTTATTTACCAAATCGACGGTTTATACTCTACACGCTTTAGTTGAACTGTCTAAATTCGATAAACCGGTGGATGTTAGTCATTTGGCGGAAATTACCGATTTGCCAAGACCTTTTTTGGCTAAGCTTTTGCAGACTCTCTCAAAAAAGGGTTTTGTAAAATCTTATAAAGGAATTCACGGAGGTTTTATATTGTCAAAACCTCCAAAAGAGATTAAAATTTTAGAAATTTTTAAAGTTATGGAGGATAAAAACTCTTTGGTATTTTATTGCTCAAACGATGCAGAAGATTGCGTAAGAGGTAGGTCTAGTGTATGTTCTATAAGACCTTTTTTTTCATTTTTGGAAGAGAAGTTTTTGGATATTATTAAAAATTATACTTTAGAAGACGTAATAAGGATGAAATCTGGTAAATAAGGTTAAAAAGTCACTAAGGTTTTTTAGTGAGATTACTGATTTAGGTGTTGTCGCCTTTGTTTTTGCGATACTTTTAATTATTATCGTTCCTCTTCCAAGTGGAATACTCGATTTTTTTCTTACCATTTCTTTATCGGTTGGGGTTTTGATTTTGCTTTTAAGTTTATATATTCCAAAGCCTACCGATTTTACCACTTTTCCTACTATTATTTTGATTGTTACTTTATATAGACTCTCTTTAAACGTAGCCACAACCAGAATGATTCTAAGCAAAGGTAACGAAGGTCCACAGTCTGTCAGTGAAATTATTACGGCTTTTGGGAATTTCGTAATTGGAGGAAACTACGTAATAGGAATAATTGTTTTTATTATTTTGGTTGTTATTAACTTTATGGTGATTACTCAAGGTTCTACAAGGGTTGCAGAAGTTGCCGCAAGATTTACGCTTGATGCAATGCCCGGGAAACAGATGGCTATTGACGCCGATTTAAATGCCGGGCTTATTGATGAAGAGGAAGCCAAAAGAAGAAGGGCCGAGCTTATAAAAGAAGCGAACTTCTACGGGGCTATGGATGGGGCTAGTAAGTTTGTAAAAGGTGACGCGGTTGCCGGGATTATTATTACGCTTGTAAATATAATAGCCGGGTTTTTGATAGGTGTTTTTCAACACGATCTTAGCTTATCCCAGGCGGCTTCTACGTATACGATATTGACCGTAGGAGACGGACTTGTAGGGCAGATTCCAGCTCTTATGATATCTACGGCAACGGGTATTATTATCACAAGAGCCACAAAAGACGAAACAAACTTTGCAGAAGGTGTTATCAAGCAGTTAATAAGAGATTATAAAGTTGTTTTGATAGTGGGGACTATATTGATTTTTATGGCGTTTATTCCGGGGTTTCCTACGGGAAGTATGCTTTTTGTGGGGTTTGTGTTTTTGGTAACTGGATATTTAATGATGGAGAGTGAGAAAGGTGTTGACCCTATAGGAGAATTGCTGTCTAAATTTAGAAAAAAAACACCTTCCACTTCTCCTAAAAAAGATTCGACTCAAGCCAAAAAATCTGACGGTGTTAAAAAAGAGGCTCAAAAACCGAAAAAATCTCCGGAAGAACTTGCAAAAGAAGAAGAAAAAGTTCTTGAGGATATATTAAAGGTTGAGCTTTTAGAACTTAATATAGGGTATCAGTTAATTAAAATAGCCGACCCTAATCAGGGAGGGGATTTGCTTGATAGGATAAAAACTATGAGAAAGAAAATAGCTCAAGACTTTGGGTTTTTAGTACCTCAAATCAGAATTAAGGATAATTTGCATTTAAATCCTAATGAGTATCAGATTTTATTAAAAGGTGTTGAGGTTGCAAGAGGGGAGATTTATCCGGATAAATATCTTGCTATGTCAACGCCTATGGTGATAGAGGAGATTGAAGGGATAAAGGTAAAAGAACCGGCTTTTGGAATAGACGCTATATGGATTGACGAAGATAAGAAAGAAGAGGCTTTGATGAACGGATATACTGTTGTTGACGCTTCTACCGTAATAGTTACGCATATTAGCGAAATAATTAAAAAATACGCAGAAGAACTTCTTACCCGTCAAGATGTTCAAGCTCTGCTTGATAGAGTTAAAAAAGACTTTCCGGCTATTGTGGAAGATGCTCTTAAAGTTGCAAGTATCGGGCTTATTCAAAGAGTGCTTAAGTCTCTTCTTCACGAAAAAATACCTATTAAAGATATGATAACCATTCTTGAGACCGTTGCGGATGTGGCCGAATATACCAAAAATATTGATGTGATTGTAGAACACGTAAGAAGTGCTTTAAGCCGTGTTATTACGAAACTTTATGAGAGTGAAGACGGAACTCTTAAATTAATTACGTTTGACTCTGCGACGGAGCAGTATCTTATGAATAAACTCCAAAAACAAGGAGAACAAAAGCAGTTTCTTTTAACGGTTGCCGAAATGAATAAACTTGTAGAGGAGATTAGTAACGCGGCTGCCGAAATTGTAAATAAAGGAATTGCTCCGGTTGTATTGATAGTAGACCCTCTTATAAGAAAACCGCTTGCCGAAATACTTGAGAGATTCGGAGTGGATGTTGTGGTATTGTCTCACGCCGAAATAGATCCGAACGCTAAATTTGAAGTGCTTGGAAGTATAAGTATTAACTTTAATTCTTAAAAGCTATAAACGTTGCAAAATTGTTCCATCTAAAAATTACTTCTATTTCCATAAAACCGGCGTTTTTTAGCATTTCTATGTTTTCGTTCATAGTATAAGGAATTAAGACGTTTTCTAAGGCTTCTCTTTTTTGAGCTATTTCAAATTCGCTATACCCCATTTTCTTTTTGTATTCATAGTAGATATCTATCATAATTTTATTTAGCTTTTTATTTTCTGTTATTAATTTTTCACTCATCAAAAATATCCCGTCGCTTGTTAAGGAATTGAATATCTTTTTAATTAGCTTCTCTCTTTTTAAAGGTCTTATAAACTGAATGGTGTAGTTTGCTATAACGGCTTTTGAGTTTGAGAAATCGTAATTTAAAAAGTCATCCTCTATAAATTTTATATTTACTCCAAAGGCTTTGGCTTTGTTTTTGGCTCGTTTAATCATAGCAGGGGAATTGTCTATACCTATTAGTTTAAGTTCGGAAGTAAATTTTTTGGCTAATTCTATAAGAAACGTACCGGTAGAACTTCCCAAATCCACTACTTTGTCGTTTGGATTTAAGAAATTTTTTAGGATGTCTATTTGTAAGTTTAGGTTTTCTTTGTAAAAAGGAACGCTTCTATTTAGCATATCGTCAAAAACACTTGCCACTTCTTCGTCAAATTCGAACTGTTTTTTGATAGGTTTATTAAAAACTTTGTCTTCCACTTTTATCCTTTGGTATAATTACTTAAGAAATTTTATCATAAAGGTTATTTTTATGAAAGACGCTACGTTAGCTATCCATGCAGGATATGAAAAGGACTCTCAAAAAAGTATGCAAATACCTATTTATATGACTACGGCTTATGAATATGAAGATACCGACCACGCAGCCAGACTTTTCGATTTAGAAGAAGAGGGTAATATCTATACGCGTATAGGAAATCCTACAACAAGAGTATTTGAAAAAAGAATAGCAGCCCTTGAGAGGGGAATTGACGCTTTGGCTACGGCTAGTGGAATGGCCGCTATTTTTTATACTATTTCCAATTTGGTGGAAAAAGGCGATAATATAGTTATTTCAAATAAGCTTTACGGAGGCAGTATTACTTTATCAACCCAAACTCTTAAACAGTTTGGGATAAAAAGCAGATATTTTGATATAGACAATCCTCTTACTTTAGAAGATGTAATAGACGAAAAGACAAAACTTATTTTAATAGAGAGTATCGCCAATCCGGCACTTAATGTAGCCGATTTTGAAGAAATTGTAAAAATTGCCGATAAATACGGGGTTATTGTTGCGTGTGACAATACAATAGCGACTCCTTACGGGGTAAAACCAATTAAGCTTGGAGTCGATATAGTGGTTCATAGTGCAAGTAAGTATATAGCGGGAAACGGGAGTGCCATTGCCGGGTGTATTATTGAGGCTCCTTTTGCAAAAGAGAAACTAAAATCAAACAGATATCCTCAATTTAATGAACCGGATGAGAGTTATCACGGACTTATTTATAATGAAAAATTTGATTCTCCTTTTATAACAAGGGCAAGACTTGCCCTTTTAAGGGATTACGGAGCCGTTATTTCTCCTTTTAACTCCTGGCTTTTATTGCAGGGGCTTGAACATTTACATTTAAGAATTAAGCAACATTCGACTTCTGCACTTGAAATAGCCGGATTTTTAAAATCGCATCCTAAAGTGAAAAACGTAAATTATCCGTTATTAGAGGGGGATAAAAATTATGAAAAAGCAAAAAAATATTTAAAATATGCAGGTGGAATTATCAGTTTTGAACTGGGAAGTTACGAAGAAGCTAAAGAGTTTGTAAGTAAACTTAAAATTTTCTCTTTGGTAACGAATATAGGAGATAGCAAGTCTCTTGTAACCCATCCGGCAAGTACCACTCATCAGCAGTTGAGTCCTAGTGAACTGATAGAAGCCGGAGTGGCAGAGGGGCTTATTAGGCTTAGTATAGGACTTGAGGATGTGGAAGATTTGATTAAGGATTTAAATGAAGCGTTTAATTAATCAAATTTTTATCATTCCTTTTTTATTTTTCTTTTTTACGTTTGTGTCGTTTGGTGTTTATTATTTCTTTTTTATCAACGAGATAACCCAAAAAGAATTAACAAAAGCCAAAGATATAGTGATTCAAAATAAAAAAAACTATTTAAAAATAGAACTTGATTCTATAATAAAAGCTATAGAAGAGATAAGATTGAGTAATTATCTTTTGACTGAAAGAAATCTTCAAGCTTTGTTGGATGTTGTTCTTCATAATTATAAATATTATTCGAAAGGATTTGTGAAGTTTTTTAAAAACCATCAAAATAAAGATTTGTTTTTTTATATAGAGTCTGAGAATATTATATATCCTAAATTAAAAAGAACTTATATAAAAGTCAGGCATATTAAACATCTAATTGTTATTAAAAACAATGTTAAATACTTAGCGGTAGAGAAACGTTTGAGAGACGGTACTATTATAGGTATAGCGTTTAAGCTTTCCATAGTTGATGATTTTATTAAACGCAATATGTTTAGATATTTAGAAAATGTAAATAATCCTCGCTCTTACATAGCTGTAGGAATGGTAACCGATTGGAACCCTAAAGGAGATGTTTTCGGAAAAGTTGTTTATCATCCTATAAAATCTATTATCGGTAAACCACTTTTGTTAAATAAACCGGACATAAAGGGAAATTATTTTAGAAAAAAATATTTTAACTGTTTAAAAGTAAAAGACAGTTGTTTTTTAGAATATTTTTATAAAAATCCTTTAACTGGTAAAGTTGAAAAGAAAATTAGTTATTTTACAATTTATAGGCCTTATAATTTAACTTTTATGAAAGGGTACTATTTTTCTGATATTACAAAAGATATTAACTCTATAAAATCTCAAATAGAAAAAGAAGCCAAAAAGGTATTTATCGGAACTATTATTATAATGATTATTTTTGGAGCTTTTAGTTTTTTTGTGGCTTATTTGATATCCCAAAAAATAATGAAAAGAATAGTTGAGGATTATGAAAAATTAAAAAATAATTATGAAAAATCAAAAGCTCTTTTATATGAAAAAGTTTATTTTGACAGAGTTACCAAACTTCCTAATAAGTTTAAACTTTTGGAAGATTTGAAAGAATATAAAAGTCTTATTATTATAGATATTGACGATTTTGCGAATATTAATAATCTTTACGGATTTAAATTCGGGAATTATATATTAAATTGTGTGGCGACTACATTAAAAGAGAATTTTGATAAGGTTTATAAAATAGGGGATGATGAGTTTGGAATTCCTTTTAAAGAGGAGATAAAAGAGGAGTTTTTAAAAGAGTTTTCGTCTCTTGAGCTTAAATGTGAAGGGTTTGAACTTATGTTTACGATAGGGGCTAGTAATATTAAAGATTTATATATTACTGCCGAAAACGCTTTAAAAACCGCCAGAAAGAAAAATATAAAATATCTTCTTTACGATAAAAAATTTAAAGAAGAACAGCTTCATAAAGTAAAACTCCTTCAAAAATTAAAAACCATTCTTCACAATGAAGATATAGAGCCTTATTATCAATGTATTGTTGATAAAAGCGGTAAATTGCTCAAATACGAATCTTTAATGAGGCTTAAATATAAAAGTGAGATTCTTTCTCCTTTTGTGTTTATGGATTTAATAAAAGAAGCAAGACTTTATGAAGAATTTTCAAATATAATGATAAAAAAAGTTTTTTCTCACTTAGTTACTCAAAAAATAGACAAAGTTTCGATTAACCTATCTTTTATAGATATTGCCAATAAAGAGACAAGAACGCTTATTTTAAATCTTTTAAGAAGTTTTTTTGTAGGAGATAGAATTACATTTGAGATTTTAGAGAGTGAGAGTATTCAAAACTTTGAAGAAATTAAAAAATTTATAAAGGATGTTAAACAGTTTGGGGCTGAAATAGCTATTGACGATTTTGGAAGTGGATATTCCAACTTTATTAACGTTTTGGCACTTGAACCGGATTATGTAAAAATTGACGGGACGCTTGTTAAAAATATAGATAAAGAGGAATATTTTGAAATAATCAAACTTATCTGCACTTTTTCTAAAAAATTCAATATAAAAACGATTGCGGAATTTGTAGAAAATGAAGAGATTTTAAATAAACTAAAAGAAGTGGGGGTTGATTATTTTCAGGGTTATTATTTTTGTAAACCTCTACCTTTTGATAAAATTGCATTAAAAAAAGGAAACTATGAAACTTGAAACAAAAATAGCTCGTTTTACTAAACCCTTGTATCTTGAGAGTGGTAGAATATTAGAGCCGTGGCAGATTATATATGAAACATATGGGGAGCTTAATGAAAAAAAGAACAACGTAGTATTAATTACCCACGCCCTTTCAGGGTCTCATCACGCAGCCGGGATGTATGAAGGTGATAGAAAACCGGGATGGTGGGACGGGCTTATAGGAGATGGAAAAGCTATTGATACTACTAAATATTTTGTAATTTCCACAAACGTAATAGGGAGTTGTTTCGGGTCAACTTCTCCTATGTCTCCTATGTATCCGGGAAGCAGTGAGAGATACAGATTGAAATTCCCGGTAATTACTATAAAAGATATGGTAAAAGCTCAAAAAATTTTATTAGATTCTCTTGGTATAAGACACATAAAAGCCGTTATAGGCGGTAGTATGGGGGGAATGCAGGCTTTAAGGTTTGCCGTTGATTTTCCGGGATTTTGCGAAAACATAGTGCCTATAGCGACTACTTATCAAACAAAACCTTACGTAATAGCTATTAATAAATCGATGATAGAGGCTATTAGGGCGGATTGTGAATTTAAAAACGGAAATTATGACTCGGATGAGATTAAAAGAAAAGGTTTAAAAGGTTTGGCAGCCGCTAGGATGATAGGGTATTTAAACTATATTTCGCCAAAAACGTTTGAGAGAAAATTTGGAAGAGAATACGTAAAAACTGACGGAATGTTTGAGCTTTTCGGGCGTTTTCAGGTTGAGAGTTATTTAGAATATAACGGGGCTATGTTTCCTAAATGGTTTGACCCTTTGAGTTATATTTACATATTAAAAGCTATCTCTCTTTTTGATATAAGCAGAGGATTTAACTCTTTAGAGGACGCTTTTTCTCAAATTACCGATAAAATGCATTTAATATCGTTTAGTGGGGATACTCTGTTTTTTCCTCAAGAGATGAGGGATATAAAGGTTTATATGGATAAAGTGGGGGGAGATTGTAATTATTACGAAATAGAGAGTGATTACGGACACGATAGTTTTTTGGTTGAGCTTGATAAATTCGATTTTATTATTAAAGATATTTTAAAGGACTAAAATGGAAGATTTCGAAAAAAAACTAAAAGAGGCGAAAGAACTTTTGGATAAGCTAAACGACCCGGAAATTACTCTTTATGAAGCGATGCAGTATTATAAAAAAGGAATAAAACTTTTAGAAGAAGCTACAAGAATGATAGAAGAGGCAAAACTTGAATTTGAAGAAATAAAATGAAAATAGCTCTTTTACAAAGTGCCGAACTTCCGTTTGATAAAGCTAAGCTTAATTACTATTTAAATATTGCAAAAAGAGAAAACGCAAAACTGTTCGTCTTGCCGGAATATGTACTTAATAGATTTTTTAAGGATTTAGAAACGACTCCTATTAATTTTATAAAAGACCAGACAAAACATCAAACGAAACTTTTGAAAAAACTCTCTCTTGCTTATAATATAGTAATTTTGGCTCCTTTAGTTGTAATTAAAGGAAACAAAAAATATAAAGCGTTGGTTAAATTTCACAACGGAAAAGCAAGGTATTATTATCAAAACGTTTTAATGCCTTATTCTCACTGGAATGAAGCGGCTTTTTTTGATACAAAAGAAAATAAACCTCTTGTTTTTAGCATAGGTAAAATAAGAGTCGGGGCTATGTTCGGATTTGAGTCTCATTTTACACAGTTTTGGGATTATTTCTTTCAAAAAAGAGTTGATTTGGCTGTAATTTGCAGTGTGGGGACTTTTAATTCTCATAAAAGATGGTATGAGATGTTAAAGAGTTTTGCATTTATAAAAAATATATACGTAGCCAGGGTTAATAGAGTCGGTAGTTGGAAAGAGTGGGAGTTTTACGGTAAAAGTTTTATAGTCGATTCTGATGGAAATTTGGTAAATTCTCTAGGCTCAAAAGAAGAACTATTAATAAGCTATATCGATAAAGAGTTTATTAAAGATTCAAGAAGAGAGTGGAAGTTTTTTAAACTCTCAAAAGAGATTGAATTTAATTAAAAATCTCAAGTATTTCATAAGCCGTGTTTCTTTTTGCCGGAATTTCCCCTACGTCTTTTATTAGTTCTATCATCTCTTTTTGGTTCATTTGATTTTGAGCACCGGCACTTCTTACCACATTCTCTTCCATCATTGTAGAGCCTAAATCGTTTGCTCCGTATTTTAGGGCCAGTTGACCTATGTAACTTCCTTGAGTAACCCAGGAGCTTTGGATGTTTTTGAAGTTATCAAGAAAGAGTCTGCTAACCGCTAAATATCTTAAATATCTGTTTGATGATGTTTTATGTTTTACTATTCCTTCTTTGTAAAGGGCTGTGTTTTTCGGTTGGAAAGACCACATAATAAAAGCCCTAAATCCTCCCGTTTCATCTTGAAGATTTCTTATTTTTTCCCAGTGTTCCACCACTTCTTCTATCGTCTCAACCGTTCCGAACATCATAGTGGCAGTGGTTTTCATTCCGATTTTATGGGCTGTTTTGTGAATTTCAAGCCATCTATCGGAGCTTATTTTTTTAGGGGCTATTATATTTCTTACTCTGTCACTTAAAATTTCGGCTCCGGCTCCTGGGATTGAGCTTAGACCTTTTTCTTTTAATCTCTCAAGAACTTCTTTAACGGAAATTCTTGAAATTTTTGATATGTAATCAATCTCCGGGGCTGAAAATCCGTGAATTGTTATTTGAGGATATTTTTTGTGGATATGTTCTACTAAATTTTCGTAAAAATCTATTTTTAAATTAGGATGAACCCCTCCTTGAAATAGAATTTGAGTACCTCCTATTTCGATTAACTCTTCTATTTTTTTGTCAATCTCTTTAAAACTTAAAATATAAGCCTCTTTATCTTTTTTGTGTCTGTAAAATGCACAGAATTTACAATCCACCCAGCAGATATTGGTATAGTTTATGTTTCTGTCTACTATAAAAGTGGTTATTTTTTTAGGGTGGAGTTCTCTTTTTTTTGCCAAAGCCATTTTTCCAAGGGTTATTAAATCTTCGTTTTTAAGTAAGTCTATGGCTTCTTGTTTGGTTAATCTCAATATATCTCCTTTATTTTTGTATAATTCGAAAAATTTTGATTTATAGTAACAAAAAAGGCTAAATAATGGAAGAAATTATTTTAAAAATTTCTCAAAAAGTGCTTGAAGAATTGAAAAAGGCTCACAAAGCCCCGTATCCTTTTTATTCTTTTTATTATAGAAACGTGTTTGTAGAGCTTGCAAAAAAGGAGGGGATTTTTGATGAACTGAATCCTAAACTTATGTGTATTGATGAATTTAATGAAGAGTTTTTAAATAAAACCGCTTTAAATATTAAAGAAATTTCAACCATTTCAAAAGAGATAAAAGAACATTCAAAAGAGTTTGTCGAAAAAATAGAACCTATTGAAGTTGATGAAATTAAAGCTTTAATTTTAAAATTTAGCGGTTCTTTGATTGATAAAATCAATAAATTAGAGCACACTATATGCGAACTTGAAAAAGAGTTAAACAAAGCTTATAAAGAGCTTTTAATAGACCCTTTAACAAGAGTTTATAATTCCAAAGCCTTAAGAAAATTTTTAAATGAAAAAATAAACGATTCGAATTTTATATTGGCTATTGTGGATTTGGATGAGTTCAAAAAAGTAAATGAAATTTACGGTCATTTGGTGGGAGATTTCGTTTTGATTAAAATAGCGGAAATTTTAAAAAATTTTTTGAAAAAAGGAGAAATTGTTTGTAGATACGGAGGGAATGAATTTGTTATAATTTTTAATTGTACATCAATAAACGATGCAAAAAAAGTAATGAAAAATACTTTAGAAAAGATAAATAAAACTTCTTTTAAGTATAAAGAAGATTTTATAAAATTGTCTTTATCCGGTGGTATGACGGTATGTAAAAAAGGATATGATGCGGATAGCTTTCTTCAAAAAGCGGATGAAGCTTTAAGAGAAGCTAAAAAAAACTAAAAATACTTTTGTTGTAAAGGAATAAAATGAACTATTTTGATGCGATTATTATTGTTATTACGTTACTTTTGGCGATAAGAGGTTTTTTTAACGGAGTTGTAAAGGAGATAGCCGGGCTTGTAGGGATTATAGGAGGTTTGATTTTAGCTTCTAAGTTTTATTCCCAGGCCGGAGTTTACATCAACGAAAATCTTTTTCAAATCCCTAATAAATCTGCGATTTCTCTAGTTGGTTTTATAGCGGTTTTTTTCGGATTTTGGGTTGTGAGTGTTTTTATAGGATATTTACTTGGGAAAATATTAAAAATCAGTGCTTTAGGGTGGCTTGATAAGAGCTTAGGATTTTTATTTGCCGGGGCTAAGTTTTTTTTGCTTGTAAGTGTAATAGTCGCAATGCTTTCTCAAGTGGCTTTTATTAATGAAAAGTTGAAGCCGTATATTTCTAATAGTATGATTTTTCCTATTTTGGTAAAGACGGGGAAAAAAGTTATTAATATAACACCTCAAGATTTAGAAAAAATCACTAAAAATGTTAAAATTACATAATTAAAAAATCTAAAGGATGTAGATGTTTAGTAATGAATACGTAAAACAAAGAATGCAAAAAGCTCAAACTTTAAAAGAGCTGGGAATCAATCCTTACGGGCATAATTCTCAAAGAAATACAACCGTTACAGAGTTTTTGGAAAAAAACAAAGATGTTTTGGAACTTGAAAACAGAAGAGACGAATCTCGTAAATTTACGGTGGCAGGACGTGTTAAGTTTTTAAGACTTATGGGAAAAGCCGCATTTTTTAAAATTGAAGATATGAACGGAATTTTACAAGTTTATATGTCAAAAAACGACTTGGGCGATAAGTTTAATATCTTAAAGAAAAATTTAGAAGTTGGGGATATCGTAGAAGTAACGGGGTACCCTTTCGTTACTAAAACGGGTGAACTTTCTATTCACGCGGATGATGTAAAAATCCTTACAAAAGCTATCCATCCGCTGCCGGAAAAATTCCACGGTCTTCAGGATATTGAAACTAAGTATCGTCAAAGATACCTTGATATGATTATGAATAAAGAAACGCGTGACAGATTTAAGTTAAGAAGTCAAATCGTAAGTCTTGTAAGGGAGTTTTTCTTAAGTAAAGGTTTTCTTGAAGTTGAGACCCCTATGCTTCATACGGTTGTGGGTGGGGCTAACGCAAGACCTTTTATGACTCATCATAACGCTCTTGATATCGATATGAACCTTAGAATCGCACCGGAGCTGTTTTTAAAAAGATTAATCGTAGGTGGATTTGAAGCTGTTTTTGAGATAAACAGAAACTTTAGAAACGAAGGAATAGACCACACCCATAATCCGGAATTTACGATGATAGAGTTTTACTGGGCTTATCATACCAAAGAAGATTTAATGAAAATTACAAAAGAGCTTTTTGATTATCTGTTTGAAAAACTTAACCTACCTAAAAAACTTCCTTACGGGGATATGGTGATTGATTTTGACGACTGGAAAACCGTATCTTACCGTGACGCTTTGGTTGAGATAGGAAAAGTCCCGGAAAACATTCTTGAAGATGTTGAAGCTATGAAAAAATATTTAAAAGAAAACGGAGTTGAATTAGAAGAACATATCGATAGCAAAGGTAAGCTTTGGGCCGAACTTTTTGATGAGTTTGTTGAAGATAAACTTATAAATCCTACTTTTGTAACTGATTTTCCTATTGATATTTCACCACTTGCCAGAAGAAGTGACGAAAATCCGGAGATTGCAGAGAGATTTGAACTGTTTATTGCCGGACGCGAAATTGCAAACGGATTTAACGAACTAAATGACCCGGTTGACCAGTATGAAAGATTTAAAGCACAACTTGAAGCAAAAGCCAAAGGTGATGAAGAGGGAATGGATATGGATTATGACTATATCCGTGCACTTCAATACGGAATGCCTCCTACTGCAGGGGAGGGAATAGGAATTGACAGACTTGTAATGCTTTTAACTAACGCACATTCTATTAAAGACGTAATCTTATTCCCGACAATGAAACCGAAAAAAGAGATAAAAGACAGAGATGATATTCATTAATCAGATGTTTTTTGTTAAAATGTTTTTATTAAATTTAAAAAAGGAGATATAATGAGTTTACTTAAAAATTACGACCAAGATGTTTATTCGATTTTGGAAAAAGAGTTAAAAAGACAAACGGACCATCTTGAAATGATAGCGAGTGAAAACTTTACTCTTCCGGAAGTTATGGAAGCTATGGGGAGTGTGTTTACTAATAAATATGCCGAAGGTTATCCTAATAAAAGATATTACGGTGGTTGTGAGTATGCGGATTTAATAGAACAACTTGCAATTGACAGAGCAAAAAAACTATTCGGATGTGAATATGCAAACGTTCAGCCACATAGTGGTTCTCAAGCAAATGGAGCCGTGTATGTTGCACTTTTAAAACCGCTTGATAAATTACTTGGAATGGATTTAAGCAACGGAGGACATTTAACTCACGGTGCTAAAGTTAACTTTTCCGGTAAACATTATCATAGTTTCTCTTACGGAATTGATGAAAAAACAGGAAGAATCGATTACGATAGAGTAAGAGATATTGCAAAAATTACTAAACCGAAAATGATTGTTTGCGGTGCGAGTGCATATCCAAGAGAGATTGACTTTGTAAAATTTAGAGAAATCGCCGATGAAATAGGTGCTATTTTAATGGCAGATATCGCTCATATTGCTGGGCTTGTAGTAGCAGGCGAACATCCGAATCCGTTCCCTCATTGTGATGTAGTAACAACTACAACTCACAAAACTCTAAGAGGTCCAAGAGGAGGGCTTATCCTTACAAACAACGAAGAATACGCTAAAAAAATCAACAGTGCAATATTCCCTGGAATCCAAGGAGGACCACTTGTACACGTAATTGCCGCAAAAGCAGTAGGGTTTAAAATGAACCTTGAAGATAGTTGGAAGGATTATGCTAAACAAGTTAAGAAAAACGCAAAAGTACTTGCAGAAGTACTTCTTGAGAGAGGCTATGATATCGTAAGTGGAGGTACTGACAATCACTTAGTGCTTGTAAGTTTCCTAAATAAAGAATTTAGTGGAAAAGAAGCGGAAGAAGCATTAGGAAGAGCCGGAATTACCGTAAATAAAAACACAGTTCCTGGTGAAAAAAGAAGTCCTTTTGTTACTTCTGGTATTAGAATCGGAAGCCCGGCACTTACTGCTAGAGGTATGAAAGAGGATGAATTCAGACTTATAGCTACAAGAATAGCAGACGTTCTTGATGATATTTATAATCTTGAACTTCAAGAAAAAGTAGCGGCAGAACTTAAAGAACTTGCAAGCAAATTCGTAATTTACGACAGACCGACTTATTAAATTTTTAGGAGGTTTTTCCTCCTAGTTACAAAAGGAGAAAAAGTGGCTTATACGGTTGATATTTCGCTTATTAAAATGAATAAACGTTACTATTATGAATATAAAGGTACAATTGTCAATAAGATTGTTTATAAAGGTAGGATGTTTTTTGATAAATATGAAAAAATTGAAAAACCTTTGACTTTTCAGGTAATAAACGAGCATATAGAGAGAAAAATAATAGTTGCTCACGATTTAATCAACAGAGATAGAAATATAGTTGAAAATATCGTATTTGATTATAACGGAAGAGACCCGGAGAGATTTTGGAATAGGGCTAGTTTACTTTTAAGAGAAGAAGGATTTTTAAATTTTACAGCATATAATTCAAAAACACCGGGACATTTGCACCTTTATATTCATAAGGGGCATACTACGCTTAATGAAGCTATTCAGCTTGGAAAAGCACTTTCAATGAAACTTGCTACAAAGCTTCCAAAACAGTGGAGAGTGTTTCCAACGGATGAATTGCCTAGTGAATTTAATATTTTAAATTTGCCTTATGGGCTTTATAAAAAAGAAAGAGGGGCTTCTTGGGCTCGTCATATGTAAAAAGGAGATAAAATGGCAGGAGATGATTTTTTGAATTTAGATGAAAACGGTAAAAAAAACTTAAAAAAGCCTTTAATTTACGGAGCTGCCGGGCTGTTTGTATTTATTATAGGGGTAGTGGTGTTCGCTCTTTTTAATCCGACTTCTAAAAACGAAAACGTGGTACTTCCACCTCAAATTGAAGAAAATCAACAAAAAAATAACGATGATATGTTTAAAGACGTACCGATTGATACGGATACCAATGTAGAAGAAAAGAATGATACTACATTGGCCGATAAATTAATAGCAAATGAAGAGAAAAAAGAAAAAACTTTGCCTATCCAGCAACCAGAGCCTCAAGTAAAAGAAACTCAACCGAAAGAAAAGCAGGTTAAAGAAGAAAAACCTAAAGTTGAAGAGGTAAAAGAAGTTAAAAAACAAACCCCTAAAGCAAACTATTATATTCAAGTGGCTGCTCTTATTAAACATAAAAAACCGAATAAAAGATTTTTAGAGCTTATAAAAAAAGAGGGATTTGATTATAAACTTTATCACACTTATTATGTAAAAGACGGTAAGAAAATAGAAATAGTAAAAGTTTTAATAGGTCCTTTTACAAAAGATGAAGTAAAAAAAGAGCTTAAGAAAGTAAAAGACACTATTACTCAAAACGCTTTTATTTATAAGGTAAAATAATGGTTTACGATAAGTTTTTAGTGGATGAATTTTTTCCGATTACCATTTACAACCAAATAAAAACTCTTTTTAAAAATGAGAGACTTTTTTTATTTGAAAGCGTTATTAATAACAGTGACGGAAATTATACGTTTTTGTTTGTAGGAGAGAGAGAAAGAATTAAATACAAAGATGAAAAGACATATTATTTTGACGGAAAAGAAGAGAAAGTTTTTAATACAGACCCTTTTTCTTTTATGAAAGAGTATTATAAAAAAATTGATTTTAATTCTTACAAAGAGATTGCAAAAAAATTAAAAATAGGCTTTGTAGACGGATTTGTAGGGTATATCGGTTATGATATGGTAAAAGTGTTTGAGCCGGTTTTAAAAAATGTAATGGATAATTTAAAAGACGAAACCGATATACCTGATTTTTATATGATAAGACCTAAAATCGTTTTGGGTTTTTCTCATAAATCATCGGAATTAACGGTTATTATTAATGATGAAAGCTATAAAGACTATCTTTATATTATAAAGGATGTGATTAACTCTTCTTATAAACATCTGCCGTTAAAAAAAGCCAAAATTTTAAAAGAACCTAAATTTGTTTTTTCTCAAGAGAAATTTTTTGAAATGGTAAGAGTTGCGAAAGAACATATAAAAAACGGAGATATTTTTCAGATAGTTTTATCTAATAGATTAAAAGTAAAAGCGATTGTAGATAGGTTTTCGTTTTATAGAAAACTTAGAAGTAAAAATCCTTCTCCTTATCTTTACTTTTTAGATATTGACGGTTTTGCAATTATTGGAAGTTCTCCGGAAGTTATGGTTAGATTAAACGATAATATGATTCTTTTAAGACCGATTGCCGGGACTAGAAAAAGAGGAGAGAATTTAAAAAGAGATTTGGAACTTGAAGAAGAGATGATTAATGACCCAAAAGAAGTGGCAGAACACATTATGCTTGTAGATTTGGGAAGAAACGACGTAGGGCGTGTAAGTAAAGCCGGAAGTGTAAAGGTTGAGGAACTTATGAGAGTTGAGAGATATTCTCACGTTATGCATATGGTAAGTGATGTTGTAGGAGAACTTGATGATAAATACGATATGTTTGATTTATTTAAAGCGACTTTTACGGCAGGAACGATGACCGGAGCTCCAAAAATTAAAGCAATGGAGCTTATTGCAAAATATGAAGGATTAAAAAGAGGCTATTATGCCGGAAGTATCGGGTATTTTGGGTTTGACGGCAATATGGATACGGCTATTACCATAAGAACGGCACTGATTAAAGGAGATGAGATTATTTTCCAAGCAGGTGCCGGAGTTGTAGCCGATTCTAAAGAGAAATTTGAGTATAAAGAGGTTAAAAACAAACTTCAGGCTCTTGTAACGACACTAAAGGAACTGGAAGAGTAATGGGGGTTGTTAAAAGTTTTATAGGTAAAAAGGTCTACTATAGACCTCAAGGTTTTTTGGATGCAAGTAACGCTTCTTTGATTATCACTCCAAACGATATTAATAATCTAGTCAAAAAAAACATAAAATACGTCAGTATAGACTTTAAAAAAGTTATAAGTGCGAATATTAACGCAATAAGATTTTTAAACGATATTTTTGAGACTTTGTATAAAAAAGATATAGAGTGCTGTTTTTTTAATCTTAATAAAAACGTTTTTAATTTGGTCTCAAAACTTGAGAACAGATATTTTAACGTTTATGAATCGGAAGAGGTTGAGAAGGTTTTTACCAGTGAAGAGCTGGTGGAAAAAAACATTTATCTTTGTTGTATGAATAATGACGAAAATAAAAATTTAATTATTTATAATCTGGTAAAAAAGGGTTATTTTCCGGTAATTGTAGATTCTTTGGATGCTATTAAAGATAAAAGCAAAGCAGTTATTATAAAAGATAGTTTAATTTCCAAATTTGCAGATAGAGTTAGTGCCGTTGTAAAAAACAATATGATTTATTTCTATTTTGACGGCTTTTTAGATACCAGCGTTTCTCACAAATTTGATATGGAGTATTTTAGAAGAAGTCTTAGCATAGGGTTTAAAGTTTTTATTTTTGATATGTCAAACGTTAAAGGTTTAAACATTCACGCCGTTAATTTTCTCTCAAAACTTGGAGTTGAAAGTGCAGAGTATGGGGCCTTAATGGCTATTGTAGGACTTAGTGCAAAAAACATTCAAAAAAGAATGTTGCAGGATTTAGAGGATGTCGGGTTTTTATTTTTTGCACACGAAGAAGAGCTTTTAAATTCGGACGCTTTAAAAGAAGCTATTGGAAATATGGATGTTATCTATAAAAAACAAAAAAGAATTACAAAAGATTTAGTTAATTTATTGCCTTATTTTATCAATTCCACTATTGATACTATAGAGATGATGACGGGAATTAAAGCTAAAAAAGAAAAACCCGAACTTACAAAAATCCAGCTTGATTTGGAATCGACTAAGTATGTGGCAAGCGGTCTTGGGTTTTACGGTGATATAGATGGAATGGTGGTTTTAATTTTTAGTGAAAAATTGACTGAAAAAATTGCCGAAATTCTTTTAGGGGAAAAACCGAAAGACAAAGAAGAACTCCACGATATTGTCTCTGAATTTGCAAATATAATAGTGGGTAATACCAAAACGGAATTTGCAAAGCACGATACGCAAATTCATATGACTCTTCCTAAAGTGTTTGACGAGCTTGAGAGTTTAAAGAGTTTGGTAGCTGAAAAAAAGGCTATTGAAGTTAAGTTTTATTTTGATGATGAAGAATTCTATTTTTATTTGACAAGGTGAAAAGATGTTTTTGATTTTCGGAAATCCGGTTAGTCACTCAAAATCTCCTCTTATGCATAACTATTTTTTTAAAAAAGAGAATATCAATGAGTGTTACGGGAGGTTTTGTTTAGAAAACGGGGATAAAATTATTGAGAAGTTTAAAGCACTTAAAATAAAAGGAGCCAATGTAACGGTACCTCATAAAGAGGCTGCTTTTAGGTTAGCCGATGAAGTCAGAGGAATTGCTAGAGAAATAGGGGCTGTAAATACTCTTGTTTTAGAAGGCGATAAAGTTATAGGATATAATACCGATGCTCCTGGATTTTTAGAGGCTATAAAAGAGTTTGATTATAAAAATGTTTTAATAATAGGTGCCGGAGGTACTGCTAAAGCTTTAAGTTTGGTGTTACCAAATGCCGATATTCTAAACCGTTCTTCAAAAAGATTGGAGTATTTTAAATTAAAAGGCAAAAAAACTTTTACTTGGGATGAGTTTAATAATTTTAATTACGATTTAATTATAAATACCACTTCTGCCGGCCTTAATGATAATAATTTACCGGCACCTAAAGAGATTTTGGAAAAACTTTTTAGTAACGCTAAATATGCAGTGGATGTGATTTACGGCAGAGGTACTCCTTTTTTAAAATTGGCCAAAGAGTATAATCTTATTACAAAAAGTGGTATTGATATGCTTGTGTATCAAGGGGTTTTGGCAATGGAGCTGTTTTTGAATAAAAAACTAAATAGAAAAAAAGTAGCGAATTACTACTTTGAAATTTTAAGGTGAGGTTTCTTCTCTTAGCTCCATTTGAGCTCCTAAGGCTTTGAATTTATCGATTAATTTTTCATAACCTCTAAAAAGATGATAGATTCTATGAACGTTTGTTTCTCCTTTGGCTATGAGTCCTGCTAACACTAAAGCCGAAGAAGCTCTCAAATCGGTAGCCATTACATCGGCACCTATTAGTGGAGTCGGACCGTAAACGGTTGCTATTTTGCTTTGTTGGATTTTTATGTTAGCCCCTAAACGGTTTAATTCCGCTACGTGCATAAATCTGTTTTCAAAAAGTCTCTCTTCAATAATACTTACTCCTTCAGCCTGGGTGGCTATTGCCATAAATTGAGCTTGCATATCGGTAGGAAAGCCCGGAAATTCCGTAGTTGAAATGTTTGTCGGGTTGATTTTTTTTGCAGAATGGATTGTTATTTCGTTTTTTGTGGTTTCTATTTTAAAGCCCATTTCGCTAAATTTTACAAGAACGCTCTCTAAATGGGACGGTATTACTTCTTTTATGGTTATTTGAGAGTTTGTAATAGCTCCGGCGGCTAAATAGGTACCGGCTTCTATTCTATCGGGGATAATTTTTTCTTCTTTTAATTTTAAAAGCTCTCCGTCAGTTCCGGTTATAATAATTTCGTTTGTACCTATTCCTTCAATATCAACACCGCCTTTTTTTAAAAATTCGCAAAGTTGTATTACTTCCGGTTCTTTGGCAGCATTTATAATTCTTGTTTTACCTTTTGCAAGTGCCGCTGCCATTACTATGTTTTCCGTTCCGGTTACGGTTATTTTGTCAAATATAATATCACACCCTTTTAATTTTCCTTTGGCGTGGATGTAACCGGCTTCTATTTTTATATCTGTCCCCATTAAATTTAGGGCTTTTAAATGCAAATCAACCGGTCTTGCACCTATGGCACATCCACCTGGTAAGCTTACTTTACACTCTCCAAACCTGCTTAGAAGAGGGCCTAAAACCAAAATTGAAGCTCTCATAGTTTTTACTATTTCGTAAACTGCTGTGGTGTTGTGAATAGGTTTTGTGTTTATTTTTAGAATATTGTCTTTAAAAGAGTATTCGCTTCCAAGTAGATTGAAAAGTTTTAATAACGTTTTGACGTCCGCAACTTCCGGGACGTTTGTTAAAGTAACTTCGTTATCCGATAATATAGTGGAAGCTATAACCGGTAAAGCCGCGTTTTTAGCTCCACTTATTTTAATCGAGCCTTTTAGATTGTCTACCTGTTTTATGTTTAGATATTTATACATTTTCAAAGCTTTTAAGAAGTTTTATTTCATCCGGCCAGATTTGAGGTTCAATTGTTTCTAAAATCAAAGGAATATTATCTATTCTCTCATCTTGCATAATAAATTTAAAAGTCTCAAGTCCTATTTCACCTTTTCCTAAAGAGTGATGTCTGTCCACACGGGATGCGAATTTGGCTTTAGAGTCGTTTATATGCATACCTTTTAAATATTTAAATCCTATAGTTTCTTCAAATTTTTTCATTGTCTCTTCGTAAGCCTCTTTTGTTCTTATATCGTATCCGGCTGCAAATATATGAGCCGTGTCTATACATACACCGATTCTGCTTTTATCTTCTATTTTGTCTATAATGTATGCCAGATGTTCGAATTTAT
Organism: Nautiliaceae bacterium; assembly: GCA_039831155.1. Taxonomy (GTDB): domain Bacteria; phylum Campylobacterota; class Campylobacteria; order Campylobacterales; family Nautiliaceae; genus Nautilia. Next base: position 229,363 of record JBDONT010000043.1, on the reverse strand, counting down.
AACCTAAATTACTTCCTTGTCCTGCTGTTGTTTCCAGTACGAATACGCAAGATTCGGTCTCTTTTATGGCTTTATTGACGTTTTCGCTTATTAAATCAAGACACTCTTCTTCCGAAATTTTTTTTAAATGGCTTCCCGGATGAAAGTTTAAATATTTTAATCCTAATATTTCCACTCTTTTTGCTTCGTCTATAAAAGCTTCTAGGGACTTTTCTCTTTTTTCTATTTCCGGATGTCCCAGGTTTATTAAATAACTGTCGTGAGGCAAAACCATATCTTTTGTAAAACCGTGTTCTTGCATAAATTTTTTAAATTTTGAGATGTTTTTTTCACTAAGGGGTTTTGCTTTCCATTGTCTTTGGTTTTTGGTAAAAAGGGCAAATCCGTTTGCCCCTATTTCTACTGCATTTTTTACGGCATTTTCCACACCACCACTTGCACTGACGTGTGCTCCTACAAATTTCATTAATATCCTTTAAACGAGTTTAGGCCACTTTAATTTGCCGTTTGGATTTGATAGAAGATGTATGTGAGTGTGGAAAATCTCTTGACCGGCGTTTTTACCGTTGTTGGTAATTAGTCTGTAATCTTCAATATCCAGTTTTTTTGCAACTTCTTTTATAAATTCTGCTATTTCTTTAAATGTTTCGCTAGGAGTGGTTGCAAAGTTTTCGTAATGTTCTTTGGGGATGATTAACACGTGAATCGGTGCTGAAGGGTTTATATCGTGAAAAGCTAAAAATTTATCGTTTTCTAAAACTTTTTTGCTTGGAATTTCACCTTTTACTATTTTACAAAATATGCATTCCATTGAAAGGCTCCTTTTTTTTTGGTAGTATTATACCTAAAAAATAAAAGGACTAATTTGGTGGATTTATCAGAAATTAGTAAAGTTTTAAATTTAGACGAGCTTGAAAAAATAAGAGTCAAGCTTCTTGGTAAAAACGGAATTATCACTCAAAAATTTAAAGAGCTTAAAAATTACAGTGCAGAAGAGAGAAAAAAGGTAGCAAAAGAGCTTAATGAATTAAAAGAAAAAGCCCAGCAGTTAATTTTGGAAAAAAAACTTGAGCTTGAAGAGAAACTTTTAGAAGAACAGTTAAGAAAAGAAAAAATAGACGTAACCAGCTTCGTACCTAAAACCACCGGAGCAGTTCATCCTATAACAGATACTATGAATAAAATTATAGACTTTTTTACGAAATTAAATTTTTCCGTAGAAACGGGACCTTTGGTTGAAGACGATTTTCATAACTTTGAAGCTTTAAACCTTCCTAAATACCACCCGGCACGCGATATGCAGGATACTTTTTATTTCAAAGACGGAAGTTTACTTAGAACCCATACTTCTCCCGTACAGATTAGAACTATGCTAAAACAAAAGCCTCCTATTAGAATGATAAGCCCGGGGGCTGTTTTTAGGAGAGATTACGATTTAACCCACACTCCTATGTTTCATCAGGTTGAAGGACTTGTCGTAGATGAAGCCGGGAAAGTAAGTTTTGCTAATTTAAAATTTATTCTTGAGAGCTTTTTAGTGCATATGTTCGGGGATGTTAAGGTTAGATTCAGACCTAGTTTTTTCCCTTTTACCGAGCCTAGTGCAGAAGTGGATATTAGTTGTATTTTCTGTGAAGGTAAAGGGTGTAGGGTGTGTTCGCATACCGGATGGCTTGAAGTGTTGGGATGTGGTGTTGTAGACCCGAATGTATTCAAAGCCGTAGGATATGAAAACGTAAGTGGATACGCTTTTGGACTTGGAGTTGAAAGGTTTGCTATGCTTCTAAATAGAATTAACGACCTTAGAAGTATGTATGAAGGAGATATCAGACTAATGGAGCAGTTTAAATGATAGTAACGAGAAAATGGCTAGAGGAGTTTATTAATTTAGATGGAATTTCTACCGAAACGATTATAGAAACTTTAAACAGAATAGGACAAGAGGTAGAAGGTTATACGAAATATGACATTCCTCAAAATGTAGTTATAGGAAAAGTGATTGAGTGTCAAAAACATTCGAATGCAGATAAATTGAACGTATGTAAAGTGGATGTTGGAGATGAGGTTTTACAAATAGTTTGTGGTGCTAGTAACGTTGTAAATGCAGAATATGTGGTTGTGGCGAAAATCGGTGCAGTGCTTCCGGGGAATTTTAAAATAAAAAAAGCCAAACTTAGAGGTGTTGAGAGTTACGGAATGATATGTGCCGCAAGAGAAATAGGACTTCCGGATTTTCATGACGGTATTTTAATAATGGATGAATCTTTAGGTAAGATTGAGATAGGAAAGTGGGCCGGAGAGTATTTAAATGACGAAGTGATAGAACTTGGAGTTACGGCAAATAGGGGAGATTGTTTTAGTATTTACGGAATTGCCAGAGAACTTAGTGCCGGATTAAATATCGACTTACAGGAAAAAGAGTATTTTTATAACGAACTTCAAGAAGGTATAGGAAGAGTTGTAAATATTTCAAAAAGCGAACTAAAACACTCTTCTCATCTTTTAAGAGGGTTAAAAGGGACGTTTAATTCAAACGTTAAAATAGATTTAAGACTGGCTTTATGCGATGTAGAAGCAAAAAACGACAGTGATAAATTACTAAAATACGCGACTCATGCAACGGGAGTTTTATTAGTTCTTAGTAATTTAGGTGAAATTTCTTTTGAATACGAAAAGGGAGTTGATATTTATAAAACCGTTTCGGGAGAGTATTTGGTAGGTATTAAGAATTCAATTAAACTTGAAGAAGGCGATAGTTTTATTATTAACGCAAACTACATAGACCCGGAATATGTAAGCGAAATAGTATTTATTAACGGATTAAAAACGGATGAATATTTCTTTAGGGCTAGTCGTGGAAGTAATCCGGATTTAAAATTCGGAATGAATTATTTCTTAAATGAAGCGAAACTGCTTGTTTATGCCGGAGAGATTGATTTAAGTAAAGAATTTGAGCCTAAGTTTATAAAAATAAGCATAAAAGAATTAAGAGACATAATAGGCTATGATATTGCCGAAAAAGCAGTAGTGGAGATATTAAAAAAACTTAAATTTGAAATTGAAGTTTTAAGTGAGGATGTTTTAAGAGTAAAAGTTCCGGAATTCAGAAGTGATATAAAAAACATTCAGGATATTGCAGAAGAGGTTTTAAGGGTTTACGGAATTGACGAAGTTCCTTCAAAACCTTTGGAATTTGAAGAGAAAAATAGAATAAACGATAACATAATAGCTCACGAAATTTTAAACTCTTTAAGATTAAAAGCCGTTGCGAACGGGTTTTATGAGGTTATTCATTTTGTATTTGACGATAAAGAGAGACTTAAAAAGTACGGTTTTGAGGTAGTGGATGAGAATTTGGATTTAATAAACCCTATCGTAAAAGAGCTTGATACGTTAAGGACCACTCTTTTATTGCAGCTTTTAGAAGATATCTCAAGAAATAAAGCAAACGGATATAAAAGAGTTTTCCTATTTACAATAGGAAGAGTTTATGACAGAGAAAGAAACGAAAAAACAAAACTTGCGTTTGTTTTAAACGGATTTGAGGATTATGAAAACCCTATAAATCATGGAAAACCTCAAAAAGTTTCTTTTAAAACGTTGGTGGATAAACTTTCTCAAATTATAGGGGAGTTCGAGCTTGTTGAAAACGATTCTCATCCTATAGCACATCCTTATCAAAATGCGAAAATAGTAAAAGACGGGAAAATTATAGGAGTGCTTGCAAAACTTCATCCGAAAGTCGCAAAAGATTTTGATATAGACGATACTTATTTTGCCGAAATAGAAATTGCTCCAAAAGAGAGTAAAAAACTGGCAAAAGATATTAATAAGTTTCCAAAAGTAACAAGGGATTTAAGTTTAGTAGTGGATAAGGCTATCTCTTATAGGGAAATTTTTGATATTATTAATAAGTTGGAATTAAACGAGTTGGTGGAATTTTATCCGATAGATATTTATGATTTGGGAGAGAGTAACTCAATTACTATCAGATTTGTAATTCAAGGCCAAAAAACATTAACGGATGAAGAAATAAATGCTATAATGGATAAAATTTTAAAAGCATTAAACGAAAAAGGAATAAAACTTAGATGATACTGGAAGTAGTAGGTGGTAGAAAGTTTGAAGAAGAGTTTTTGGTTGATGCAGATAAGTCTATTTCGCATAGATGTGCTATTTTTTCTCTTTTAACAAGTGGAAAAAACGTTATAAAAAACTATTTAAGAGCCGAAGATACTTTAAATTCTTTGGAAATTGCAAAAGCTTTGGGGGCTAAGGTTGAAGATAAAGACGGCGTTATAACGATTGAAGCTCCTAGTGAGTTTAAAGAAGCTGAAGATGTGCTTTATTGTGGGAATTCGGGAACCACTATTAGAATTTATATGGGGCTTTTGGCCGGAATAGACGGATTTTACGTTTTAACGGGAGATGAATATTTAAGAAGACGTCCTATGAGAAGGGTTGCCGACCCTTTAAGAAGCATAGGGGCGAAGATTGACGGAAGAAAAAACGGAGAGCTTGCTCCTTTGGCTGTAAGGGGTGGTAAGCTTTCTTCTTTTGATTATAAAAGTAAAATCGCATCGGCTCAAGTAAAATCGGCTATGATTTTAGCCGCTTTAAATGCCGATAAAGAGTCTTACTATGAAGAACCTATGCTTAGTCGCGACCATACCGAAAGAATGTTAAGAGGTATGGGGGCTAATATAGAGAGTAGTGTGGATAAGGGTTGTAAAATTACAATACATCCTTTAAAAGAAAGACTCTCCCCTCTTGAAATTGAAGTTCCAAACGACCCTAGCAGTGCGTTTTTCTTTGCAGTGGCTGCCGCTATTACTGATTCAAAAGCGATTATTAAAAACGTAACTTTAAATCCTACAAGAATAGAGGCTTATAAAGTTTTGGAAAAAATGGGAGCTGAAATAGAGTATGTTTTAAAAGAAAACAAATATGAACCTATTGGAGATATAATAGTAACGGGAGCTAGATTAAAAGGTGTGGAGGTAGATAGCAATATACCTTGGCTAATAGACGAATTGCCGGCTCTTGCTATGGCTATGGCAGTTGCCGAAGGTAAAAGTAGTGTTAAAAACGCTAAAGAACTTAGAGTAAAAGAGTCCGATAGAATTTCTACCGTTGTAAATTCTCTTAAAGAGTGTGGAATCGAAGCTAAAGAGTTTGAAGACGGGTATGAGATTGTAGGAGGAATTCCTAAAAAGGCTGTAATCGATTCTCACGGAGACCATAGAATTGCTATGAGCTTTGCAGTGCTTGGGCTTTTATGTGGAATGAAAATAAAAAAAGCAGAAAGTATTAACACCTCTTTTCCTAACTTTTTTAAACTTTTTGAAAAAATTGCTGATTTTAGGATAAGTGATGATAATTGAAAAAGCTAAGAGTTACGGATTTTGTTTTGGGGTAAAAAGAGCCGTTGAAATTGCAGAAAACTCCAAAAACGCCGTAACTCTCGGTCCTCTTATTCATAATCCTCTTGAGATTAACCGTTTGGCTGAAAATTATAATGTTAAATATGTGGATTCTCTGGAAGATATAGACGAAAACGTAAAAAGAGTGATAGTAAGAACTCACGGTATTCCAAAAGATAAGCTAGAAAAGCTTAAATCCAAAAGTATAGAAATAATAGATGCTACCTGTCCTTTTGTAAAAAAACCTCAAGAGATTGTAGAGGAGATGAGTTCTTTGGGGTATGATATTGTTATTTTCGGTGATAAAAACCATCCGGAAATAAAAGGGGTTATGAGTTATTCCGTTCATAATAGGGTTTATGTTGTTTTAAGTGAAGAAGAGCTTAAAAATATAAAATTAAAAGAAAAAATAGCGACCGTAGCTCAAACCACTAGAAAAATAAACGATTATTTAAAAATAACCGATTATCTTATCAGAAACCATAAAGAAGTGAGAGTATTTAATACTATATGTAACGCTACTTTTGAAAATCAAGACGCAGTAAGGGAATTGGCTAAAAGAGCCGATATTATGATAATAATAGGTGGTAAAAACTCATCAAATACAAAACAGTTGTATAATATAGCAAGCGAATATAGCGAGGCTTATTTGGTAGAGAGTGAAGAAGAGTTGAAAAAAGAGTGGTTCGAAGGTAAAAAGCACTGTGGTATAAGTGCCGGTGCATCCACGCCTGAATGGTTGGTTAAAAAAATAATCTCAAAGATAAAGGAATTAGCATGAGTGAATTAAAAATAGGTGATGTGGTTGAGTTTAAAATCGACAAATTAATCAAAGGTGGTTTTGTCGGTTATGTTGACGGGCAAGAGATTTTCTTGCCTAAAAGTTTAAGTGGATTGAAAGAAGATGAAAGCGTAATAGGTAAAGTTGTTAAAGCAAAAGTAAAAGAGTTTAAACAAAACTCTGTGGTGGTTGACAGAAAAGCTTATTTAAACGAAGTAAAAGAGAAATTGGAAAGTAAAGCCGATGAAGTTTTAACGGCTGTGGTAACAAAGGTGAAACCTAAAGGTTTGGTTATTGATGTTGACGGTATCAGTGGATTTGTTCCTAAAGATGAAATTTTTTATAAAAAGATAGACCATCGTCAATATATAAGCGAAGGTGATGAAGTTCAAGTAAAATTAATAGACCCTGTTAGAAGAATTTTTTCTATTAAAAAGACGCTTCCTAATCCTTGGGATGAAGTAAAAGAACTTAATATCGGTGATGTTGTAAAGGTAAGCGTATCCCATATTACCGATTACGGAGCGTTTGTGGATTTAGGAAACGGAGTTGAAGGATTTTTACATATTAGTGAAATTAACTGGGACGGGATTAACGACTTGACGCTTGGAGATGAAATTGAGGTGGAGATTGTTGAGATTAATCCGGAAGAAGAAAAACTTAGAGTTAGCAGAAAGAATCTTTTAACTAAACCTGCTGTAATTTTTGCTCAAACTCACGAAGTCGGGGATGTGGTTGAAGGTGTTATTACGAAATTTATAAATGTAGGGGCGTTTGTGGAAATTGACGGAATTAGTACACTTTTACCTAATAAATTCGCTTCTTATAAAAAAGGAGAAAAAGCCAGCGACGTATTTAATATAGGAGATAGACTGCAATTTAAGATTATTACTATTTCTCCTGAAGAAAATAAAGTTATAGTTTCAAGGAAAGACGCTATGCCGAATCCTTACGACAGTTTTGCTCAAACTCATAACGTAGGGGACGAAGTGGAAGGTAAAGTGAAGTATGTAACGGATTTCGGGATGTTTATAGACCTTGGGGATATTGAAGCACTTGTTAGAAAAGAAGATTTTGAAAACGAATACAATATAGGGGATGTTTTTAAAGGTAAGATTATAGAAATTAACGGAGAGAGAGTAAAACTTGCTGAATGAAAATATTAATTTCGTTTTTTATTTTAATTATTATTGCAGCAATGGTTATTACTTATGATAAAATTTCGCAACCGGATTTTCCGGTTGTAAAAAAAGAGATGAATTTTTCATCGGAAACAAAAAAAGAAGGGTTTAAGCTCTCTTTTAAAACTTTTAATTTTCCGGCAAGAGAATTATTTATTAAAATTGATTTTAGAGAGTATAAAAACGTTATCCTTTATAAAATAGTAATAAAAGCAAACGATAAATTTGCTTTGTTTAACATTAAATCGATTTTGGAAAATGAGAATATTCCGTATTCTTTAATTGAGAATAAAGAGGCAGAAGTTTTTATATTGTTTAAATCACTTTCACAAGCTGATAGGATTATTAAACTTTTTAAAAGTTATCGTTTTAACGTAAAAATAGAAAAAATAGTAAAAAGGATTTAAATGAAAATAGTAGTATGTGACCCGATTCACGAAGCTGGATTTGAAATTTTAAAAAAAGCTAAAGATATAGAACTTGTAGACGCAAGCAGAACTCCAAAAGACGAGTTATTAAAAGTTATCGAAGATGCAGACGGGGTAATTACAAGAAGTCCTACTCCTGTAGATGAAAAATTCCTATCTCACGCTAAAAGACTAAAAGCCGTGGTAAGAGCCGGAGTCGGTGTTGATAATGTAGATATGGAAGCTGCAAGTAAAAGAGGGGTAATTGTAATGAACGTACCTACTGCCAATACTTTAGCGGCAGTGGAACTTACTATGGCTCATTTACTTACGGCTGCGAGAAGTTTTACTAATGCCGTATGGAATCTTAAAAAAGAACACGAATGGAATAGGGAAAAATGGCTTGGAATCGAACTTGCCGGTAAAAAACTGGGGATTATAGGGTTTGGTAATATCGGTAGCCGTGTAGGGATTAGAGCTAAAGCACTTGAAATGGACGTAATTGCATACGACCCGTACATTGACCCTAGCAAAGCCACTGACCTTGGGTGTAAATATACGACGGATTTTGAAGAGATTTTAAAATGTGATTTTATTACAATCCACACTCCTAAAACACCAGAAACTATCAATATGATTACAAAAAAAGAGATTGAAAAAATGAAAGACGGTGTTGTTTTAATTAACTGTGCAAGAGGTGGGCTTTATAACGAAGAAGACGTAGCAGAAGGGCTTAAATCCGGAAAAATAGCGTGGCTTGGTATAGATGTATTTAATAAAGAACCTTTAACGGAACATCCTTTCTTTGAGCTTGAAAACACTTCCGTTACACCTCATATAGGAGCTAATACTCGCGAATCTCAAGAGAGAATAGCTATTCAAGCTGCTGAAGCTATTATTGAAGCACTAAGAGGAAGTAGTTATCCGAATGCTTTAAATCTTCCGATAAACACTGCAAATACCCCTGAATGGGTAATTAAATATTTAGAACTTTCTCAAAAAATGGGATATATTTTGAGTCAGATTATCAATAAACCTATTAAAAAAGTAAAAGTAGCTCTTAGTGGAGATATCAGCAAAGAAAACAAATCTGTTCTTACGTTTAGTTTGGTAGGGCTTCTTAAAAATATCACAGATAACGTAAATTACGTAAATGCAGAGTTTTTAGCTACCGAAAAAGGTATCGTTACCGAAACGAAAGAGATTAAAAACGAAACTTATAAAAACCTTGTAAATATTAAAGTGATTACGGATGAGGGAGAGTATTCAATAAGTGGGACAATGCTTGAAAATCATCCTAGAATCGTTGAGTTTAAAGGGTTTGATTTGGAATTCGAACCTAAAGGGAAAATGATTTTCTTTAAAAACACTGATGTACCGGGAGTTATCGGAGAAGTTGGTATGACTCTTGCAAAACATAATATCAATATAGCAGACTTTAGACTTGGTAGAAATAAAGAAAATCAGGCAATGGCTGTTATTATTGTAGATAACGATGTAAACGAAAACGTACTAAACGAATTAAGACACCTAAAAGCAGCCCTAAGTGTAGGGTATGCAGAAATTTAATTGAAGGAGAAATTATGGCATATAGTATGAGTGATTTAAAAAAATATCTAAATATTGAACTTGACGGAATTCCATATAAAATTGTTGAATATCATCACGTAAAACCGGGAAAAGGTGCGGCGTTTGTTAGAACAAAACTTAAAAACTTAATCGACGGAAGAGTAATTGAAAAAACATTCCATGCCGGTGATAAAGCAGATGAGCCGAATCTTGAAAGACGTAAATATCAATACTCTTATAATGAGGGGGATATTTACTATTTTATGGATAACGAAACGTTTGAGATGATTCCTATTGACGTTAAGATTTTTGAAGAATCAAAAGGATTTTTACTTGAAGGTATGAATGTTGACGTACTTTTCCATAACGGAAAAGTAATAGGAGTTGAACTTCCTTTAACAGTAGAACTTGAGGTTGTTGAAACTCAACCGGTAAGTAACAGAGATAGAAGTGGGGCTTGTAGAAAACCGGCTAAGCTTGAAACCGGTGCCGTTGTAACCGTGCCGTGTCATATACTTGAAGGGGATAAAATCAAAGTGGATACAAGAACTGGAGATTATTTAGAAAAAGTTAAATAATCTCCTTTTTATTTTTAAGGAGATAAAATGGACCTAGCTACAAGAGTAAAATTTGCTATTCGCGATATTCCGGACTTTCCTCAAAAAGGTATTGTTTTTAAGGATATTACCACTTTTTTAAATAACGGAGAACTTTTTAGTGAGGTAATTGATTTTTGGAGCGAAAAATATAAAGATGTAGATTTTGTGTGTGGAATAGAATCTCGCGGTTTTATATTTGCTTCGGCTATAGCATCTAAGATAAAAAAAGGGTTTGTGCCTATAAGAAAAAAAGGTAAACTTCCTTATACTACCGTTGCCGAAAGATATGCACTTGAGTACGGCTTTGATGAAATCGAAATTCATATAGACGCTTTTAATAACAAAAAAAATCCAAAAGTTTTGCTTGTAGATGATTTGATAGCAACCGGTGGGACGGCTGAAGCTGCCGTTAAGCTTATTCAAAAATTGGGAGCAGATGTTAAAGCCGCTTTGTTTTTGATTGAGCTTGAGTTTCTTGACGGAAAAGAAAAACTTGAAAAACTAGGCGTAAAAGTTGATAGTTTAGTTGAATATTAAAGGAATATGATGTATATACCAAAACCGATTTTTGACCCGGATGAGAGAGGACATTTTGATAAATTCGGGGGAAGATACGTACCCGAAACTCTTATGCCGGTTTTACTTGAATTGGAAGAATTTTATAAAAACGTTCGTTTTAGCGAGGAATTTTGGCGTGAGATGGATTATTATTATAAAGAGTACATAGGTCGCCCGACGGGGCTTTATTTTGCTCCTAATTTAAGCAAAGAACTTAATGCAAAAATTTACTTAAAAAGAGAAGATTTAAATCACACGGGTGCTCATAAAGTAAATAATACAATAGGTCAAGTTTTACTTGCCAAAAAGATGGGTAAAAAAAGAGTAATCGCAGAAACGGGAGCCGGTCAACACGGGGTTGCGACGGCAACGGCCGCGGCACTTCTTGGGCTTGAGTGTGAGATATTTATGGGTGAAAAAGACGTAAAAAGACAAGAGCTTAACGTATTTAGAATGAAGCTTTTAGGAGCAAAAGTTCATCCGGTAAAAAGTGGGAGTAGAACGCTTAAAGATGCTATGAATGAAGCGATAAGATATTGGGTAACTAATGCAAGGGATACTTTTTATGTGATAGGAACGGTTGCCGGACCTCATCCTTATCCTATGATGGTAAGAGATTTTCAAGCGATAATAGGATATGAAGCGAAAGCTCAAATACTTAAAAAAGAAAATCGTCTCCCGGATTACGTGATAGCATGTATCGGTGGTGGAAGTAACGCAATGGGGATTTTTTCTCACTTTTTAGAAGAAGAGAGTGTAGAGTGTATAGGAATTGAAGCTGGGGGACTTGGGATTGAGAGTGGAAAACACGGAGCTAGTCTTAATGCCGGAAGCCCCGGGGTGCTTCACGGACAAATGAGTTATTTGCTTCAAGATGAAGACGGTCAAATTCTTGAAGCTCATAGTATCAGTGCCGGGCTTGATTATCCGGGTATTGGACCGGAACACGCTTTTCATTTTGAAAAAGGAAACGTCAAGTATGATTATATAACCGACAAAGAAGCACTTGAAGCATTTGTATGGCTAAGTCAAAAAGAGGGAATAATTCCTGCGTTTGAAAGTTCACATGCAGTAGCGTATCTTAGAAAATTAAAAGGTATCGAAAACAAACTTGTAATAGTAAACCTTTCCGGACGTGGAGATAAGGATATGATGCAAGCTAAAAACTTGCTTGATTTTAGTTAAAGGGAATAAGTTGAAAAAACTGTTTTTTTTGATTTTTGGAAGTTTGTTATTTGCTAAGAGTTATGTAGGTATTCAATTAATGGGAGGTATAAAAGGTGATGTTAAAATTAAAGACTCTTCTTATGAAACAAGTCCTTTTGAGGATTCGAACGATATAGCTAGTTATGGAGCTAAAATTTATATTCAAAACGGAAAATATTATATATTTTACCAAAGGGGTCAAATAAATCCCAAAACTGAAAATATGGATATTCATAATTATAATGTTTTTGGTGCCGGTTATTTGGGAGTTTTTGCTTCTAAAGTTTATAAAGTTGCTAAGATGGACTTTTTTGTTGATTTATGTTTAGGGTATGATAAAATGAATTCTCTAGGGAGTGGTAAATACGATGAATCTAAAGAGGGTCTTTATTTGGGAGCTTTTGTAGGAGAGAGTATGTATTTGGTTAATTATCCTAAAGTTAGTTATGATATATCTTTTGGTTATGAAATGCACTCGGTAAAAGACTCTGTAAGTAAAAGTGTTAGTGAAAACGCCAATTGGGATTTTGATTCGTTTATGATAAAAATAGGTTCAAAATTTGAATTTTAAAGAGTAGATATGAAAAAGTGGGTAATATTAGCAGTTTTATTTGTAAGTTTTTTGTACTGGTTTGATTTTAGCTCGTTTAAAGAATTTTTTAACGAAGATAATTTAGTTAATCTTTTAAAAGAGTACGGATATATAATTTTATTTGTCTGGTCTATTTTTGAGGGGGAAACCGGCCTTATAATGGCCGGGATTTTGTCTCATACCGGAGATATGAATTTGTGGCTTGCCATTTTGGTGGCTGCTCTTGGAGGCTTTATCGGAGATCAGATATATTTTTATTTAGGTAGAATTAATAAAACGTGGCTTTTAAAAGAACTTGACGCCCATAGGCGTAAGTTTGCAAAAGCAAGACTTCTTCTTAGAAAATACGGGGGATGGGTTATATTTATTCAAAGATTTATTTACGGAATGAGAACTATTATTCCGATGGCTATAGGTGTTAGTGGATATGACCCTAGAAAATATGCTTTGATAAATTTAATTTCTGCTTTTATTTGGGCATCCGTTACTATAATTCCGGCTTATTATTTCGGAGAAGAGTTGTTAAATATTTTAAAATGGTTAAAAGCCCATTGGTATGTGGGGATTTTGTTTGTGTTGTTTTTGTGGGGTGTTTTGTGGTATATAAATAAAAAAGAAGAAAGTTAAGGAGGATTTATGAAGTTTATTAAATGTAAAGGTCAAGTTAAAGCAGAAATTATTGTAAACGGGGCTAAAAAATTCGAAGAATACGGATTTAGTGGAAAAGATAGAGAAGTTTTGGTATTACCGGAGAAGAAAAGAGTTTATGTGGGAATTGATGAAATAAACAGCGAAAATTTAAAAACGGCAACTGCTACGATTATTAAAGCACTTAAAAAATATAAGTTCGAAAGTGTCGAAATTACTCCACCTAATACAAAAGATAAAGATTTGCTTTTAAGTTTTTTTGAAGGGTTTATATTAGGGGATTATGAGTTTGACAAATATAAAAGTGAAAAAGCGAAACATCCTATTAAAACTATTGCTATTAACTCAAAAAGAGATTTTGACGAAATTATAAAAGAAGCTAAAATTAGAGCAAATGCAATAAATTTCGTAAGAGATATAATAAATTCAATGCCGGATGAAATCACACCTGCAAAACTTGCGGCAATTGCTGAAGAAATTGCAAAAGAGAATAAGCTTGAATGTAAAGTTTATAATGAAGAGTGGCTAAGAGAAAACGGATACGGGGCGTTTTATGCAGTAGGAAAAGCGAGTGCCAATCCTCCAAGACTTATTCATCTAGCTTATAAACCGAAAAACGCTAAGAAAAAAGTGGTGCTTGTAGGTAAAGGTCTTACATATGATAGTGGAGGACTTAGTTTAAAACCAAGTGACTTTATGGTAACTATGAAAAGTGATAAATCAGGAGCCGTAACGGTACTTGGAATTATAAAAGCTATAAGCGAACTAAAACTTGATGTTGAGGTTCACGCAATATTAGGTGCGGCTGAGAATATGATAGGAGGTAACGCTTATAAGCCGGATGACGTACTAAAAGTAAAAAACGGAAAAACAATTGAAGTGAGAAATACAGATGCTGAAGGTAGACTTGTTTTGGCAGACTCTTTATGTTACGCTCAAGAGAATATAAAAGATTTTGATTATATAATGGATTTTGCAACTTTAACGGGAGCTTGTGTAGTTGGGCTTGGAGAATATACGGCAGGTGTTATGGGATACAATAAAAATACGATAAATAGAGCTATTGAAGTAGGAGAGAAAAGAGGTGAAAACTTTGCATATCTTCCATTTAATAAATACTTACCAAAACTTTTAAAAAGTAATGTAGCAGATATTTGTAACATTGCTTCAAGCAGATATGGAGGAGCGTTGACTGCCGGACTTTTCCTTAGTAACTTTATAGAAGAAGAGAATTTGGATAAATGGACTCATTTTGATATAGCCGGGCCGGCGTTTGTGGAAAAAGAGTGGGGCTATAACCCTTATGGAGCTAGTGGATTTGGAGTTGATACGATAGTTTCTCTTCTTCAAGGGTAACTCTTTTTTTAAGTTTTTTTATGAGTGTTAAGTTTGTTGATTTGTTTGCCGGAATCGGAGGATTTAGAATTGCTGCTGAAGAATTAGGAGGAGACTGCGTTTTTAGTTGTGAAATAGAAAAAAACGCCAAAAAGGTATACAAAGATAATTTTAAAGATGAGCCTTATCCCGATATAACAAAAATCAACCCAGAAGATATTCCTGATTTTGATATTTTGTTTGCCGGATTTCCTTGTCAGCCTTTTAGCGTAGCGGGAAAGAGGAAAGGTTTTGAAGACGAAAAAAACGGAAATTTATTTTTTTATATTAGGGATATTGTAGAAGTTAAAAGACCTCCGGTGTTGGTGTTGGAGAATGTTAGAAATTTTTTAACTCATGATAGTGGAAATACTTTTATCACGGTAAAAAGATTACTTGAAGAACTTGACTATAATGTTTATGCGGATATTTTAAATTCTAAATTTTTTAATTTAGCACAAAGTAGAGAAAGAGTTTTTATAGTCGCTATTCATAAAGATTATGATTTTACTTACGATTTTAAAAAATTAAAAGAAGACGCAAAAAAGAATTGCAATGTAGTTGTTCTTGAAGATATTATTGAAAAAGAAGTTGACGCAACTTTATTTTATGATGGAGATTATGAAATAATAAAAGAAGAAACCGACAAAAGAATCCACGGACCTTATCAAATAGCTAAAGTTAAAAAAGGAAGACAAGGAGAGAGAATTTATAGTATTAAAGGAACTTCGGTAACTATTTCCCATAGTACAGGGGGAGTGTTTTCAAAAACAGGGGCTTATAAAACTCCGGAAGGAATCCGAAAATTAACCGTAAACGAAGTTAAAAAGCTTTTCGGGTTTCCTGATTCTTATGAAATAAAAGATGTGTCTTATAATAAAGCTATTTCTTTATTTGGAAACAGCGTTCCTGTAAACGTTGTTAAAGCCGTAATAAATCCTATATTTAAAAATATTTTTAAATAAAAATAGATAGATAGAACAATCGGTAGAACAATCGGTTTTATTTGATGTTTTATAAGGAGTTTTAAAATGGCGTATGATTTTGAATTTGGTTCTTCAACGGCAAAAGGAGGTTTCGCATCTGAAGACAAAGTGGTTGAGAAATTTAATAATTGGAAAAACGATAAAGAAGCACAGGTTTGGTTAAAAATACTCGGTTGTAGATTAGAAGATATTAAAGAGGTAAGGGCAATTGGGATTCCACCACAAATAAACAAAGAATTTGCAAGAAGTCTCGGATTGGAAAACGATGAAGATTTGCAATTTAAAAAAGCAGACTTACAGGTTCAAATTACGGTTATTTTAAGTAATGGGGTTATAAAAAGAGAAAATATTTCTGTTAAGAAAGCAAATAAAAATGCAAATTATAATCAAGTAGACAAGAGAAAAGTAGACAGGTATCAAAAAATATGGAAGTTTGATGACGAAATTGCGACGATATTAAAATTATTTACCGGAGAAATAGAACCGGTAAAACACCCTGACTTACTATGTAAATATTGTGGGATGACAGCGGAAGAACTTGAAGATTGTAGAAGAATTTATCTAAATTATTTAAAGCCAAAATATTTAGAAAAAATAATTAAATTTTTTAGCGAAAAAAAGTTTCAAATTTTACTTGATATTATAAAAGGGCGAGGAGCTTTAGCTGCAGAATGGTTAATGGTGGTAAGATACGACCCGGATAAAAATGAAACGAAATGGGTTTTAACAAATATTAATACGGCTTTGGATTGCTTTCAAATAGGAGACGTGAAATTAACTAAAAAAAGGAAAGCAAGTCTACAGCTTAGTAATGGTATAGTAATGCAAAGAAAAGGAGGTACACCGGACCCTACATCATTGCAATTTAAGATTAAACCGTTATTGATATTTGGTTATATGGATAAATTCAAATAAGAAGTTTATCGAAGTTGTTTTTAGTATAAAATTTTTATTACTCCGGTTGTAAAAATAAAAACTAATAGTTTTAAGGTATAATTCCACATAATTTATATTGTATATAAAATAACGAATTCTCTTTTTTGGTTATGTTTCGTAGTTTTTTCGTTTAAATTGCAACCACAAACTTGTAACCAAAATTGAGAAAATCCCGAAAATAAGGAGAAAAATAAAATGAAAGTTGGTATTGTCGGACTTCCAAATGTTGGAAAATCTACTACATTTAACGCTTTAACTAAAACTCAAAATGCAGAGGCTGCAAACTTTCCGTTTTGTACGATTGAGCCCAATAAAGCGGTTGTACCGGTTCCGGATGAGAGAATAGAGGAGCTTGCTAAGATTGTAAATCCTGAGAGAATTCAATACTCAACAATTGAGTTTGTTGATATTGCAGGGCTTGTAAAAGGTGCAAGTAAAGGTGAAGGGCTTGGAAATCAGTTTTTGGCAAATATTAGAGAGACGGATATAATTTTACATATGGTAAGATGTTTTGATGACCCAAATGTTATTCACGTTGAAAATAGTGTTGACCCGATAAGAGATGTTGAGATAATTGAGCAAGAACTTTTATATGCAGATATGCAAACTCTTGAAAAAAGAATTGCAAAACTAACTAAACAAGCAAAAGGCTCTAAAGAAGCAAAAGCTCAGCTTGAACTTGCAAATGAGCTTATGGAGTGGCTGGCTGATGGAAATCCTGTTAGAACTTTTCCAAAAAAGGATGAAGAAACTTTTAAAGTGCTTGAAAGAGAGCTTAATTTTCTTACGAATAAAGAGATTTTTTATGGGGCAAATGTTGATGAAGAGGGATTGGCTGAAGATAATGAGTATGTAAAAGCCTTAAAAGAGTATGCAAAAAAACACGGAAGAGAAGTAATTAAGCTATGTGCTAAGATTGAAGAAGAGATGGTAGATATGAGTGATGAAGAGAGAAAAGAGTTTTTAGAGAGTATGGGGGCAAGTGAGAGTGGACTAGACCAAATTATTAAAAAAGCGTATGAAAAGCTTGATTTAATAAGCTATTTTACTGCTGGAAAAATTGAAGTTAGAAGCTGGACTATTAAAAAAGGCACAAAGGCTCCTCAGGCTGCCGGGGTTATTCATACAGATTTTGAAAAAGGGTTTATTAGAGCTGAGGTGATAAGTTATGATGATTTTATCAAGTATGGAGGAGAACAGGGTGCAAAAGAGGCTGGTAAGATGAGGCTTGAAGGTAAAGATTATGTAGTGCAAGATGGAGATATTATGCATTTTAGGTTTAATGTATGATTGAAGAGTATTTAAAGCTTGGTTCTTTAAATAGATTAAAAATATCAAAAAAAACTCCTCAAGGATTATATCTTGAGGCTCTTGATGGGGATATGGTTTTACTTCCGAATAGGTATGTAGAAGATAATATGAAAATTGGGGATGAGATAGAAGTTTTTATTGTAAATGATTCGGAAGATAGATATGTAGCAACTACTAAAAAGCCAAAATATGAATATGGAGAGTTTGGAATTTTTGAGGTAATAGGAAAGACCGATTTTGGATATTTTGTTGATTTTGGAATGGAAAAAGACTTGTTTTTGCCTTTTGGAAATACAAACAAAAACCTAAAAATCGGTGATAAAGTTATTGGTAAAATCGTTTATGATGAAAAAAGCGATAGGCTTCTTTTGGATGCAAAACTATCGCGTAATCTTAAAAAAGCTAAAAACTATGAAATAAACGATGAAGTAAAAGTTCTTATAATTGCAAAAACTCCTCTTGGATATAAATGTATTGTTGATAATATGTATGAGGGAATGCTTTTTGATAATGAAATTTTTGAGAATATAAAAGTAGGGGATATTAAAAAAGCGTATATTAAAAATGTAAGAAGTGATGGAAAACTTGATTTGAGCTTACAAAAAGTCGGCTCTCGTGATGATGTTAAAGAAAAAGTTTATAAAACAATTAAAGAGTGGGGGAAAATTAATATAACTACGAAATCATCTCCCGATGAAATTAAAAAATATTTCAAAGTAAGTAAAAAAGCATTTAAATCAGCTATTAACGAACTTATTAAAGAAGAAAAAATTATTCAAGAAAACGGGGTAGTTAAGATTAAATCTTAATTCCTTTTTTTACTTCTTTTTCTATATCTAAATTGAAGTCTTTATGAAATACTAAATTTACACGATAGAGATAGTTTTGAAGTTTAAATTTAATTAAAGCTTTTGTAGAGAAATCTATCTTTTGTGAGGTAATGATGTAAATATCAACGGTCTCCACCTTTTATTTCATCTTTTAAAATACTGCCAAAGAGATAAATCTTTGCGTCTTTAATATGTTTTTTATAGTGTTTTTAATAAATTCAACTTCTTTTTTTGATAATCTCATCAAAAAGTCTTTTTGTTTTTATTATATCAAAATAAGCAAAAAAAATAATTAATATTAATTTAATCTTGACATGCAAAGAGAGAGAGTATAATTTTTTCTATAATTTTTTTATAGGAGAGATTGTGAAAAAATGGTTTTTTTTAATATCACTACTTATATTGACAGGATGTACATACAAAACTGCAACAGTAAAGTATAGTGATTATAATGTTTATTCTCAAAATTTAGGAGGAAATAGAGAGTATAAAGAGATAGGGCCAGTAAAGGTTTGCGTTTCTGGATTTATTTGGACGGATTGTGCTCAATTAGTCGATAAAGCTTTAGTTAGATTAAATGAAAAAGCTAAAATATTGGGTGGAGATGGAGTTATTAAGGTTTCTTGGTATACAGATGATGGTAAAGTTTTGACTCCTACTTGTGAAGAGCAATGGGGTTGGTTTGCTTTATATATTTTGCCAGGACTTGGACCTTGGACAAAAAAAGCTTGTGTAGAAGGGGTGGCAGTTAAATTTGTTGATAAAAAATAAAAATCTGTTATAATCTCCCAAATATTTTAAGGGAGATTGTATGTTTTGCCCTCTTGATTGTTGGGATAGTTGTAATCTGCAATTAGTAGAAAATAAATTTATAGGCTTAGAGCCAACTCCTTATCTTTGCTGGAAATTGAATAATTATTTTAATTTTCCTCGGAAGATATCTGCTAAATTTAATGGTAATAATATTATGTTAAATGAAGCTCTTAAAAAACTGACCTACATCTTAAAAAACACTAATCCCAAAAGAGTGTTATTTATAAAAGGCTCTGGAAATATGGGAATTATGCAAAATGTAACAAAACTCTTTTTTGAACGTTTTGGTGCTACTTTTGCAGTTGGTTCTACTTGTGATGGAATTGGTGAGAAAGGAATAAAGAAAGCAAGAGGAAAATCTCTTATACTTCCAACCTGGATAATAAAAAATGCTAAAAATGTATTAATTTGGGGCAGAAATCCATATGTTACAAACACTAATCTTTTGCCTCTTATAAAAAATAAATATGTTGCTACAATTGATGTAATTAAAACAAAAACAGCTAAAAATTCAAACATTTTTATTCAGGTAAAACCAAATAGTGATTATTATTTGGCAATACTGCTTTCTCAAATGGTAATTGAAAATGGTAGTTATAAAACAAGTGATAATTTTGAAGAGTTTAAAAAGTTTGTGTTTTCTTACAATAAAGAATATTTAATGAAGAAATGTGGTCTTAGTAATGAAAATTCAATGAAACTATTTGAAATAATAAAAGAAGGAGCAGTTGTACTAACGGGACTTGGGATTGCAAAATGCAAGGAGTGCTATAAAACTACCTGGGCGATTGATTCTCTTTTTTATATGCTTGATTATTTTGGTAAGAGTGATAGAGGAGTAGCTTTTCTTGGAAGTAGCGGGTATGGGCTTAATAATCCTTTTAGTTTTAATCATAAAAATCAAGTTCCTCTTTTTGATGTGAATTTAGATGAATTTGATGTTGTTTTTATTCAAGGGGCAAATCCTCTTGTTAGTTTTGTTGGAAGGGAGTGGGAGAAGTTAAGAGAAAAAACTACAATCGTTTTTGGTAAGTATATGGATGAAACAGCAAAAATAGCTACTCTTTTTATTCCTACAAAAGATTTTTATTGTAAAAAGAATATAAGGGGGAGCTATTTTAATGAATATGTAATGGTAAATAAAGAAGTAAAGAAGTGTGAGGGTATAAGTGAATATGAACTGACTAAGTATTTAATGGATGAGTTTGGATTTGATAATCTTAGAAGTGAAAGTGAGTATATTGATGAGATTTTAGGAGATGAGGTTGAGAGGGTAAATGATTCTTTATATATAAAAAAAGTTTTTAAAAAGCCTCCATATAGTGAAGGTTTTTTTACAAATAATAAGAAATTTAAATTTTTAGCCGAGAGGTTTGAAAGAGAAGAAAAAGAGTTTGAGATAGTAACAGCAAAACATCAAAACGCTCTTAATTCTCAATTTATAAGGGATGAGAGTATTTATATAAATCCTGGGAGTAATATTATTATGTTAAATTGGATAAAAAGAAATTTTGATGAAAAAGTGATAAAATATGATTTTAGTTTGCCAAAAGATATAATATTTGCAAAAGGTGGAAGTGAGATAAATAAAGTTTTAAAAGCAAAAGGGAAAAATGCTTACTATGAGATTTGACTAAGGAGGGGCAATGGTGCCTATTAGTCAAAAAATTTATGCTTTAGATGAAATTTGGGAGATGGATTTTGAAAAATATCCAATGGCAAGTTTTTATAATGAGTATCCTTTTTGGGTTTTTGAAAATTTGCTCTCAAAAGAGGAGTGTAAAGAAGCTATTTTATCTCTTGGAAAGTGTGATTATAAAGCCGGGCTTGTTGGTGGTGGAGTTAATGAAGATATTAGAAAAACTATTATTCACTCTCCAACATCAAAGATAAGAGAAATTTTTGAAAAGGCTTTTTATAATGTAAAAGATAAAATTGAAAAATTTTATGGCGTTAGTTTTATTAAAGGAACTGAACTTCAAGTGCTTGAGTATAAAGAGGGTGGATTTTACAAATGTCATTCCGATAATGCGAGTGAGATTGTAAAAAATGGCAAATTAGCAGGATACAAAGTCGTAAAGCCCGAGAGAAAACTAACAACACTTTTATTTTTAAATGATGAGTATGAAGGTGGAGAAGTTGAATTTTGTCATTTAAGATTTTCAGACGGAAAAAGAGTTGTTCATAAACCAAAAGCAGGGGAGATGATAGTCTTTCCAAGTCATGGACTTTTTGCACACGAGGTAAAGCCGGTATTTGGAAATAATCGTTTCGCAGTTGTAAAATGGTGGAATTGTACGTAAGAGGGTTATTTTTTTCCTCTTACATACCCTTCGATTATAAATCTTAGGGCATTTAGTTTAATAAATCCTTCTGCATCTTTTTGGTTATATACACTATCTTCCTCAAATGTTGCAAATTCCGGACTAAATAGAGATTTTGGAGATTTTCTTCCCACAACCGTTACGTTTCCTTTGTAAAGTTTAAGTCTTACCGTTCCTTCGCAGTTTTCTTGAGTTTTATCAATTAATGCTTGTAATGCTTCTCTTTCCGGTGCAAACCAAAATCCGTTATAGATTAGTTCAGCATATTTTGGCATTATTTCATCTTTAAGATGAGCTTCACCTTTATCAAGTGTAATGGATTCAATTGCTCTGTGTGCTTTTAGTAAAATTGTTCCACCTGGTGTTTCATAACAACCTCTACTTTTCATTCCAACAAATCTGTTTTCTACTATATCAAGTCTACCGATTCCGTGTTTTTTCCCGTATTCGTTTAAAGTTTCAAGAATTTGAGCAGGTGTCATTTTGCTACCGTTAATTGCTACGGCATCTCCTTTTTCAAACTCAATTTCGATATATTCAGGTTTATCAGGAGCTTTTTCAGGAGCTACCGTCCATCTCCACATATCTTCTTCAGGTTCTGCCCAAGGGTCTTCTAATATTCCACCTTCATATGAGATGTGTAAAAGATTTGCATCCATTGAGTAAGGAGATTTTTTTCCGTGTCTGTTGATTGGAATTCCGTGTTTTTCTGCATATGCAAGAAGTTTTTCTCTACTATTTAAATCCCACTCTCTCCAAGGGGCAATTACTTTAATATCCGGTTTTAGAGCATAATATCCAAGTTCAAATCTTACCTGGTCGTTTCCTTTACCGGTTGCTCCGTGTGCTACTGCCTCAGCTCCTACAAGTCTAGCTATTTCAATTTGTCTTTTTGCAATTAGAGGTCTTGCAATTGATGTACCAAGCAGGTATTCCCCTTCATAAATAGCGTTTGCTCTAAACATCGGGAATACGTAATCTCTTACAAATTCTTCTTTCAGATCTTCAATAAATATATTTTCTGGTTTTACTCCAAGTTTTAATGCTTTTTCTCTTGCTTCTTCAACCTCTTCACCTTGACCTATATCGGCTGTAAATGTTACAACTTCCGCATTGTAAGTATCTTGTAACCATTTAAGAATAATACTCGTATCAAGTCCTCCGGAGTAAGCTAATACTACTTTCATCTTAGTCCTTTTTTTATGTAATTATACTAAGTCTTTTAAAGATTTTCTCAAAATCTACACTAACTTTACACTTTGTTTCTTTAAATTCATACTTTGTTATGATGTCTCCCTCTTTTTCATATTTGGAGTTATTGAGTTTATAAACTTTTGCTTTTTTATCGTTTGGGTATACCAAAACATAATATTTAACTTTTTCTTTTTCATATAATTCAAATTTAAACTTTTCATCTCTTCTAGCAGTTGATGGGGAAACTATTTCAAATACTATTTCTGGTGCAAGTGACAGGTAAGGTTTATTTAATTTTTCGCAAGTTAAAACTAAATCTGGTCTTAGGACATTCTCTTCATCTATTTTATAGTCAACTTCTCCTAAAACTGCACACTCTAAATACTCTTCTAATTGAGAGTTTAGTTGATGTGATATTTGAAATGTTATAAATTGATGAGTAGGAAGATGTGCTGGTGCCATTGCAAGAGGGATACCATCAATTAACTCCCAATCCCCCTCCCACTTTTTATAATCCTCATAAGTGTAATATTCAATTGCACACATAAAAAACCTTTCTATTTAATTATATCAAATTTGATATAATTTCTAAAAAAGGATGAGTTTGAGGATAGATAAGTTTTTAAATGCGGTTAATATCGTAAAAAGACGCTCAATAGCCGATGAGATGTGTAAAGAGGGCGTTGTTTTTATAAATGGAAAAAAAGCAAAACCGGCTAAAGATGTAAAAGTAGGTGATATAATAGAAATTCACTATTTAAGCGGCGTTAAAAAATACGAAGTATTGCGAATACCGGAGACTAAGACTATTCCAAAGAGTAGAAAAACAGAATACGTAAAGGAGATTTGATTGGGTTTTAAAGATATGTTGAAGGAGTATAAAAAAAAATTTGAAAATTTAAAATCTACAAAAGATAGAAGAAGTAGAAAAAAATATAAAGAACTAAGTAAAGAAGAGCAAGAAAAAATAGAAAATAAAGAGTTTAGGAAGTTTGTAAAAGAGAGAGAAAGAGAAAAATTTTTATACTTTTTATTAACTTACAATCAAAAAACATTAGTAATAAATTCACCTAATAAAACAAATGAGATAAAAAAATTTTTAGGGTATGAGTGGAGTAGTGCGAAGGGAAATGAGGGAATAAAATATATCTCTAACGTAGAGATTAAAGAAGAACTTGATGAAGATGAGAAAAGAACCCTTCAAAATATAAAAAGTATAAACAATATCCAAACTCCTCTATATAATCCGAAAAATTTAGATGATGAGAATAAATTAAACGTAATAA
Organism: Nautiliaceae bacterium; assembly: GCA_039831155.1. Lineage (GTDB taxonomy): Bacteria > Campylobacterota > Campylobacteria > Campylobacterales > Nautiliaceae > Nautilia. Next base: position 205,345 of record JBDONT010000043.1, on the reverse strand, counting down.
TCAGGAACTTTTTAGAAGATAAAGAGTTTAGAATTAGTGAAGATTTGCAAAAATTTGTAAAAGTTTATAATCTAACCGATATGCTTGATATTAAAGAGAGTGAATTTAATAAGGTTATTAGGTTAAAACCAAAAGTTGTAGTTAAATTAAGCGAAAAATATCAAAATATAAAGCTTGGTAATATTGTAGATACAATAGGAGGATTATGGGAAGGTAAAAAGCCTCCTTTTATTAAGGCAAAAGTTTTAAGAAATACCAATTTTGGAGATACTTCTAATAATATAGATTTTTCAGATGTAAAAGGGTTGCAAGTAGAAGAAAAGCAGTTTAGAAATAGGGAGTTAAAAGAGGGTGATATTATTTTAGAAAAGTCAGGTGGTAGCTCTCATCAGGCAGTTGGTAGGGTAATGTATTTTGATTTAAAAGAGAAGGGATATACATTTTCAAACTTTATGGTTAGACTGAGACTAAAAAATAATAGATTTAAGAGTAAATTTTTGTTTTTGCTTTTAGATTATGTTTACAATCAAGGATTTACTTTTGATATGCAAACAGGTATGAGTAATATAAAAAATTTGCAGATGGATGATTATTTGAATATTCAAATACCTTTAGTAGAAAGAAAAATCCAAGAAAATATAGTAAAAGAGTGCAGTGAAATCGATGAAAAAGTTGAAAAGTTAAAAGAAGAAAATGTTAAATTAAAAAGAGAAATTGAAGAAATAATAAATAATGTAAAAGAAAAAAGTGTTTTATTAAAAGATTTAGTATTATTTAATCCTTCTAAAAAAGAGATAGCTAATTTAGATGAGAATTTAGAAGTTTCTTTTATACCGATGGAATATGTTAGTGAAAATGGATATATAAAAAAGCAAGATATTAAAAAATTAAAAGAATTAAAAAAGGGAAGTTATACATATTTTAGAGAAAACGACATAATTATTGCAAAAATTACTCCCTCTATGGAAAATGGAAAATGTGCCATTGCTAGAAATTTAAAAAACAATATAGCTTTTGGAAGTAGCGAGTTTCATGTTTTTAGAGTAAAAGATAATGATTTGGATAATGGATATTTGTTTTATTTTCTAAATAGAGAACAAATACGCAAACAAGCTCAACAGGTTATGACTGGTGCAAGTGGTCATAAAAGAGTACCAATAAATTTTTATGAAAACCTAAAAATCCCTCTTCCACCTATTGAAGTTCAACAAGAAATAGTAAAACAGATTGAAAAACTTGAAAAAAGAATTAGGGCTAATGAAGAGATTATAAATTCTGCTAAAACTCAAAAAGAAGAGATTTTAAGGAAATACTTATAAAGGCTTTAAATGATAACAAAAGAAAATTTTAAAAATGTATTAAGAAAACTTAATTTTGAAGAAAAAGATAATGTTTTTATAAAAAAGTTTGGAGATTTTGAGTTAAAAGCAGATTTTAACAATGAAAAGCTTATTTATCCGAATGAATTGAAAGTAAATGACTTAACCACCTCAAATTTTTCAAAACCGGAAAATTTTGTAGTGTTTGAGTGCGTTTATAGATTGCTTAATAAAGGGTATTTACCAAAACATATTGAACTTGAACCGGAATGGAGATTAGGGCACCTTGATAAAAGTGGAAAAGCTGATATTGCTATAAAGGATAATGAAGATAAAACGTTAGTAATTATTGAATGTAAGACATGGGGAGCTGAATATGAAAAAGCTTTGAAATTAACTCAACTTGATGGGGGACAGATTTTCTCTTATGCTGCTAATAGTGGTGCTAAATATATAAGTCTTTATACGAGTAATGAAAATTTAGATTATAAATATTTTTTAATAAAGCTTATTGATGTTGAGGAAAATTTAGATAAAGAGAAAAATTATGAAAAAGCTAGAAAAGGAGAGCTTGGAGATATTGCAAAAGCTTTGTTTGAAGTTTGGAGTGAAGTTTATAAAAAAGAGGGTATTAGAGGGCTTTTTGATGATGAATTTAGGGCTTATGAACTTGAAAAGAGTGTTTTTTCCTTAAAAGATTTAAAAATTGTAAAAGAGGAAGATATAAGTGGAATTTATCATAAATTCGCTACTGTTTTAAGAGCTCATAATGTAAGTGGTAGGGAAAATGCGTTTGATAAGCTTGTAAATCTTTTGTTGTGTAAAATAGTAGATGAAAAAGAAAATCCTGATAATTTACAATTTTTTTGGAGAGGTTTTGCAATAGATGACCCGTTTTCGTTTCAGGATAGATTACAAAAGCTTTATAAAGAGGGTATGAAAGAGTTTTTGAATGAAGATATTACCTATATAGATAATCAAGATATAGAAAAATATTTTAAATCTTTTGAGATTGAAACGATAAAAGAAAAAGTAAAAGAAGCTATTAAAAAACTAAAATTTTTTACTACAAACGATTTTGCTTTTATTGAAGTTCATAATGAAAAGCTTTTTTATCAAAATTTTGAGGTGTTAAGAAAAATTGTTTTGCTTTTTCAAGATATTTATCTAACAAATTCCGAAGAAAATCAATTTTTAGGGGATTTGTTTGAGGGCTTTTTAGACCAGGGTATCAAACAAAACGAAGGGCAATTTTTTACACCAATGCCGATAGTTAAGTTTATTGTCTCATCTCTTCCTAAAAAAGAGTATAAGTCTATGATAGATTATGCTTGTGGGGCGGGGCATTTTTTAAATGAATTTGCAAAAAATCATAAACAAGCAAAAGTAGTAGGTATTGAAAAAGAGTATAGATTAAGTAAAGTGGCAAAGGTAAGTTCATTTATGTATGGAAATGAAGTTGAGATAATTTATGATGACGCTTTAAAAAAAGATGTAGTTAAGGATGAATTTGAAGTATTAATTTCAAATCCTCCTTATAGTGTTAAAGGGTTTTTAGAAACGTTAAAAAAAGAAGATACAGAAAAATTTGAGCTTTCAAAATTTGTAGATGTTAAACAATATTCTACTAATAATTCAATAGAGTGTTTTTTTGTTGAAAAAACGAAACATATATTAAAAGATAAAGGTTTAGCTGCTATAATTTTGCCAATTTCCATTTTAGATAAGACAAATTCAGCTTTATTTATTAAAACAAGAGAGCTTTTATTAAAATATTTTGAAATAAAAGCTATTGTAAAGCTTCCAACAAACACATTTGGAAAAACAGGCACAACTACTGTAATTTTATATTTAAAAAAAAGAGACTTAAAAGAAGATTTTACAAAAAAAGCAGAGGAAATATCTAGGGAGGTTTATGATGGTAATGTAAATATTTTAGAAAACTTTGAAGATAAAGAAGTTTTAAAAACATATTGTGATTATTTTGGATATGATTTTGAAGAATATAAAGAATTTTTAAGTGATGAATTAGAAATTAATTTAAAGGAGATTTGATGAGATGGTCTAGATTTTTTGCTTATACATTAAAAGAAGCACCAAAAGATGCAGTAACGCCGAGTCATAAATATTTAGTTAGAGGTGGATATATAAAACAAGTCGCAGCCGGAATATACGATTTTGCACCTCTTGGGAAGATGGTGCTTGATAATATAAGAGCAATAATTAAAGAAGAGATGGATAAAGCAGGGGCTCAGGAAGTGATGCTAAGTTTTGTTACTCCATATGAATTATGGGAAGAGACAGGAAGGGCTAAAAAATATGGTGATGAGCTTTTAAGAATTGAAGATAGAAAAGGGCAAAAGTTTGTACTTTCACCTACAAATGAAGAAAGTGTAGTTGATTTAGTAAGAGGGACTATTAAAAGTTATAAACAGCTTCCGGTTAATTTATATCAAATAAATCTTAAATTTAGAGATGAAGCAAGACCGAGATTTGGGCTTCTTAGAGGGCGTGAATTTATAATGAAAGACGCTTACTCTTTTCACGCTACAAAAGAGGATTTGGATAGAGAATTTAACTTAATGGAAGAGACTTATAGTGAAATTTTTAAAAGAATGGGGCTTGATTTTAGAGTAGTTGAGGCTGATAGCGGTGCTATTGGTGGAAAAGGTAGTAAAGAGTTTATGGTTTTAGCTGATACAGGAGAAGATGATATAGTAGTTTGCAGTGAGTGTAATTATGCGGCAAATATTGAAGTTGCAAAAAGAAAAAACGAAAAAAGAGAAAATCCAATTAAAACAGAAATAATCGAAGAAGTGTATACTCCGGATAAAAAGAGTATAGAAGAAGTTTGTGAGTTTTTAGGAATTGACCCTTATTTTAGTATTAAAGCTGTTGCTAAAAAGGCTATTTATGATAATGGAGAAGAGGAGATAGTTGTATTTTTTGTAAGGGGAACTGATACATTAGAAGAGACAAAAGCAAAAAATGCAGTTGGAGCCTTGGAGCTTGTTGATGCAAGTGAAGATGAGCTTGAAAAAGTGGGACTTGTGCCTGGATTTATTGGACCTTTTGGACTTCCAAGCAATATTAAGTATGTAATTGATGATGATTTAAGAATGGCAGAAGAGTTAGTTTGTGGAGCAAATAAAAAAGATTATCATATAAAAGGAGCAGGACTTCTTGATGCAAATCTACTTGGGAATTTAACGATTTATAGAGATATTGCAGCTGTGAAAGAGGGGGATTTGTGTCCAAAATGTGGGAAGCCTTTAAAAATTACAAAAGGAATTGAAGTTGGACATATCTTTAAGCTTGGTACGGTTTACTCTGAACCTATGAATGCAACTTTTCTTGATGAGAATGGAAAAGCTAAGCCTTTTATTATGGGATGTTATGGAATTGGGGTATCAAGACTTATTGCTGCGGCAATTGAGCAAAATCACGATGATAAAGGGATAATTTGGCCAAAAGAGATAGCACCTTTTGTGGTTGATATAATTGTAGGAGATGTTAAAAAAGAAGAGCAATTAGATTTTGCTACAAATTTATATGAAGAGCTTAAAAAAGCGGGAGTTAAAACTATTCTTGATGATAGAAGTGAAAGATTTGGTCCAAAAATTGCAGATTTTGAGCTTGTTGGTTTTCCTATTGGGGTGATTGTGGGTAAAAAACTTAAAAGTGGTAAAGTTGAAATTAGGGACAGAAAAACGGGTGATAAGTTTGAAGTTGATAAAGATATGGCTCTTGAGAAAATTATGGAATTAATAAACAAATAATACACTAAAAAATCTTTGGATTTTTTAGCGAAAAGTGGAAATGGAAATAGTATATAACGCGGATAATTACATTGATGATTTAATGAATCTTTACAAAAACGAGTGGTGGACTAAAAATAGAAGCAAGGAAGAAGTTATTAAAATGCTTCAAAACACCACTTTAGTTTTTGGAATTGTTGAAAATGATGAACTTGTTGCTTTTAGCAGGGTTTTAAGCGACAGGGTTTATAAAGCTTTTATTTTTGATGTTATAGTTAAAGAGGATTTTAGAAACAAAGGTTATGCTAAAATACTTATGAATGAAATATTAAATCATAAAGAACTAAAAAACGTAAAAACATTCGAGCTTTACTGTAAAGATGAAATGATAGGTTTTTATGAAAAATCCGGATTTAAAAAAGTTGAGGATTTAGTTCTTCTAAAAAGGTAAAAATTATGGGACTAATTTATTTTTTAGCGTATCTGTTTTTGGAAATTATTTTTTCTTATGAGTTCGCAAAAGTTTTTACGCCTTTTGGGCTTTTTTTGGAAGTTTTATTAACTGCTATTATAGGTATAAGTGTAATTAGAAGTTTGAATTTTTCTTTGGCTGAAAGTATGCAAAGAGTTTTAAGAAGAGAAATGAGTGAAGAGGAGTTTTTGTCCATAGGGTTGTTTAGGTTAATAGGAGGAATACTTCTTTTTATACCGGGGGTTTTTAGTGATATTTTAGGTGTTTTATTGATGTTTGAAGGAGTTGCTAGATTTTTTGCTAAAAAACTTTTTCCCTCTCACAAGTATTATCATCATACTCATTACGGAGATGATGAAATTATTGACGTTGAGATTATCGAAGTAAAGAAGATAGAAAAAAATTAATCTTCTTTGCAAAGATGTTTGTTTCTTTTAAAAATCTCTTTTACTTTATTTAAATCTTTTTCTTTATCATGGATATGTTTTAGCATAAGTCTTTGACATTTATTGTTTAAGTCTATTTCAAACTCTTTAAAAAACTCTTTATAATCACTGCACTTTTTTTTGATACTGTTATGATATACAAGATGAGACAATGAAAGTAAAAACACTGAAAAAAAGAAAAAGATAATACTAAAAACTCTTAAATCAAATACAAACGGCATTGCTTGAAATGCTGCTATAGTCATTAAACTCAAAGAAAAAAGAACAGTACCTATATAATAACCTCTTTCCGTGGTTATTAAAAACAGATAGTTATCAAAATTTTTTTCAACTTTTGAAGCTTTGAAGAAATTATATAAGGTTATGGAAATTATTGATAAAGATATTAATAAAATAATGTAATATATCATTTTATCTCTTTAAATTTTATAGAATGAGATATAAGTTCTTTTTTAAACCACTCATATGCTTTTAGGGCGTTTTCTCCCGCAAAAGAAATTTCAGATTGATAATCTAATTTAGGAAGAGTGGAGAATTCTATTTCTTTAGGTATTTTTTTCATAATATCCAACATTTCCGATTCTTTAGCATATGCTATTAAGGTGTAACGCTTTTTTATTTCTTTTTGAGGTAGAAATTTTTCGATTGCTTCTTTTGTCATAGGATGTGCCATTTGAGGAAATCCGGGCATAAAAAAATATCTATTTTCTATATAAAATCCGGGATAATCGTTTACGGGATTGTTTTTTAAAGGTTTTGCATTTTTAGGCCAGTAAGCTAAAAGATATTTTTTGGTATTATCTTCATTTGGAAATTTTTTATCTAGGAGATTTTTAAATTCCGAATTATATTCCATTAATCCGTTTGTAAATATTTTTGCGGCTGTTTCTCTTGTAAAGTCATCCGGAGTAGCTCCTATTCCACCATAACAAAAAAGCATAGACTCGGGAGTGTTTTTGATAATAGAAAAAATGTTTTCAAGTAGATTCGGATCGTCTTTTACTATAAAAGAGGCAAAAAGTTCATAGCCTCTTTTTAATAAAGTTTCTTTTAAAAATTGAAAATGTTTATCTTCTCTTCTACCGTTTAATATTTCGGTTCCGATTATAACTTGAAAAATTTTCATTAAATTCCTGCTTTTTCTTTAATAATTTTTTCCATCTCTTCAACAATCTCTTCTATAGTTCTTTCACCGTTGATTTTAATTAGTTTGTTTTGGGCAGTGTAAAACTCTTCGATATCTTTTAGGGGTTCTAAAAATACTTTCATTCTGTTATTAAACACTTCTTCATTATCATCAGCCCCTCTTGCACGTCCTAAAACTCTCTCACGTGCTACGTCTTCGCTAACCTCAACTTCAATTACGCTTACAAGTTCTATATCGTCACTGGTTTTAAGCATTTCGTCAAGTGCTTTCATCTGTTCTACACTTCTTGGAAAACCGTCAATTAAAACGATATCTTTAGGTGCTTTTTCAATTGCACTTTTAATTGTGTTAATTACAATTTCAAGTGGTACTAAGTTCCCGTTGTCTATGTAGCTTTTGATAGTTTTACCCAGTTCACTTCCACTTGCAACTTCTGCTCTTAGTAAATCTCCGGTTGAGTAGTGAACTATTTTATCAGAGTTTCTCTCTGCGATAAGCTCTGCGTCGGTTGTTTTTCCACTTCCCGGTGCTCCTATGATTAAAAACAGTTTTTTCATCGTGACTCCTTTTATAGTATTGGACATTCAAATTTTTTTACTTTTATTTTTTTACTCATACCTCTTCCGAGGGCGAGTTTTCTTCCCTCTATGTCGATTTCAATCGGACCGAAAAGAGATTTGTTGATAATCTGTCCGATTTGACCTTTTGCTAAACCCAAATCATTTAGTCTTTGTTTAAAATTTCCACAACTTTCATCAAATCCTACAATTTTAAAAACGTCGTTTTTTTTTAAATTAGCTAACGTTAACGTAACTTGTTTATTCATTATCCGCTTTTGGTTTTTTGATTCTGATGTGAAGTTCTTTTATTTGGGATTTGTCAACTTCACTTGGTGCACCTGTTAATAGACACTGAGCTTTTTGAGTTTTAGGGAATGCTATAACATCTCTTATGTTATCAGTTTTTCTCATAAGCATAATAACTCTATCAAGTCCAAGTGCAAATCCACCGTGAGGTGGTGCACCGAATTTTAATGCATCAAGTAAAAATCCAAATTTTTCTCTTGCTTCCATCTCATCAATTCCAAGAAATTTAAATACTTTTTCTTGAATCTCTTCTTTATGAATCCTGATACTTCCACCACCGATTTCGTATCCGTTACATACTAAATCGTATGCAATTGATTGAATATCTTCAAAGTTTTCTTCATCCCAAGTCTCCATATCCGGCATTGTGAATGGGTGATGAAGTGGAGTTGGATTGCCTTGGTCGTCTTTTTCAAACATAGGAAAATCTACAATCCATACGAAATTATACTCATTTTCGTTAATAAGTCCCATATCTTTTGCAATTTTAACTCTTAATCTTCCCATATAATCAAGAACTGTTTTTTTATCTCCCGCACCAAAAAAGATGATATCTCCAACTTGTGGGTTTACTTTTTCAATTAGCCTATTTAAAGAATTTTCACTCATAAATTTAAGAATAGGACCTTTTAATCCTTCTTCTTTTACTTGAATATATGCAAGACCTTTTGCTCCGAATTTTCTAACAAAATTTTCAAGTTCTTTTAGCATTTTTCTGCTGTAAAACTTATCTCCACCCGGTACTTTTAGGGCTTTGAATCTGTTATTTTTTTTGTCTTTTGCAATAGCACTAAAAATTTCGTTGTTTGAATCTGCAAATTCATCAATTACATCTACCATTGCCAAATCAAATCTTAAATCTGGCTTATCGCTTCCGTATTTCTCCATAGCTTCTGCATAAGTCATTCTTTTAATTGGAAGAGTTACGTCAATTCCTGCAACTTTAAACGCTTCTTTTACCATTCCTTCAATTGTTTCAATTACATCGTCTTCTTCAACAAAACTCATCTCAATATCAACTTGTGTGAACTCTGGTTGTCTCTCTGCTCTTAGGTCTTCGTCTCTAAAACACTTTGCAATTTGATAGTATTTGTCAAATCCTGCTACCATTAGGATTTGTTTAAAAAGCTGAGGTGATTGAGGAAGTGCATAAAATTCTCCAGGGTGAACCCTGCTTGGAACTAAATAATCTCTTGCTCCTTCTGGTGTAGATTTTGTAAGTACGGGAGTTTCTACATCTATAAATCCGTTTTTGTCAAAATAGTCTCTTATTGCTTTTGTAACTTTACTTCTTAAAACAAAAGTTTCAAGCATATCTGGACTTCTTAGGTCTAAGTATCTGTATTTGAGTCTTAATTCTTCGTTTACGTTTTTATCTCCGATTTGAAAAGGTAAAACTTCGCTTTTGTTTTCTATTGTTATCTCTTCTGCAACTACTTCTATTTTACCTGTTTTTAGTTTCGGGTTTTCAAGCCCTTCGCCTCTGAATCTTACTAACCCTTTTACTTTCAATACATACTCATCTTTTATCTCTTCTGCAACTTTGTGAGCTTTTTTGCTATCAGCCGGGTCGGCAACTATCTGAACTATTCCACTTCTGTCTCTTAAATCTATAAAAATTACTCCCCCGTGGTCTCTGTGAGAGTTAACCCATCCTACTAATTCAACCTTTTGGCCTACTAGGTTTTCGTTTACTTCGGCACAGTAATGAGTTCTCATTAATTTCCTTTTTTGTCGAAATTATACCAAAAAGCGTTAATTTTGTAAGGAGAGGGTTTCTTATAAGAAAAACTAATATTTAATAATTGGTATAATTATGAAAAAAAAGGTAAAAAGTGAAAGCCGGCTTTGTTTTAAAACCGATAGTGGATGATAAATTAAAAGAGCTTTTTTTTAAAATAAAGAAGATTTTCGAAAAAGAGAGTATTGAAGTTTATATTGATGTAACTTCTGCCAAACTTGTAGGGATTTTGGGAATGGATTTTGAACAGATGTGTAAGAGTGTCGATTTTTTAGTCGCTCTTGGTGGAGACGGGACGTTAATTTCCTTGGCTCGTAGAAGTTATAAATACGATAAGCCGATTCTTGGTATAAATGCCGGGAAACTTGGGTTTTTGACGGATATAAATCCGGAAAATATAGATGAGTTTTTGGATAAATTTTTAAAGGGCGAATACAGAATCGATGAGAGAATGGTAATAGAGATTGAATACAATTCAACTAAACTTTACGCTTTTAATGACGTTGTAGTTACTAAAGATACGATATCTTCAATGATTCATATAGATGTGGATACGAATGAATCTCATTTAAACAGATATTACGGAGACGGGCTTATTATCTCAACTCCCACCGGTTCGACTGCTTATAATTTAAGTGCCGGAGGTCCGGTTGTTTATCCGTTAACGGAGAGTTTTATTTTAACTCCAATATGTCCTCACTCTCTTACTCAAAGACCTCTTGTGTTGCCGAGTCATTTTAAGCTTGAGCTTAAAGTCGAAGAGAATATAGCAAAACTTATAATAGACGGGCAGGAGATTTTTAACTTAAAAGATAAAATTAAAATAAAAAAAGCAAAAAACCCGGCAAAACTCATTCACAGACTTGAGAGGAACTATTTTGAGGTTTTAAGGGAAAAACTTAACTGGGGAGAGGCTAGGTAATGATTGAGAGGGTTTATTTAAAAGAGTATGTAACGTTTGATGAGGTTGAGCTTGAGTTTAGCGAAATTGAACTTGAATTTAGCAAAGGGCTTATAGTTTTTACCGGTCCTAGTGGTGCCGGGAAGTCGGTTTTAATGAGAGGTATTTTATCGATTTTCGGGTATTTTGATTTGAATGCGAAAGTGGGGGAGGCTGTTGTCGATTCTAATTTGGATTTAGAGGAGTTCGGGCTGGATAAAGAGGATGTAATTATTTTTCGTCAGATAAAAAAGACCAAAAACAGGTTTTTTATCAATAACCAGGCCGTAAGTAAAAAAATGGTAAGGGAGATAGCGAGTAAAATTATTAGCTATTTGTCTTTAAGGGAGATTAAAGAGTTTGAAAACGAAGAGGTTATTAAGGTTTTAGATAGTATGATTGAAGAGAGTGATTATAAAAAGTTACTAAAAGAGTATAAAGAGGAGTTTAAAAAATATGAAAAGCTAAAAAAAGAGCTTAACAGGCTTACGGCTTTGGAGAAAGAGGCTAAAGAGAAGAAGGAGTTTTTAAAGTTCGAACTTGAAAAAATAGAAAACATTTCTCCTAAAGAGGGGGAATTTGAAGAGCTTATGAAAATAAAAAAAGATTTAAGCAAAATAGAAAAGCTTAAAGAAAAAATTTTTGAAGTTGAGAAGATTTTTGAGTTTGAACATAGCGTTTATGAGTTTTTGGATATGATAGGGGAAGAGAGTGAGTTTTTTTCAAACGCTATGAACGAGCTTAGAATAGCTATAGATAATGCTTATGAAAAAGCCGAATATCTTGAAACGGTGGATATTGAAGAGATTCTTCAAAGACTCTCTATGCTTCAAGAATTGATTAGAAGATACGGTTCTATAGAGGAAGCGTTGGAGTATGCTAAAGAAAAACAAAAAGAACTCTTAGAACTTGAAAATTTGGAATTTGAAAAAGAACATATTCAAAAAGATATAAAAACCTTAAAAGAGTTTTTGAAAGAAAAAGCTAAAATCATTTCTCAAAAAAGACGGGAAGCTTCTTTGAAACTGAAAGAAAAATTAAACTATTATCTCTTGAAACTTTATATGCCGAATGCCGATATAGTGTTTTATGAAAACGAATTAAACGAACTGGGGATTGATTATGTGGAGATTGTGGTAAACGATATAGACATAGACACCATTTCAACGGGAGAGTTTAACAGACTAAGGGTGGCTATGCTTGCTAGCAGATTAGAGTACGAGGATGAAGAAAAGACTCTTTTTTTAGATGAAATTGATGCCAATTTAAGTGGAGAAGAGTCTATGAGTGTAGCTGAAGTTTTGAAATATTTATCAACCAGGTATCAGGTGTTTGCCATTTCTCACCAACCTCAACTGGCGAGTAAAGCCGATAAGCACTTTTTAGTAACCAAAAAAGATGGAAAAAGCATAGTAAAAGAACTCTCAAAAGATGAAAGAGTCAAAGAGATAGCTAGAATTATAGGAGGAAAAGAGATTTCCGACAAAGCTATAGAATATGCAAAAGAGTTATTAAAGGAAAAGAATGGTTAATTTACTGCTTCGAAAAATTAAAGAATTGGAAGCCGAACTTGAAAAAATAAAAGAAAAAGATTTAAAAGTTAGAGAAGAAATTTTAGAGCTTTTTAAACATTGTAAGATAGAAAAAAGTAAAAAAGAAATTTTTAAATTAAAACTTTTAAAAACGATTGCTAAATTGGAGCATAAAAGTATTAAAGATAGTTTTTATGATGAAAATAACGCGTTGAAGTTTGAAAGTTTTGTAGAGATTGCTAAAAATATTCAAAACGGATATTTGGTTATAGTAAATGCGGATTTCGACGAAAATAGGCAAAAATTCGTTTTGGGGTTTTTAATAAATAAAATTTCTCCCTTTTTTACATTACAGGATAATAAAATAATAGGTTTGTTAAACGAAGCTCAAATGAAAGATATTAGAAATTTAAAAAAAGTTCCTTATTTTAATCCGGAAACGGGGGAATTTGACGAAATGGATATTTTTAAAATGATTTTTTTGTCGGAATATTACGATTTATTTAAAATAGTGGAAGCTATGAAAATTTTTGAAGAGTATAAAAAAAGACCTAGTTTTAGAAGTAAACATTATGTTGAATATTCTTTGGATAAGAGAAAAATTGTTGATTTCGAACAAGAAGAACTTGATAAGCAGAAGAAAAAATATGAATTTATTTATAATGAGAAATATCCTAATTTGGAAATTTTATTGAAAAGAGAAATAAATAACAACAATATATTGTTTGTTTTAACTTTACTTGAAAGAATTGACGAAGAGATAGAAAAAATTAAAGAATCAAGAGGACTTTGCAATATCGTAAACAGAATGCTTAATTTTATAGAAAGAAAAGTTAATAAAGAGGGAATTATAGAGGAGGTTAATTTCTTAAGACAAAGGCTTATCAAATAAGTTGAGTGAATTCATGTAAAATATCTTGACAGGATTAGCTAAAATAATATATAATTCTATTGCTTAAAAAAACTTTAAGGAGGGTGAAATGGCAACAGAAAACAAAGAAGTAACAAAAGAGGTTTCAAAAGCACAAGACCAATATTTAGATGAGAGAGTTAAAAAAATAACTCAAGAAGCGGTAGATACTATTAAAATGGTATCCGATATTATAGGACTTTTGGATAAAAAAGAAAAAGATAAAGCTCTTGATGAAATTGCAAAAGCTTTGGGAAAATTAGAGGTTTTAATTGCAAGAGACCCTAATTTACAAGCGGTTCCTGTGGATGTAAAAGAACAAGTTGTAGATTATCCCGGAACTCCTGAAGATATTGAAGTTGTAAAAAGTGAAATCGTTAGATTGATAAAAGAGGATGAGGTTCAGCTTGCAAGAGATTTAATGCTTCAGCTTGCAAGTGAAATGGATATTTACGTAACTGCACTTCCTATAGGAACGTATCCGGTAGTATTAAAAGCTATTATTTCTTTAATTGAAGCTGAAAAATTTGATGAAGCTAAGGTTTTGTTGATTGAAGCGTTAGAAACTTTGGTAGTTGAAAAAATAGTAATTCCTCTACCTATTTTAAGAGCGGAACAAACTATTATAAAAGCAAATGAACTTGCTAATAAAGAAAATCCGAATAAAGACGAATTAAAAGAGCTTTTAGCTTACGCAAAAGAGCAATTAGAACTAGCTCAAACGTTAGGATACGGAAAAGTTGAAATCGATTATAAAGACTTATATGAGGAGATTGAAAAACTTGAAAAAATCTTAAGTGGTGATGAATCTACAAAAGACGTATTCGCTGCTTTAAAAGAGAAATTATCTACTATTATGGTTAAATTCAACAGACCTAAAACTCCTACAAAAATGCCTACAAAAGAATCAAAAGAGTCTCAATAAGGACTCTTTCTTCTTAGTTTATGACAAATCAGTGACATATTTGTTTACAATTTAGATTAATTATTTATATAATTTTTCCCCTCTTTTTAGATTTTTTTGATTTGCTGGATGAATATAAAGACAAACATAAAATAGTGGTTAACTGGATTTATGATGAAGAAAATGAAAGTGCAAAGGAAGCCGGAGAGGACTTTATAGAGGATTTGGATATCAGACTTGTTGTATTGGTAGATAAGGATAAAGAAAAAGAAAATGGAAGCGAAAGCTTTTCATCTTTGATGGAAAAGCTTATAAAAGATATAAAACGTCATGAAAAAATTATGGCAAGAGCCGATAAAAGGCAAAAAAAAGAGTATGACGAGCTTCAGAGAAAATTAAAAGAAGTGAAAGAGCTGCAATTAGCTCAAAAGAAGCTTTTGGATTCTTTTATAAAAATAATAGTCGATGTGATTGACGCTAAAAGCACTTATACCGGAGGGCATTGTAAAAGGGTACCCGAAATTGCCATTATGTTGGCAGAACCTGCTTGGCTTCACGACTGTATTAAGGTTGTAACTCCCGAGTTTGTCTTAGATAAAGCTACTAAACTTGAAACAATCTACAACAGAATCCACGAAATTAGAACAAGTCATCCCAAGACCTAAAGAGGAGTTTTTTAAAATTCAAGAACACGTAATGATGACTATTAAGATGTTAGAACAGTTGCCGTTTCCTAAAAATTTAAAAAACGTTCCTCTTTATGCCGGGGCTCACCACGAAACGTTAATAGGAGACGGGTATCCTAGAAAATTAAAAAAAGAGGATTTACCTATTCCGGCTAGAATTATGGCAATTGCCGATACCTAGATTAAGAGGTTAAAATGTAAGATATAAAAAATTTGGAAAAAATTTTAAAAGACGACGGGATAGTTTTTTTAACGTACGGAGGGTTTTTAACCCAGTCTTTGATTGTGGGGATGACGGAAGCGTTGGAGAAAGAAACTCAAACTTCAGAACTTTCTATGAGACTTGCCAATAGGATTTTTATTATTTTTATAGAGCTTGCCCAAAATATGATGAATTATTCAAAACAAAAAGAAAAAGAGGGATTTGACCCGAAAGGGTTTATAGTTGTGGGAAAAGAAGAGTTTGGGTGTTATTATGTTTTTAGTCAAAACATTATAGATAAAAACGATAAGATAAAAATTGAACAAAAACTAAAAGAAATTACCTCATCCACTAAAGAAGAGATTAAAAAAATGTACAGAGAAGCCAGAAGAAGTGGAAAAAACACTCACGCAAAGGGTGGAGGAATAGGGTTTTATGAAATAGCGACAAGAAGTGAGAGAATTAATTATGAGTTTGTGCCTATTTCGGATGATAAGTTTTATTTTAGATTGAAAGTGTTTGTAGGAAAATGAAAATTTCTAAAAATTCAAAATGCCCTTGTGGAAGTGGGAAAAAATATAAAGAGTGTTGTTTTAAGTGGCATAAACTAGGCACTGCTCCAAATGCTTTACTTCTTATGAAAAATAGGTTTTCTGCTTATGCTATAGGAAACGCCGATTAAAAACCACTCATAAAACTTTTCCTCATTTCATAATAAATCGGATGTCAATGAATGGAAAAAATCTATAAAAGAATTTAGCAATAGTAATTTTAAAAAGCTTGAAATTGTAGAATTTATTGATGGAGAAAAAGATGCTTTTGTTGAGTTTAGAGCTTATATTGATGATTATGTGATGAAAGAGAGGAGTAGGTTTTTAAAAGAAGATAAGTGGTATTATGTTAATGGGGTATAAAATTTGTAAATGAGGTTAAAATTTAACTCTTTTTTTTATAGCACTTGCGAGAGAGTTTATATCTACATTTTCAAAATGAACTCCTGTCGGTACTCCTTGGGCTATTTGAGAAAATTCAATGTTTAAATCCTTTAGTTTGTCTTCTAAATATAAACTTCTGGCTTCACTCTCAACACTAGGAGGAAAAGCGAAAATAATTTCTTTAATGTTTTTTTCTCGGATGATTTCCCTAAGTTTTTGAATGTTTTCATCGTCTAAATGGTTTAACACAAAATAATACCCCCTGTAGCTTCCGGACTCTTCTATGGTTAAGATATCTTTTGAGTTTTCTACTACGGCTAATATTTTCTCTCTATTTTCATCGGCACATATATCACATATTTCGTGTTCGCTGAAGTTGCCGCATATTTCACACTCTTTTATATGGGTTACCACATCTTCTATGGCGTTTATAAGTTTTAAGGCTTTAAATTTATCTTTTGCTAAGCTAAGGGCTAGTCTTGTTGCCGATTTTTTGCCGATACTTGGTAACTCTTCTAAAGCTTCTATTAGTTTGTTTATTGAGCTTAAGTCTTTCATTTGACTCCTATTTTGGATAAAATTTTCGAAATTATATCAAAGGAAAGGTATGTGCGATTGTAAAAATGAGTTAAGTGAATTTGAAAGATATGTAATTTGTCAAAAAGGTACCGAAAGAGCTTTTGATAATGAATATTGGGATAATAAGACTCCGGGAGTTTATAAATGTAAATGTTGTGGGGCTGTGCTTTTTAGCAGTGAGCATAAGTTTGATAGTGGAACCGGTTGGCCTAGTTTTTATATACCTATAGGGGAGATTTTGGAAACACCGGATTTTAGTGGAGGAATGGTAAGGATTGAAGCTATGTGTGGAAAATGCAAAGCTCATTTAGGACATATTTTCGGAGACGGGCCGGCACCTACTGGGATAAGATACTGTATAAATTCTACAAGCCTTGTATTTATTCCTAAATACGGAGAAAAAAGTGGCTCTTAGAAGAGTTGAGGTGGAGGGAAAAGTTTTCGATATTTCTTACGATATTTTAAATCCTTCAAATAAAAAGGATATTGTGTTTTTGCACGGGTGGGGGAGTAATAAAGAGATTATGAAAAACGCTTTTAAGGACAGTTTTAAAGATTTTAGGCATATTTATGTAGATATGCCGGGGTTTGGAAAAAGCAGTAATGATTATGTGCTTACTACCAAAGAGTATGCAAAAATTGTGGATAAATTTTTGAGTGAAATTAAAGCGGATAAATACATAATAATAGGACATAGTTTCGGTGGTAAGGTTGCTACGCTTTTAAAGCCTCAAATTTTGGTTCTTTTGGCAAGTGCCGGAATAGTAATGCCTAAAAAATTCAGTGTAAAATTAAAGATAAAACTTTTTAAACTTTTAAAAAAATTGGGGCTTTCTAAGTTTAGAAGCTTATTTGTAAGTGAAGATGTAAAAGGAATGAGTGAAAATATGTATAAAACGTTTAAAAATGTAGTAGATGAGGATTTTAGAGAAATTTTTAGAAATTATAGAGGAAAAGTAATAATATTTGGAGCAAATAACGACACGGCAGTACCTCCAAAGGCAGTGGAGATTCAATCAAAATTATTAAATAGTGAAAATATTATGTTAAGTGGAGAACATTATTTTTTTCTAAAAAAAGAAAATAAAAAACAAATAGAAAAAAAAATTTTAAAATATCTAGGAGATTAATCAAGAGTTTTTAAAAACTCCAAAATCCCCTTTATTATCTCTTTCGGGGTTGGAGGACATCCGGGGATATAATAATCTATTTTTAAACCGTTGCCTTTTATTGCGTATGTTTTTTCAAACACTCCCAAATCTTTTACACAGTCACCTATAGCTATTACCCATTTGGGGGAGGGTATCTGATTGTAGCAGTCTATTGCATGGTGGTACATATTCACAGTCATAACCCCGCTTAAAAATATAACATCCGCGTGTCTCGGACTTGCAACAAAATGAATTCCGAGTCTTTCAAGGTCGTAATACGGATTTGATAAGGCGTTGCATTCGGCTTCGCATGCGTTACAGCTTCCGCTGTCAACCATTCTTATTGCCAGACTTCCGGCAAAGTGTTTTTTGACTTTGTCTTTTATCTCTTTTTTTATTTTTTCAAGTTCTTTATCTAATTCCAAATTTTCGGTAACTATTCCGGTTTTAAATCTTTTTTCCCAAAATCTGAGCATTTTTCAGTCCTTTTAAATAGGAAATTATTTTTATTTTTTATTAAATAAAGCGAAACAATTGCAGATTTTAATGAAAAAAAGCGTATAAAAAAGTGCACTAAACCCGAAGGGCGCTTTACAGGCGTATGAAGTGCAAGTTTACACATTTTCATCGCCGTGCGAGCCTAAAAACGACAAGCAGTTGTCGTTTTTTTAACGGCTCTCCCGTTTGCACTTTTTAGCTTTTTTGAAATGGCTAAAATCTGCACTCTTGTTGAGTGCTTTTAATAAAAAAATAATGTTCATTACAAATCATTACCTGCATAACTTAAATCAAAACTTTTATTAATAAGCGGAAAATCCGCAATAATGTCTTTATAAATCGTCGTGTGAAACGCCTGCCAGTTTATGTGTGATGGGTCACGTACGTAAAATCTGTCAATTACCCCGTTTTTAATTTTCATATACATAAAAAGTTCTCCGATAGAACTTTCAACAAAACTCATATATTCCCCGTCTTTAAATTCGGTTAATATCAGTTTTTCTTTTTTGTCCGTTTTGAAGTTTTTAATCATTTCAATTGAATTTAGCACTTCTTTGATTCTCACTTTAAACCTGTCTCCGACTTCTCCTTTTTCTCCAAGTTGCATTTCATAGCCAAAATTTTTGTAAAAAATATTGTTTCTTACATCAAGTTTAATTCCGCTTGCCCTTGCGGCCGCTCCAACAACGCCGTATTTTACAGCCTTTTGTTTACTCAATGCTCCCGTTGTGTTGTATCTGTCCCACAAACTTGCGATATCATCCGTCCATTCTTCAAAAAACTCAACTTCTTTTTTCAGGTAATTTACAAAATCAATAAGCGTTTTATAATCAATTTCAACTTCTTCTTTTATGGCACCAAATCCGAATCTGTGTCCCGTAATTTTTGCCATGATTCTTCTTGTCTCTTCTGTAAGTTTACTCATAAAAGAAAGTGCCGCACTAAATCCAGCGTCGTTTGGTATAAATCCGAGGTCGGTTAAATGATGGATTATCCTCTCAAGCTCAAGCAAAGTAAAATATTTCTGTTTTAGTGAATTTGGAATTTCTTTTTCGCTTGCCTGGGTTAAAATATCTATAAAGGCGATTTGATAGGCAATAGATTCATTTCCGCTTATTCTTTCAATTATTTTTTTAATTCCCTGCGGTTTTTTTCCTTCAACCATTTTTTCAATGCCGCGGTATTTATAATAGTGCCTAACTTCTAAGTGAAGTATCTCTTCACCGGCCTGAGAAAAGTGAAAATGACCGGGTTCTATAATTCCGGCGTGAATCGGGCCAACAGGTACTACAAAAGTGCTCTCACCCTCGATTTCTTCATATTTATAAGGCTTAAATACGCTAAAATCAATCTCATTTTTTTTAAAATCCTTTCTTAAAGGATAAATATGTTTTGGAAACCTTTCATGTTTAACAAGAGGTCTTTTATCAAACGCCCCTTCAAATTCTATGCCGAATTCGTCTTTTATTTTTCTTTCCATCCAAATGGCTGCGGGGTATTTAGGCATAATGGATTTTACTGCTGGATTTTGTTTATCGATTTTTTGACGGAGTATTTCCTTGTCAAAAACGTCTATAATTTCAAAATAGTCGGTATTATCGAGTGCAAATCTTGCTATCAGTCTCATTTCATAATCCCTTCTATAAATTCAAAACTTTGAGGAAGTAAAAGAAGTGCGGTTGAAATAAAAAGAATCAATATGGCAACTATTTCGCTTTTATAAACTTTTTTTTCTTTTTCATCTCCTGCATATAGCATATCCTGATAAATATGAACGAATCTGTAAAATATTATGCTAAGTAACATTAAAAGGACAAAAACGGCTCCAATCATTAAAAAGAAATAGTTTGAATCTTTAGCGACATCTATCATTGCTTTAAATCCGTATATTTCACTGAAAAACATCGGACTTGGAGGAAGGGAAATTACTCCTAAAAACATTGCCTCTATTAAAAATGCGGCGAATTTATTTATGTTTTTAAGTACGCCTTTGAAAAGGTATTTTTTGTTTTGTTCTAAAATCTGGGAGCTTATAAAAAGTGCCGGTTTCATAAAAGCGTGTGCTGCAAAATGAAGCAGAGCCGCAAAATATCCCCCGCTTACCCAAAAAAGAGCAATAAGCCCCATATGTTCAATTCCAGAAAGTGAAAAAAGACGCACGAAATCTTTTGCCCTGTAAATTAAAAAGCTTACAAAAAAGAGGGTAATTAAAATATATGTATAACCTATACCGATCAGATGTGAATAGTTTATATGTTTTTCTATTTCACTGAATCTAAAAAATCCTAAAATAATGGCACTTTCGAGTATTCCGCTAAAAAGTGCCCCCACCTGATAGATTGATGCCCTCTCAATGTCTGCCAACCATAAATTCATAGGGAAAAATCCCATTTTAATAAACATTCCGATCATTACAAATATAAATCCGAGCTCGAAAAGATAACTGTTTATTTTTTGCGTATTGTTGATTAACGAATAAAAATTCATGGCATAATCGCCGAGTACGCTTTTGCTTGATGCGTATATTAAAATAATTCCGAAAAGTATCAAAGAAATTGCAATTGCTCCCACTATTAAATATCTCCAAGCTTCAATATCCGCATCTTTTGAAACTTTTACTTTTATCATATATACTGTTGATAAAGTCGCAAATTCAAGCCCCACCCAGTAAAGCCCCATGTTGTTTGAAAGAATTGAAATGATAATTCCTATCCAGAATACCGCAAAGAATCTGTAAAATCTTTTAATCGAATGTTCTTTTAGATTTATCCTTTTTGGCAAATCTATCATGGATACGAAAATTGCCACCGCTACTATTGAAGAGACGGAAAGTACAAATCCTGAAAGTTTATCTACAAAAAAGTATTTGTTTACAAACGGATTGCTGATTGTGTATAAAACAGCGAAAAATATTAAAGAGGCAATCGCCGCCATAAGCGTTCTGCTTATTTTAAAATAACTTAATATAAAAATTAAAACAGGCGGTATGAAAAGAAATTCCATCTATTCTCCTTGATATTTAAAAAGTAAATTTATAATCAAAATAAACATCATCAAATCAAAAAACACCCCGAGCTCAATGAGTGAGGGCATTCCGTGTGTCGCTACGATTCCGAGTAAAAACAGAGAATTTTCAATAAACAAAAACCCCATAATTTTTGCAATCATTTTTTTGTGTTCCATTATCAAAAGAAGTGAAAGAAAAAGTGAACTTATTGAAATCGCAACAAAATTAGGATGCGTTTGAAACGTTTTTAATACGGGCGTGATGAGGTAGTAGGTAAATACCAATACAACCGGCACTAAAATGGTAAGGTACTGGATTTTGATAATCGGGGTGATGTCTCTTGAAATTTTAAAACGAAAAGTGATTTTTTTTAGTGCAAACGGAATTATTAAAAATTTTATAACTATTGTAATTATACCCATAATTACAAGTTCGTTTAAGTTATAAATTTTCCCTATAAGTATGCCTATTAACCCTAAAATTAAAGAGTTTATACCATACCATAAATAGAGCCTGAAAAGGCGGTTTGTAAAAAGAGAGGTAATTAGTGTCGCCGTAAAAAAGCCTATTAAAACGTTTATCATTTTAAACTCCCACCACGTAATAGATAAATAGTGACAAAAATCCGAAAATTATCGCAATTCCAAGAAGATTAGGGACTTTAAAGAGTCTCAGTTTTGCCGTATTTACTTCAATAAGAGCTACGGCGATTGAAACTAAAACAAGTTTTGCAATAAACACCAAAACGGCTAAACACCAGCAGAGGTTCACCCCGAAAGGCAGAAAAAGACTTACAAAAAGTGTTGAAAAAACCGCAAATTTAAGTGCACTTGCCATTTCGATTAACGCCAAATCGGCACCTGTACTCTCAAGAATCATAGCTTCGTGCACCATAGTTAGCTCAAGGTGGGTCTCCGGGTTGTCAACTGGAATTCTTCCGTTTTCCGCAATTAAGATAATAAAAAAGCTGATTGCCGCCAAAACAAAACTTGCGGCGTGGTTTATATCGAAACTGTTGTTTAAATTTAACACGGCTTCACTGATTCCTATGCTTTTTCCAATCAGTGAAATGCTGAAAATCGTTAAAATCATAGCCGGTTCGACAAGTGCCGAAATAAACGCTTCACGGCTGCTGCCTATTCCTCCGAACGCACTTGCCGAATCCAGTCCCAAAAGCATTAAAAAAAAAGTCGAAAGCGACAAAAGACCCGTTATCGTAAATGCGTCGATGAATGAAATGTAAAAACTTCCTTTAAAAACCGGCGGCATTAAAAACACCGTCACGACAATGGGTGATAAAATCATAAATACCGCAATTTTACTGATAACGCTTGATTCCTTTGCGTAAATGAGCTCTTTATTGATAAGTTTTGCAAAATCGATATACGGCTGAAAAGGATTTGCCGGCTTTTTAAAAAGCAGAAACATTTTTATCGATTTGGTAAGCCCGAGTAAAAACGGAGCGATTAAAAAGATTATAAGGACTGTCAGTATATAGTTTGTCATTTTTCCTCTCCGAACAGGAATTTGTAAAATATCGCCATTACGATGATTTCAAGTAAGATATTTCCCCAGTTATATTCTTTGTAAAAAACCCTGAAACTAAACAGAGCGAATATCAAAAGCATAAAAATAAGGCTTGAATATCTGTTTCTCTCAAAATGAGAAAGTTTGTATACGAAATAACTTAGATAATTAAGCCCTTTTACAACATTGTCGTATAAGGTTTTTTCAAAAAGCGGTTTGATATGCACTTCATAAAGAGATGACGAAAATTTGGTTTTGTGTCCGGCAATAGTTTGAGTATGGGTATGAATTTTCGGGCGGTAGAGCCATTCGAAAAACCTTCTTATAGGTCCCGCGAATCCTGTGGCTGAATACTGGCTTTTAGGAGTGGTGTTGTATCCGCAGGCCCATGTGCGGTGGATTCTGATTTTCGGGTTTAAGTATTTGTAAAACGCGAATATTGCAAAAACAACTGTTATAAGCCCTCCTAAAATCAAAAGAGGGGCAACCGCACCATTTGAATTGAGCGAATGCATAACCCAGATATTTTGGAAAAGTTTATGATAAATATCCGTAATCGGCAATGAACGGTTAATAATTTTTATAAAAAACGGCATAAAAAGCATAAGTGAAATTACAACCGCAGCCATCAGAATCTGACCTGTTAGCATTAATTTGTTTACCTCTTTTGCGTGTTTTGCGTTTTCGCTTCTTGCAAGTCCTAAAAACGTAATACCGAACGCTTTTACAAAGCAGGCAATCGCAAGCCCGCCGGTAAGAGCCAGGGCGAAAATCGCAAAAGGGAAAGAAAGTTTAAGCACAAGATTGTCAATACCGTTTGAGCTGAGCATACTCTGGAATATCATCCATTCGCTCAAAAATCCGTTTGTGGGAGGGAGGGCGGAGATGGAAACCGCAGCGATTAAAAACATAAAAGCGGTAACCGGCATAAGTTTTATAAGTCCTCCGTAATTTTCTATGTGCTTTGTGTGTGTTGAATAAAGTACGCTTCCCGCACTCATAAAAAGCAGGGATTTAAAACTCATATGGTTAAACGTATGATAAAGTGCGGCAATAAATGCAAACGCCGCAAGGGCGGGGAGTTTAAGGTATGTAAAAATTATACCGACCCCGATACCGATAAGAATAATCCCTATATTTTCAATAGAATGGTTTGCAAGCAGGGCTTTTATATTGTGGCTTGCAATGGCATACAATACCCCGACGAGAGATGAAACAGCCCCGAGCACTAAAATAATAACCCCCCATTCAATCTGCCAGTTTGGGATAATAAAAAGAAATCTCAAAAACGCATAAATTGCAATTTTCAGCATAATTCCGCTCATAAGGGCGGATACCGGAGAAGGTGCCGCCGGATGGGCATACGGAAGCCATACATGAAGCGGTACGGCACCGGCTTTACTTAAAAATCCTATGGTTATAAGTAAAAATAAAAGAGTAGGGTATTTAAAACCAGCCGCCAACTCTTTTAAAGTTTCAAAATCCGTAAATAAAGAATCTCCCCCGAGCATTAAAAAGAAAAGCAGAATAAAAACAAATCCGAAATGCGTTATAAAAAAGTAAAACCTTGCGGCTTTAATGGCTTCGTCAGTAGGTTCGGTTAAAATAAGCTGCCAGCTTGCAAGGCTCATAAGCTCCCAGAAAAACAAAAACGGCAGAATTTCGTTTGATAAAACGACACCTGTCATTGAAAAAATGAACGTAAAATAATGGATTAAAAAATGCGTTTTTCTTTTTATGTGAGACAAATATCCCGCCATATAAAAAAGATTCGGAATTACTCCGAGCAAGATTAAAAAAACGAACAACAAAGAAAGAGGATTCGAACTAAACATTAACTTTACCTTTAAGTAAAATTCAAGGAAAGAAAAACTGATGGAATTATACTGCTTTTTACTTATAAAATACTTAAGAAACTATAAAAAATAGTAAAATGTTACTAATTGACTCAATTTTAGAGTATAATAAAAAAGGAGAAAGTATGTCAGTCTTAGTTGAATTTGCTATGTTTCCGACGGATAAAGGTGAAAGTGTTAGCGAATATGTAAGTAGAATTATTAAAATGTTTAAAGAAAGTAAAATTAATTATCAGTTGACTCCTATGGGAACGATTTTTGAAGTAAATACAATTGAAGAAGCTACGAAGATTATAAATAATGCTTATAAACAATTAGAACCGGATTGTAATAGAGTTTATACTACAATAAAAATGGATATTAGAAAAAACAAAAGCAATAGAATGAAGCAAAAAATTGAATCTATTGAAAAAAAGATAGGTAAAATGAATAAGTAAGATTATTATGTTAATTTTGAAAGGAAAAAACATTGCAAAAACTATATGCACCTTGGAGAAGAGAGTACCACACAAAAAAAACAAACGAATGTCCGTTTTGCGAAATAGCAAAAAATTTTCAATTTGATAAAGAAAATCACGTATTTTATAGAGATGACATATGTTTTTTTGTAATGAATAAATTTCCTTATAATCCGGGCCATTTTATGATTATTCCGAATAGACATATTGGCAATTATGAAAATTTAACGGAAAAAGAAGTTTGTCATATAGCCAAAATGGCTCAAATAGGTTGTAAAATACTTAAAGATTTCGGAGCGGATGGTATAAATATGGGTTGGAATTTAGGGTTTGATGCGGGGGCGGGGATACCGGAGCATATTCATTTACATTTAGTACCCCGATTTAAAAGAGATACGAATATGATGACAACTATATTCGAAACAAGAGTTTATAGTGCGGATTTTGATAAAATATATGAAGAGATAAAAAAAATCTCTAAAAATTATTTATAGCGGAACAAATTTTTTCATTTAATATAATGGTAAAAACCGCTCCCTTTTTATTATTATTTACTAAAATATCCGATTGCATATGTTCTTTAATAATAATTTTAGTCATATAAAGACCTAATCCCGTTCCGTTTTTTTCTTTTTTTGTTGAGAAGTAAGGATCAAAAATTTTATCTATAACTTTTTTATCTATACCGCCTCCGTTATCTTTAATGATTATTAAAATCTTACGACCCATTTTTTTAAGTTCTATCGTTATTTTTTTATCCGAGATGTTTTTTTCTATTAAAATATCTTTAGAATTATTCATAATATTTAAGACTGCGTGAGAAAGTGAGTTGGGAAAACCGAAACATTTACATTTTATATTGTTATCTTTAAATTCTATACTGATACCTTTTTGTGCATAAATATCTTTTACCATATAAATTATTCTCAATATTACTTTATGTAGTTCGAATTCTTCTTTTGTTTCTCCCGGTTTAAAAAAATTTCTAAAATCATCGATGGTTTTAGACATAAGTTCTATTTGTTTTTTGGAATTTTTATCGAAATATCTAATGAACTCTTCATTTAATGTTCCTGAAAAATATTTTTTTGTAATTAATTGATTCAATAAAGAAATATTATTTAAAGGTTGTCTCCATTGATGAGCAATCATACTTATCATTTCTCCCATTTGAGCGTGTTTATTTTGTTGAAGCATTAAAAGTTGTTGTTGTTTATTTCTTTCCAGGGCTTTTTTTATCGCTTTTTGTAGTTGTATTTCAAATTCTTTATGCTTTTCAAAAAATATTCCGACTGTTAATACGATTATTAAAGAAGTTAGTAAAAAAAGATTATAATCCATAATATTAATACCGTATATTGTATCTATAAAAGGTCCGCTTGAATTATGAATTGCGAAAAATATGGCATAAGATAAGGTAACTATCATAAATAATCCGTAACTTAAGTTTTTTTCATAGACCATTATCACTATAACAGGTAATGTTACGCTTAAAAGGAGTAATGCACTATGAATATTTAATAAATATATAGTTAAATAACTTATAATACCGAAAGATAAGCCGACGAATAAAAAATCTAAAATATTATTTTTTTTATAATATTTAAAAAACATTAAAACGGTAGGAGTATATAAGAGTTCTCCCATAACGTTTCCGAACCACCAAGAATAAATGGATACCCAAAATTCATATTTTTGAATTATTCCGAATTTTAAAAATATAAAATTTGAGAATAGGGCGTTAAACGGTTGTAATACGAATACTATTATAAGTCCCAATATTATTAAATCTCTAAAATTTTCCAATTTAGGGTTTAATTTAAGTTTTTTAAAAATATAATATCCCAACAACATTTCCGTCGAGCTTATTACGGCAGTCAAAAAAGCAGGAATGAACGGAATGGATTTTGATAAAGCTAAAAGAAATTGCCCTATGAAAACACCGGGCCATAAATGTTTTCCGAAATACAAAATAAAAGCTAAACCTATACCTTCGGATGGAAAAATTATAGTACTTATAATATCGTGAGAAAGTAGAGATTTAAATCTTATATTAGCGGATAAAAAATATAGCAAGGCCAACATTATAATCTGTAAATATTTCATTTAATACCTTCTTAATACACCACCTCTTGTAAGGTAAGTATTAATTTGTCTATATCTATAGGTTTTGCAAAATATCCGTTTATACCTATTTCTTGACTTTTTTTGATAAAAGAATCATCATTATAAGCCGTTGTTAAAATTAAAATAACGTTTTTATCTTTTTCTCTGATTATTTTAAATAATTCCAATCCGCTCATATTAGGCATATTTATATCGGAAATAATTACGTCGAATTTATTATCTTGATATTTTTCCAAAGCATCAAGTCCGTCTACGGCTATTTCTATATGAGCGAAATATTCTTCTAAAAAAACATTCATAATTTCTCTTGTGGTTTTATCATCTTCCACAAAAAGTAATTTTAATTTGTTCGTCATTTTTGATGCCTTTTACAAAATAAAATTTTGATAGAATTATATTAAATTTCTGTGAATCATAAAATAAAAGAATGGGGAAAAATGAATAAAGTCAAACCTTCGGAATTTTTAAAAAAATTAGTTTGTTTATATGTAGAAGATGATGAGTTTATTAGAGAGTCTTTTGCTTTTATGATAAAAAGATACTTTAAAGAAGTGATAATAGCCTCAAACGGAAAAGAGGGGCTTGAAAAATATGAAGAGTTTAAACCCGATATTGTAATTTCGGATATCAGAATGCCTATAATGAACGGCATAGAGATGGTAAAAAAAATAAAAGAAAAAAACCATTATGAATTTGTTATATTTATAACGGCTTTTGCCGATGTGGAGTATTTAAAAGAAGCCATCGATTTAGGAGTGGAAGGCTATCTTACAAAACCTATCGATAAACAAAAACTTCTGAAAAAATTAAACTCTTTAGCTGAATTTTTAAAACAAAAAAAAGAAATTAAAGAACTTATGAATCTATTACAGGAAGTTTTTAACAAACAACCAAATCCCTCAGTTCTTTTAGAAAACAGAAAAATTAAATTAATAAATAAAGCTTTTAGTCTTATGTTTCCTAACATAAAAACGTTTGAAGAATTGATAGAGAAAATTCCTATCGACTTAAGTAAAGATTACCAAGAAATTACCGTTTCTTTAAACGATAAAAAAATAACTTTTGATGTAAATATTCAAAACATCAATAAAAATTATACTTTGATTGTATTAAACGATATTAGCGATTTTGAAAAAGAGATTTTAACAGATTCTCTTACCGGGCTTTATAATAGAAAAATTTTAGAAAAGGTTCTTTCTAGCTTTATCAGATTTAAAAAATGTGTAATTTTATTCGATATAGACAACTTTAAACAGATTAATGACAGATTAGGGCATAACGTAGGGGATGAAATACTTAAAACATTAAGCCAAATAGTAAAAAATTCCCTTAGAAAAAGTGATATTGTAATTAGATGGGGAGGGGAGGAGTTTTTGGTTATTTTAGATAGTGTGGAGAATTCTACAGAAGCAGCAAAAGTTGCAGAAATTCTAAGACAAAAAATAGCCTCTCACAATTTTGAAAAAATAGATAAAGTTACTTGTAGTTTCGGGGTAGGATGTATACATTTAAATGACAGTAAAGATTTTTATAAACTTGTAGAAAAAGCCGACAAAGCTCTTTATAAAGCTAAGAATGGAGGAAAAAACCGAGTGGAGAGTTAAATTTTCTTTAAAAATTCGGTTTTTAAATAAACTTGACCGATTCCATCCACTTTACAAGATACGTGACCCGGTACATCGCACATTCTTATGTTTTTAACAACCGTTCCTCTTTTGATTGTTTTTCCGGCACCTTTAACTTCTAAATCTTTAATTACGCTTACATTGTCTCCGGCTTTTAATATATTGCCGTTTGAGTCTTTGATAATTTCCTCTTCTTTGTTTGCTATTGCAAGTTCTTCATCCGTTAAATACATCATATCCGTCATATCACTTCTGCCTAGAGCTTTCCATATTTTGTAGCTTAAGATTTTAACTGCCGGTACTTCGCTCCACATAGCGTTGTTTAAGCAGTTAAAATGAGTTTCATCAAAGTTTTGAGATTCTATTTGAGAAAAACATTTTTTACATAATAGGGCATATCCGTCGTTATCTTCACTTTTAAAAACTTCATATACGCTTAAATTATCTTCACTCTCACAAAGTTCGCATTTATTGTTCGTTCTTTGGAAAATCTCTTTTTTGTTCATTTTTTACCTTTTTTAGCTGAAAGTATAGCAAAAAAGAGAAAATTTAAATAAAATTTCACAAAAACATTAAAAGGCTTTGATATGGAAATGAAAAACGCAAATTTTAAGGTGGAAAAATCTAAGTGGGAAGCGTTTAAAAAAATAGCAAAACTCAAACATTCAGATTCCAGTAAAGAGTTACGAAAGCTTATTGATAAATACTTAGAAGATAATAAAGATTTATTAAATAAGCTTTTTTGATTTTTTTTTAATATATCTTAGTTAACATAATGTATATTCTCTACATTTTGTTTTTTCTCCTAGAGAACCTTTAAGACTCCCTAGTTTACGAATACGTATACGAGTTTAGGTATAAACAGAACTATTAAAAGCGTAATAAGCTGCATAATAATAAAAGGAATAATTCCTACGTATAAATCTTTCGTTTTGATTTTATCTCCGGCGGCACCTTTTAAATAAAACAGACTAAATCCAAACGGTGGCGTTAAAAATGAAGTCTGTAAATTTATGGCAATTAAAAGTGCGAACCATAAAGGGTCTATTCCAAGCTCTTGAACTATAGGCAGTAAAATAGGAATAACGATAAAAGTAATTTCAATAAAATCGATAAAGAATCCTAAAATAAAAATTAAAACCATAGAAATGGCTATAAAGATATATTTATTTGAAATGGTATCGGTGAAAAATTGAGTAATAATATCTCCGGCTCCGGATTCGTTAAACACCAAAGAAAAAGCCGTAGCCCCTATTAAAATCATAAAAATCATAGCAGTTATTTTTACCGTTTCAATACTTGCGTATCTTAAAAGCTCAAAACTAAAAGTTCTATAAAAAATGGTTAAAATAACAGCACCCAAAGCCCCTATCGCAGCAGATTCCGTAGGTGTGGCAAACCCTGCAAAAATACTACCAAGTACCACTATTATTAATATAAAAGGAGCTACCAACGATTTTAGGGCTTTTAAAAATACTTCTTTATAAGGTTTATCGGTTTTTATAGGAGGTACGATTTGAGGCTTTAAAAATGCTATTATCAAAATATAAAGAATATATAAACCGACTATAATAAATCCCGGAATCAAAGCCGCTTTAAACAAATCCCCTACACTGATATTCATTCTATCCCCTAAAATAATCAAAACGATACTAGGAGGAATAAGTTGTCCTAGTGTCCCACTGGCTGCTATTACTCCTCCTGCCAATTTAGGAGAGTAACCGTGTTTTAACATAATAGGTAAAGAAATAATAGTCATCATAACGACACTTGCCCCTACAATACCGGTAGAAGCCGCAAGAATAGCCCCTACTATAACAATAGCTATGGCAAGCCCTCCCCTAATAGGACCGAAAAGCTCTCCTATAGATTCGAGCATATTTTCGGCTATTTTACTTTTTTCTAAGATAAATCCCATAAAAATAAAAAGAGGCACTGCCATTAAGGTTACATTTTGCATAATCCCGTATATTCTATAAGGCAAAAATCCAAATACGCTTAAGTCCATATTTGGGTCTAAAAGCACTGCAAATATAGCACTAGCCCCAAAAGCAAAAGCAACTGGAATACCCAGCATTAACAAAACAAAAGCAGCAACAAATAAAATAATTCCCGTCATTTTTGTCCTTTTAGTTTAAAATAAGCTTTTTTTAATTCTAAAACAGATTGCAAAATCACAACTAAAAACGCAAATATCATAGAACTTTTAATAATCCATCTGCAACAAAGTCCACCCGGGTCACCGGATTGTTCGTGCATAGCGTAACTCATTTGTACAAAAGGAATAGCCTCAACCACAATTAAAGTAGAAAGAGGCACTACGAAAAATAAAACGGTAATAATTTGAATTATCGCTTTTACCTTGGTAGGAAACTTATCGTAAAAGATATCGACTCTTACGTGTTTGTCGTGGCTTAAGGTGTAAGCGATAGAAAAAAGAAACACTATATCAAAAAGATGCCATTCAAGCTCTTGTAAAGCTATACTTCCCCCGTGAAAAAACTTCCTCATAATTACATCGTAACTTACTAAAAGAGTTAAAGAAATTAAAGCTATAACTGATAAAAACATAAAAAATTTAGTGATTTTACTTATGGTAACTATATTTAAAGAAAAAATAAAAACATTTACCATCGTAACTAAAATTACGATATCTAAATGTTGGGAAATATTTGACAAACACTCTAAAACGATTTCCATTTTTTCTCCTTATAAGTAGTTTGGGGTATCGTTGCTAAATAGTATTAAGTCTTTTGCTTTTGTTGTTTCTTGTAGGATTTTTTCTAATTTTTGCTTATTAGTTAACATAATCTTCTCACTGTTTAGTATGTTTTCGTTCAATACTTTTTTATTAACTTCTCCGGTTATAATTACCAAATCAAAAACTTCGTCTATTTTTTTAGCCAATTTTATATTTTGTTCTTTTGTAGCTTCTACGATTCCAGGGGTTATGAGTATTTTTCTACCCGGGTACTCTTTTACGAGATTATAAGATTCAATCATCCCCTCTAAATTACCGTTAAAACTATCGTCTATTATAATTTTTCCTCCAACTTCTATTTTTTGAAGTCTGTGAGGTATTGCCTGGAGTTTTTCCACTTTCGTTTTAATTTTTTCAATATCTTCTCCCAGTTCCAAAGCCTGGAAAACAGCCAGTGAAATATTCATAGCGTTAAATCCACCAAGTAAGTTACATTTAAAATGATGAATATCATCCCCTATTTTCAAATTCCACTCAAGCCCGTCTAAAGAAGCTTTTATATCTGATATTTTATCTTTTATAACTTCCACCTTTTCGTTATAAGGCACTTCATAAGAAAAACCTTTTTTTAAATTAGGGGTTTTAAAAACTTCAAGTTTCGTATTTTTGATATTTTCCAAACTTTTAAAATATTCGATATGTTGAGGACCTATTTTACCCAAAATAGAATATTCGTTTTCTAAGAATTTTACAATCTCAAGTATATCGCCCTTCTCTCTTGCACCGGCTTCGGCTATATAGATTTTGGTGTTTGAAGGCATATCGGTATTTATATCTTTTATAATTCCTTTTAAGGTATTTACGCTTCTTGGTGTTTTATAAGCGTTGGGGAGCAGTTGTGCTAAGAAGTTTTTTATAGAAGTTTTTCCGTAGCTTGCAGTAATTACCACTATTTGAGGAGATATCTCTTTTAATCTTTTTTTAGCCATAGATTTGTATTTCAAAAATAAAACGTACTCTATCGATTCGGAAATTAAAACGCTCAAAACCAATACCACTAAAGCCGCAATTCCGGGATTATAATGAAGTTTATTTAAAAAAACTAAATTTATGGTTTCTAAAATCCCCACTATTGTCAAAAATCTTTTAACCCTGGAGGTAAAAACAAGCCCTTTAACTCTTCTATACCACAAAATCAAAGCCGGCAAAAGCCCGAAAAACAAATATATCCAAAAAAATTTATACGCAACCGTATAAGTTAGTATAGGAATTACAAAATAAATCAAATGCCAAATCGGTTTATGAAAATGAAAAACGATTCTACTTAATTTATAGTTATACCACTGCAATACGGTAATAAGATAAAACGCCAACAGATAAACCGTTATAAAATTTACAATTAAGTTCATTTAATAACCCTTTGAAAAATATTTATCAAAACTTCCTTATGAGGCAGTGCAATAATTAAAGCCCCTAAAATCATATAAACTACTA
The DNA here is from genome assembly GCA_039831155.1 of Nautiliaceae bacterium. GTDB lineage: Bacteria > Campylobacterota > Campylobacteria > Campylobacterales > Nautiliaceae > Nautilia. Next base: position 172,464 of record JBDONT010000043.1, on the reverse strand, counting down.
TATTGATTTTTGAGTTTCTTCCGAATAGTTTAAGTGCACTTCCAAAAGAGTTTTTAAGTCTGTTACCGGCTATATCCACAGCATAAATTTCATCAAGCACAAGATGGGTAATATAACCTAAAAACAGAAAAAATCCTATAAGATAGCTTTTAACCACTCCTAAATTCATAAAATAGTAAGAGTAAACCGTACTTAAAAACCACAAAATAAAAGCAGTCGGGATTGAGTGGATAATCCCTCTGTGTTTTGTAATTTTTTTGAAAATAAAAAATATTATATTGCATACAAGATAACTGCCTATCCAAATGAGTGCTAAATTTAAAATGGGAAGTTTACCTATAAATTTATAAATACTCAAAAAAGCGAAAATATTGGCAAACAAAAACTGCATTATTTTAAGAGGCGTTGAGTTGTCATGGTCTATATCGGGAAGTATACCTCCTATTATTCCTGCTAAAAAATAGATAGGAGCGTCCTCTTTTGAAACCAAAGAGAGATGATAAAAGCTCCAGGTCGTCGTCGCACTTACAAATGCAGCTACGTTTATATGAGTTGAAAAGTTAGCCATTTAATACCTTATCTCAAAATCTTCAAAGTTTTGATTTTCTGTTTTTTGATAATTAATTTCTTTAACTTCACTGTAAGGAGAGCCCTTTTTTAAAATTTCGATAAACCTCTTTAATTCACTTTCATCTTTTATATTAACCACAGCTTCAACACTCTTATTAGGCAAATTTCTTATGTAACCTTTAAAACCTTCTTCTTTGGCACTCTCACTTACAAATTTTCTATACCAAACTCCCTGGACTTTACCTTTTATTATAAATTTATGGGTTTGCACTACTTTCCTTTTGCCATCTGAATTTTATTTATATAGCTAAAGTCCACTTTTATTTTACGCTCTTCCTTTAAAGAAGAGGCTAATTTTTCCAATACCAAATCAAAATCGTCAAACAAATAATTAGCCATACTTCCGGGTATAGGATTAATTTCGTTTAAATATACTTTGCCCTCTTTTACAAAAAAGTCACATCTTATAAGGGCGTTTTTGAAAGTTGAGTTGTATATTTTTTTAAATGCTTCTTTTAGGTTTTTCTCTATTGATTTATCAATATTACTTAACATAATATTCTTTCTACTAAAGTCCATATATTTTTTCTCAAAATCCAAATACTCTTTTTTCTCAATTTTTTCAACATTAGAAAACACAAACTCATCAGCTAGAAATCCAGCTAAATTATACTCCTCTATTCCCTCTATAAAAGGTTCTACGATTATCAAATCGTCAAACTCTCTAGCCACATCAAAAGCATAATTAAGTTCATCTTGATTTTTAGCCACACTAACCCCTATACTGCTCCCAAGTCTTGCCGGTTTTACAATTACCGGAAAAGAAAATCTTGTTTTAGGAGAGTTTATAACCTCATAATCAATTACATCCACCCCCACTTCTTTTGCATAGGCTTTTGTTAAAACTTTATTATAGCTTATTACACTTGCTTCTACATTAGGTGTAATTGCTTTTATATTAAAAAATTCAAGTAGCGATGGTATTTTTCCGTCTTCTCCGTCTTTTCCGTGAATTAGGTTTATTGTTACATCAAAGTTAACATAATAACATTTCTTTAAAAGTCCTTTAAAATATCTAAAACCACCTTTTGTAATTTCAAGTTTTGTAGCTTTTTTATACTCTCTCGTAGAAAAATATTTGCTTTTCATATTCTCTTTTTTAATTAAATAAAAATCCCTTTCATCATCCACATAAACAAATACAAGTTCGTGTTTTTTGATTTTGTCTTTTAGGGTTATAGCACTTACTATAGATATTTCGTGTTCGAAACTGTTTCCTCCAAATAGTACTAAAAATTTCATTTAACTCCTTTACTCAATCTTTTCAAAGCTTCTTTTATAACCTCTTCCACACTACCCTCAAGCCCGTTAATAGCTTTTAAAATATCTTGCTTATTAAAGCCTAAGTTTTCCAAAGCAAGTAAAGCTTGATTTAAGGTAGGATTTGATATTTCAATATCAAATTCGCTCATTTCCATTAAAATTCTCTTAGCTCCCTTAGGTCCTATTCCGGGTACTTTTTTTAAAGCGTTTATATCCTGATTTGAAATTATATCCATAAAAGTTTGAGGCGTATAGGTAGAACATATCGCAAGAGCCACTTTAGGTCCCACTCCGTTTAGTTTAATTAAACTGTCAAAAAGTTTTTTTTCGTTTTTATCTATAAATCCGTAAAGGGTATATTCGTTTTCTTTTATTATTTCGGTTATATAAAAAAGCACATCATCTTTTACTTCCGAAAACGTTATCATACTAACGTTTATTTCATAAACAACTCCGTTTACGTCCAATAAAACTTTTCCTTCTATCTTTTCAAAAACTTTCCCTTTAAGAGCCGCTATCATCTTTTACCTTTATTTTTACTATTTTGTAAGTATCTCCCAAATCTTTTAGCTTAAATCCACAAACCCCCTCATCGCCTTTGGTATCATACACTAAAGAAATAGGAGGTTCTATCATGTCAAATACTATCCTATTAAAAGCCTTCCAAGGCGAAAAGGATATAATTTTAGCATTAAAAATAGCTATTTGATACTCTTGCAAATGTTCTTTTAACTCTTTAATCTCCTCTTGAAGATGTTTAATCTGTTCTTTTAATTCAATGGTTTTTTCTTTAAAGTCGTTAAACTCTTTTATCTTTTTTAAAGTTAAAGCCGGTGTTTTAAGGCCTCTTTTTTTATTTTCGGTATATTCTTTAAAAAGCTTTTGAATAACCGGTTTGTTTTTGGCAATTACCTGCTTTCTTTTATTATAGTTTAATATTTTTATCTCAAGATGTCTTTTTATCTCTTCTATTTTTTTCTCAATCTCTTCGGCACTTCCCTTTACGCCAAGCACTTCTTTAGGGGATATTATAAGTTTATTTTCACTGCCTTTTAAACTTTTGATTTTTATTTCGTTAAGTGCGTGAATTTCCACATGAGAACCTAAAATCTCAACCTCAACATTATGAGCGAATATTTTTCCTCCTATAGCTTGTTTTACTTTGACGTTTTTACCTCTTATAACTCCACCTTCTAGCCTATTAACCTCAACATCTTTTCCCTCAAGGTATCCTTTATGTATATTTACGTAAGCACTGCCGGATTTGATTTTAGACTTTTGATGAGTCTGCCCCTCAACCCTTAACTCTTTAGATACTATCTTAGCCGAATTTCCTACATTTCCCCTTACAACCAAAAACGTAGTCTCAACCTTCATATTATCGGCTATGGCTTCTTTTAAGGCGTCCGATTCACTTATGTTAATCTTAACGTTTGAGTCCGTAGCCCCACTGACGTCTCCCGTTTTTAAATTAATCTGCTTAACTTCCATTTCGTCTCTTATACTGTAAAAATCTTTATCTTTATGGACATATCCGTCTTTTAAGGCTATAAACAAAATCTTTTCATCATCTTCTTGTTTTTCAATATCACTCTCTTCATACAAGATATTAGGCATTTTAAAATGAGAAACGTTTTGAGGTTTTATAATTTTTCCACGGCAGTCTCTTCCGTTTTTCCCCGGTTTCGGTTTAATTATTTCTATTAAAACATCCCCTTTTTTTACCGGGAAAATAAGCTCTTTTTTATGAGTTCTTTTTAAAAGATAGTGATAAATAACCTTCCCTTCTATACTCTCTACCGCGTCAAGCCCACGACAAAGCCTTACGGTTTTATCTTCTAAAAGTTTATTATTAACTTTTAAGGTTTTTACGACCTCTTTAACATCTTCTTTAAGTTCTTTATCGAAAATAGAGATTAAAAGGGAGTTTTTAAGCTTTTTTTTATTAAGTTCTTTTAAAAGTTTCTCTTCGATATCCGGCGTATAAACCAAAAACGACTCGTTTTTTAAAACAAACTCCGCTTTTGTGAGATGTTTATTAAGTTTCATCTCCCCTATAATTTCAAAATTATCGTCAAATTTAATCCTATCTATTATTATGTCGTAAACCTGCTTTATTTCGTTTTTTTCGTTTAGCAAAAACTCTTCACTCCCAATTAAAGGTCTGCTGATTTCGTCAAGTTCTATAAATTCTTCATCACCTTCCATTTTAATATAAGTCTTAAAATCCACAATCTCAAAATCCAAAGAAGATATCAAAACCCCACTCTCCTTTGAAACTTCAACAAGGGCTTTTGCTACGTTATCGACCTTAACTCTTATAGGAAGAGATTTTTTTTCCTCTTTTTTTAAAAAATCAAATAGACCCAAATCAATCCTTTTGGTAAAATACGTTTTATGTTATCCATACTAAAACTAATAGGCATCACATCCCTAGGAACTTTAACTTCAAGAATCCTGGGATTTATCAGAGATTTGTTAAGTGCTTCGATTCTCGGTGCAAACGTATATTCGGACATTTTTTTCGTCGCTTTTAAATTCCCTAATCTTTTCAGACGAATTTTCGCCGAAGGTGCTTTTGCCCAAAGTTTTCTTCCAAGCTTCTTAAAAGCAAAAAACAAACCGGCCTTTGCGTGGCTTGTGTTTAAAAAGTTATTTATAATTATACTTATTTTATCGGTAATTGTAACCCTATTTTCAAATCTAATTACCGATTTACTGGCTCCAGGATTTAGTGAAGAGGCTAAAAAACTCGCTTCTCCCCTGGTAGCGATTAATTTTTGGTATTTGGATTTAATATTTATAGTGACCTTTTTTTCATCTTTACTTCAGCATAAAAAACAGGTTTTTATGAGTGCTTTTACTCCGGTTTTATTGAATATCGCATTTATAGCAGCCCTTTTAATCTCCAAAGACTTACCAAAAGAACAAATCATATGGTATTTAAGCTTAGGAGTGATTTTCGGAGGAATAGCCCAGGTTCTGGCGATTTTATACTCTGCAAAAAAACACAACGTATTAAAACTCCTCTGCATAGGGGCAAAAAGCAAAAAACAAGAAGACCTATCAACTTTTAAAAAGCATTTTTTACCTTCTGTTTTCGGAAACTCCACTTCTCAAATAAGCTCTTTTATAGATACGTGGCTCGCTACGTTTTTGGCAAGTGGAAGTATTAGTTATTTATGGTATGCAAACAGACTTTTCCAACTTCCGTTCGCTCTTTTCGCACTTGCTACAAGCAGTGTAATTTTCCCGGAAATAAACAAACGCCTAAATAAAAACCAACACAAAGAGGCTTTTGAAATTTTAAAAAAGATGTTTTGGATTCTTTTTTATATCCTCACCTTAGCAACAATAGTAGCCGTAATTTCAAGTAAAGAGATAATAACTTTGCTTTTCGAACACGGAGCCTTCACTAAACAAGACACCCTTTATACGTCCGTTACTTTAATTATGTATATGATAGGATTAATCCCAGCCGGTCTTAACAAACTATTATCAAGCTATCTTTTTGCAACCCACAGACACTTAAAAGCCGCAAAAATTTCGGCTATATCTTTAGGAGTTAATATTTTCTTTTCGTTGACTCTTATTATGCCTTTAAAATTTTACGGCTTGGCACTTGCTACAAGTATAGGGGAAGCGGTTAAACTCTTTTTAATAATAAAAGAGTTCGGTTTTGGTAAATTTGCAGAGTTTTTTGAAAAAAAATATATTTTTTATTCTATTTTGGTAATATTAGCAAGTATAATTTTAGCAGTTGTTTTTAAAAATTTAATTCTTTTAATCATATAAAGGAGAAATATGAAAATCTACGATTCACATTTAAAAGAAAAAATTAAATTTATCCCCCTAAAAGAAAAAGAGGTAAAAATTTACGTATGCGGACCTACGGTATACGACGACGCACACTTAGGACACGCTAGAAGTTCTATAAGTTTCGATTTACTAAGACGTACCCTAAAAGCATTAGGCTATAACGTAACTTTCGTAAAAAACTTCACTGACATCGACGATAAAATCATAAAAAAAATGAATCAAACCGGTAAGAGTCTAAAAGAAATTACCGAATATTATATTGATTCTTATTTAAAAGATATGGAAGCTTTAAACGTAAAAAGAGCCGATATAGAACCGAAAGCCACCGAATCCCTTGAAGCTATGTTCGAATTAATCGATAAACTCCTACAAAAAGGGTACGCTTACAAACTGGAAAACGGAGATATCTATTTTGATACCAGCAAAGACAAAGAGTATTGCAAACTCTCAAACAAGTGTCAAGAGGGCGAAGTCGTTCACAGAGTAGATACGGAAGGTAAAAAAAACCCGGCGGATTTCGCATTATGGAAAGCGTGCAAAGGAGAAGATGACGTATGTTTTAATTCGCCTTTTGGAAAAGGAAGACCGGGGTGGCATATAGAGTGTAGTGCTATGATTAAAAAACATATAGCCTACGATAATACCCCTTATCAAATAGACATCCACGGGGGAGGAGCAGACCTCTTTTTCCCTCACCACGAAAACGAAGAGGCTCAAACTTATTGTGCTTACGACACCCACCTGGCAAAATACTGGATGCATAACGGATTTGTACAAATCAACGGCGAAAAGATGAGTAAATCACTCGGAAACAGTTTTTTTGTAAAAGACGCCTTAAAACACTACCCGGGAGAAGTTTTAAGGTTTTATCTTATGAGTACTCATTACAGAGCCCCACTGAATTTTAGTGAAGAGGATTTAATCGCAAGCAAAAAAAGACTCGATAAACTTTATCGTCTCAAAAAAAGAGTATACGGAATTAGTAAAAAACAAAAAGACAAAGAGTTTGAAGAAAAACTGTTAAACGCACTAAAAGACGACCTAAACATCTCAAAAGCACTTGCAACGGTTGATGAATTTATAAACGAAGTAAACGAAAACCTGGATAAAAATCCTAAAGACAAAGCCTTGAAACAAAAAATCGTAAACAATATAGAGTTTATAGATTCGCTTTTAGGAGTCGGTGGAAGTGATGCGTATGAGTATTTCCAAGCCGGAATAGATGAAGAGACTAAAAAGAAAATAAACGAACTTATCGAAAAAAGAAACGAAGCTAAAAAAGAAAAAAATTACGAACTTGCAGATAAAATAAGAGACGAACTGAAAAATATGGGAATTCAGATACAAGACACTCCAAACGGAACTTTATGGGAAAAGGTATAAAATGAGTTTTTTTGAGAAGATAAAACCTTTAATTTACAAAACAGACCCGGAATTAGCTCACAATTTAGCAGAACTAGCCCTAAGTACGGCTAGAAGATGTCCTCTTTTTTTTAATCCTTTAATCCAAAGAAATTTTATAGACGACCCTATTTTAAACCAAAAGATATGGAATCTTGAATTTAAAAACCCTATAGGAGTTGCCGCCGGATTTGATAAACACGCAAAAATGATATCGGCGTGGCCTGCACTGGGTTTTGGGTGGGGAGAAGTGGGAGCCGTTACTCCAAAGCCTCAACCAGGTAACGAAAAACCAAGAGCCTGGAGACATATAGAGTATCAAGCCGTTCAAAACGCTTACGGATTTAATAACGAAGGCGTTGAGGTAATGAAAAAAAGACTCTCTAAAATCCACCCTTTCATACTTCCTATCGGTGCTAACATAGGCAAAAACAAAAGCACCCCGGAAGACAAAGCGATAGAAGATTATAAAATTTTAGTAAAAGAACTAAACGACGTAGTGGACTTTTTCGTAGTAAATATCTCTTCTCCGAACACTCCGGGACTTAGAGATTTACTAAACGAAACTTTTATCTCAACTCTTTTTAAAGAGCTAAAAACCCTAACCCGAAAATCTATTCTTATAAAATTTTCCCCGGATATGCAAGACGATATGATTAGAAATTTAGCCAACTTAAGCGTAGAAAACAAAGCAGACGGTATAATCGTTACAAACACTACCGTTAATTACGATTTGGTAAATTCTCCTATTAAAAAAGGAGGAATTTCAGGGAAACCTTTGGCAAAAAGAAGTTATGAAGTCTTACAAATAGTCGCAAAAGAGGTCTTTTCAAAAGTTCCTATCGTAAGCGTAGGTGGTATCGATTCGGCACAAGAAGCGTATAAACGTATAAAAGCTGGAGCTTCTTTACTTCAAATCTATACGGCTATAGTTTACAAAGGTCCTTTTGTGGCAAGAGATATAAATTTAGGACTTATAGAACTTCTCAAAAGAGACGGATTTAGTCATATAAGCGAAGCTGTAGGAGCCGATTTAAAATAATGAAAAAATTTTTATTAATTTTTATATTTTTATTATTTTTAACGATAGGAGTTGCTCTTTTAGGAATGGGATTATTTTATACTATGAATTATTTTTTGGATTACACCAACCCGGTAAGATACGAATATATTCAAGGAGCTTTAATTTCAACTCTTTTTGCAACTCCGTTTTGGGTAATAGCTTCTTTGATTACTTCTTTTATTAAAGACCTTTTACCCAACGGTTTATTAAGAATGATAAACGCCATAGCTTTGGGAATGATTTTGTTTTTTATTTTTATTAACGTATATCCTTTTATGGCAGCCGTTTTTAATTTTTAAAATATGATATGATAATACAAAAAAAAGGTGGTCAATGCTTCACAGATTTTATACTCATAAACTAAAAAACTCTCTTGAAGTTATAACAATTCCGATGAATAAAGGCTCAAATGTAATTACGAGCAATATTTTTTATAAAGTCGGAAGCAGAAACGAAGCTATGGGAAAAACCGGAATAGCTCATATGCTTGAACATATGAACTTCAAATCCACAAAAAACCTAAAAGAAGGAGAGTTTGATAAAATAGTAAAAAGCCTAGGTGGTGTAGATAACGCGTCAACCGGGTTTGATTATACTCATTATTATATAAAAACATCCAGCAGTTATCTTGACAAAACCCTAGAGCTATTTAGTGAAGTTATGGAAAATCTAAATCTAAACGACGACGAATTTCAACGTGAAAGAAAAGTCGTATACGAAGAGAGACTATGGAGAACGGATAATAATCCGATAGGATACCTCTATTTTAGACTTTTTAACAACACTTTTATTTATCATCCTTACCACTGGACTCCGATAGGATTTAAAGAGGATATTCTAAATTGGACTATTCAAGATATAAGAAAATTTCATAAAACTTTTTATCAGCCTAAAAACGCTTTTATTTTAGTAGCCGGGGATATAGACCCTAATGAGGTTTTTGAAAGTGCCGAAAAATATTTCTCCCATATAAAAAACAGAAAAAAAATTCCTCAAATCCATACCGTTGAACCTCCACTTGACGGAGACAAAGAAATAGTAATAAAAAGAGACACCGAAGTAAACGTAATAGCTATAGCTTATAGAATTCCAAATTTTAAACACGAAGACCAGTTTGCATTAAGTGCTTACAGTGAAATTTTAAGTGGAGGAAAAAGTGGAAGTTTAAGAGAAAAGCTTATAAACAAAAAATCGCTTGTTAGCGAAGTCTATGCATATAATATGGAATTAATAGACCCGGGAGTTTTCTTAGCCCTTGCCATATGTAATCCAGGTGTAAATCCCGATATAGTTGAAAAAGAACTTAAAAAAGAGATTTTAAATACAAAAATTACTAAAAAAGCCCTTAAAAAAGTAAAAAATCAAACAAAAATGGACTTTTTAACTCACCTTGAAAGTTCATCCGGTGTTAGCAACATATACGGGGACTATTTTGCAAAAGGCGACATAACTCCCCTACTTCAATATGAAGAGAAAATAAACTCCCTCTCTTGTGAAGACGTAGAAGATATAAAAAAATATTTCGACAAAAGCGTAACGGTAAAACTTATTAAAGGATAATTTTGTTTTACCGTTTTGTCTTTAATGGAGAAGTTATTTGGATGACTTACCAGTTAACATAATATTTTTACTGCATATAAGAATTTAAAAGTGCACTACCGATTCTTATCATATTACTACCCTCTTCTATGGCTATTTCAAAATCATTACTCATTCCCATAGAACAAATCTTAGCACCGTAAGGTTTTAGTTCTTCAAATATTTTATAAGTCAACCTAAAACTCTTTCTAATCTCTTCTTCATCATCAACGTGAGCCCCTATCGTCATAACACCTTGTAAATTAATATGCTTTAAATTTTCTTTAATTTTTAAATACGTATCAACTGCCAATTCCGGCTGAAGACCGTGTTTTGTCTCTTCTTTTGCCGAATTAATTTCAAGCAGACATCGAACGGGCTTATCTGTTCTTTTGTTTATGGCTTCTGCCAATTCATACGAATTAATAGACTGAATCATAAAAGGATTAAGCTTTAAAAGTTTATTGATTTTATTTTTTTGTAAGTTACCTATAAAATGCCACTCTATCGGCAAATCCTCCAATGCTTTTACCTTATCTTCCATATCCTGAACCCTGTTTTCCCCAAAAGCTCTTTGACCTTCTGCGTATAGTCTTTTTAAAGGTTCTATATCTTTAGTGTACTTAGTAACTGCCACTATTTGCACTATTAAATGCTCACTTCTTCTAAGCCTTGCTGCTTCGACTCTTTGAATCAGTTCGTCTAAAGTCATCATTACCCTCCTATTAATCTATGTAAATCGTTAAAAATACCTACTATCATTAAAGACCCCAGAATAACCCATCCAGCGATGGTAAGTTTTATCATTATCTCTGCACTTATCTCTTTTTTAAATATAGCTTCATATAAATTAAACATTATATGCCCACCATCAAGTGCCGGTATGGGAAGTAGATTCAAAACCCCAAGATTCACACTCAAAAGAGCGGCTAATAAAAGCAAAGGTTGCCATCCGTAATCAGCTACCTTAGCTGTTACGTCCACTATTCCTATCGGTCCACTGATGGTATTAAGCCCCACTGCTCCCGTAATTAGCTTTTGAACGCCTTTTACTATCAAAGTCGTATCATAAACGAATTTATCCCAGGCTATTTTAAAAGCCTCCAAAAATCCGTAATGCACTTTTACTACATCCCCACTAGGTACAATTCCTAAAATTTTTCTTTTTATCTCTTCATTAAAGATATTTTTCATTATCTCTATTTTAGGCTTTATATGAACGGTTAAAATCTTATTGCCTCTTTTTATAACTACGTTTAAATCGCTTGATTTTTGAATGATAGAAGGAATTTCATCCCAAGCACGTATTTGTATGCCATTAATTTCTAAAATCTTATCTCCCGACTTAAATACTTTAGCAGCCGGTGTATTCGGTATTGTTTTTCCTATAACGGGAGCTAATTTAGTCCATCCGCTAAACGTTATAAAAAGATAAATCAAAAAAGCCAATAAAAAGTTAAATCCGGGACCTCCAAGAAGAATCAAAATCCTTTGCCAAGGAGACTTTGCGGTATAAGAATCGGGGTCGTTGCTTTTTAGTGTAGGAGTAGTATCATCCTGCCCTTTCATCTGCACATACCCACCAAGAGGCACGGCACTAATACACCAGTTCGTATTACCAAATTTTTTGCATAAAAGCTTTTTTCCAAAACCTATACTAAAAACTTCAACCTTAACACCTACAAGTCTTGCCATTAAAAAATGACCTAGTTCGTGAAAAAAAATTAAAAACGATAATATTAAAATAGCACTAATCATATTGAGCTTTCACATAAACTTTTACATATTCAAAACCACTATAAAGAGTCAGAAAAACAGCTATCCACAAAAGACACTCTCCACACGGCCAATTCATAAGCAAAAACCCTATAGCCCCCATTTGAGAAACGGTTTTTACTTTCCCGGCCATACTCGCTTTTACGCTAAGTCCCTCTTGGACCATAGCTATTCTAAGAGCAGTAATAAAAAACTCTCTTACCATTATAAGATATATAGCCCAGGCATTTGCCCTATGCAAATACAAAAGCCCCAAAAAAGCCCCTAAAGTAAGCATTTTATCGGCAAGTGGGTCAAGTATTTCCCCTAGCTTACTGCTGGCATCAAAGTTTCTTGCTATATATCCGTCAAAAAAATCGGTAACACTTGCAATTACAAAAATTAAAGCTGCAAAATAATCAAGCCAGGAAGGATGAATCCCTTCGAATAAATCTCTATTGACTAAAAAAAAATACATCAAAAACGCAAGTAAAATCCTAATAAAAGCCAAAATATTAGGAACGTTTTTTAATCTTTTTTTCCAACGTTCATATCTATAAAATTTTATTCCGTCTTCCGTTACTATCACTTCTAAGCCCCACCAAACGTTGTTCCACCATCGACAATAAAAGTTTGTCCGGTAATCCAACTAGCTTCGTCCGTACACAAAAAGTAAGTAATACCGGCTAAATCTTTAGGCTCACCCATTCTATTAAGCGGGCTTCTTTTTTCAACTTCAGCTTTTACTTCTTCATAATTAGGAAAAGCTTTAAGGGCGTCCGTATCAATAGGACCTCCGCTCACGGCATTAACTCTAATACCCCATTTTCCAAGCTCTGCAGCTGCGTATTTTACCATTGTTTCAACTGCGGCTTTAGAAGAACCATGCCCTGCGTAGTTTGGAGTGTAAACCAAGTTTCCCGTCGAACTAAGAGAAATAATACTCCCCCCACCTACTTTTTGCATTCTTTTTGCTGCTTCTTGAGCTCCTACTACAAAAGCGTTTACGGTAGCCGTAAAGATATTACAAATACCTTTAGGTTTTAGTCTCATAAAAGGACCGAATCCCCCTACAACTGCTCTTCCACTGATAATTGCATTAGAGATAAAAAAGTCAACCCTATCAAAATCTTCATCGATTTGTTTGAATAAATCTTTATAAGTTTCCGGCTCAAGAATATTTAATTTATACGCTTTTGCTTTAATGCCGTATTTCTCACTCCACTCTTTTGCAAGATTATTTGCAACTTCTTCGTTTGAATTATAAGTAAAAGCGATATTGATACCATCTTTTGCAAAACGCTCTGCTATAGCCTTTCCTATACCTCTTGTCGCTCCACTAATTACTAATGTTTTCATCTATTTACTCCATATGTTGATTTTTTTTATAAATATTTATCTAAAACTTTTTTTATTTTTTCTTTACTCTCGTTGCTAGGTTCGCATAAAGGAAGTCTGTATTCAAGCGTCGGGATAAGCCCGGCTTCATACATTGCGTATTTAATAGGAATAGGATTACTTTCTATAAATAGAACTTTATTAAGCTCATATAACTCTTCATTAATAGCTCTACTTGTATCAAAGTCCCCTTTTAAAGCCGTATGAATTAAATCCGCTATTTTTGCGGGAAGTAAATTAGAAGTTACCGAAATACAACCTCTACCACCTGTTGCCATAATAGGATAATTAATAGCGTCATCCCCACTAATTACTGCAATATCGCTTTTAGCACAAAGGGCTACTACGTTTTCTATTTTACCTGTCGCTTCTTTAATAGCTATAATATTTTCCACATCGTTAAAAAGTCTTATAGCCGTTTCAACTTCTATATTACTACAAGTCCTACCCGGTACGTTATAAAGCACCACCGGAATATCAATCGAATTCGCCAAAGCTTTATAGTGTTCGTAAAGCCCTCTTTGAGTAGGTTTGTTATAATAAGGAGAAACGCTAAGCACCGCATCGGCACCTTTACTTTCGGCAAACTTAGCTAAATCTATACTCTCATGCGTAGAGTTACTTCCGGCACCGGCTAAAATTTTCGTATTTGTATTCTTACACACCTCAACGGCAATTTCTATACATCTTTTATGTTCGTCGTGAGTTAAAGTGGCACTCTCTCCCGTTGTCCCAACCGGCACCACCCAATCAATTCCGTTATCAATCTGTCTTTGTATAAGTTTTGCATAGGTCTCTTCATCAACTTTTCCGTTTTTAAACGGAGTTATAAGAGCAGTCATCGCACCTTGCATAAAATGTCCTTTTTTACGTAATTATATCATAATAAATTATTCATATCTAAGCGTCTCAAGCACATCGGTTTTGCTAGCTTTTACAGCCGGATATATGCTAGAGAATATCACTATTACAAAAGCACCGACAATAATCACCCCAAAATCAACCAAACTCAAATCAACCGGCAGTCTGCTAACCCCGTATACGTCAACCGGAAGTTTAATAATATCAAACGTTTTTAAAACCCAAATACCGATACCTCCTAGTATAGCCCCACTGATAATTCCGATTACGCCTATAAACGTTCCCAGTTTTAAAAATATGGCTTTTATCTCCTTAGGAGAAGCCCCCAGACTTAGCATAAGTGCTATCTCTTTTCTTTTACTCATTATCATCATAAGAAGAGAACTTATAATATTAAGAGCGGCAACTATAATAATAAGCATAAGCACCAAAAACAAAGCCCTCTTTTCCATTTTAAGGGCTGCAAAAAAGTTGCCGTTTTGCTCCCACCAACCTATAACGCCTACACCCGGAGGCACTGCTTTTTTGATTTTTTCTATATCCTTAAAAGGATTAGGACTCCAAATATGTATACCACTGTAATAGTTTTGATGAAGAATCCTTTGAAGACCTTTAATATTCATATAAGCTATCCCCTTATCATACGCTACAAGCCCACTGTTAAAAACTCCGGCTATTCTTACTTTTTTCAATATAGGAGAGACGCCAAATCCTAAAGGGGTCATCTTGGAAAATATCATAACAACCTTATCCCCTCTCCCGACTCCCAAATCTGCAAAAAGTCTGCTACCCACCACCACATCGAAAAGTTTAGGAGTTTTTATGTTTTTTACGGCTTTTTTGAATATGTAGTTGATTTCAGACTCTTTTTTGAAATCAACCCCATAAAGCATAACTCCATACAACCCTCCACTCTGAATTACGGCACTGCTTTCAATATAAGGGGAATATTTGAAATTAGGAAATTTTTTTTGAAGTTTATGTAAGAGTCTCTCATCCACATTTACAAGCGAAGAGTATACGGTAATGGGATAATTCATAACTTTGAGTTTTTTCTCAAACTCCTTATCCATTCCGTTCATTATCCCCATAGCTATCATTAAAGTCGCAACCCCCGTCATAATTCCAAGAAATGCCAAAATAAAACTTATATAAATAAACGGGTGCTTCTTGTCAAATCTAAGATATCTTCTTATTATAAAATTTACGAATTTTTTGTTCAATTATGTTTCCTTTTTATATTTTTTTGATAAATCATTAAGCAATTTGCAAAAAATTCTTAATCTCTTCTCATCCAAAAATGTAATTCTTACAGTTTTTTTAAATTTTTAATAATTATTTTATAATCTCTATGACTTCCTATCCAAGCAAATATTGCCACTTCCGGTTTACAAGTCAAATAACAAAACTTATATATCGGTCTTTATAATTTTCAATCTCTTGCCTGATACATAGAAAGATTAAATATTATCATTACCAAAAGTTCATATAATTTTTCAAGAGAAGGTTTTAATTCTTTCGGTAAGCTATCCATTTGATTTTCTAATAAAAATTTCATATCAATAAGCTTATCTTCTATTTTTTCAAACTCATCATCTTTTATATATTGTTCTAATTTTTCGTTTAAAGTATATATCAAATTTACTAATCTATCGGCTCTTTTTAAAATTCTAATTAATTCTCTTTTATTTTTAAAATTATTTAAAGCTTCTCTTAGAAAATCATTAAATAAAGAAATAAAACCAAAACCGAAATTTTGCTTTATTGCTATAGCCATTTTAGACCTTTTTTAATAGTTATATCAAACTTTAGATTTTTTACGTTTCAGTTTCTATAAAACCAATCCCTTCTTTTTTCGATTCTTTTAAAAGTTTTCAAAAAAAACCTCTCCAGCATATCCATATTGAGAGACTAAAAGTAAAACCTCCTTAAAACGTTGATTTAAAGTTTTACCTTCCTCATTACAAATAAACATTATTTACCTTAAAATTTAGGGCTTTTCCCGCAGCAGTCTTTATATTTTTTACCACTGCCGCAAGGACAAGGCTCGTTTCTTTTTACTTTTTTTCTCTGTTTGGCTTCAAATTCGGCTTTTAACATTTCCGTTTGGGCTTCAAGCTCTTGCATAATCTCATCTACGCTTTTATTTTCCATTTCTTTAGGGATTTGCGGCATATTTTGCATAATTTCATCTATATGTTTCCCCTCTAACGCCTTTAAAAACTCGTTCATATCTTCGTCAAGTTCCGGGATTTTATATTCGATTTGAAGATTATGTAAAACTTTCATACTTTCTATTTTAATTCTTTCAATCAATTCTTGGAAAAGATTAAAGCTCTCTTTTTTGTATTCCACAAGAGGGTCTTTTTGGTTATAACCTCTAAGTCCTATTCCCGTTTTTAAGATATCCATCATATATAAATGGTCTCTCCACGACTCATCAAGTATTTGTAAGATAAGCTGTCTTTGAATCCTTTCTTTATCTTCCGGTGAAGCTTCTTCAAATTTTTTCTCATATTCTTCTTTTAATCTCTTAATCAGATACTCTTTTAAACTCTCATAATCTTTATTTTTAAGTTCCTCTTTACTAAACTCTATACCGGTATACTCTTTTAAATGAGCTATCAGATTATCCAAATCAAAATCCTCTTCCAATGAATGAGGATAGATATCCGATTCTGCCAGAATATATTCCACAAAATCCTCTCTCATCTCATCTATTTTAGAATTAATATCATAACTCAGGTCTAAGATTTGATTACGAAAAGCGTATACCACTTTTCTTTGTTCGTTTGCAACGTCGTCGTATTTTAAGATATGCTTTCTTGCTTCAAAATGCATACTCTCAACTTTCTTTTGAGCGTTTTCTATAGCACGGCTAACGATTTTAGAGTCAATATGCTCCCCTCTTTCGATACCAAGCTTATCCATAATTGTCTTGATTCTGTCGCTTCCGAAGATTCTTAATAAATCATCTTCAAGCGATAAATAAAACTGACTCTCTCCCGGGTCTCCCTGACGCCCCGAACGTCCTCTTAGCTGATTGTCTATCCTTCTGCTTTCGTGTCTTTCGGTACCTATAATATAAAGTCCTCCAAGTTCTCTTACCTCATCGTCTATTTTAATATCAACCCCACGACCTGCCATATTGGTAGCAACCGTTACGGCTCCCTTTTTCCCGGCTTCTGCAATTATTTGAGCCTCTTTTTCGTGATTTTTAGCGTTTAAAACGGTATGAGGGATTTTTTCTTGTTTTAAAAGTCTGCTTACATATTCACTCTTTTCAACGCTAGTAGTTCCTATTAATACCGGTTGACCTTTTTTATGAAGCTCTTTTACTTTTTTTACAACCGCTTCAAATTTCTCTTCTTCCGTTTTATAAACAAGGTCGTTTTTATCGATTCTGGCTACCGGTTTGTTTGTAGGAATAGATATAACCTCAAGTCCGTAAATTTCTATAAATTCGGTAGCTTCGGTTTGGGCAGTACCCGTCATACCGGCTAATTTTTCATACAATCTAAAATAGTTTTGATAAGTGGTTTCGGCAAAAGTTTGAGACTCTTCTTGAATCTCCACTCCCTCTTTCGCTTCCAATGCCTGATGAAGCCCCTCGCTAAAACGTCTCCCTTCTGCAATTCTTCCGGTAAACTCGTCTACAATTAAAACTTCACCTTTTCTCACTATATAATCTTTACCTTCTTGAAACAGATAATTAGCCTTTAAAGCCTGGTCCAAGTGATGAGCCAATACTGCATTTTCCGGAGTATAAAGGTTATCCACCTCAAAAAGCCTTTCAGCCTCTTTTATACCCTCTTCCGTTAAAAGCACAACTTTGTCTTTTTCATCTACCGTAAAATGTTTATCTTTTACAAGCTGTTTTGCTACTTTATCGGCTTTTACGTAATCTTCCACTCTTTTATTCGCCGGTCCTGATATAATAAGAGGAGTTCTGGCTTCATCGATTAAAATACTGTCAACCTCATCCACAATAGCATAATAATGCCCTCTTTGGACCTTATCGTTTATATCAAACACCATATTGTCTCTAAGATAATCAAACCCAAATTCCGAATTCGTCCCGTACGTTACGTCACAAGCATAAGCCTGTTTTCTTTCATAATCTTCCATACCGTTTATCACAACCCCGGTAGTAAGCCCGAAAAATTCATAAAGTTTTCCCATTTCATTTGCGTCTCTTTGGGCAAGATAGTCATTTACCGTAACTACGTGAACCCCTTTTCCTAAAATCGCATTCAAAACCACCGGTAAAGTCGCAACAAGCGTTTTACCTTCTCCCGTTTTCATCTCTGCGATTTTACCTTCGTGCAAAACCATACCACCTACCAACTGAACGTCATAGTGCCTCATACCCAGCACTCTTTTGGAAGCTTCTCTTGTCATTGCGAATACATCGTTTAAATATTTATTTAAAATGGTTTGAGAGTCTTCTTTTTGTATCTCTTCTAAAATTTTAGATTTGATTTTATTAAACTCCCCTTTTAATTCTTCATCACTCAATTTTTCATATTTCGGTTCTAATTCGTTAATCTCTTTTACTCTAGCAAAATATCTTTTCAATTCTCTGTCATTTTTCGTCCCGAATATTTTTCTAAATATTTTTCTTACCATACAAAAAGCCTTTGCAAAGTTTTTTGTTATAATAACATAAATTCACTAAGAGGAATGTTAAATGAAAAACCTAAAGCTAAAAATTCTCCTACTTATGGTAATAAACCTGCACGCTTTAAATTTGCCCCACTATTTCCACGCAAAATTCATTCAAAAAATCTACTCGGATAAAAAAACACTAACCTACAAAGGCGAAATCTATACTAATTCAAAGCAAGTTTTTTGGAAATATACCTACCCCAATACAAAAGAGATATGGATAAACGACAAAGTCTACGTATACGAATCGGACCTCTTACAAGTTACAATATCTAAAAAACCAAAACTAAATCTTTTTGAAGCGATAAAAAAAGCAAAAAAAACCGAAAAAGGCTACATAGCGAAAATAGATAATAAAACAATCCATTTCATATACGATAAAACCTTAAAAAAAGCGTGGTATACGGATGATATAGGTAATAAAGTGGTAATTAATTTCAAAGATGTTTCAACCGAAAAAATAAACCCGGAAATTTTTACTCCTAAATTCCCGGATGACGTGGATATAATCTATCAAAGATAACTTAAAAACTCTTTATGGATTTTTCCGTTACTTGCAACGATACATTTATCTTTAAACATATCATATTCTTTCCCAAACTCATTACTAACAGCCCCTCCGGCTTCTTCAACTATTAAAATTCCGGCACTAACGTCCCAAGGCTTTAGATTAATCTCATAAAACCCTTCAAATCTCCCACTTGCTACATAGCATAAATCAAGTGCGGCACTCCCTAATCTTCTAATATCCTGACAAGCCGGAAGTATATTATGAAGTCTATTTATAACTATTTCCAAGTCTTCTTTATTTTCGGCACTTGAATAAGGAAACCCGGTAGCGATTAAAGCCCTTTGAAAGTAATCTCCTCCACTCACTTTTATCTTCTCTTCGTTTAAAAAAGCACCCTCACCTCTAATTGCATAAAAAAACTCTTCCAAAATCGGATTGTAAACAAAAGCGTATTTAGGTTTTTTCTCTTCATAAATCCCGACACTTATAGCACAGTGAGGAACCTGATGAGCGAAATTGGTAGTCCCGTCAATCGGGTCTATTATGATAGAATTGTTAAATTCATCCTTAACCGACTCTTCTGCAATAATGGAATAATCAAACTTAGAAAAACTCTCTTTTAAAAACTCTTCAACTTTTACGTCATATTCCGTTACTAAATCTTTTTTACCTTTTAGGGTAATATCCTTAGAGGAGTAAAACCCCTCTTTAAATATCTTCCCGGCTTTTAAGATAATCTCTTTTATTTCGTTAAACATTATAACCCATTTTTCTTGCCACTTCTTTAATATGCTCAAGTCTTTTTTCAATAGGAGGGTGAGAGCTGAATAAATCTAAAAATCCTACAATCCCAAACGCTTTCATTTCTGCCGGAAGTGCTACTTGTTCTTTCGGGATGTTTCCGAGTTTTGCAAGAGCGTAATAAATCCCCTCCGGTCCGTCTAGTCTAACAGCACCTTCATCGGCTTTATATTCTCTGTATCTGCTATACCACATAGCTATCATTGTCGCAAAAATACTTAAAGCCATTTCAAGTGCGAAACTAATAGCCATATACGCAAAAGGGTTTGGATTACCTTCTTCATCTTTTGGTGCTACGATATTTGCTATAAGTCTTGATATGAAAAATACAATTGAGTTAAGCACACCCTGAACAAGCGTCATAGTAACCATATCTCCGTGTTTTATATGACTGATTTCGTGTGCTAAAACACCTTCAATCTCTTTTGTATCCATTAAATCAAATAAACTGATAGACACTGCAACCAAAGCGTTGTTTTTATTCCATCCCGTAGCAAAAGCATTCGGAGGTCCGTCAAAAATCCCGACTTCCGGCATTCCGATACCTGCTTCTTTTGCAAGTTTCGCCACCGTCTCCACAAGCCAAACCTCTGCCTCACTGCTAGGAGTTTCTATTACTCTAACCCCTGCACTCATTTTCGCAAGCCACTTAGACATAAACAGAGAAATTAAACTACCACTAAACCCTACAATTAAAGATAAAATCAAAAGTCCGTTAATAGTCCCTCCGTCAAGTCTGATGTGAAAAAACGTCTCAACCAAAAATATAGTCAAATAAATAGAAGCCATTACGGCTAAGTTCATTAAAATAAGCATTACAAACGCCATACTTTACACTCCTTTACTCAAGTTTTTTTAGTATTATAGCTAATAGCCGGTTTTAAGTCAATTTTTATTTCTTATCATCAGATAAAAAATTGTTACGATTGGTATCGTTACATTTAAAATTGTAACAACAATCATCAAAATCCCAAGTTGAGAATAGTCCTGGTGAGATAAGATGTTACCGTTTTGCACAACTTCTCTGCTTACGACAAAAATTTCATTTAAATATTTGGTAAAGACTCCCCCTGCCGTTAAGGCAAGATTCATCAAACTTGCCATCAAAGCAAACCAGGTAGCCCTCTTACCCTCGGGTGCGTAAATTGCAATAAGAGTTAAAAGAGGTATCATACTAAGCTGGGCAAAAGGCGATTCAAGTGCCGTATCTATAATAGCAACCGTTTTAGGGTCTATTCCAAAACTTTGAGGAATATTGTAATAAAGCCCTATAATCGGTAAAAAGAGTATAGTGGTAATAACACTTAACCAAATCAACGTATAATGAGCCGGTTTTTTAGCGATAAAATCACTAAAAAGCCACATTCCAAGAATAGATAGTATAGCCCCTATTTGAGACAAAGTCCCGAAAAAAGCTTTGTCAAAATGCAAAACGTCTATCTCCCACCACTGAAGCCCGGGACCTACGCTAGGCATAGCCCTATACACAAATATAATAACGGCAGTTTTTATAATAAACTTTCTTACACTCTCTTTTACATCTTTTAAAATCAAACCTAACATATAAACTATAACGCCCAAACTAACAACCAATACAACCTCTTGGGAATGTTTAAATATAAAATTTAACACTCTATTATCCCAATGCTGATACTCTGCATATCCCATAAAAACAACAAAAACGGCAAAAACAAGTCCTCCACACAAAATTTTACAATTAATAGGACTCGGTTTCGCAACATCAAGTTTTACTATACTAACACCTATAATGGAAATTAAAGGCACTATAAGAGAAATTTTAAAAACCGTTTCATAGGAATATATTTGAGCAAGCCATCCACTAAGTCCGGCGACCATCACCCCGGCAAGAGAAATAGCCAAACGCCCCAAAATCTGAACGTAAGCCAACTCCTCTTCCACTTTTTCCTTAGGCTGATTCCTATCCACAACCTCCGTACTCATAGTATCTGCCACGACATCTTGAAGTACAAACCCTATAACCGTTAAAAAAGAAGAAATAATATACACATTTTCTTTGGAAGTAAATTTTATCCACTTATAATCCCCGGCAAGCCCTATTAATAAAACAGTCCCAAGAGCAATCAAAGAAGCACCTATATAAACATAAACTCTTCTTTGAGACCCGAAAATCACCACACTATCCACAAGCTGCCCAAAAACCATCTTTATAGTCCATGGAATACTAAGCCAAACGCCCAAGCTAATTAAAGCGGTCGCCGATAAATTAAGCTCCTCTTTTACCCAAAATGTAGTGGCAACCCCACTAATTCCACTCGCCCCATAAGCAAAATAAATCATTAAAAGAGGCAGATGTCTAAGTTTAAAATGTTTTATGGGATTTAAAAGGGAATTTTTTATAGCTTCTTTCATTTTAACCTCTTAATTCCATCAAAGGCTACTTCTATCATTTTATCTATCTCTTCATAATTTATCACATAAGGAGGCATAAAGTAAATAACGTTTCCTAGAGGTCTTAGTAAAACCCCGTTTTTAAGTCCATATTTATAAACTTCAAGCCCCTTTCTCTCCCACCACGGATAATCTATCATCTCAACGGCACCAATCATTCCCGTTTGACGAATCTCTTTTACGTTTTTTAACTCTTTAAATTTTTGCATTTTCTCCCAGATATACTTTGATTTTTGCTTGTTTTTTTCTATTACGTTATCTTTTTCGAAAATATCCAAAGTAGCGTTTGCAGCTGCAATACCTATAGGATTAGCCGTATAAGAGTGAGAGTGTAAAAAGGCTTTTAGCTCTTTATAATCACAATAAAAAGCCCTATACACTTCATCCGTAGTAAGAACCACGCTAAGAGGCAGATACCCTCCCGTTAACCCTTTGCTAAGACACATAAAATCGGGTTTGATTTTGGCTTGTTCGCACGCAAACATACTCCCGCTTCTTCCAAACCCCACTGCAATTTCATCGGCTATCATCAAAATATCAAACTCCTCACACAGACTCTTTAAGCCTTTAATAAACAAAGGAGAATGCATTTTCATATAACCGGCACACTGAATTAAAGGTTCTATTATTAAAGAAGAGACCTCCTTATGGTGTTTTTCAAAAATTTCTTTAGCTTTTTTCAACGCCTCATCGGCTTCCTCTTCACTCTGGTCTTTAGGAATGGGAATTGTAATGTTTTTAATTAAAATCTCTTTATAAGTATCTTTATAAAGCCCTACATCTCCTACACTCAAAGCTCCTATCGTCTCTCCGTGATACGAATTTTCCAAACTGAAAAAAAGAGGCTTAATCTTACCTTTGTTTTTCCAATAATGAAAAGCCATTTTTATAGCGACCTCTACGGCACTGCTTCCGTTATCGGCATAAAAAACTTTATCAAACCCGGTTAACTTGCAAAGCCTTTCACTAAGCTTTATGGCACCTTCGTGTGTAAACCCGGCAAAAATTACGTGCTCAAGGGTATTTAACTGCTCTTTTATTTTCTGATTTATATATTCGTTCGAATGCCCGAAAAGATTTACCCACCAGCTGCTTATAGCGTCTATATATCTGTTGCCTTCGAAATCCTCCAGATAAACGCCTTTACCTTTTTTAATAGGAATAATAGGTAAAACCTCGTGGTCTTTCATTTGAGTACAAGGGTGCCAGTTAAATTTTAAATCTTTTTGCATAATTTCTGCATTTTTCATCCAAATTCCCTTTATTGTGAGGTTTTTTTTTATTATAATATCATAAACATGAAAATAAATAAAAAACTAACGTTTACATTTATTGAGTAGATTTTCGTAACAAAAGGAATACAATGATTGAGTGGATGCAAACACATAGAAAATGGATGGTAATTACTATTTGGATAGCAACTATAGCTTTTATAGGTGCAGGTTTTGTAGGATGGGGGCAGTTTCAATTCGGTTCTAAATCTTCAACCCTGGTAAAAATAGGAGACGTTGAGGTTTCTATCCAGGACGTACAAAAAGAATACAATAAAATATTCGCCCTTGAAAACCAAAAACTAAACGGCAAACTGGATGAAGCGACGGCAGAAAAAATGGGACTAAAAAAAGAAGCCTTCCAAGCAGCCATACAAGCAGGAATTTTAAGAGCCTTTGCAAAAGATATAGGCTTATACATAACGGACAAAGAAGTAGCCGAATATATATTAAATACTTTCAAAACAAAGCAAAACTATTTTAACTATCTAAAATCGATAGGAGAAAAACCGGCTATTTTCGAAGCTAACTTAAAAAAAGACCTTTTAATTCAAAAATTATTAAACTCTTTACACCTAAAACCTTCAAAAACGTTTTTAATATCAAACGCAAGTGCTTTGTTTAACGCAGACAATCTAGATATCAAAATAATAAACCAAAACTCCATAAAAGTGGAATTAAGCGAAGACGAAATAAAATCTTTCTGGGAAAAAAACAAAGATAAGTTCAAATCTCCTCAAATGTTTAAAATAGCAATAGTTAAAACTCCTTTAAAAGGTGAAGTAAGCGAAGAGAAACTAAAAACATACTACAAAGAACACAAAAACGAATATAAAAACGAAAAAGGGGAAATTCTTCCTTTTGAAAAAGCAAAAAACCAAGTAAAATTTGACGTACTTGCACAAAAAAACAGAAAAACGGCGATTTTAGCGTATAAAAAATTAAAAGAAGGTAAAGAGAATTATGAATTAGTAACTCTGCCTTTACAAAACGAAACGATTCCTCTTGATAAAATGTTAACTCTTATAAGCAAAGGTTACCTAAAACCGTTTATAGCCGATAATGAATATATAAGTGCAAAATTGGTAGAAGAAATAAAACCAAAACCCCTTGCTTATGAAAAAGCGAAACCTTACGTAATTAAAGAACTAATGGCTCAAAAATCGATAAACAATCTTAAAAAAACGGCTCAAGAAATGCTAAAAGATTTTAAAGGTAAAAATATAGGATTCGTAACAAAGTATGATTTCAATAAAATAAAAGGATTATCTC
Source organism: Nautiliaceae bacterium (assembly GCA_039831155.1). Taxonomy (GTDB): domain Bacteria; phylum Campylobacterota; class Campylobacteria; order Campylobacterales; family Nautiliaceae; genus Nautilia. The sequence continues at coordinate 147,743 of JBDONT010000043.1, read as the reverse complement.
CTCAAGAAGCCGTTATGTTTTTATTTAAAGAATTCGAATCTCAAAAATCAAAAGACTATATTATAGTACAAACACCGGGTAAACCTCTAAAAGCAGTTCTATACAACATTAAGGAACAAAAATTGCTGGATAAAAAGAAATATGAAAAATATAAACGTCAAATAGAAAAAAAAGCAGAAGAGATTTTAAACGCCATATTATTTAATGATTTAATAAACGATTTATCAAAAAAATTAAATATCACAACCGTACGTCAGGTGAATTTTAAATAAAGGAATAAAATTGAAACAAATATTAGCCATTGATGTAGGAAGTTTTAAAACAATAGCCGTTATTGCCAACTATGACAAAGAAAAACTTTCAATAAGTGGAGTAGGAATTTCCAAATCAAACGGAGTAAAAAAAGGAGCTATAGTAAATATAGACGAAACCGTAAAATCTATAAAAGAATCGGTAGCCCACGCAAAAAGAATCGCAGGAATCGATATCAATAAAGCGATAGTTTCGATATCTTCTGCCTACACCCAAAGCATCACAAGTAACGGCGTTGTAAATATTCCGGAAAACGAAATAAATCTAAAAGAGATAAACAGAGCTATACAAAACGCTTTATATAATGCTGACATACCTCAAGATTATCTAGTATTACAGGCGATTCCTTATAATTTTAAAGTGGACGAATTAACGGAAATAGACGATCCACAAGGAATGACGGGAAGCAGACTTGAAGTCTCTTTACATATAATCTTGGCTAAAAAATCCGGAATGGAAAACCTAAAAAAAACTTTCCAACAAGCCGGTATAGAAATTTTAAATATAGTAAATGCAGGATATGCCAGTGCACTTGCGGTCTTAAACGATGACGAAAAAGAACTAGGCGTTGCAGTAATAGACATAGGTGCATCAACTTCCGATATGGCTATATTTGTAAATAAAGCCCTAAGACATATAGACTTCTTAGCAGTAGGAAGCCATCATATTACAAGTGATTTATCAATGGCTTTACATACAAAACCTAGCGAAGCCGAATATATAAAAACCCACTTTGAAGAACTTATCAAAAGTGGCGAAGATTTAATCGAAATATCGGTAATAGGAAGCGACAACGAAAAACAAAAAGCCTCTTTAAGTACAATCACTCAAGTAATAAGTGCAAGGATTGAAGAGACGTTTTTACTTCTAAACAAAGAAATTCAAAGAAGTGGTTTAGAATCTCAAATAGGTGCCGGTATCGTACTAACAGGAGGGTTTACGAATTTTTATAACGTAAAAGAAATAGCCTCTCAATTTTTTGAAGGACATCCGGTAAGACTTGGAAAACCGAAAATTATAAACGGACTGGTTGAAAACCTTCAAAAACCGGAGTTTTCAACCGTTATAGGTTTACTGATGTATGCTACCGGTAAAAGCAGCAAATATGAAAAAGACTCAAATCAACAATTTGTCACAGAAACAATTGAAGAGATTCAACAACCTCAAATAGTTGTACAACAAGAAGCTAAAAAAAACGAAAAGGAGGACCTAGCAAGAATAGCACAAAAAGAAGACATCAATCCGATTAAAAAATTTATAAACTGGCTAAATAATCTATTTTAAGGGGTGAACAATGAGCGAATTATTTAAAATAAACGAAACAATCGACGGACCAAACATAAAAGTAATAGGTGTAGGTGGTGGTGGAAACAATATGATAAATCATATTGCTTCAAAAGAGATAAAAGGTGTAGAACTAATAGCTGCAAACACTGATATTCAAGCTTTAAAAACAAGCAAAGCACACAAAAAAATCCAATTAGGTGCAAAACTAACCAACGGACTTGGTGCCGGAATGAAACCGGAAGTCGGAAAACAGGCTGCAGAAGAGAGTTTTGAAGAGATAAAAGAAGCGTTAAACGGAGCTGATTTAGTATTTATTTCTGCCGGAATGGGTGGAGGTACAGGTACCGGAGCGGCTCCGGTAATAGCAAAAGCCGCTCAAGAAGTCGGAGCTTTAACCGTAGGTGTTGTTACAAAGCCTTTCCCGTTTGAAGGACCTAAAAGACAAAGACTGGCAGAAGAAGGAACGGAAGAACTTAAAAAAGAAGCAAACTCAATAGTTGTTATTCCAAATGAAAAACTCTTAACTATTATTGATAGAAAAGCCGGAAGAAGAGCCGCTTTTGCTTTAGTGGATGATGTATTGTATCAAGCTGTAAGCGGTATTTCGAATATGGTAATTAGCTACTCTGAAAACGATATTAACGTAGACTTTAACGACCTAAAAACAGTAATGTCATACCAAGGTCTGGCTTTAATGGGTATGGGTAGCGATAAAGGTGAAAACGCCGCATTAAACGCTATTAAAAAAGCTATTGAATCGCCTCTGCTTGATAATCTTTCAATTGACGGAGCAATGGGTGTGCTTGTACACTTTACACTGCACGACGATTATCCTCTAGCGGAAATCGACGAAGGTATGCATACAATTTATGAAAAAGCAGATATGAATGCTGATATAATATTCGGTACAACAACCGATAATTCTCTTGCACCGGATGAAATTAAAGTCACAATAGTTGCAACCGGATTTGAAAAAAGCAAAAACGAAAAAAAGCCGGTTGAAGAGAAAAAAGAAGAAATTATGCAAAATTTTGTAAAAAAAGTTTCAGGTGGAATAGAGATAGACCCTAATTCTTTAGATGCTCCGGCTTATCTTAGAAGAATGAAGGATTAATCCTTCTTTTTTATATTATAAGATATAATGCTGAAATAATATAATCCGTTATAAAAATAATAATAGAAGAAACTACTACGGCTTTAGTCGTACTCACTCCTACCCCTTTTGCCCCGCCTTTTGTATTATATCCTATATACGTACCTATAGCACTTATCAAATAAGCAAATACCACTCCCTTTACAACTCCTTCCGAAAAATCCCTTATTTCTCCTAATTGTTTTATATTTTCTATATAAGTAAATCCATTTACATCCAATGTCCAAATCGAAATTAAATAAGCTCCTATATTAGCAACCGTATCAAAAAACAGAATCAATAAAGGCAAAGAAATCATAGTACCAAGTATCCTTGGCACTATAAGATATTGTTTTGAATTTACAGCCATTACATCAAGAGCGTCTATTTGTTCGGTTACTCTCATACTTCCAAGTTCTGCTGCATATGCACTAATTCCTCTACTAATAACCATTAAAGAAGTAAAAACAGGACCTAATTCTTTACAAATAGAAATAAAAATAGTATATCCCATAAAATCCTCTACCCCAAATTTATGAAAACCGTTATAAAGCTGAACCGCTTCCACAAGCCCGGTAAAAAAAGAAGTTAAAAATATAACTCCTAAACTTCCGAATCCCATAAAATAAACTTGTTCTATAATTTGCTTAACTCTAAAAGGCTTTTTAAAAAAAAGAGGAACTACCCTTAATTGAAATAAAAAAAAGTTTCCTAAAGATTCAAAAAAATTCAAAACATTTTTACCTATAAAATAGAAAAAGTTATTTATCAATTTTAGCCTTTTTTGTTAAAATTATATCACAACTTAAATAAAGGGTAAAAATGGCTGAAGAAAAAGAAAATCAAGAAAATCAAGAAGAATCATCCGAAAACAAAGGAAATAATAGTAAGTTACTTTTAATTGTTATTATTGTTTTACTTTTAATTTTACTGATAGTAGGAGGTTTAGTGGCTTATTTTCTACTTAGTGGAGATGACAATCCGGAACAACCTCAAGAAACTCAAAAAGTAGAGAAAAAAAGAGAAGTTAAAAATATGACTGAAATAGGTCCTATTTATCCATTAGACCAATTTATCGTAAACCTTGTTTCAAATAACGCTAACAGATACTTAAAATGCAAAATAGACCTGGAATTAGATTCTCCGGAATTGCAACAAGAAGTGGATAAAAAACTTCCGGCAATTAGAGATTTGGTAATCAGAATTCTTTCAAGTAAAAGCGTAGAAGAAATTCAAACGGCAAAAGGAAAAGAAAAACTAAAAGAAGAAATAAAAAGAAAAATAAATGAAATATTATCCACCGGAGAAATAAGAAACGTATATTTTACGGAGTTTGTTATTCAATGATAGGAATTGATATAGTTAATATTAAAAGAATAGAAAAAATGATAGAAAAATTCGGAGACAAAGCTTTGAATAGATTCTTGTCTCCTACAGAAATAAAACTTCTAAAATCTTCTCAATCCATAGCCGGGTATTGGGCGGCAAAAGAGGCTTTCTCAAAAGCAATAGGCACCGGTATAGGGAAAGAATGTAATTTTTTAGATATAGAAATATTAAAAGATGAAAAAAATAAACCCTATTTTTCTAATAAAACTCTTAAAAAATTTAACTTAAAAAATGCCGACTTATCTATTTCTCACGATGGAAATTACGCTATAGCTGCTGTTATTGTATTAAAATAATTTTTTTGATATAATTTCAATCCCCCCTTTTTCATATTTAGTCCCCGTAGCTCAGCTGGATAGAGCACCACCCTGCGGAGGTGGGGGTCGTGCGTTCAAATCGCGCCGGGGACGCCAATGCTCAAAAGACTCCGAAATTTAGGGACTTTTTAAAACTCAAAATTAAAAATGTCAGTGGATTTTAGTGGCTTTTTACTGACAATTTTACTGATACTTTATAAACTATTAAATCTACCTAAAAATATCTCATAAACGTCCTCGCACCTGCTGCCTACTTGCTTACACCACTTGCTGTTTTTAGCTTCTTCTGCGGCACGAGCAAAATCCCCCTCTTTAATGAGACCGTTCATAATTCCGTGTCAGCTAAGAAAATTATATCATAGATTTAAAGCCCCATCCAGTCTTCCTTCAAAGAAAATTGCCAGCTGAGACAGTGTCAGATTCCAGTTTCTAATCGGCATAGTCCATTTTTTTTCAGCATTTTGGATTCCCATATAAAGTAATTTAAGTAAACTGTTTTCATTTGGAAAAGCACCTTTGGTTTTAGTGAATTTCCTAAATTGTCTATGGACGGATTCAATAACATTAATGGTGGTATAAATTACTTTTCTGATTTAAACATTTTACCAAACAAATCAACATACTTTTTAATCAGATACTTAAATCTAATAGTATTGAATATTTTCTCAATACCTCTCGGTTTTAAAACGATTTAACATATCATAACTACCAAGTATCCCTTTTTGCTCTTTTTCTCTAAATCAGAATTTTGGTTTTACTTTTATCTTTTTGTAATAAGGAGTAAAAGTAGCAATGAGAATATAAAGAAGTATTACAACGCTATATGAATTTAACGAAGTAATTTAAATTCTTAGATATTTTTAAAAGATAGAAGTTTTAAACCCCAGGAGGGCGTTCACGCAGTGACTTTGGGCTCCCGAAAGCCACAAAGTGAGGATAGGAGGGTGGGTTTAGGGGCGAAACCATATCGCCACACACCCCCACCCTACCGTCTCCTCTAGAAGATTAGTTGTAGGGCCCCAAAATGTGCGGGTAGCGCTCCTCCCAGGAGTTGGAATTATATCATAAAAGTGAGTGTTTTTCAATAAGCTTTTTTAAATAAACTAGTTAAAGTTTAAAAAACACTTTTTATATTTTACTTAAATTTCACGCTCTTTGCAAGTAAAATAGACTCTTTTATACTAGGTATTTTCGGCATAAGATAAGAGGTTATTTTATGTTTAATTAAAGCCTCTTTTGTCTTTTTTCCTATGGCTATAGGAATAATATTTTCCATATCTTCCACTTTCAAAAAACATTCAACCGTCGAAGGAGAAGAAAATATAACAAAAGCCGGTTTTTTAATAAAGCCGTCAGGCTTTTGACAAACACTCTCATAAACAATCTTTTCTATCAGCCTATTTGAAGAAGAGTCAAAAATCCCTTTTATATCACTTATAATCTTTTTAGCTCTTAAAAAAAGAAAAGTTTTATTATGATATCTTTTAATAACTTCTTTTGCAAAATCCTCTCCATAAGAAGATTTTGCCACATATTCCAATACAGCACCTCTTTTTTTTATTTCATTGGCAGTAGCTTTGCCTATAGCTAAAGAAGGAATTTTTTTCCACTCATCAGTAATATTGTCAATAGCCCTAACTCCGTTTTTAGAAGTAAATAAAAGAAAATCAACCCCTTCAAATGAAACGGAAGGGGAGAAAAAGTTAATTTTTAAAACCGGGTAATTCAAAGCCCCTTCATATTTCTCTTCAGTTAATACATAAATAGGAAGTTTTAAATTTTTCAACAATTACTCCCATTCAATTGTTGCAGGAGGTTTAGAAGAAATATCATAAACAACCCTATTTATTCCGTCAACCTCATTAATAATTCTAGTACTAACTCTTTCTAAAAATTCGTGTGGTAAATGAGAAAATGTCGCCGTCATTCCGTCAGTCGAACTTACACATCTAATCGCCACCGTATTGTCATAAGTTCTGTTATCTCCCATTACCCCTACACTTCTTACATTTAAAAGCACTGCAAACGCTTGCCATACTTTATCATAAAGTCCCCAAGCTTTAAGCTCTTGAATTAAAATCGCATCGGCTTCTCTTAAAATTTCAAGGTCTTTTCCATTTACTTCACCCATAATTCTAATAGCAAGTCCAGGTCCCGGGAACGGATGACGATACACCAAGTCTTTTGGCAGACCAAGTTCAAGTCCTAGTTTTCTAACTTCATCTTTAAACAGTTCTCTTAAAGGCTCAATCAGTTCAAACTTCATCCAATCCGGAAGTCCACCTACGTTATGATGTGATTTAATTGTTTTAGAAGGACCTTTTACACTCACACTCTCAATAACATCCGGATACAAAGTCCCTTGAGCTAAAAATTTAGCGTCTTTATGTTTTTTTGCTTCTTCGTCAAACACTTCGATAAATGTATGACCTATAATTTTTCTTTTTTCTTCAGGGTCAATTACACCTTTTAGTCTACTTAAGAATTTTTCTCTAGCATCAACCGTAATTAAAGGCACGTGAAGGACATTTTTAAAAGCGTGTTCAACCTCTTCTCTTTCATTTTTTCTAAGCAGACCGGTATCAACAAAAATAGGAATAAGTTTATCACCGATGGCTTCGTGTAAAAGTGCAGCAGTTACACTACTGTCAACCCCTCCACTTAAAGCACAAATTACTTTATTATCTCCAACCTGTTCTCTGATTTTTTTGATTTGCTCTTTTGCAAAATGTGCCATATCCCATTTACTTGTAACTCCACAAACATTTCTTGCAAAGTTTCTAAGAATTTTAGCACCTTCTACGCTGTGAGTAACTTCCGGGTGAAACTGAATCGCATAAATCTCTTTTTCTTCATTCACAATAGCCGCATAAGGAGCGTTTGAAGTATGAGCGATTCTTTTAAATCCGGGAGCTAGTTTTTCCACTCTGTCTCCGTGACTCATCCATACGATTGTAGGATTACTTACATCATCGAAAAGTTTATGAGGTTCATCTATAAACAACTCTGCTTTTCCGTATTCGTGATGGTCGGCTCTTACAACTTCTCCACCAAAATCAACCGTAATTAACTGCATTCCGTAACAAATACCTAAAATCGGAAGTCCAAGTTCATAAATTTCTTTATCAACTCTATATGCGTCTTTTTCATAAACACTCGCAGGACCTCCACTAAAAATTATACCTTTTGGTTTTTTTTCTTTTGCTGCTTTTAGCCCGTCAAAATAAGGCACTATCTCACTATATACACCTTCTTCTCTAAGACGTCTTGCGATTAATTGTGTATATTGACTACCAAAATCCAAAATTAATATTTCAACTTGCATCATTCTCCTTTTTATTTAATATAACTTCAAAATTTCAAATTGAAAATACCATATAGCTATACTTAAAAAGTACCCAAGTACCACCGTCCAAGCATATTTCATATGAGAGTTAAAAGTATAAATTCCTCTCATTCTACCCATTACACCAACCCCGGCGGCACTTCCGAAACTTATCATACTACCACCGATTCCGGCAGTTAAAGTTACAAGCATCCACTCATCGGCACCCATAGGAGGATTTGCTTTAAGGATTGCAGCCATTACCGGTACGTTATCTACAATAGCACTTATAAACCCTACTCCTATATTTCCGTATGTAGGACCTATAACCTCATAAAGTTTCGTAACATACATCAACCATCCAAGAAAATATAAAGCACCTACGGCACTTAAAATCCCGAAAAAGAAAAGCAAAGTATCGTTTTCTACTTTTTGCATATTTACAAAAATATTTATACGCTCTTTGTGTTTTCTTTTATGATAAAAGGTATAAAGTTGAAGTATCGCAAGTCCGAACATCATTCCCCACATTGCCGGGAAGTGTAAGAAAATATGACCCAGTACTGCGATTACGATAGTTAAAATACCAAGATATACAATAGTCATACCACCTTTTTTTATTTCAACCTTAGGTGTTGTAAGTGCATCAAAATGAGGTTCTCCTTTAGGAACGAAAAGGCTTAAAAGCCAAGCCGTTAAAAGCCATCCTAAAATAGAAGCCGGGAAAAGAGCTAAAAAATCTATAAACTCACCCTTTCCGGCAGTCCAAGCCATAAGAGTCGTAATATCTCCAAAAGGAGACCACGCTCCACCGGCATTAGCGGCGACTACTATGTTAATAGCACCCGGTACTAAGAATTCTTTGTTGTGTTTATCTATAGTATATAAAACCGTAGATAAAATTAAAGCCGTCGTTAAGTTATCGGCTACCGGTGAAATCCAAAAAGCAAGAGTCCCAGTAATCCAAAAAAGCTTTTTATAGCTATATCCTCTTGAAATAAGCCTATATTTTAAAGCGTCAAAAACACCTCTTTCAATAAGACTTTCAATATAAGTCATAGCCACAAATAGAAAGAAGAAAATTTCTGCAATTTCCAAAATAAGCTTTTGCATTTCGTGATGAAGTGGAGTCGGATCAAGACCATTAATAGCAAAATAAATCCCGATTAACATAAAAGAAAAAGTACCTATAAATAAAGCCGGTTTCGCTTTATTTATCTCAAACTTCTCTTCCGTTGCAATAAAATAATACCCTACAACAAAAATAACTAAAACCAAATATCCAACCCACGTATGGGTAAAATCGTGAATCAGCATCTCTTCATTCATCTTTATCCTTTCTGTAATGAACTCCTAAAGACTCTTTTCTTTTTAAAGCGGCAAGAATAATCTCCCTTGCCGTTAAAAATCTAAGTTTCGCCACTCTTCCCAGTTTAGGAAGCGTATCTTCAACAAAACTCAAAGCCTCTTTTAAGCCGCTCTCTTTTCGAATTATACCAACATTTCTCCACATTTGCTCTCTTAAAAGGTTTTTATAAACTTTGTCGTTATCTTTAAAAAGCTCTTCTAAACAAATTTCAAACTCTATATCGTCCGTTTTGAAGTTATTCTTTATAATATCCTTAGCAGCAAGCCTTGCAAATACAAAACACTCAAGCAAAGAGTTACTTGCAAGTCTATTAGCTCCGTGAACGCCGGTATTTGCCACTTCTCCTACTGCATATAAATTCTTAAACCCTTTTACCCTGGAGTTTTTATTTACGCAAATCCCTCCCATAAAATAATGAAATGCCGGAGATATAGGTATCTTTTCATAAGGAACTTCAATTCCGTAATCTCTCAATTTATTATAAATGGTGGGAAAACGGTTTTTAAAAAACTCTTCATCAAACATACTGACATTCAAAAAGACTTTATGCCCTTTTTGCTGATGCATAAAAATAGCCCTGCTTACGATATCACGTCCGGCAAGTTCGCCTCTTTTATCATACTCAAACACAAACCTCTCTCCGTTTTCATCCACAATATAAGCACCCTCTCCTCTTAAAGCTTCCGTTAACAACATTTTTTGAGAAGTTTTCATTTCTATAAAAACGGTGGGATGAAATTGAGTCATCTCCATATCGTTAACTTCTATTCCCTTTTCAATCGCAATTCCCTGAATATCTCCGGATATAGTCCTTGCGTTGGTGTCGAATTTATATAAAGCTCCTATTCCTCCACTTGCGATAATTACGTTATTGGCATAAATATTGAATTTTTTAGAATTTTTAAATACGCTAACACCGTAACAAACCCCGTCTTTTATAAGTAAATCAAAAACAACCGCTTCATCCAAAAGATAGCTTTTATCTTTTTTTAATAAAAACCTATGAAGTTCTCTTCCCGTCGCATCGCCTCCGGCGTGAAAAACCCTATTTACGCTGTGAGCGGCTTCTTTTGTTATCTCTTTATCAAAAGAAAAGCCGTAATTAATGATTTCTTCTTTAAGTTTTAAAGAAAATTTACTTAAAATTTCAACCATTCCTTTTTTATTATGAAATACTCCGGCTTTTAGGGTATCTTCTATATGCAAAGCGACATCCTCTTCATCCAAAGCCATAGTTACCCCACCTTGAGCATAAAAACTGTTAGCATCCCATACCTGGTTTTTAGTGATAATCAACGTCTTTAAACCGGCGTCATTTAAAAATTTAGCACTCCAAATCCCGGCTATCCCACTTCCTATAATGATACAATCAAATTTCATTTCACTCCTATCTAATCTCCAACGTAGAGTTGATGTCTATTATTTTCAAATCACTCTTGTTTATTGTTTTATTGTTGTCTTTTCCCGGCCATACGGGGTCTGCTTTATATCCACAACCGGCTAAAAAAATAGATATAATTACAATATGAAAAAAGCGAACACAATAATCGAACATTTACTAAGTCCTTATAAGGATAAATTACAACAAGAGCGTTGTTTAAAAAAAATTATAGCATTACTGCCTCAAAAATACAATAAATATATAATTTCAGCACATTTAAAAGGGGAATTTTTAATAATAAACGTCTCTCATCCGGCAATAAAGCAAGAACTTTTTTACAATAAAAACCTTATCTTTTCAATAATAAACACTATGCACTCTGCAAATATGTGCAAAGAAATAACTCCAAAAAAAATTATTACCAATTATAAATACAAACCAAAACCTCAAAAAGAGATTAAATTTTATTTAAAAGAAGCCAAAGATTTTGAAATAAAGGCAAAAAACCCTAAAATAAGAGCACATTTTGAAAAAATAAAAAAAATCTTAAAAGGAGAACTTTGATAGAAAAAATAAAAAACCTGCCGGATAAACCGGGAGTTTATCAATACTTTGATAAAAACGGAAAACTTCTTTATATAGGAAAAGCTAAAAGTTTAAAAAAAAGAGTAAAAAGTTATTTTAGATTTAATCCTTTTCGTCCAGCCCAAAACCTATCCCCAAGAATTTACAAAATGATAACCGAAGCAAAAGACCTAAATTACATAGTAGTAGAGAGTGAAAACGACGCTCTTATTTTAGAAAATTCACTTATAAAACAGCTAAAACCAAAATATAACATTCTCTTAAGAGACGATAAAACCTATCCGTATATTTACATAAACTTATCAGAAGACTTTCCAATGCCTCAAATTACAAGAAAAGTAGTAAAAGGAAAAAATATAAAATATTTCGGACCCTTTAGCAGTGGAGCAAACGCTATTTTAAAAACAATTTATGAAGAGATTCCTTTAGTTCAGAGTAAATCGTGTCTTAGAGGAAAAAAAGCTTGTCTTTATTATCAAATGAAAAGATGTCTTGCCCCTTGTGAAAGAAAAATAACTAAAAGTGAATATAAACAAATAGTAAATAAAGCTATAGAACTTATCGAAAATAAAGAAAAGCTCTTAGAAATTCTTTATAAAAAAATGGAAAAATATGCCGAAAATTTACAATTTGAAGAAGCAGCAGAAATTAGAGATAGAATAAAAGCCATAGAAAACGCACAAATCTACTCAAACGTAGATTTAGCAAAACTTGAAGATTTAGATATATTTGTAGTAGAAATTTTTGATAAAAAAGCAGTAGTTATTAGAATTTTTGTAAGAAACGGAAAAGTAGTAGCAAGTTCTCACAATATAATAAATTCTCAAACAACTCCTGAAAAAGGCGAAATTTATACAAGGGCTATTTTAGAATTTTATTCTAACGAAACTCCTTTTACCTCATCTAAAATTTTAGTAGGGGATGATTTTGAAGAGAGAGAGTGGCTAAGTAAAGTTTTAAGCACTAAATTTAACAAAAAAATATCAATACTAACACCAACCACAAAAGAGAGAAAAAATTTAATAAACTTAGCAAAAATAAACGCCCTTGAGATTATTAAAAACCAAAAAGAAAACACTATCTTAATAGAACTTAAAAAACTATTTAATCTACAAAACATCCCTTATAAAATCGAAATTTTCGATACTTCTCACATGCAAGGAGAAGCAATAGTTGGAGCAATGATTGTATGGGAGAATGGAAAATTTAAAAAAGAAGAGTATAGACATCACCATCTTCAAGGAAAAGATGAATATTCTCAAATGAGAGAACTTCTAACAAGAAGAGCAAAATCTTTTGATAAAGACCCTCCACCTGAACTTTGGCTAATTGACGGAGGGGCTGGGCAATTTAATATAGCAAAAGAGATAATAAACTCAACCGGTGTAAATGTAGATATTTTAGCAATTTCAAAAGAAAAAATAAATACAAAAGCCAACCGGGCAAAAGGAAAAGCAAAAGATAAAATATTTTTTGAAGAAGGAAAAATGGAGCTTAGCGAAAACGATAAAAGGCTTCAGTTTTTGCAAATGTTAAGAGATGAAGCTCATAGATTTGCTATTAGTTTTCATAGAAAAATCAAAATAAAAAAAGATAAAGAAATAGAGCTTCTAAAAATAAAAGGTATAGGAAAAGCAAAAATGACAAAACTACTAAACTACTTCGGTACGTTTGAGAATATAAAAAAAGCGTCTTTTGAAGAGTTAAAAGAAATTTTAAACGAAAAAGACGCAAAAAATATTATTGAATATTTTAAAGAATTAAATTTTAGATAAAATTCGATAAAAAAAGAATTTAGAATATGATAATTACCATAGGTGGATTTGACGGAATGCATATAGCTCATCAGGAGCTTATAAAAAGAGCCGAATTTATAATCGTTATAGAAAAAAACTCAAATTTAACACCGGGGCTTGACAGATGCGAATACACGACTTTACCTTGTAAGTTTTTTAATCTAAAAGAGATTAAACACCTAAATGCTAACGAATTTATTAATATATTAAAAAAACTAAACACTACACAAATCGTTATAGGAGAAGATTTTAAATTCGGAAAAGAGAGAAAAGGAGATATAAACCTTTTAAAAAAATACTTTAAGGTTAATGTTATAAAAGAGATAAAAATTGATAATATAGGAGTTCACTCAAGAGTTATAAGAGAGTTTATAAAAGAAGGAAACATAAAAAAAGCGACAAAATTCTTAGGACATACCTACAAAATAAAAGGCTTAAAAATAAAAGGTCAAGGTCTTGGCAGCAAAGAATTAGTACCCACTATAAATATAGACCTTTTAAAAAACTACTCCTTACCCAAAGCAGGAGTTTATATAACCAAAACAAATTCCCACCCTTCATTAACTTTCATCGGCAAACGTTCAACCGATAACAACTTTTCAATAGAAACTCATATTTTAGACTCTTTTGAAGAAGACGAATTAATAAAAATAGAGTTTTTAGACTTTTTAAGGGAGAATAAGAAATTCAAAGACCTAAAAGAACTAAAATCTCAAATAAACACCGATATAACTTATACAAAAAACTATTTTAAAGGATATAAATGGCATTAATCGACTTAATAGACGTAAGCAAAAACTTTGAAGCTCAAAAAATACTTTGCGATGTGGAATTTCACTTAGACGAAGGAGAAAGGGTCGCTCTTATTGGGAAAAACGGAAGTGGAAAATCTACTTTAATGAAAATAATAGATAAAACAATAGAACCCGATAAAGGTGAAGTCATTACAAAAAACGGAATAAAAATAAAACGACTCTTACAACAACCGAAATTTAAAGAAGGGATAAGCGTAAGAGAAGCTATTGAAAATGAACTTACAGAATTTAAAGAATCTTATGAAAAGTATCTTAAATTAACTCAAGAGTTTAGTCAAAATCCGAATAATAAAACTTTACAAAACGAAATAGACAAAATTACAAAATTTCTCGATTTTCATAACGCGTGGAACCTTGATGACAGAATTGAGAGGGTTTTACAAGAGTTTGATTTAAAAAAATACGAAAACAAAGATATATCTCTTCTTAGTGGTGGAGAACAAAGAAGAGTGGCACTTGCAAGTTTACTCTTGCAAAAACCAGACGTTTTGCTTCTTGATGAGCCTACAAACCATCTTGATGTGTATATGACTGAATTTTTAGAAGAAATACTTTTAAAAGAGAAGTTTACGTTTTTAGTAGTAAGCCACGATAGATACTTTATAGATAGAATTGCAACAAGAGTTATTGAACTTGAAAACTGCAAATTAAGAAGTTTTAAAGGAGGATATGCCGATTATATCCGTCAAAAAGAAGAACTTCTAAAAGCTAAAGAAAAAGAATACGAAAACGAACTTAGGCTTTTAAAAAGAGAAGAAGAGTGGCTAAGGCGTGGAGTTAAAGCAAGACTAAAAAGAAATGAAGGTAGAAAAAAAAGAGTGCTTGAGCTTAGAGAAAAAGTAAAACAAGACAGAAGCGAAATTAGAAAAATAGAAATGCAGTTAAAACGCGAACTTCTCGCAAAAGAAGAAGAGAAAATCAATAAAAAAAAGGTAATGTTTGAAATCGAAAATATCTCTAAATCAATTGGAAACAAACTTTTAATAAAAGACTTTACCACAAGAATCTTACAAAAAGACAAAATCGCAATAGTCGGAAAAAACGGAGCCGGAAAATCTACCCTTCTTAAACTTTTAATAGGAGAAGAAAAAGCAGACGGTGGAATTATCAAAGTAGGAGAAAATATAAAAATAGGATATCTTGACCAGAGAAAATCTATGCTTAGTGATGATAAAGACTTAATTGAAACATTTTGTCCTCAAGGTGGTGACCACGTAAACGTAAGAGGCAGAAATATGCACGTATACGGATATTTAAGAGAGTTTCTTTTCCCACCTGAATATTTAACCAAAAAAATAGGTGTTTTAAGTGGAGGAGAAAAAACAAGAGTAGCCCTTGCACTTTTATTTACAAAAGATTTTGACGTATTAATCTTAGACGAACCTACAAACGACCTTGATATCCCTACTATTAATATCTTAGAAGAGTATTTAATTGATTTTGAGGGAAGCGTAATTTTTGTAAGTCACGATAGATATTTTGTAGATAAAGTCGCAAAAAAACTCTTTATTTTTAAAGGTGACGGAATTATAGAAGAGAGCCATATTCCTTATACTGAATATCTTGAAATAGAAAAAGAGCTAAAACTTCTTGAAAAAGAAGTTACAAAAGTGGAAACAAAAAAAGAAAAACCGAAGAAAAAACAGAAAAAATTAAGCTACAAAGAACAAAGAGAACTTGAAGAGTTGCCAAAACTGATTGAAGAACTTGAAAATACAATCTTAGAAATCGAAGAGTGTCTTGCAAATCCTAATTGTTACCAGGAAAAAGGACTTGTAACGTTAAGCGAAGAGCTTGAAGAGATAAAAAAAATATACGAAGAAAAAGTAGAAAGATATCTTGAGCTTGAAGAGAAAAAGGAGATGTTAGAGAGTGAATAGAATTAAAAAATTTATAAAAAACATAGACTTTCTTAAAGTTAAAGATACTATAAATAATATAACTTTATATGCAGCGGCACTTAGCTTTTACACAATCTTTTCTATTGTTCCTTTATTATTAATCATTTTAACTATATTCGCCAATACACCTTTTTTTACGGAATTTTATATAAAAACGGAACATTTCATCAGTTCCAATCTACTTCCTAGTAACGCTCAAATAATATCCGAATATTTAAAAAACTTTTTGAATAATTCCGATAAAACAGGATTCTTAGGAGGATTTTATATTTTAATAACATCTATTTTGTTTTTTGATAACTATGAAACCATCGTTTCAAAAATTTTTAATCAAAAAAAAAGAAACCTATGGGAAAAAATAAAATTATATTGGACCATACTCACTCTTTTTCCCATTCTCTTTGCAAGTGCGACATATTTATCCGTTAAATTTCAAATTATTTTAAATCACTGGAATTATACTTCTTGGATACATCTTGCAACTTTTGCTCCTTTTTTAATGATATGGCTGATATTTTTTTTATTTTACAAAATAACTCTCCTGGAAGAAGAAACCTCTCCTATAATTACAGTTTCTTTTTTTATAACTCTAATATTTTTTATTTCAAAAAACGTATTTATCAAATACACTTTAATCAACAAAACTTATGAAAGCCTATACGGATCAATTTCTATTTTAATGTTTCTGTTCCTTTGGATTTATATAAACTGGATAATTTATATTAGCGGAATGTATTTAATTAGATTTAATAAAAAAAATGAAAAGGACTAAGTTTTAAACTTATCCGTCTCATTTTTTAAAGAACTAATCAATTTATTTAAATTGCTAAATACCATTTTAAGCTTATTCCCCACTTCTTCACTTTCATTCGCCTGTTTTGTTAATTGATCGGCATTTTCGGTAAGTTCTCTAACTTTTACATTTATTTTAGTAGTTTCTTTAGTAGCTATATAAGCTCTTTTTATAGTTTCGTCTAAAGATTTTTTAGTCTCATCAGTTTTAGAAGCAAGTTTCTTTGTAATATCGGAAATTGATAAAGCTTTTTGAGAATTTTTTTGAATACTGGTTTCAATTTCTTGAATATCTTGCAATATCAAACTAACCACACTATCTATTTCATTCAAACTTTGTTGAGTTTTTTCGGCAAGTTTTCTAACTTCGTCCGCAACAACTGCAAAACCTCTTCCGTGTTCCCCTGCTCTTGCCGCTTCTATTGCAGCGTTTAAAGCAAGCAAATTAGTTTGATCGGCAATTTCTTTAATAATTTTTAATATTTCTTTTATTTGAGTACTTTTTTGAGAAAGATTGGTAGCTTTATCCGATAATTCCGACTCCGCTTCCGCTTCATTTTTGATTTCTTCAATAACTTTTAAAAGAGTCTCTACCGTTTCATCCAATACTTTTTGTGTTTCGGTAATATCATCGGCAGTAGAAATAACACTTGCTTCCGCAGATGCCAAATCCTGATTTATAAAATCGGTACATTCTCTATTTTTTGCAATAAGTTTTTTTTGAGTTTTCAACGTATCTTCTATAATATGAACGACATTGGAAACTTCATTAGCCGTACTTGAAGAAGAACGTATGGAAGCTTTAAGTTGTTCTACAATATCTTGAATTTTTTCTATAAATTTATTTAAATTATTAGCGATATCAGCCGCTTCGTCTTTAGAATTTATATTTACTCTTTTAGTCAAATCCCCTTCGCCTTCGGCTAAATCCGCCGTAATATCTTTAAGTTTGATTAAATTACCTCTTAACCTACCCACAACAAAAATATAATATACAAATATAGCCAATCCTATAACAGATAAAAACATCAAAGCATATTTGAGTTTATTTATTATAGACTCTATTTTAGCTTTTTCTCCGCTCAAGTCTATTTTTACACCTAAATATCCTCCGATTCCGTTTATATTCCAATGAGTATGACATTTAATACAACTATTATCAACCGGTAATTTATAATAAGCCGTCACTTCGTTTTTATTTACTACAAAAGCCTCTCTATTATTAAATTTTAAATTCTGAGGAATCATATAATGACATCTGGCACAATTCCTATCTCCCGGATGCAGCTTTTTATACATACATTCCGTTATAATGGAATCTTTAATATATTTATAAAACCAGTCGTCCCTCATCCAAAGACCGTTGCTTTTATCGTAATATTTGATATTCGGATTGTAAAATTTTCCGTTTTTTCTTACAAAAGGAAGCCCCACGCTTTTTTCTCCGTCTTTATACATCATAAACCCGTCCGCACTGAAACTGTAAACGTTTTTTACACCTTCAAGGGTTTTCATTCCGTCCACAACTTCCTGAAATGAAAATCTCTGTCCTTTTTCAATAGAACTTTTCGAAAACGTAATGTATGATTTTAAGATTTTTTTAGTATATTCTTGAGCACTTTTTTCTACAATTTTATTACCGTACGCCTGCAGATAAATCATAATCCCGGCTATCGTGGCACCTAATAAAACTATAGGAATAACGATAAGTTTAAAAAAAAGCGAGGATTTTATAAAATCTTTCATAGTTATATCCTTTTAAAATCTTTGTATTTTACAAGGGGTCTCTCATCGTCATAACGTTTAAAGAGTATATTTCTAGGGAAGTTTTCACTCGCACACCCCACACACGGATGCCCGCTTTTTATACAGTTGTATTTATCGTAATCATTACTGCTTTTAATACAGTCACACTTGGTAACCGGTCCCTGACATCCGAGTTTAAACAGACAACCCCTGTCTCCTATTTTTTTGGCAAAAATTTTTTCCTGATAATCGTTGTAGTAAATACATCTTTCATGAACGGTATTACCGAAAAACCTTAGCGGCCTGTGCGTCAAATCCAGAGGCGGAAGTTTTTGGTGCTTCATATAATAAAAAACCGTATATAACAAATGGTTCGGCTTCATAGGACAGGTCGGAAGATTGATAAGAGGCGTTTCAATTCCCTCCTCTTCGAAACATTTATGAAGCGATACCGCATTCGTATGCATGCCTTTCATATCACATATCCCGAGGAATGTGGCACACGTACCGGCAGCAATCGCAAGCGATGCGTTTCTTGCGACTTTTATGATAGTATCCCTTATAAATTCTTCCCCCATCATACACACATGCGGCATCTCTTTACTAGGAATAGCACCTTCGACAACCAAAATCAATTCGTTTTCACTGTTTTCGTATTTTTTAAGTATTTCCATACTCAGTTTTCCGTCGCTTGCCATAATCGTCGGATGAAAAACAATATTCACAAACCTGCTTAAAATATCAACCAAAGGCACTTCCGCATTTAAAAACGCTGTCGAACACCCGTCGCAGCTCATAGCGTGAATCCATATCAAATCCGGTTTGTTTTCGGACGTTTCCATAGCGTCAAGCTCTTCGATACTGATAAAAGAACTGCCAAAAACAGTTGCCAGCAAACCTTGTGCCGTTTTTAAAAATTCCCTTCTGTCCATTCCAGCTCCTTAATGCACCGCACACGCAAGACACGGGTCGGTGCTTCTTATTATTCTTGCGATTTCTATAGGATTTTTTTCATCTTTGATATGCGTACCTATAAGCATACTCTCAAGCGCCCCCGGGATATCCCTGTTGTCTTTAGGGGAAATATTCCATGTCGTAGGTACGACCATTTCGTAATTTCTTATAAACCCGTTATCGCCTATGTCTATAAAATGGGCAAGCGCTCCCCTTGTAGCTTCGGTAAGCCCTACTCCTTTTACGTTTGAAGGCGGCTGTTTCAACTGAGTAAACCCTAAAACACCCTCGTCCACTTTTAAAGCGTCGTCGATTAATTTGTCTATTATAAGCCTGCTGACTATCGCTCTTGCAAGGTGTCTTCCCATAACGGTATTGTAATCTTTGATCGTTATGCCCAGCTTCTCATTGACCTCATCCACAAGTGCGTTTAGTTTTTCGTTTTTTCCGCTTAAATAAGTATTGATAACAATCGCCGCCGGTCCAACTTCAACCACGTTTCCTTTGTATCTCGGAGCCCTTGACCACGAATATTTGTCGCTGTTTTCAAATTCATTCAAATCTACCGGATGCAAATCGTCAAGCTCCAAAGGTTTATAGCCGCCGTTTTCTTTATAATACGCGTAATTGTTGTATTCCACAATCTCATAAGGCTCAACGCCTTCTTCAAACCTGAAATCCTTACTGAATCCAGCAACGAACATATAACTACCGTCAAGATTAAGCAATGTGTTGAATGTAAGGAAATTATTTACCCCTCTTCCTATTTTAAAATATTCCTTATACTGTTTTGCAGTATTTAAAACGTCTTCGAAATATTTTTTATGAATAAACTCCCTTACATCTTCGGCAAGATTTATATATTTAACAAGTCTGTCAGCCGTAGGTCTTGTCGTAATTCCCCCGGCTTCTATGGTTGTCATATGAGGGGCTTTGGCACCGAAAATTTTAACCATTTCGGAAACTTTTCTCATAATTTCGAAACTTTCTAGATAGTGCCTTATCATCGTTATGTTGTATTTTTCGTTTTGGGTGTAGACGTTTTTGTATCTTTGAATGAAAAGAGGAGACGGAAAAACCTTTTTCGAGGATATTTCTTTTAATATATAGTTTTTCAGTTCGTTCATTTTAAAATCGTCGCCCGTATAATCAAGTATTTTTTTCAAATCGATAAAATCAAGCGAACTTAGCGTATAAAAATGCAAAAGGTAATCTTTAAGCTTATACGCCCCTATTACCATGTTTCTTAAAAGTTTCGCGTTTTTGTTAAGCTCAATCTGAAGTGCGTCTTCAATTGCCAGAGCCGCCGCCTCCGCATGAGCGTAAGGACAGCACCCGCACGTTCTTTGCGTTATTTGTATAGCCGTTAAATAATCGTAACCTTTTAAGGCTTTTTCAAGCCCCCTGTACATATCGGCCGAACACTTCGCCGAAACTATTTTGGAGTTTTTAATTTTAACTTCGACTTTCAAGTGTCCTTCAATACGTGTTACGGGATCTATAGATAACTTCATAACTTTTCCTTTTTTTTATTGATAGGAAAAGATATATTAAAAATACTGAAAAAAATAATACTGAATTGTAAATTCACGTAAATTCAAAATTCAATATTAAAATATACCTTTTCCTTAAGGCGATTATAACAACACTTCCATAAGAAAACAAGAATTTTTTTCAAAAAATTAACTTATTTTTAATAAAACGTAAAATTTTTGTATAAATTATTATATAATTCCACAAAAAAGGAGACTTAATGGATATAACAAAAATCAAACCTGGAAACCCTGAAGAAGCGGTAAACGCAGTAATTGAAATTCCTCAAGGAAGCAACATCAAATATGAACTTGACAAAGAAAGCGGAGCGGTTTTCCTTGATAGAATTCTTTACGGGAGTCAATTTTACCCGGCAAACTACGGATTTGTACCAAACACACTTGCAGATGACGGAGACCCTATTGATATTTTAGTTCTATCAAGTGAGAGTGTAGTACCTGGGACTGTAATTAAAAGTAAAGTTATAGGTGTATTAATTATGGAAGATGAGAGTGGAAAAGATGAAAAAATAGTAGCGGTACCTACTCTAAAACTTGACCCTAAAATGGCAAAAATTAACGATTTAAGTGATTTACCGGAAATTGAACTAAACCAAATCAAACATTTCTTCGAAACATACAAAGACCTTGAACCCGGAAAATGGGTTAAAGTTACAGGATATGAAGGAAGAGAAAAAGCGATTGAACTTATTAAAAAAGCTATAGAAAACTACAAATAATCTCTTTTTCTTCCTCTTTTGTTACAAATTTACACATAAAACTTTTTTCAAATTGTTTATCTTTTAATTCTAGTAAAATTTTCACGATTTTTTACTATTATAAAATAAAAAGCCTTAAGGAGATAAGATGCTAAAAGAAGTTTATTATCCAAAAAAAGAACTATTTAAAAATCCGGCGTTTAAAAATATGTGTGAATACAAAGAAATGGTAGAAGAGTTTGAAAAAGACTACGAAAAAACGTGGGGAAAACTCGCAAGAATCAAACTAAAATGGGAAAAACCTTTTACAAAAGTTTTAGATGAAAGTAATGCTCCTTTTTATAAATGGTTTATAGGTGGAAAACTAAATGTCGCCCATCAATGTATCGACAGACACTTAGATACCAAAAAAAACAAAGCCGCTATTATTTGGGAAGGTGACAACGGAGAAAAAAGAGTTATCACTTATCTTGAATTATATAAAGAAGTAAATAAATTTGCAAACCTATTAAAAAGTCTAGGAGTAAAAAAAGGCGATAGAGTCGTAATTTATATGCCTATGATTCCGGAAGCTGCGTTTGCAATGCTTGCGTGTGCTAGAATAGGAGCTATTCACAGTGTGGTATTCGGAGGGTTTAGTGCAGAAGCTTTAAAAGACAGAATTCTTGACGCTAAAGCAAAAGTGGTAATTACAGCCGACGGAGCATACAGAAAAGGCAAACCTTATATGCTAAAGCCGGTAGTTGACAAAGCTATTGAAGGAGTTGAATGTGTAGAAAAAGTAATAGTAGTTGAAAGAAACAATGAAGAAATTCAATGGGTTGAAGGTAGAGACGTAAGTTATAACGAACTTATAAAAAATCAAAGCAGTAAATGCGAAGCGGAAATTATGGATAGCGAGGACCCTCTATTTTTACTTTATACTTCCGGAAGTACCGGAAAACCAAAAGGAGTACAACACTCTCAAGCCGGATATATTCTATGGGCTCAACTTACAATGGAATGGGTATTTGATATAAAAGATAACGATACGTTCTGGTGTACTGCAGATATCGGATGGATTACAGGTCATACCTATATAGTTTACGGTCCTCTTGCAGCCGGGGCTACTACAGTTATGTTTGAGGGAGTACTTACTTATCCGGATGCCGGACGTGCTTGGAAAATGATAGAAGATTATAGAGTTAATCAGTTCTACACGGCCCCAACTGCCATTAGACTTCTTAACAAAATGGGAGCGGATGAACCTAAAAAATATGATTTAAGCTCACTTAGAATTCTTGGAACTGTTGGAGAGCCTATCGACCCTCCGGCTTGGAAATGGTATTATGATGTTGTGGGAGGCGGCAGATGTTCTATTGTGGATACCTGGTGGCAAACGGAAACCGGAGGTCATATGATAAGTCCTCTTCCGGCTGCAACTCCAATTAAACCGGCAAGTGCCACATTCCCACTACCTGGGATTTTTGCAGAAATTATCGATGAAGAAGGTAACAAAATGCAAACAGGTGAAAAAGGTCTTTTATGTATTACAAGACCTTGGCCTAGTATGATTAGAACAATCTGGAATGACCCAGATAGATTTGTAAAAAGCTACTTCTCAACTGCCAAAAAGAACGGAAAACCGGTATACTTCTCAGGTGACGGGGCGGTATACGACGAAGACGGATATATTTGGATTACCGGAAGAGTGGATGACGTTATAAACGTTTCGGGACACAGACTAGGGACTGCTGAAATCGAAGCTGCTATAAAAAAACATCCTCACGTAGCGGAAGTAGCGGTAGTAGGAAAGCCGGATGATATTAAAGGTGAGAGTATCTTTGCTTATATCGTCTTAAAAAACGACACAATAGCAGAAGAGATTGAAATTACGAAAGAGATAAACGACATTATAAAAGAAGAGATAGGAGCTATTGCAAAAGTTGATAATTTTGCGTTTGTACCGGGACTTCCGAAAACAAGAAGCGGAAAAATTATGAGAAGAATCCTAAGAAGCATTGCAAAAGGAGAAGAAATCACACAAGACACTTCAACTCTAGAAGACCCAAGCGTAGTAGAAGCTATTATTGGGGTTATTAACTAACCCTTAAGGGACTTTCCCTTAATACCTTATTCCTATTCCGAAATATTGATTAATGGTAAGACTTGCAGGTTCATAAATATTATATAATGAATTTTTAAGAGTAATTTCTGAAGTATTGCTTTTATCAACAAACCACATCCAGCATCTGTAAAAAATTTCCCAAACAATATCATTAATTAAAAAAGAATATCTAACCTCTCCCGATAATCCATTCGTTTCTCCTAATTTCAAAAGAGCTCCGTTACCTAACAAAACTCTTAACTTAGGGTTGATAGCATATTGATACTCTATCGATGCCGTTAAATTTTTTATACGAAAAAACTTTCCTATGCCTATATAACTCCAATAATAAATTTCATTATAATCTCCTTCATAATCGCTTTTTCCTCTATTCCACCTTCTATACCCTCCCAATAAATAAAACTTTTTATTTAAGAAATAAGCTCCTTTAATATTAAAAATATTAACATCTTTTTGAACTAATCTTAAATCTTTATTACTCCACGTCTTTCCTTGATAAACACTCCTTCCGTAAGCAAACTCCATATTTAAAAAATATCGAACATTATAATACTTTACTCTTATACCGTTTAAATCGAATAAATATGTCGAATCTTTATCCAGCAAAGAAGAATTTGTAAATTCTTCATAATTCATTTTTATAGTATAAACATAAATTTTTACATCGGCATATAAAAAAAGCGTTAAAAAAATTACCCATTTCATTCTATAAACTTTTCGTTAAAATATTTTGAAAAATCGATTCCGTATAATTTTAAATTTTTATATTTTTCTTGCCAAGACTCAACCGCTCTCTTAAGTTCCGGTGCCTTAATACCGTATTTAATACTTTTTAAAGCTTCTACAAAAGCGGCAAAATTATCCGCTACTTTTATCAAACTTCCGTCAATTCCCACTACATCTTTATTTACAAAATCAACTATCTCATATCCGTCTTCGGTAATAATTTTATTCGCAAATTCATCGGTTATTAAAATCCTAAGTTCTTTTTGTATATGTTTAGGAAGCAAAGGTAAAATTTTCTCTTCTATTAGCATCTTTTCATACTCTTTTAAAATCTTATCCAAACCTTTTACGTTATGCTTAACGGGTGCCACTATATCTCTTGTTAAGGCTTCCGGTAAATCGTGAAAAAGCCCCGTAAAAAAGTTATAACATGCTTTTTGCTTATTACCTCCGTATTCTTTAGTAAATAAAAAAGAGACAATCGCAACAAAAAGCATATGTCCAAGCACTGAAGTTTCCGGAATTCTAGGTACATAAGCCCATCTCTTTTGAAATCTTAAATTACCGCATAAAGAAATAAAATCATAACTCTTCTTTTTTAAAGAAAGTACTTTCATTCCTTCCAAATCATAAAAATCCTCAAGAGAATTTTCCAAATTTCTTTTAGTTTCTTCTATACCATAAATATTAGGTGCAAAATTATAAATAATATCAAACTCCCATTTACTAGCTAAATAACCGGCAGCGGATAAAATATGTTTCTCTTTTGAAGAATCGGTATTTAATACATTAACATAATATTTTAACTCGTCATCAATTGCATCATCCAAATTCTCCAAAACAAATCTATCTAAAGCTTCACCGTTTTTTTCTCTTAAATAGTGATAAACCGGAGATTTTAAATCCGTTAAAATAGCTCTGTATAAAACCTCCGCTATACCCAAATTAATAAGTTTGTAAAAATCCACGTCCTTTTCAAAATGAGCCAAAAAATAAGCGATTATCATTTTATGAGCCTGTTTGTCAAGTTCTATAAACTTAACGGGCCTTGGTAAATCATTCCATCTTTCAATAGAAGCAGTGGCAAAGAGAAGATTTATCATTTTTTTTGTCATTTTTAAGCCTTAATATCTAAAATGGTTTTATCCATCTCTTCTTGAGTTTTTATAGCTGGAAGTTGAGCTTTAAATCCGTCTTCAATTACTATTTGGTTCGTAAGTTCTTTTGTGATGTTTACTCCCTCTTCTTGATAGGAAGAAATATCAAGTTTATCAACTATTCTGGCATCGGTGGAGTTAAAATCTTCGGTATTTACGTTAGCTATATTGTTTGCGTTTACATCAATTAAAGTCTGATATGCTTGAAGAGAATTTATATTGTTTATCATCATCCCGGACTCCTTTGTTTTGCCTTAAAGTTTCATTATTGTATAATTCTACCAAAAAAGGAACGCTTATGAAGTTATGGGGAGGAAGATTCTCTAAAAGTGCCGCTAAACTCTTAGACGAATTTAATGCATCTATAATGTTTGATAAAGAACTTTACATAGAAGACATAGAAGGCAGTATAGCCCACTCTCAAATGCTAGCCAATCAAGGAATCATAACTAAAGAAGAAGCTGAAAAAATAAAAGAAGGTCTTTTAAAAATAAAAGAAGAGATAGAAAAAGGCGAATTTAAGTGGGATATAAGCGATGAAGACTTGCATATGGCTATAGAAAAAAGGCTTATCGAATTAATTGGAGATACCGGTAAAAAGCTCCATACCGCAAGAAGCAGAAACGACCAGGTGGCAGTGGATTTCAGAAGATGGAGTTTGAAAAGAAACTTAGAAATTGCAGATAAAATCAAAGAATTAATAAAAACTTTCGTAAATATAGCAAAAGAACACAAACACACCCTACTTCCGGGAATGACTCATCTTCAGCACGCCCAGCCTATCAGTTTTGCGTATCATATGTTAGCGTACGCCAGTATGTTTAAAAGAGATTACGAAAGATTTATCGAAAGCTATAAAAGAAACAACAAAAACCCTTTAGGATGTGCGGCACTTGCCGGTACTCCTCATAACATAGACAGATTCGAAACCACAAAAGCCCTAGGATTTGACGAACCTACAATAAACTGTCTTGATACGGTAAGTGACAGAGATTTTGCACTTGAACTGTTATTTAACATCTCAATGCTTATGATGCACGCAAGCAGAATCAGTGAAGAGCTTATTATCTGGTCGACAAGTGAATTTGGCTTTATTACATTAAGTGACGAATATTCAACCGGAAGTTCTATTATGCCTCAAAAGAAAAATCCGGACGTACCGGAACTTATAAGAGGAAAAACGGGAAGAGCTTACGGGAATTTAATGGCTTTACTGACCGTAATGAAAGGACTTCCTCTAGCCTATAACAAAGACACTCAAGAAGATAAAGAAGGAGTATTTGACAGCGTAAAAACAGCTCTTATTTCAATAACTATTTTAAATGAAACTTTAAAAACTATGACTATCAACAAAGACAAAATGCTACAAGCTTGTAAAAAAGGTCACTTAACGGCTACCGATTTAGCCGATTATCTGGTAAATAAAGGAATACCTTTTAGAGAAGCCCACCATATAACAGGACGTGCAGTTGCGTTAGCAGAAGAAAAGGGAGTTGATTTAAGCGATTTAAGCCTTGAAGAGTTAAAAAGCATAGATGAAAGAATAGGAAATGATGTGGATTTAAGTCTTGAAAACTCAATGAAAAGCAGAAAAAGTTACGGTGCCACATCTCCTAGCAGGGTTGAAGAACAAATAAAATATTTCGAAAAGTTTTTAAAGGAGAATAATGATTAAAATAAGACACCTTAACAACCACTTATACGAAGCTACAAACGGAAAAGACGTAATTATAATAGACCCTAAAAAATACACCCCTATAGACTATTTCATAACCGGGCTTGGAAACTGCTCGGCTTATGACGTTGTGGAAATGGCAAAAAACAAAGGGTACGAACTAAAAAACTTTACTTTAGAAATCGAATATAAAAGAAAAGAGACATACCCTAGAATTTTTACGGAGTTTCATTTTATTTATAAATTCGAATCAAACGCAGACGCTATGACTGCAAGGAGATGGGTATTAAGTTCTCTTGAAACGTATTGCAGCACTATAAACACCGTAAGAAACACAAGTAAAATTTACTATTCAATTTACAATAACGGCGAAGCTATCGCCTTTAAAGAAAGCATTATATCAGGAAACGACAACCACTCACACGATTTCGAAGAAGATGACGACGGCTTTGGTTGCGTAGCTTGAAGCTAAAACAAAGCTCCGAGGTTCGGAGATACTTTTGATATAATTTGAAAAAAAGGACTAAAAATGAAAAAATTTATCTTAACACTTTTAAGTGCAGTTTTCTTATTTGCTCAACACGGAACTACAAACGACCCGGATTTAAAACTTTATTTAAAAGGTGAATATAAAAAATCTTTTGAAGGTTTTGAAAAAAGATGTAAAAAAAACGACGCTTATGCGTGTGGAATGGTAGGATATATGTACAACAAAGGAATCGGTACTAAAAAAGATTTAAATAAAGCGGTTTCATTCTATAAAAAAGGTTGCAAACTAAATGATGCGGACAGCTGCACTCTTTTGGCTTATTATTACTATAAAGGAAACATCGTAAAACAAGATACAAATAAAGCCGTACTTTTACTAAAAAAAGCTTGTAAATTAGGCAATAAATCTGCGTGTAATTATCTAAAACAGTTCAAATGAAATATGTAATATACGGTGATATTCACGGATGTTTGGAAGAGTTTGAGGAATTAAGAAAATTAATTCCCAAAAACTCTTTTGAAATATGCGTAGGAGATATTTTAGATAAAGGCCCTTTTTGCGTTGAAACTTTAAGATACGTAAAAAAAAACAAAATTTTCTCCCTTCTAGGAAACCACGAATACAAACACCTTAGAAAATGGTGGGGAAGAAAAGTCATTCTTGATGAAGACCAACAAAAAATTTATCCTAAATTAAAAAAAGAGGATTTTGAGTTTATCTCTTCTATGCCATATTTTTTTAAAACCAACCGTCTAACCGTAATACACGCCGGTATAACAAATAAAATCCATTTAAACAACCCTTCTTTTCATCAATTAAATTTGCTGCTTTTTACCAGAGAAGTGGATAAAAACGATAATTTTTTACCTCTGAATCACAATAAAAAAGGATACTTTTGGGCGGATGTATACAAAGGGCACGAAAGCTTTATAGTATACGGTCACACCCCTTTTAAAAATCCTTACAAAAAGAAAAATTCCTTAGGAATTGATACGGGGTGCGTATACGGAAACAAATTATCAGCCGTAATTATCCCAAACACCCTAAAACCATACGAATACGAAATAGTAGAAGTAAAAGCGAAAAAAGCTTACGCAACTCCCTATAAACCTCTTCTTTAAAGGAAAACAATGAAACCTTTCATCGTAATGGATATCGTAAAAAAAGCTAAAGAAATTGAAGATGTAATTCATCTTGAAATAGGAGAACCGGACCTACTGCCACCTCCCAGTGTAAAAAAAGCACTTCAAAAAGCCATAGATAAAAACAAATTTTTTTATACCCAGTCCAAAGGTTTACCGGAATTAAGAGAAAAAATAGCCGCTCATTATAAAGTTTTTTACAATATAGACATAAACCCAAACAATATTTTAATAACAACCGGAACCTCTACAGCCTTTTTAATCGCTCTATATTTTTCAAACAAAATAGCAACCCAGACTCCCGGTTATCCTTGCTATGAAAATTTCGCAAAACTTGAAAACAAAGAGTTTATAAAAACCAAAACTTATAAATTAACCCCTAAAGACATACCACAAAATATCGATACTCTGTTAATTTCATTCCCAAATAACCCTACAGGTAGCGTTTACAATAAAAACGAATTAAAAGAGATATGCGAATATTGCCAAAACAACAACATTACCTTAATAAGCGACGAACTTTACCACGGATTAATTTACGAAGAAGATTATACGAGTGCCGTTAAATACAATAAAAACGCAATAGTAATAAACGGCTTTAGTAAGTTTTTTTGTATGCCCGGGCTTAGAATAGGATGGATGATAGTGCCGGATAAGCTTTTAAGAGAAGCCGAAATAATAGCCCAAAACATCTTAATTTCAGCCCCTACTCTCTCCCAATATGCAGCCCTTGACGCGTTTGATTACAACTATTTAGAGTCAATTAAAAAAGAGTTTAAAAAAAGAAGAGACTTTTTATACGGAGAATTAAAAGAACTCTTCCCCATAACAAAACCTAAGGGAGCTTTTTATCTTTGGTGTGATATAAGCGAATATAGCAATGATGCTTTAAAATTTTGTAATGAACTTTTAACCAAAGCCAAAGTGGCAGTAACACCTGGCATTGATTTTGGAGATTTTAAAAACTTTATAAGAATAGCCTATACAAAAGATATAAAAGAGCTGGAAATTGCAGTAAAAAGAATTAAGAAATTTTTAAATTAATTTAAGTTTAACTTGCAAAAAAAAAATTTTTTAATTATAATTTCAACGCGTTACGTGTTAAGTAGGGACACGCAAGCCGAACGGGCGTAACGTAATAAAATATCACAAAAAGGATGTACTATGAAAAAAATCGTAGCACTTATGGCAATTTTCGCAGCATTCGCTTTCGCAGCTGATGGTGAAACAATGATTAAAGCTTACAGCGTAATCGCAGCAGTAATCGGTCTTGGTCTTGCAGCACTTGGTGGTGCAATCGGTATGGGACACACTGCAGCGGCTACAATCGCTGGTACAGCTAGAAACCCTGGTATGGGTGGTAAACTTATGGGTACAATGTTCATCGCATTAGCGATGATCGAAGCACAAGTTATTTACGCACTTGTACTTGCACTTATCGCTCTTTACGCTAACCCATTCCTAGGAGCATAATCCCTTCTTTTGGGATTTTCTTATGGATTTAACTTCTTTTATTACACTCCTTATAAATCAATGTAACAGTTTAAAACCTTCTCAAAAAACAACTTTACACTTAAACACCACTTATATAAACAAAAAAGTAAAAACCATATTAAAATTAGACGGCTGTAATATAGAAGTAAAATCCGAAAACACAATTATTCTTACTAAAAACGTAAAAAACTTTTCTATCTTTAACCCCAATACCGAAATAGAAAATATAATAAATTCAAAAGGAAAACTTTTAATAAAACTGCAAAAAATAGAAAAAATAGTAAAAAATTACGAACTAGACGAAAGTACGGCTAAAAAACTTAAAAAATATCTAGATTCTTTACTTGAAATAGTAAACAAAAAAATAAAATCCGAAATTGAAAAAATAAAAAAAGAGATAAAAATAAAAAACTTCTATTTTGCTTAAATTTTTGATATAATTTCAATCCAAGCGACGGTGGTGGAATTGGTAGACACGCAAGGTTGAGGGCCTTGTGGGCATTAGCCCGTGAGGGTTCGAGTCCCTCCCGTCGCACCATTAATTACTGAAATTCTTTTAAAATATCCTTAACTTCTTTATCACTTAGTTGATGAAAATCCTCATACCACTTACTTACACTCATAAAATTATCAGCAGTTTTTAAAATTTCCATATGATGAGATACGCTTTTTAAAGTGTTTATAATAGTTTCATCATTTGGCATAACGGGAGCTGAGATTATTACGCTTCTTGGTCTGTCTCTTACGATACTTTGAGCAGCAAGATACATACTAGCACCAGTTGCTATACCGTCATCGACTAAAATCACATCCTTCTCTTCAAGCAAAACAGGTTCGTGCTTATATTTGTCTCTAAGTCTTGCCATTTCTTGAATTTTTTCAACTCCTCTTTCTTGTAAATAATTTTCTTCCACCCCTAACGTATTAACTAACGCTTGATTTAAAAACACCAATCCGTTTTCGCTAATACTCCCTATTGCAAGTTCTTCGTTATTAGGAGCCGGTATTTTTTTTACAAAAAGTAAATCCAAAGGAGCATTTAACTCTTTTGCAATTTCAGCACCTACTGCCACTCCCCCTCTTGGAATAGCCACAACTATCGGGTCTATGATTTTTTTTTCTTCTTGAAGTTTTTTTAATCTTTGAGCTAAGAACTTCCCAGCCTCCTCTCTATTTTTAAACATTAACAATCCTTTTTTTTACTAAATTATACCAAAAGAAACATTATTTCTGGTATAATTACAAATTATAACTACCTATAAGTCCTTCTTAAGGAGAGAGAAATGAAAGAAATCATCTTAAAAATAACTTCTTCAAAATGGAATTACTATTTAAGTTTATTTACCGATTTTTTAACTGCAGTAGTGTTTTTAGGCTTAAGTTTATACTATTCAAAAGACATTTGGGCTAGTTTTGCTTTATTTATTGTAGGGGTAATATTTTTTACGTTTTTAGAATATGCCGTTCACGCTTGGCTATTTCATGAAGAACATCCGCTAAAAATTTTTATAGAAGGTCACGCTCACCATCATCAAAACCCTTTTAGTTACGATGCAATGCCGTTTTTTATGAGTGCCGTAATAGCCTCATTTTTTGCATGGCTGTTTCACTTTTTTATGCCAAGCAGCGATGCTTTTGCAATAGTAGGAGGAATGACTTTAGGGTATTTTAACTACGGAATAATGCATCACATTATGCATAGACGCGAATTTGCCAGCAATTACTGGAGATATATGCAAGAGTTTCATTTCGTTCATCACAAAAAACCGAAACTAAACCACGGAATTACAACCGACATATGGGATAGAATTTTCGGGACTTACTATCAATGGAATGAAGAAGACTTAAAAGGGATAGAAAAACTAAAAAGAATAAAAAAATAACTCTATTGATTAAAATCAATGATTTAATTTTTTAAATAGTTTACAATGCTCCTGTAAGAAAAACTTAAGGAGCAAAAAATGTTCGGATTATTCGGAAAAAAAGAAGAACCTTCAAAATCTTGTGATTTACAATTTTTATGTTGGCAATGTGAGATGAGTGCACCTGGTGGATGTGGTAGCCATGGTGAGAGCAAAGGTGTATGCGGTAAAACATCTACAAAAGCAAGACTTCAAGATTTAATGACTTACGGTCTTAGAGGTTTATCCGCATATAGAGAACACGCAAGAGAACTTATCGAAAAATTCGGTAATGACAACGACTGGAAAACAATGCTTGAAATCGACGATGTAACAAGCGAAACTTTATATTTTACTCTAACAAACGTAAACTTCAACTTTGATGAGCACATTCAACAGCTTATGAAAGTAGGAAACGCCGGTGTAAAAGTTATGGATTTATTATCCGACCTTCACACAAAAGCACTAGGAATTCCAACTCCGGTAGAAGTTACTCAAAATAAAGCTGAAGGAAAAGGAATTTTAGTTTCAGGTCACAACCTTGATATGCTTGAAAAACTTCTAAAAAGAATTGAAGAGAGAGGTTTATCCGATAAAATAAACGTATACACTCACTCTGAAATGTTACCGGCACACGGATATCCACATCTTAGAAAATTCAAAAACCTAAAAGGTAACATCGGTAAAGCGTGGTTTGACCAAACAGATATTTTTTCTAAATGGAACGGAACTTGTGTAGTAAACACCAACTGTATCGTACCACCGGAAAAATCACCAAAAGTTAAAAACTATATCGATAGACTTTATACTTACAAAATCGTAGGAATTGAAGGTGCCAAAAAAATTGAAAACGACAATTTCGACCCGTTAATCGACCATACTTTAGAACTTCCGGATGTAACAGGGTTTGAGAGTGATGAAAAAATCAAAACCGGACATCATTATAAAACCGTTCTTGATGTATACGGAGCTAAAATTTTAGAAGCCATAAATAAAGGAAAACTAAAAAGAGTATGGGTAATAGCCGGATGTGACGCACCTGGTAGAAAAAGAGATTACTTTAGAGAACTGGCTCTTGCAGTACCGAAAGACCATATTATCATTACATCAAGCTGTGGTAAATTCAGATTTAACGATGTGGACTTCGGAACAGTACCTGGTACCGATATCCCTAGATACATAGACCTTGGTCAATGTAACGATTCCAATGGAGCCGTTCATATAGCACTTGCCGTGGCGAATACTTTAGGTGTGGAAGACGTAAACGATTTACCGGTATCAATTGCACTTTTATGGATGGAGCAAAAAGCGATTATTATTCTTTTAGCATTGCTAAGCCTTGGAATAAAAGATATTTTAATCGGACCAAACGCTCCTCAATTTGCAGATGAAGCTATTGTAAACTTCTTAGTTGAAAACTTCAATTTCGGTGTAATAAGTGGAGACATCCACAAAGATTTCGGAACAGAATTAGCTAGTTAATCACGCAATCCTCCTTCGGGGCTTTTTGCCTCAATTTAAAAAAAAGGTTTTAAATGTTTGAAATTTCATTAGTAGCTTTTGAACCGATGAACGAAATTCATCAAAGAGAAATAACATATCTAAAAAATCTCCTAGAAGCTATAGAAAAAAATCTAGATGTAAATAAAGCGTTTGAAGAGTTTTTAAAAGATGTTAAAGAACACTTTGCGTTTGAAGAAAATCTTATGCAAAAATATAATTTTTTTGCCTATATTCCTCACAAAACGGAACACGACAGAATCTTAAACGAATTAAAAAATCTAAATACAGAAGATAAAGAAGAGTTAAAAAAGTACCTAATAAAAACCTTTATCCCTTGGCTTCACAACCATATAAACACCATAGATACGGTAACAGCAGGATTTTTTAAAATGATAAATGCTACCAACTAAAATATTGTTTAATTTTTTCTTTATCTTTTACTATAAGCTTACTGCCTCTATTTTCGATAATTCCCAACTCTTTAAATTTTTTTAATTTTCTGCTTAGGGTTTCGGGCTTTATATTTAAAATAGCAGCTATATTATGCTGTTTTAATTCAGAAAAAAGTTTTTCGTTTTCATAAATAAACTTAGCGATTTTTGTTTCTGTATCTAAAATAAGATTATCTTGGATAATCCCGTCTAAAAATTTCATTTTTTTAAGTAAAGAACTCATTATGGAAAAACAGACATCCCCACTTTTCATAAATTTTTTAAACTTCTCAAACTCTATTTTTAAAATCATTCCGTCACTATCCATAGCACAGTTAGCCGGATAAGGAATGTTTTCGAAATTGGCAAGTTCGGCTATTAACGAAATCGGCATAAATTTATGGATAATAAGTTCATTTCCTTTATTATCCACTTTATACACCCTTGCACTTCCTTTTAATAAAAGATGTAAATAACTCGGATTTTCCTTTTCATAAAACACCACCTCATCTTTTTTAAGATGTTTTAAAATAGAAAAACTCTCAATCTCTCTTAACTCCTCCTCACTTAAACCTTTAAATAAAAATATCTCTTTTAAGTCCACTTAAACTCCTTAATCAGTTTTTTTAGTTTTTTTATATCTTCTTTTGTAGCTTTATAGTATGTAATTTTATGATAAAGTTCGTTAATTTCGTCAAGTTTTTCATTATTGAAACTTTTTAAGAAACTATATATGCTCTCTTTATGAGGTCTTCCTATCTTCTTAAAAAGAGGCTCTAAAAGAGACTTTTTCTTAAAACCTCTAAACAACAAAAACACCCCTAAAACCACAACAACCAAGCCAAAAAAATAAATAAAATTTATTTTAAAAAACGCAAAAAATCTCTTTTGCTTCGTAACGTCATACCTTAAAATCCACTCTTCCAATAAAAACTTCACATAAGAGAGATATTCAGAAACTGAAAAACTCTTTTGTTTTTTTGTAGATTTATGATTATAAGTAAAAAGAGTGGGGTCAACTCTTATCCATCTGTTATCAACAAGCACTTCAACCCACGTATGAGCGTCTTTTGAATAAACCTTATAATACCCGTTTATAGATTTTTTAGCAACAAATCCGTTTACAATTCTGCTAGGAAGCCCTACCATTCTGGCTAAAATAGCAAAAGCCGACGCAAAATGCACACAATAGCCTCTCTTTTTTTCAAACAAAGTATCAACGATATTTAAAGAGTCCAAATTAGCTTTTAAAGAGTATTTTAGCTTTTGGGATTTAAAAAGCTTAATTATCTCTTTTAGTTTTTCTTTATCGCTTTTTAATTTTATATTTTTTATAAGCTTTTGTATTTTTAAGTTTTTACTTTTATCATAAGCCAAATCGTTATAAGGATAAACAACAGGCCCGTATATAGGGTTTATAGCAGAAGTTATCTGAATAAAAAGAGGTCTTTTTATTACGCTTTTAGATACTAAAACAAAATTTTTATTAATTTTTCCGTAATCACTCTCTATCGGTAAATCAACTGCAAAAATATACTTATCGTTTGTGGGAGTCTGTTTTAGGTAATATACTTCAAGTTCGGAGATTTTAATAAGTTTATCTTTTACGCTTTTTCCCTCATACCAAATTCCGTTTTTAAACTCATTTAAAACATTACCTCTTAAATAGACTCTTTTATAATCTTTAGAGAGTTTAAATTCGGCAACTAAAAAACTGTTTAACTTAACATCTTTTAAAGAAGTATCCACATTCTTACTAAATCCACTATAAACGTTTTTATCTTCAAATCCAAATACAAAATGAGTCTGATGAATTCTGGGAAACACCAAAAAAAGCACCACGCCTATAGGAAAAGAAAAAGCAAAAATAACCCCGGCTTTTTTTAAAGCCTTTTTTAAATCCATATATCCGGTTAAAACCACCACTACAAAAACAAACACCTCAAAAACAACATAAAAAGCCATATAAATATTTTGAAAAAAGACTACACTCATTAAAAAAAACAAAACGGGAGAGAGTCTTAAATAAAAATTCTCCTCTTTTGTCCTTTGCAAATAAACTCCCCACAAAAGCATTGAAACCAAAAAGAGAATATAAACCCTAAAATCCCTAAGCTCCCAAAAATTGTAAAAAGACAACATAATACTAAAAGCCCCCAAAAAAGCCAAAAGAGCAGTAGATTTTTTATAAACCAAATAAATCCCCACTATTGCAAAAACTTTTACCAAAAAAGGTAAAACAAACCAAAAAGGAAAAAAAGTCAAAAATATTAAAATATCAATAGGTTGCAAGTGTTTTAAATACTTCATCAAACCCCTCTTTATAAGATATCTCCTTATCAGGAAAAATTATTTTAAATTTCACTCCGTTTTTAAACCCTTCATAAGCCCATAAAGCAAGTTGAGAAATTTTACTCTCTTTATCTCCAGGTATCTTTTCATAATAAAAAACACTCTCCCCCTCTCCTTCACTTCCGAATACCTTAACTTGCAAATCTCCTTTGGCAAAAGACGGCCAGTGGATATATTTGGGTTCGTTGTAGTAATATTTCTTAAGCCCTCTAAATTCCATATCTTTACCGTAAGATAAAAGAGATTTCCCTTTAAGCTGAGGATAAACCAGCAACTCAACTTCTATCTCTTTTATAAAATAAGCCAGCTTCAAAGGATAGTCGCTTTTTACTTTTAATTTTATTTTATTAAATCCTCTTTTTTTTAAAAACACCCTACTCTTTACATCTGCAAAAAACTCCCCATCTTTTATAAGCTTCAAATCCACCCAAGAATTAGTAAAAACCCTTTGAGGCAGGGGTTTATATTTTGCTTTTTTGATATTAATTCTACCTATAATTACCGAAACAAAACTTACACCAAAAACCAAAAAAAGTCCTATATAGGCTATATTATTGTTATGAACATAACTAGCCCCAAAAAGTAAAAGCATAAATAAAATAA
The DNA here is from genome assembly GCA_039831155.1 of Nautiliaceae bacterium. GTDB lineage: Bacteria > Campylobacterota > Campylobacteria > Campylobacterales > Nautiliaceae > Nautilia. The sequence continues at coordinate 110,810 of JBDONT010000043.1, read as the reverse complement.
CCAAATAAAAATATTTGGTTTTTCTAACTTTAATAGAGGGCTTGAATAATTTTTTTATGAGCATTTTCATCTTTTAATCTATGGTTTACACAATAAGGCAATATATCAACGACATACTGGTCTATTGCAAACTCTTTTTCTTTTATATAAACATAAGCTTTTAAAACATTAAGCATAGAAATCAAAGCTCTGGTTGATAAACCTATTTCATACTCTCTTCTGCTAATTTCCCCTATTCCCAAAATCATATCCACAATCTTTTCATCCACATATACGTTTTTTATTTTTTCTTTTATGAAGTCTATATTTAAATCAAGGCTTTGGACTTCAATTTTTTCTTTTAAAAGAATCTTTTTTTCAAACTCTTTTTGAGGATAACCGATTGAGAGACTAACTCCGAATCTGTCTATTTGGGAAAGAGGAAGAGGATAAATCCCGTGTTCGATAGGGTTTTGAGTGGCTATTACAAAAAAGTGTTTCGGAAGTTTATAAGTAACCCCGTCTATACTGACTTGCTTCTCTTCCATAGCTTCTAGAAGTGCACTTTGGGCTTTCGGAGAGGCTCTGTTTATTTCATCGGCTAAAACTATTTCAGAAAACACAGGACCCTTTTTAAAAACAAACTCTTGCTTATTTACGTCAAAATAGTTAACACCTACTATATCACTTGGAAGCATATCTGCAGTAAACTGAATTCTTTTAAACTCAAGCCCAAGAACTTTTGAGATGGTTTTTGCAATTGTGGTTTTCCCAACCCCAGGCACATCTTCTATAAGTACATTTTCCGAAGCAAAAAAGGCACTAAGAATTATCTCTATTTTTTTCCTTTTGCCTTTTATTATTTTTTCTATTTCATTAATTATTTGCTTAATTTCCGACTCCTTAGTATAATTTTAAAAAAAAGGATTTGAAATGAATTATATCAATTTAATAGAACTTTTAACTCCAAACGCACTCTCTATTAAATCAAACAACGAAAGTGAAATTAATTCTATCATAAAAATCGATGATAAAGAAGTAGAAGAGATGAAGCTAAAAAGAGATGCTATTAGCTTTTTTACGGTAAAAAGAAACCTTCAAAATCCTATAAAACCGGAATTTAGCATTTTTATCTATACAACAAACAACATAATTATAGAAATGATTTTTGAAGGTGAAGACAAAGAAGAACTAAAAAAACTAGAAGAGTATATAAAAGGTATCCTTATATAACCTGATATCTCTTAAGCTCCTCTTCGCTTATCCCTTCAATTAGCCCAAGATTTTTTAATTTTTCAATCACTTCTTTTGTGGTATCAACATCAGGAGGCCACTCTCTATCAAAATCATCAATGTTTTTATCTTTATTTGTCCCATCAACCCCGATAATCTCTTCAATCCACACATCACGCAACGCATCAATATTATTTGTTACTCTCCAAATTAACATATAAGGGTTAAAAGTCTCAGGGGTATTGATAAACACTACAATTCTAAGATGTCTTTTTAGTGCTTTTAATTTATCAAAAATTTCACGGGCTCTTTTTGTTTTTTTGTATTTTATAACGCAAATTGGATTTTTAGTATGAGTCATATATTGCTTAATCTCTTCCACATTATCATCAAGCTCTTTAATTTTGCCAAAAAGCTCTTTATCATCTAAAATCTCAATATCAATCTCTTTTGCCTCTTTTGTAGCATCAATTCCAAGCTTTCCTCCTACAAGCTCTTTAATACTTGAATGGTCAAGCTCATCTACTATTCCTTTACTGATAAGTAAATTTTTAGGGTCAAAATGATTTAGAATATATTCGGTTATTTTTTCATAATCTCTTAAGTCCGGAGCATCTTCATTAACAAAAATAGCGTGTTTTACAAAGCTCATCTGCCCAACTCCCCACAAACTATGCATAATTTGAAGGCTGTGTCCTGGATATCTTGGAGCTATTTTACAAAGAATTAAATTATGAAAGACTCCATTTTCTGGCATTGCATAATCAATTAAATCCGGGGCTGTCGTTTTTAAAAGCGGCAAAAATATCCTCTCAGTTGCATACCCCATATACTTGTCTTCCAGTGGAGGTTTTCCAACAACCGTTGCGTAATACACTGGGTCTTTTTTAGTTGTAATTGTTTCAACGTGCATCACTGGAAAAGGTTTTTTAAGAGTATAGTATCCCGTATGGTCGCCAAACATCCCTTCAATTTCCATTTCACTTGGGTCACACCACCCCTCAATAACAATATCGGCATCTGCTGGGACTTCTAAGTCATTGCTTATGCACTTGACAAGACGAGGATTTTTTCTTCTTATAAACCCATAAAGCATAACTTCAAAAATTCCGGGAGGCATAGGGGCTGTTGCACACCAAGTAAAAAGAGGGTCACCTCCAATAGCAATACTAACAGGCATCTTGCGGCCAGCTTTTTTATACTCCCAAAATAGATGAGCTGAGTCTTTATGAATTTGCCAGTGAAGTCCGAGGCGTTTATTATCATAAACTTGCAATCTATACATCCCGACATTCCTAACACTTCCATCAAGGCTTTTTGTATAAACCTGACCCATTGTAATAAACTTACCGCCATCAAGTTCCCAAGTTTTAAGAATTGGGAGTTTATCAAGAGTTGCCGCTTCACCTTCATAAATATAATACTGACACTCTGCTTCTTTTACTCTTTTTGGGATAGTGTTTTTAATGGCAAAAAGCTTACCAAACGCTTTTAATTTTTCAGATAGAGTTTTTGGCGGTTTCATTTTTATAAGCTCTTCAATCTCTTTAGCAATCTCTTCTAAATCCCTTCCAAAAATATCTCTTACAACCTCATCGTTTGCAAAAATATTCATAACAACCGGAATATCAAACTTTTTACCATTTTTCATTGGGTTTGTAAACATTAAAATTTTCGGATTTTTCTTTTTTGCTTCAATATATGCAAGGTGAGGGATTTCGAGATTAATATCAAGCGGGGTATCAATTATTTTTATATATTTTTGCAAATTTTCAAGCATCATTTACCTTTAAGATTTTTAAAATTTTTGCCAAAAGATGCATAATCTTAAAAACTTCTTTTAAAAGATACTTTTTTTCTTTAATATCATAATCCATTCCCAACAAACTCAAAATCTCCAACGCCTTAACAATGGCATCAGCTATTTCATCCCCGTAAATTTTAGATAAATCGGATTTTAATTTTTCCAAATCTTTACTCATTATAAAATCTTCCGGTAAAAAAGGAGCGAAAAAAAGAGCCAAATCTTTAGCCACTTTTTCATAATCCCCGTCAAAATAATTAAAAAGCTCATCTTCATCTAAATACAAAGTGTTAAATTTATCGTAATACTTTATTAAATCTTCTAGTGAATACTCTTTTAGAAATTCTTCTAAACTTTTCTTATCATAAGACTTAAACAAAAAATAAAGCCCTATTTGAGTAAATTTATCGTTTTTTAACTCTTCCATTTTCTTCCTTTAAACTTTTCTTAACAACACACCGGTTAAATATAAAGAGTTTGGAATATTTAACATATAAGGGTGGTCGACATCCTGCTTTAAAAATTCAACAACTTCCAAATAACTATTATCTATAATACTGCTACTTAACGCCAAATCAAGCAAATCTTTACTCGTAATAGAATGAGAACAGCTAAAAAGAACCAAATATCCTTCTTTTTCTAAGAGTTTAAGAGAATTTACTATTAAATATTTCCACCCTTTAATAGCTCCTATTCTTGCTTTTTTATTTTTTGCAAAAGCCGGAGGGTCTACTATAATTAAATCATACTTTTCTTTTTCACTCTCTAAAAACTTAAAAACATCGGCTTTTATAATTTCATAGTTTTTTAGTGAATTTAATTCGCAGTTTTTCTCTATTTGAGAACAAGCAAGAGGGGAAATTTCTACGAATTTAGTATATTCGGCATTTGCATATATCCCAAATCCACCGGCATTGGCAAACAAATCAAGAGTTTTTTTATTTCCGTAATTTCCTACTATTTCTCTGTTTTTTCTCTGGTCTAAGAAAAATCCAGTCTTTTGCCCCTCTTTTAAATGAGTTAAAAATTTTTTAGAATTTTCAACAATCACAAACTCATCATCAACTTCTCCGTATAACGTATAAGATTCAACCTCCAATCCCTCTTTCTCTCTTATTTTATCCCCTTTTTCATAAATTCCTTTAGGAGATAAAATATCAATAAGACTCTGAATAATCACACCTTTAAAATTATCCATTCCGGCACTCGTAAAACTAACAACCAAATTATCTCCGTATTTATCCACGATAAGCCCCGGTAAAAAATCGGCTTCACTGTGAATTAATCTAAACGAATCGGTATTATTAAATCTTCTTTTATAAACAGCCTTTTTTATACGCTCTTTAAAAAACTCACTGTCTATATTTTCATTCTCAAAACTCAAAACCCTAGCTGTAATCTTACTTAAAGGATTTATAAAGGCTTTTGCAACAAATTCACCTTTATAAACCAAATCCGCAATACTTCCCTTATCGCATTTAGGTATTTGTACAATCTCGTTTTTATAAAGCCAAGGCAAACGTTTTTTTAATTTTAAATACCCCTCTTTTTTAATTTCCACTTTCATTTTTATCCTTAAATCTGCTCATAAAAGCCGTTATTTTTTACATATTGTATCAAATTCATATACGTTTTATTACTGCTCAACGTTTTAGCATCCCCTACGATAATCAACTTTCTTTTAGCTCTTGTAATAGCTACGTTTAAACGTCTTATATCGTTTAAAAACCCTATCTCTTCTTTTGAATTTGCCCTTACAAGGCTTAATATTATAATCTCTTTTTCTCTTCCCTGAAATCCGTCAACGCTTTTTACTTCCACATCTTTTATATTCTCTTTTTCAAGAATGGTTTTTATATACTCTTCGTGGTCTTTATAAGGAGTAATAACCCCTATAAACTCCTCTTTTCCTTTTTCCAAAAACTTTTTAATCATCTCTTTTACAAATTCGGCTTCTAAAGGGTTATATTTTGAGGGTGAATCTTTTTTGCTTTTTTCCAAAAACTTCCCACACGTATCTATAAACACCAAAGGCTCTTCTTTTCCGTAATCTTCAATATTAATACCCAAATCCAAAATAGTTATATTCTCCACGCTTTTATCGGTTTTTACCTTACAATCATAAAATTCGCAACTTGGAAAATCGTTTATTTTTTTATTCATTCTGTATTGAACCCCCAGCGTATGCATAGCAGACGGATAAATGGCACTAAACCTCTCAAACATACTGATTTTCAATCTTTCGTCATTACTCAAAATAGTAGGTGGCAACTGCTTATGGTCACCGGCAAAAACAACTCTTTTTGCCTTTGTATAAGGTATAAGGGTGCTAGGTTCCATAGCTTGAGCCGCTTCGTCGATAAAAACTACATCAAACGTTCTATTTTCCAAAAACTCTCCCCCACAAGCAGAATTGGTAGCGAAAATAATTTCTGCCTTATCCAAAATATCATTCATAATAATTTCTGTTTTTTTATTCTTTTCGTCATAAAGTTTATTGATGTTTTTCTGAATTTTAATCCACTCTGCCATCTCCTTCATCCACTCTCTTAAAACTCCCCTAGCACTTCTGTTTTCTTTAGCGTATTTTAAAATTTCTTCATCACTTAAACCTCTGCGTCTTCCGGGAGTCGGTTTTTTATATTTTTTATCCTGAAGATATTTCAAATTGTCGATTTTTTTAATAATCTTTTCAATTTCTTTATATCTTTTATCGCGTCTTATTTTAACATCTAAAGAGTATTTCATAAGTTTAGAATCCATTTTTGCCGGATGACCTATTCTTACTACGTTATAGTCTTTAAGCTTTTCAAGAAGATTATCAACGGCTACGTTACTGTCTGCCGCAACTAAAAGTTTTTTTCCTATGTGTTTTTTTATAACTTCGGCCAAAGTTGTAGTTTTTCCCGTACCCGGGGGCCCGTGAATTAAAAAGAGATCCGAATTTATAGATTTTCTTAAGGCTACATTTTGAGATTCGTTTAAAACTTCCGATGTTACTTCCACTTTTTCAATTTTAGGTGGTTTTTTACCTATTAAAATATCCGTGTCGTTTTGAACGTTTCCGTTTTTCACATTCTCTAGGGCTTTTATCATTCTTTTAAAGGTTATATCGTTTACAAATAAATCCAGCCTATAGAGTTTAGAACGGAAAATCGGCTCTTTTGAATAAACTTCTATAAAATTCTTACCAACCCCGCTAACCGTTGCTTCTTTAGCAAATTTTAAAGGCTCGCCTTTACTAACCAAAACGATATCGCCAACTTTTATTTGATGTTCTGGCATATTGTTTCTGTTAAATTTATAAATCTTAAAATCTAAAAACTCTCCTACAAATTTCATCCTAAGCCCAAGGACGGCTCTTCCTCTTTTTTGTCTCTCAACTCCACTTAAACGCTTAATTTCGTTTAAATGAAACTCTTTTTCGGCAATTCTTTCCTTTTCCACCAACTCTTTAAAATAATTCGCATACTCTTTTACGTCTTTAAACTTATCCAACACTCTCTCCTATTGCATAAAATATTGCTATTAATGATATTAAATTTATACCAAAAAAAACTCTTTTTGAGAAAAAAGCCCAAAAACTAACCAAAATAAACAAAACTCCGAAAATCAAAGGAAACTTAATACAAACAAACTTATCCCCCAGTAAAAGATAACTCTTAATAACCTCATCAAAAACACCTCCAAACCCCATAAAATGCAAAAGCACCTCCAAAGGATAAAAGAGTGAAAAAGCTATATTTACAAAAGGCGAAAAAAGCTGGTACATATTAAAATTACAAAAAAACGTATGAGATATCACAAACATCACTAAAAACATATAAAAACTAAGCAAAACGGAACTTAAAAATCCGAATTTAAAATGGTTAAAAAAAAGATAAATATAAAAAACCCCTAAAATACTCAAAAAATACCCCAAAAAAAACACCTTAAAACCAAAAACAATAAAAGAAATAACAATAACCGTTAATAAAATTTCCAGCGAAAGAGGCTTTTTTAAATACACCATATATAAAAAAACAACAACTTCCAAAACAAAAGCTCTAACCAAAGAAGGGGGAAAAGAAGTAAAATAAAGATACAAAAACTCAATCACCAAAACAACCACCCCCAAATCAAAAAACCTGTTTCTATAAGGGAATTTAGAATGAAAAATCTTATAAACGGGCAAAAGAATAAAATACAAAAACATAGAAATAAACCCTAAATGAAGTCCACTTAAAGCAAAAAGATGAGAAATTCCAAGAGTACTTAATTCATTTTTAGTCTTATAATCCATACTTTCACCCAAAAACAACGCCCTAAAAAGGTTTGAGAGTTTTTCATCTTTATGTTGAGAAGCGATATAAATTTGAACTTCACTTAAAGGTAAAAGCTTTAAATTAAAACCGGGAGCGTAAAACGTAAAAAGATAATCAAAAAAAGAGACTTTTGAAGTAATAATATCAAGTTTTACGTTATCGTTTAAGAGGTTTTTTAAGTTGTCTTTTGAAGTGGTATAAAAAGAGAGGGTAGTGTTTTTGAGTTTTAAGACCCAATGGTTTTTCTTTTTATATTGATTTACCACTTTAGCGTTAATTTCCAATACTTTATGAGATTTAAACTCCAAATACCCCAAAAAAGAGACAAAAACCCTAAAAACAATTAAAACCCCTATTAAAGCAACTACCTTTTTCATTAAATAGGCGGAAGTTCTATTTCTGCTTCATTCATTTGAATCTCTTTAACTTCACTGTATTTATCAGTAAACAGAGTATATTTTTTATGAAACAGCATCTCAACCGTTCCGGTAGGTCCATTTCTTTGTTTTCCTATAATTATTTCAGCATCTTCCACTTCTTTTTCCTGAAAATTAACCTCAACGGCTTTTCCTTTTTCAAGTGCTTCTTTTTGTTTCTGTCTGGCTTCCATAGCTTTATACACATCGTCTCTATAAATAAACATAATGATATCGGCGTCTTGTTCGATTGCACCGGATTCTCTTAAGTCACTTAACATAGGACGCTTATTCGGTCTACTCTCAAGCGACCGGTTTAACTGCGAAAGTGCTATTATAGGAATTTGAAGTTCTCTTGCTAAAAGTTTTAAACTTCTACTAATTTCCGCAATAGCCAAATGCCTCTCTCTTTGGTCCGAAGAGATTAGCTGCAAATAGTCTATTATAGCCAAAGACAAATTAGGATTTTGCATTTTTAGTTTTCTAAGTTTAGCTCTTATAGTATGAATATTTACATTCCCTTCATCATCCACAAAAAGAGGCTTTTGGCTAAACTCATCTGCAAGTTCGCTAAGTTTGCTCCACTCCTCCGGAGACAAATTCCCCCTTCTTAAATCCTGCAAAGGGATATTCCCGGCGGCACTAAGCATTCTTAGCATAAGCTGTTCTGCCGGCATTTCAAGAGAAAATATAGCCACACCCTTGTCTTGTTTTAATACGTTTAAAGCTAAGTTTAGTGCAAACGCCGTTTTACCCATACTAGGTCTTGCTGCAATAATTATCAAATCCCCCTCTCCAAATCCGCTAGTCATTCTATTAAGTTCGCTAAACCCGGTATCAAGCCCTGTTACTATTTGGTTTTTTTTCTTTTTCTGCTCTTCAATATACTCTAAAGTTTTCGTAACAATGGAAAAAGAGTTTTTAAAATCCCCCGCCAAATTTGAAGTGGCTATTGCAAAAAGTTTCCCTTGAATCTCTTCAACCTCTTCAATAGCCCTTTTATCTTCTTCCAGAACTATTTTTTTTATTTCATTTGAAAGATGAATAAGTTCTCTTTTTACGGCCAAATCTTTTATCTCTTTTGCATACGCTTCAACGGCTTCTATAGGAGCTGTTCCTAAAATTTCCAAAAACAACTCTTCATCAAATCTGTTTTGTTTAGTTAAAAAATCCCTTAAAAAAACTTCATCTATAGGATAATCTTTTTTATAAAGTTCCTCCATCGCCTCAAACACGTATTGATGAAAAGGCAGATAAAAGTCTTGAGGCTTTAAAATAGAAGCGACATCCTCATAAACTTTTCCGTCAAAAAGTATGGCACTAAGCACTCCTCTTTCTATATCAAGATTATAAAGTTCCACAATTTTTTCCTTTTATGCTAAAATTATAAAAAAAAGGTTTTTTATGATTATTAAAATCACGTATCCGTTTAAAGATTCCATAGCGACTCTGCAATACAAAAGCCTATACATTCAAACAGACGATGAACAACTAATAGAAGAGCTTAAAGCTTCAAACAATCCTATTGAGATAGGTGTTATTTTATCTGAAAACGAAGGCAAATTCAACATCCTAAAAGAAGCAAAAGAAGATTTGGAAATTATTATCGATGAGGTACTAGCAGATCCTAATTTACGTATTAATTTTCCGGAGGATTAACTTTTAGGATATGTTTTTTAATTTCATTAACGGCTACTCTTATATCTTGAGATTCAAAAAGAGTTTTTAATTTTGTTCTTTTATTTTTAGGTAAAGACCTTATAATCTCTTTTAACTCTTCATCATCTTTTGCCTTTTTTATTTTTTCCAAATCTTTACCCAAAATTTTAGCGATTCTCTCTTCATTTACCTCAACTTCCCTTAAAATTAAAAACATAAAAATAAAAGCCATAGAAGCCACACCTAAAACTACAACCGTTATCAAACCTGCTGAATTCATTCGCTCTCCTTTTTAACTTCTTCCAAAAATCTTTCAAGCAGCTCATCTTCTTTATACTTACCTATAACTTCACCTTTTTTTATAATAAGCCCATACCCTTTACCACAAGCTATAGCCAAATCCGCTTCTTTTGCTTCTCCTATAGCATTTACCACACAACCCATTACGGCAAGGTTTAAAGGTTTTTTAATATCTTTAGCAGCCTTTTCAACTGCTTCTACAATAGGTGGCAAATCAACCTCAATCCTTCCACAAGTAGGACAAGAAATGATATTAACCCCCTCTTTTAAAAGCCCCAAATCTTTTAAAACAGCCTTCCCGACTCTAATTTCTTCTTCAAGTTCCCCGGTAATGGAAACCCTAAGCGTATCTCCTATCCCATCAAGCAAAAGTGCCCCAAAAGCTGCTGCCGATTTAATAGTGGCGTGAAATTTCGTACCGGCTTCCGTAACCCCTAAATGAAAAGGATACTCAACAAGAGGTCTAAGCATTCTATACGCCTTAACCGTTCTTTGAACGTCACTTGCTTTTAAAGAAACTTTTATATCCGTAAAATCCAAATCCTCTAAAAACTTAATATGCCAAAGAGCAGACTCAACCATAGCCTTTGGAGTTTGTCCGTATCTGTTTTCAAGATGTTCTTCTAAAGACCCGGCATTTACCCCTATTCTTATAGGAATTCCTCTTGCCTTACATACATCCACAATAGCTTTTATTCTCTCTTTCCCTCCGATATTACCGGGATTAATCCTAAGCCCGTCAACCACTTCCGCAGCTTTTAACCCTAAACGATAGTTAAAATGAATATCGGCAATTATAGGAAGAGGAGATTTTTCTTTAATCTCTTTTAAAGCGTTTGCATCATCCTCATCCAAAACGGCAACTCTTACTATATCAGCCCCTGCAAAATAGAGTTCGTTTATTTGATTTAAAGTGTTTTTAATATCTTTTGTTTTAGAGTATGTCATAGACTGCACGGAAATAGGAGCGTCTCCTCCAATTTCCACATTTGCTACTTTTATTTTTTTAGTCGGATATCTTTTTATCATTATTTTCCTTTACGAAATGGTAAATATACTCGATATTTCCCTCTTTTCCTTTTATACTAGACTCTTCACTTCTTAAAAGTTTCCAATTAAGTTTTTTTGTCTCTTTTTCAAAATTACTTCTTGCTTTTTTTATAACTTCTTTATCGGTTACGACTCCTCTTTTATCTCTTTTTACTTCACGCCCGACCTCAAATTGAGGCTTAAAAAGCAAAATAATCTCCCCTTTTTCAATTAAAGAATCTATTTTATCCAAAATTTTAAGTAATGAAATAAAACTAACGTCGCTTACTACTATATCAAACTTCTTAGGATATTGAAAGTCTCTTATATCCGTATTTTCAAAAACCTCTATTTTAGGATTGTCTCTTAAAGAAAAATGAAGCTGATTATTTCCCACATCTACCGAAACAACCTTTTTAGCCCCTTTTTCCAAAGCAACTTGAGTAAATCCACCTGTACTTGAACCTATATCAAGCACATTTTTATTTTCAAAAGAGAGACTGTATTTATCCAGGTAGTTTTTAAGCTTATAAGCGGCTCTTGATACATACTCTTGAGCTTTTAAAACCTCTACTTTATCATCTTGTTCTACCATAAACGAAGGTTTTTTAATTGTTTTTTCATTAACTTTTACATAACTTTTCTTTATAAGTTCCTGGGCTTTGTTTCTGCTAAATGTATAGCCGTTTGTTACCAAATACAAATCAAGTCTCATCTTTTCTTCTTTTTTTAAGAAAATTTTATCAAAACTTATTCACATATTCACATAATTTGCTATAATAATCAAAACCAAAAAAGGAGAAATTATGGATTTCGCTGGACCATTCGGTGGATTCGTTGCAATCGCAATGTGTGTAATTGCAACAGGAATGATGCTTTCAATCGCTCTTGGAGCAAAAACTAAAGTACAACCTGCAAAAAAAGAAGATTAATTTAATAAATCTTTTAAGCTTTCTTGAGGGTTTTTACCCTCATAAATAATTCTATAAACTTCGTTTGCAATCGGAGTGTAGATATTTTTTCTTTTAGCTATCTCATAAATCGCTTTTGTTGTATAAACACCTTCGGCAACTTCGCCAAGTTCTGTTAATATATCTTCAAGAAGCTTACCTTTAGCCAAATTAAGCCCTACTCTATAGTTTCTGCTCATTGTAGAATTTGCCGTCAAAAACAAATCCCCACTTCCGGCCACTCCTAAAAACGTATCTTTTTTAGCACCGAACTTTTCTCCAAATCTATCCATTTCCACAAGTCCCCTTGCAAGAAGTGCGGCTTTTGCGTTGTTTCCAAGGTTTAGCCCTTCACAAACTCCACTTGCAATAGCTATTACGTTTTTATAAGCACCGGCAACCTCAACCCCCTCAACATCCAAAGAAGTATACATTTTTAAATAAGAAGGAAAAAAAGAGGCAAATTTTTCTGCTAGATTGATATTTTTAGAAGCAACTACAAGGGCTGTCGGTTTTTTTTCTCTAACTTCTTTAGCAAATGAAGGACCGGATAAAAATGCCAAATTATCTTTGCTTACATACTCCTCAAAAAGCTCATTTATAAATTTCAACTCTTTATTGTCTATCCCTTTACTTGCCACTAAAATTTTTTTATCTTTTAAATCCACTTTTTTTAAAAATTCCCTAATAGCTTGAGCAGCAATTGAGATAACTATATATTCGCTTTTTAAAACTTCCTCTAAACTTACAAACTCTTTAATATCTCTTCTTTTTCTAGAAGTAATCAAACACTCATTTTTCTCTTTTAAAGCGTAAAAAAGAGCACTTCCCCACGCACCGGCTCCAATAATACCTATCATTTTTTATCCTTTAACGATATTTAAATCATCTTTAAATCTCTCTATCTCATCTTTATCCCCAACAACAATCAACACATCTCCTGCGTCTATTTTGTGATTATACCCTTTTGTAACAAACTGAACGTTTTCGGAAAGTTCTTTATCGACCATTCCTATAATCAAAAGATTATACAAAGACGAAATATCTTTAAAAACATCTTTAATAAATTTCCCGTCTAAAAAAGAGTTTTTAGGAATTACAATTTCAGCAAACGATAATCTGTTATCTTGAAAAATAATCTCTTCAATAACTTTTAAAGTAAGCGGCTTTTTTAAAATAGTCATAATTCTATTAGCAGTAACCTCATAAGGATTGATAAGTTTATTAACTCCTGCTAATTTATATTTATATTCGTTATCTTTATTCGCAACTTTTGCGATAATTCTTTTTTGAGGATACAAATCCCTAAGAGTTAAACATAAAAACAGATTTTTATCTTCATCGTGCAAAACTGCAATAGCTATATCAAACTCATCTATTTTTTTTATTTCATCATCGTCTATATTGTGAAGTTTAACCACATCATAAAGCTTTTCTCTAGCCCTCGCCTCTTCTTTCTCGTCTAAAACAACGATAATTGTATCTTTTTTATTTAAAAACCTGGCAACTCTCTCTCCGAAATCATCAAACCCAAAAATCGCTATTCTCATATACTACTCTTTTCTATCTGATATTTGAAATAATTAACACTCACACTATACCCCATTACTACTAAAATATCCCCCTCTTCAAATTTTAAATCAAAAGGAGGGTTAAAGTAAAAGTGTCCCTTTTCAATCTGTAAAGTCTCGTTTAAAAGAGAGGATTCTTTTTTCTTCAAAACTCCAAAAAGAATAATTTTATACTTGTCAAAATCGATATCACCCACCAGTTTACCGTCTAAAATGGAATCTTTAATTACTATAATCTCATCAATAATAGCGTTTCTTCTTTCGGTAAGAATAGCGTCTATTACTTCAAACGTTATAGGGTTACCTATATACTCTGCCGTTAAAAGTGCCGTTACGGTAGAAGGTACTACTACGTAAGTTGCTCCGGCTTTTTTTATTTTACTAACGTTTCTCTCATCATTAGCAAGAGCTATAATTTCAGCTCCTTTGCTAAATGCTTTTACACTAAGTACTATAAAAGCGTTACTTATATCGTTGTTTGTCAAAACAAATATTTTTGAAATTTTCGAAAAATCCAAAACTTGCAAAAAGCTTTTTTGAGTAATATCGCCTTTTAGGGCTATATAACCTTTCAATATGGCTTCATTAACTTTTTCCTCATCCATATCCACAACTACAAAATTTAAATTATCCTTTTTAAACCTCTCGCATAAAATTTCAGCCTCATTCGAATAACCGCAAATCAAATAAATATCGTTCATATTTTTAATAATTCTAAATACCCTATCGGCTTTCAATTCTTCTAGTTTTTCCGTAAAAGCGGAAGCTATAATAGAAGTTGAAAACGAAATAAATCCAATCCCTACTATAATCAAAATCATAGTAAGGATTTTACCCTCTTCCGTTACGGGGGTGATATCACCATAACCTACGGTTGAAATAGTAATTAAAGACCAATAAACTGCATCAAAAATCGTATCTATCTTTTCATTTACGTGGGCTTCAAAAACATAAATAACAGCACCACCTATGAAAGTCACAAACCCTACTGCCAACAGTAATATCGTAAGTTCGAATTTTTTACTAGCTAAAACTTCCAAAAACGTATTAATGCTTTTTGTATATCGTAAAACTTTAAAAAGCCTAAAAATTACAAAAATCCTAAGAATTCTAAGAGACCTAAATCCTGGTAAAATAGCCAAAAAGTCTATAATCGCAAAAGGGGATTTAATATATTCCCATTTCTTTAATAGGATTTTTTTTAAAACTTTTTTAAGTAAAAAGGGTCTTTCCAAAAAGGTAGACTCTTCATACTCTTCTAAAATTATTTTATGAACATCATTATAAACCCAAAGCCTGATAATATATTCAATGGCAAAAATAATCGTAACAAAATAAAAATCGAAATTTTCTATCCAAGGATTCAATTCGTGTTTAATATCATAAAGCAAAATCCCTACACTGCTTATAACCAAAAAAAGCATAAAAAAATCAAACGCTTTTTTTGGCAGATAATCATCATCGTTCATCAAACGTTTAAAAAAGGTCTTAACCTTTTGATATCTAACGGCTGAATCCAAATAAAAAGCAAAAGCGACTAAAATTTTTACAACGGCTTCACTAACGGTTGTAGTTTTTAAATAGTAAAAAAACTTTTTAATCACTTAATTTGCTCTTTAAAATTTTATTAACCACTTGAGGGTTTGCTTTTCCACGACTAGCTTTCATAACCTGACCGACAAAGAAACCGAATAATTTCTCTTTTCCCGCTTTGTATTCAGCCACTTTATCTTCATTTGCACTTAAAACTTCATCAACCATCTTTTCAATTGCACTCTCATCACTTACCTGTTTAAGTCCGAGTTTTTCAATAGCCATGTCAACTTCAATATCCTCTTCCATTAATAAATCAAGAACCTTTTTACCACCTGCACCACTGATTGTAGAATCTTTAATTCTTTCAATTAGTTTAGCAAGTTTTTCACTGCTTACCGGTGAATTTTCAATAGAAATACCGGCTTTATTTAGTCTTCCCAAAAGCTCAACTGCAAGCCAGTTATTAGCCATTACCGGCTCACACCCTTTTTCTACTAAATCTTCAAAATATCTAGCAAGTTCCGGTTCACTTGTAAGAACTCCGGCATCGTATTCTTTAAGTCCGTATTCTTTTATGTATCTCTCTTTTTTCTCATCCGGAAGCTCCGGAATTTCAATATCAAAAAACTCATCCGGCACAACAAGAGGCAATAAATCCGGGTCTGGGAAATATCTGTAATCAGCCGATTCTTCTTTTCCTCTCATACTTCTAGTTTCACCCGTTTTAGAATCAAAAAGTCTAGTCTCTTGTACTACCTCTTCTTCATATTCGTCATATTCGTAAGCTTCAATATGTCTTTCAATTTCATATTCAATCGCTTGTTTAATAAATCTAAATGAGTTTATATTTTTAATCTCAACTCTTGTACCGAACTCCTTTTGACCTTTTGGTCTAACGGATACGTTTGCGTCACATCTAAATGAGCCCTCTTGCATATTGGCATCACTAATCCCTAAATATTTTACGATTGAATGAAGTTTTTTAAGATACGCAATAGCCTCATCACTGCTTCTCATATCCGGTTCACTTACAATTTCAAGTAAAGGCGTTCCGGCTCTGTTTAAATCAACTTTACTAACTTCCCCGTCGTGAATGTTTTTACCTGCATCCTCTTCAAGGTGGGCTCTTGTAATTCCTATTTCTTTAGTTTTACCGTCTACTTCTATTGTTAAACTCCCTTTTCCGACAATAGGTATTTCAAATTGAGAAATTTGATACCCTTTTGGAAGGTCCGGATAAAAATAGTTTTTTCTGGCGAAAATTGATTTTTTATTAATTTCGGCATTTACCGCTTTTCCAAACATTACGGCTTTTTTTACCGCTTCTTTATTAAGTACCGGTAAAGCTCCCGGAAGCCCAAGACACGTAGGACACGTATTTGAATTTGGTTTATCCCCAAAACTCGTAGCACAGTTACAAAAGATTTTTGTTTTCGTATTTAACTGAACGTGAACCTCTAAACCTATTACAACTTCATATTTACTCATAAATTCTCCTTTATATTTATTAAACTATTCTACTACAAATCTAAATCCGGCTTTATGCAAAGCCCTTTTTATAGATTCCTGATGTTCAAGCCCCCTTGTCTCAAGGGCTATACTTACGTTTGCATCCCCGATTGCCAAATTTAAATCCGTTCTGTCATATCCAATCGATACAATGTTTGCTTTTTCTTTGGATAAAATTTCCGTCAAATGCATTAAAGACCCCGGCTTATCCACAAGCGTAACTATAAGCTTCATTTTTCTATAAGATTTTAAAAGTCCTTTTTCGATAATCAAATTAAGCATAGTTACATCTATATTTCCTCCACTTAAAACAACCCCTACTTTCTTAGGAGAGGAAAATTTGATTTTATGATGTAAAAGTGCAGCAATTCCTACGGCTCCCGCACCCTCAACCACAAGTTTTTGTCTTTCCATTAAAAACAAAATCGCATTTGCTATCTCTTCATCGTCAACCTCAACTATATCATCTATAAGATCTTGAATAAGTTTGAAAGTAACCGGTGAAGTATCTCTTACCGCTATTCCGTCCGCTATTGTTTTTACAAACGTAGTATCCTGCACGCTTCCGCTTAAAAAGCTAAGTCTCATAGCCGGAGCCCCGACTGCGGTAACTCCTACTATTTTGATATGAGGATTAATAGCTTTTGCGGCACTTGCAATTCCGCTAATTAAACCTCCTCCTCCGACCGGAACTATAATATAATCCAAATCCGGAACTTTACTAAGCATTTCAAGTGCAATAGTCCCTTGACCTGCCATTACGTCATAATCGGCAAAGGGGTGAATAAATTCCATCTCTTTTTCTTTTGCAAGTTTTATAGCGTATTCATAAGCTTCATCGTAATTATTCCCGGCAAGTACCACCTCTCCTCCATACTCTTTAACTCCACTTACTTTAGTAAGTGGCGTGGCTTCCGGCATAACGATAATTGAAGGAATATTAAAATAATTCGCACTAAAAGCAACTCCTTGAGCGTGGTTACCGGCACTTGCCGCAATTACTCCCTTTTTTCTCTGTTCATCGGTTAAAGAAGCTATTTTATTAAAAGCTCCTCTTAATTTAAAAGCCCCTGTAATTTGCAAGTTTTCCTTTTTTAAATATATTTCGTTTCCGACTTTTTGAGATAAAATAGGTGCATATGCAAAAGGTGTTTTATAAATAACTTTGCTTATATTTTCGTGAGCTTTTTTTATGGATTCTAGAGGTATCATACAAGACCCTCTCTCTCACATCTCATATAATCAACCATAAGACAACTGTCCTCTACGTAATAAATCCCTGCGTTTTTAGCTATCTCTTTTGATTTTTCGTGCTTAACCCCCTCTTGTAAAAAGATACATTTAACTCCCGGCAAGTTTACTGCCTTTTCAACGATTTCCGGAGTATCTTCACTTTTACGGAAAATATCTACAATATCCACTTCAAAGTCAATCTCATCCAAACTTCTGTAAACTTTTTCTCCAAGGATTGTCTCTTCTCTAGGATAAACCGGAATAATTTTATACCCTTTTTCCTGCATATATTTAGCTACTTGATTAGAAGCTCTATGCTCTTTTGGAGAAAGTCCCACTACTACTATTGTTTTTGAGTTTTTTAAAATTTCACAAAGCTTTTTTTCAGCATTTTTAAGACTAGGTAGTTCACAAGCTTGCATATTGTGCCTTTTTTTGCAAAATTATAACAAAAAATGCCCTTAACACTTGATTTTTAATTCAAAAAAAGAGTAAAATTTTTACAAAGCCAAAAAAGGAGGAAAAATGAAAAAATCTGAATTAATTTCAGCAGTTGCAGAAAAGTCTGGTCTTAGCAAAAAAGATGTTAGTGCAGTAATTGACGCTACAATAGAAACTATTCAAGAAGCGTTAAAAGAAGGTAAAAAAGTTAGTTTTATCGGATTTGGTAGCTTTGAAGTGGTAACAAGAGCTCCAAGAGTTGCAAAAGTTCCGGGAACAAACAAAGAAATCCAAATTCCTGAAACAAAATCTGTAAAATTCAAAGCTGGTAAAAAACTAAAAGAGTCTTTAAACAAATAAGACTCTTTTTTATCTGTTTCCTCCTGTAATCTTCTAAAGGAGTTTTGATTTTCCAAAATAAATTATCAACAAATTAAATTTTATGATGATTAATTAAAAGAAGAAGTATGTAGTTTAAAAATGGTACCGGCGGTGGGACTCGAACCCACATGAGCAGAGCTCATCGGATTTTGAGTCCGACGCGTCTACCAGTTCCGCCACGCCGGCATTGAGTGAAATTATACCCTTTCTTAAACAAAATTTCAAGAGAGTTTTTTAATCTCTTCGTCTTCTCCGAATTTTTTCTTATATTTTTCTATAGCTTCTTGCCTTTTATCCCCTGTTAAAGAGTCTATATATTCTAAATAAGCACTTTTAATCATAGAAGAAATCCTAGCCTTTTTAGCTTCAATCCCTTTATACTCTTTAAGCTCATCCAACGCTTCTTTTAATTTCCCCTCAAAAGCTTTTCTTTGGGCAAGCTTTAATTTATCCTTCCAAATACTATCATACTCTCTAAATACACTAAGTTCTCTTAAAAACGGATATTTTTTAACCAACTCAAAAGCCCTATTTTTATCACTTTTAAAAGCTTTTATAAATTCCAAAATAATTTTTAACTTCTCTTCAAGTTCCACGGCTTTATCCCTAAATTTCTCAATATCCCTTAAAGTATGAATTATTTTAATAACCCTTTTAAAATCCTCTTTTTTTAAAAGTTCAAGTGCCTTTTTATATAAGTTTTGGGCATACTCCATTAAAATCCTATATTCTTTAGTGTCTTTAAACTCCGGATTTTCTTTAATTAAAGTACAAAAACCTTTAAAATCCCTTTTTACAAGCTTCTCTTTTAAAAGCCTATATTTACCGGCTTCTTGTAAAATTTTTTTTATAAGAGGAATTTTTTTAGCAACCCCCATAAAAGGCTTTAAAACCTCTTTTGCATCTTCAATTTTGCCTTTAATCGCATATTTAAAAGCCAAATCAACTCTTTTCTCCCACTCTTTTTCTACAAGTTCGAAAATTTTTGTTTTCTGCAAATTAGGATACATATAAGCTAATTGATACAAAAGAGCGTAATTTTTCTTCTCATAAGCCAGTTTAAATTTTGCAAAATTTTTAAAGTCGTTTATTATTTTTTCTATCTCAAATTTCAAACTAGGTACTTCTAAAAACGGTCTTAAAACATTTAAAGCCATATCATCTTCCAAAGCCTCAAAATACTTAATAGCTTCTTTTATTTTTTCTTTATAAATCTCTTCTAACTCTTCATACGCTTTGATTTTCTTTAAAAAAGGATTTTTTAAAACAAGCTCATAAACTTCTTTGTAATTTTCCATAGCAATTAAAGAAATGAGTTTATCCTCATCTTCAAGCAAATTTACCTTAAAAATCGTATCTTCAAAAGAAAAATAGAGCCAGTTTTTATAAACGCTTATTTTTTCTACATCCACTTTTAAAAATTCCTCATTTAAAAGCACCTCTTTTTCCAAATCATAAAGAACGATTTTACCCTCAACTCCAATAATCAAAATATTATCCACTATTTCAAAATCTCTAAACTCTTTATAAAGTTTAAACCTATCAGCATCCTCATACTCAATCCATTTTATGATATCACTAAATGTTGAAGTTGTTACGAGGTAGTTGTTAAACATCACTTTTTTTGTCGGTTTTAAATGAGGATATCTTATGTGACGTTTAAAACTTGAAACATCCACAAAAATAACACTGTTATCATATCCTCCTGCCACTAGAGTGTCTTCAGAAGATATAAACTCCAAATCCATAACAAAATCTTTATGTTTAGGAAGGGAAGCGACTCTTTTTCGCAAATCCAACGCATAAAGATAAATATGCCCGTCCACTCCTCCACTTCCAAAATATCCGCCATCAAAAAATTTACAACAAGTAACATCCCCCTTATGCCAGTTAAACTGCTGCTTTTTTTTCAACTTTAAATCAAAAAGATACAACCCTTTACTAGGAATAGCGATAAGAACGTATCTGTTATCATAACTTACATCAATACTGTTTTCCTCTTTTTTATGTTTAGGGAGTTTAAAGTTAAACCCTTTTACAAACTTTTCATTTTCATCAAAAAAATAGACTCTGTTTTCTTCATCAACTGCAACAACGCCTCTATTTATTTTTAGATATGTTATATCTGCTTTTAATTTTTTAACTTTTTGAATATTCATTAAACCTCTTTAAAAATTTATTTACTTTAGGAGCCACTACATAAGCACAATACGGCTGATATGAATTTTTAGCGAAATAGTTTTGATGATACTCTTCCGCTTTATAAAATTTATCAAACCTTTTAACTTCCGTTACTACATTTATGCCTCTGTTTTTTAGTTCTTCTATCTTTTTTAGGGCTTTTTCTTTTTGAGCTTCATCAAGATATAAGATAATTGAGCGATATTGAGTCCCGACATCGTTTCCTTGTCTGTTTAGTTGAGTTGGGTCGTGTATTTCAAAAAAGATATCCAAAAGCTCATCATAACTTATCTCATTTTCATTAAAATCAATTTCAACTACTTCAGCATGACCCGTAACACCCGTACAGACCTGCTCATAATTAGGGTTTGTTCTTCTCCCTCCTGCATATCCGACAACAACATCCCTAACTCCCTTTACTCTTCTAAAAACAGCATCCAAAAACCAAAAACATCCCCCTCCAAAAACTGCTTTTGCCATAACTTTTCCTTACTTTTTCTCTTTTTCAATTAAAAAAACTTTTATTCCAAGTTTTTTTGCCACTTTATCAAGTCTTTTTATATACCTTTTATCTTTATCCCCGACAATCAAAGCAACAGCCGGTTTTCTATGAGTCATTATAGAATAATAAAGACTCTGCCCAATTCCTTCCGCCCACTTTTTAGCCCAGTCCACTTCTATAGCATACTCTTTTGTTAAACAATCAACTCTTGTTTTATCGCTAAGTCTATACTCCATCACTCCACCAAGTCTTTTACAAAGGTTTGCCTGATAATATTTTTCTGTGTGTTTTTTATAAGTTATCTTTTTCTCACATCCTATAAAAACACTAATTATTAAAATCAATATAACTAATCTCAAACTTAGCTCCTTTCCCTGGATATCCTAGAGGCGAACTTCAAAAACGAATTTCTCTTTCATATAAATTATAAGAATAATGACAATGTCCGAAAATCCAATATTTAATGTTTTCATTAAAAAACTCTTCCCCGTTAAATGAATAAAAACTGTTCAAAACAGTATCTTTCTCATAACATTCAAAATCAAAAGGCATTACGTGAGTAAAAACTATATCTGCGTTATTACTACTTTTTAGTTTCTCTTTTTCAAGAGTGGCTATTTTTAATAGGCTCTATTTTAGGAATTATTTTTTTAGCATCATTCATAATACCTTCCCAAGTTTTTCTAATATATTCTAAAGAATATCTCTTTTTTAAAGCCACACTGAAATCATACCAGCTATTAGCTCCAAAAAATTTAACCCCACCAATTTCAATCATCTCCCCATCCAACAAATAAACATCTTCTAAAGAACTAACCATCTCTTTAAATTCTTTTATCCTCTTAAAAGAAGTTTTGTATCTGTTTTTTTGAGAATTACTTACCAAATAAAAATCGTGATTTCCCAAAACAAATAAAATTTTTTTAGTCCATTTTTTTAACACTTTTAAAAGTAAAAAATTTTGATAGTTATAATGCCCCAAATCCCCGGCAATTATTAAAACATCCATCTCTTTTGGAGATAAGATTTTTTTTACAAACCGTTCTATTTTATTTTCATTATTTGCACCTCCTATCCAAAAATCAAGATGAATATCGCTTTTATAGCCTATTTTCATTTTCAATCACTTTTACTATACTCTCAACATCAATCCCTAAAAGCTTCTCAACTTCCTCAACACTTCCGTGAGGTATAAATTTATCCGGATATTCAAAACTTTTTACTCTTACATCAAGCCCCTCTTCATTAACAAATCCTTCAAGCATCTCGGCTATTCCACCCTCTTTTGCATTGTCACTTATTACGTACCATTTTTTAGCTTTTAAAGCTTTTAAAAGTTCTCTGTCAAAAGGTTTTACAAACCTCAAATCCAAAAGTCCTGTTTTTATTTCTTTTTGTTTTAGTTTTTCTAAAACTTCATAAGCTTTTCCGACTCCGTCTCCATACCCAATTAACATAATATTTTCACTATCTATTAAAAGTTCTGCTTTTCCAATCTCAAACTCCGTAGCTCCAAATACCCCGTCTTTTAACCTAAAAGCACCTCTAGGGTATCTAAACGCACTAGGACCTTTATCAAATTTATATGCAAACTCAACAACTTTCTTTAACGTTTTAAAATCTCTCGGAGCAAAAATAGTAATATTCGGTAAAATTCTTAAAAATCCGACATCAAAAACACCCTGATGAGTCTCTCCGTCAGCCCCTACTATTCCGGCCCTATCAATCGCAAACCTAACCGGATAGTTATCCAAACACACATCGTGAATAATTTGGTCGTATCCTCTTTGCAAAAACGTAGAATAAATCGCCACAAACGGCTTAAACCCTTCTTTTGCAAGAGGTGCCATAGAAGTTACGGCGTGCTGTTCGGCAATTCCGACATCCCAAAATCTATCCGGAAATTCCTCTATAAGCTCTTTCATTCCCGTACCACTTGGCATAGCAGCAGTAACCCCCACCACTCTTTCATCATCTTTAGCAATATCAAAAAGAGTTTTAGAAAAAACTTTTGTAGCAGAGAGAGTTGAAGGTTTTAGGGGTTCTCCCGTTTTTAAATCAAAAGGAGAGACTCCGTGCCAATGCTCATAATAACCTTCAGCTTGTTTATAACCTTTTCCTTTTACTGTTTTAGCGTGCACTATTACCGGTTTTTTCAGTTCTTTTGCTATTGTTAAAGTTTCTATAATCTCCTCTAAATTATGCCCGTCAATCGGACCTATATACTCAAGCCCCATCTCCTCAAAGAAAATACCGTGAACACTAAACATCTCTTCAAACTTTTTAGCTACATACTTAACGTCGTTTGGAGCAGAGTCTAAAAATTTTTTGAATTTTTCCTTAAAACCTTGATAAAATTTTCCGGCTTTTAGTCTTGTCAAATATTTACTAATAGCACCAATTGGTTTTCCTATACTCATTTCATTATCATTTAAAATAATAACAACCGGATATTTTCTAAATCCAAGCTCGTTTAACGCCTCATATACCATACCAGCACTCATAGCCCCATCACCGATTAAAACAACCGGTATTCTATCTTCGTTTTTAAGCTTTATAGCCTTAGCAGCCCCTACCGCAACACTTATAGAAGTTGATGAATGCCCGGCAGAAAAATAATCATACTCACTCTCACTTGGCCTAGTGTATCCGCTTATCCCACCAAATTGTCTTAGAGTATCAAACTCTTCCCATCTTCCTGTTAAAAGTTTATGAGCATAAGCCTGATGAGAAACATCAAATATAAAAGGGTCCTTTTCGCAATCGAATACATAATGCATTCCTATAATCAGTTCCACCGCTCCAAGAGTTGAACTTAAATGACCTCCGTTTTTAGAAACAACCTCCAAAATTCTATTTCTTATATCTTTGGCTAACTCGACAAGTTCTTTTATACTTTTACCCTTTACTATCATTCATTTCCTTCCAATACGGCTTCTTTGATTGTTTTAAAACGCTCTAAAATTTGAGCATCAATATTTCCTATATCACTAACAACAACAACTCCCCCCTCTTTTACTGCGTCATCTTCTACAATTTCAACATTTTCAAATTTCCCTTTTAAAAACTCTGCGTCTTTTGGATTTACTTTCAATTTAATTTTTGTAGCATCTTTTATATCTTCCATTAACGATTTAGCAAGATTATATGCAATTTCTTGAGAGTTTTCACTCACTTCTTTTTGAATTACCTCTTTTGCTATATCAAGTGCTACGGAAATTAACTCTTTTTCAATCGATAAAATTTTTTCTTCAAAAATTTCGTTAATATTATCAATTTTTTTAATGGACCGTTCTAAAAGCTTAAGTTTTTCTTGCAATTCATTCGAAAGAGCGTTGGCTACGTCCTCTTGTCCTTTTTTATACCCTTCTTCATACGCTTTTTTCTTTTCTATCTCTATTTGGGCTTTACATTCGTTAAGCTGCTTTTCAAATTGAGTCTGAATACTTACTATATTGTTGCTTAACTCTTCAATCTTTGAGAGAAGTTTTTCTATTGTTTCTAAATATTTTGAATCTTCTTTGGGTATAGTAAGCTGTTGTGGTTGTGGATTTTGGGTAGAAACCTCCTCTTTTGGAGTCGGTTCTACTTTTTCCTCTTCATCAAAACTTTTAAACTTATATTCGGTAATTATGTGTTGTTCAACCGCTTCACCGTTTATTATTCTACTCAATTACTTCTTCCTCCGCTCCTACAGTTACTCTACCCTCTTCGGCAAGTTTTTGAACAATTTCCACTATACTTCTTTGAGCGGCTTCTACGTCTTTCACTTTTACCGGTCCTAAAAATTGCATCTCCTCTTCAAACGCAGCTGCCGCTCTTTGAGACATATTTGCCAAAAATTTCTCTTTTAACTCCGGTGGAGCCCCTTTTAAGGCTATCATTAATTGATTTTTATCGGCTTCTTTTAAAATTTCTCTTATAGCGTTATTGTCAAGTTTAATAATATCTTCAAACGTAAACATCTTCTCTTTAATCTCTTCGGCAAGTTCGTTATTTACTTGTTCTATAAATTTAAGAGTCGATTTTGCCGCTTTTTGACCAAGTCTGTTGAAAATTTCCGCCACAAATCTAACCCCACCTATTTCTACTTTGTATCCGGTTAACGCTTCAAGCTTAGTTTCTAAAATTGCACTTACTTTTTTAATTACCTGTGGAGAAATATCTCCTAAATTACTCATTCTAATTAAAACTTCAGCCCTTACCTCATCCGGAAAATAACTAAGCGTTTCAGCCGCACTACTTGGGTCCATATGAGCCAGTATAAGTGCAATGGTTTGAGGGTGTTCGTTTACGATAAAATCCGCTAATTGCTGTGGTTTTACTTTTTGTAAAAATCCGAAAGTCTGCTCGTTTTGAAGAGATTTAGCAAGTTTATCAAGAACCTTTTTAGCCTCTTCCGGGCCTAAGGCTTTATAAAGAATCTCTTTTGCATACTCTAAACCACCGCTTGAGATGTATTGATTTGATTGGAAAATTACATAAAATTCCTCCAAAACCGCAGCGGCCACCGCTTTATCTATTGTTTTAGCAGTGGCTATATATTTTGAAATTTCGGTAATTGTTTCGACATCCATATAAGAAAATATTTGAGCCGTCAAATCTTCTCCGAGTTGTATAAGCAAAATCGCTATCTTTTCAGCCATAGAAAGTTCATCTAAAATAGCCTGTTGCTGTGGTGAAAGTGCCATTATTTATCCTTATGTCTCATGAGTATCTTCTTTTATTAAGTTTTCTAAAACTTTAGCAATTTCTTCGGGTTTCTCTTCAGCCATTTTTACAATTCTCTCAAGTAAAACTTCATATTTAAGCTCTTCTTCATTTACGTCACTGCTAATTCCTAATTGCTGTTCGACTTTTTCTTTTAATTCTTTTATTTTATCATAAGTTGACTCAACTTCCTCTTCGTCAATAACAACTTCCGGCTTTTTAAACTCTTCTTCTTCAGCAACTTTAACCTCCAACATCTTTTGAGTAAACGGAGTTATTACCTTTTTGTAAAAAACAAAAAGAACTATCGCCAAAAAGAGATATTTAAAAAATCCGCTAAAAGGTCCTAAATACATATCAATTGTCTGCATAATTCTTCCTACCGGTGTAATCGGAGCACTAGTAGCCATTTCTCCACTAAACTGGAAGCTACTAACACTCACGCTATCACCTCTTTTGGAATTAAATCCAATTGTGTTTTTTACTAAGTTTTCTATATTTTTAAGTTCCAATTCACTCAAAGGCACAAACTCTTTTTTCCCGTCTTTCGTAATTTTATAATGACCGTCAACTACAACTGCAGCCGTAATTCTTTTAATTTTCGCAAGAGGTTCTTTTACATCTTTAACGGTTGTTGAAATTTCATAATTTGTAGTGGTTTCGCTTTTTGTGTATTTATCTTTTATCTGTTGGGACTTCATCCCCTGAACGGGACCTATGTTACTCACAGCTCCCGGGACTCCTCCCACTTCTTTAGGTTTATAACCTATTCTACTCTCTTCTAAAGTCTGTTCACTTCTTACAACGTTATCCGGGGAATAAATAGTTGATTTCGATTTTACCTGGGAAAAATCTATATCTAAGTTTACTTTTGCAACAACTTTATTTTTTCCTCCGACAATAGGTGCTAAAATAGAAGTTATTTTATCCTCTAAGGCTTTTTCCATTCTTTTTTTATAAGTGATTTCAGCTTTTAAAAGCTCGTTATTTTGAGTAAGTTCGTCATTCTCCCCCAGTAAATTTCCGTACTGGTCTATAATTTTTACATTCTCCGGCTTCATTTTAGGCACGGCAGCGGCAATTAAATTTTTAATCCCCCTTATCTGCTTTGGTGTTAAAATCATATTCGGTTTTAGCTTTATAACCACAGAAGCTGTAGGAGGGGTTTGTTTATCCACAAATACACTCTCTTTTGGAATAGCTATATTCACAGTAGCACTCTCAACTGCATTTAACGATTCTATGGTTTTACTAAGTTCACCCTCAAGTGCTCTTAAATATTTGACTCTTTGTTCAAAATCGGTAGCACCAAAGCTACTCTTATCAAATAACTCAAATCCAACTTTACTGGACTTTGGAAGTCCCTGGGCCGCTACGTCAATTCTTACTTTTTGAACCACATCTTTTGGAACTTCTATTACCCCGTCCTGCGGAATTTTATAAGGAATCTGTTTTTTATCTAAATACTGAACGATTAAAGCGGCGTCTTTTGGAGATAAGTTATCAAATAAAATAGCGTAATTGTTATCTACCTTATTTGAAGAAGAGTTAAATACAACTAAAAAAGACAAAACGGCTATAAAGGCTACAACCGAGCCTACTATAACCATTTTTTGTTTTTTATTCAGCTTTTTAGAAAAAGCTATTAACTGCTTAAAAAGCTCTTCAAAATTCAACTAATCATACCTTTTAGAGTTTTTAATACTATGTCGTTTTGAGTAGGAGTTCCTATCGTAATACGTAAAGCATCAAAGCCGTAGCTTGCCATATCTCTTACAATTATACCTTTTTTTAAAAGATTTTGAGCGATTTTAGTTGAATTTTTTATATATAAAACAATAAAATTCGTATAACTCTCAATATAAGAAAGAGAGTTTTCTTTTGCAAACTCCACATACTTTTGCATCTCTTCAAAATTCTTTTTTATTCCCATTTTTACGAATTCTTCATCTTTTAAAGCTTCAATAGCAGCTGCCAAACTAAGAGTCGTGATATTAAAAGGAGGTCTTAACTTATGAAGGTTTTTTATGATATATTCGTTTGCTATACCATACCCCACTCTCATTCCTCCAAGCCCGTACGCTTTGGAAAAAGTCCCGGTATAAAGAACGTTCGGGTATTTTAGGATATCTTTTGGTTTAATTTCTTTATTTTTATCTTTATAAGAAGCAAACTCCTGATAAGCCCCGTCAACTATTACCAAAGTATCTTCGTCAATTTCATCCAAAAACTCAAAAACATCTTTACTATCCAAACACTCCCCAAGAGGATTATTAGGCACACAAAGAAAAATAATTTGAGGTTTTGCTTTTTTATAAATTTCTCTAAACTCATCTAAATTATGACTGTTTGAAGGAGTTTTTAAAATTTGAGCCCCTACGTGTTTTGAATATATCTCATACATAGCAAACGTAATTCCTGCCATTAAAACCTTTTTGGGATTAACGGCGTGAACTGCAAACTCCAAAACCTGATCGCTTCCCGCACCGATTATAATATTTGAATTTTTAATATCAAATTTTTCGCTCAAAGCATCCTTTAACTCAAAAAAACTGTCATCCGGATACCTATGCATTTGGTTTGCTATTTCTTTAACTTTTTGTATAGCTTTAGAGCTGGGTCCGTATGGGTTTTCATTACTGGCAAGTTTAATTATATCCTCCGGTTTAATTCCGTATTCTCTTACTACAAGCTCTATAGGCTTACCGGCTTCGTAAGTTTTTAAATTTTTCAATTTCTCAAACATAAATTCTCCTTAACAATCTCTTAAATAACTTCCAAGCCAAATCATATTTTCCATATCCACAATTTCTTGAACTTTTTTATCATCAATATGCCCTTCAAAATCTATATAAAACCACGTATTAAAAGTATCGTCTTTATTCGGACGGGACTCTATTTTTAAAAGGTTTATATCCCTTTCTTTAAATTTTTTCAAAAGCTCAAACAAAGCCCCCGATTTATGAGAGGTTTTTGCTATTACGCTTGTTTTGTCTTTTCCGGATTTTTGGGTTTTAAAATCGCTTATTACAATAAATCTGGTTCTGTTTGCAAGATTGTCTTCAATTTTTTCAAACAAAAGAGGTACGTTATAAAGCTTAGCTGCTATTTTCGAACATATAGCTCCACTCTCTTTATCTTCTGCAGCAAGTTGAGCCGCTCTTGCCGTGGATTCGGTAGGTATGAATTCAACATCAAGCAGCGAATGAGTTTCTAAAAAGTTTATACACTGGTTATACCCTTGAGGATGAGAGTAGATTCTTTTTATTTTACTTAAATCATCCTGATAAGAAGCAAAAGAGTGATGAATATCCATACAAATTTCAGCTACTATTTTTACGTTGTATTTTTTTAAAGAATCAAGGGTAATTCCAACAACCCCTTCAGTGTTATTCTCAATAGGCACAACACCGTATTTTGATTCTTTATTAGCTACCGATTTAAATACGGCTTCTATATTTAAAAGAGGCAAATATCTAGCATTCGCCCCGAATCTAGACTCTGCAGCCTGGTGAGTGTAAGTCCCTATAGGTCCTAAAAACGCTATTCTCTCTTTTCTCTCAAGCGTTCTGCTTATTGCAAAAATTTCCAAAAAAATAGCTTCAATTTCTTCATAACCCAAAATCCCGTTTTGTTCTTTACTTAGTTTCGTTAGACGTTCTATAATTTCTCTTTCTCTTTCCGGTCTGTAGATAGGAGCGTTTGTGTTGTTTTTCAACTCTCCTACCTTTTTAACAATCTCCATTCTTTTATTAAGAAGTCTTAATATTTCATTATCTATATTATCAATTTCTTTTCTAAGCTTTAGTAACTCTTTTTCCATTTTCACTCCAATTTAATAATTCTTCCAAATCCTTAACCACCAAATCCGGTTTTTTAGTTATCTCTTTTTTACTTTTAATTTTTCCACTCAACACCAAAACACTCTTCATTCCAAGCTCTTTTGCCGGTAATAAGTCTCCTATTAAATCATCACTAATAATAGTAATTTTATCAAAATTTAACCCCAAAATATCCCTTGCTTTTTCAAAAAATCTTCTACTAGGCTTACCTATTACCTCATACTCTTTTGCCGTTGCGTATTTTAACATCTCCAAAATAGCCCCAAGCCCAGGATATCGTTTATTGTCTTTATGATACAAAGAAGTTTTATGCATTCCTATTAAATCGGCTCCGTTTAACAAAAGCTCTATAATTTCACTAAACTCTTCATTCGAATAAAGCTTAATTCCCAGCACAACCGACTTTGCATTTTTATAATCAAACTCATACCCCTTTTTCTTTAAAACCTCTAAAAATCTATCAACACCAAAAGGTGCTATTGTTTTTGTATCCAAAACCTCATCCAAAACCATCAAAGGGTCAAGATAATATTTAAATTCAAATCCTAAACTTTTAAGGTAACTTTTAAATTCGTTCGAATCTCTTTTAGTGTTGTTGGTAATTAAAATAAAAGGAATAGAGTTTTTGTTTAAATACTCCAAAAACTCCCTGCTTCCTTTTAAGGGCAAAAAGTTCTTATCGTCTATCAAAGTCCCCTGAACATCGATAAAAAACCCTCTCACTCTTTTTCCTTACAGATAATCTACCTCACAAGCTATCAAATCTTCAAAAGTCTCTCTTCTTCTTATAATTCTATCTTCACCGTTTTCCACTGCAATTTCAGCCGGACGAGGACGGGTGTTATAGTTACTACTCATTGTAAATCCATAAGCCCCTGCACTGTGGATAATTACCAAATCTTTAGAATTTGTTTGAGGAATATCCACATCTTTTGCAAAAAAGTCACCACTCTCACAAATAGGCCCCACTAGATTGGCTTTTGAGATTTTAGGATTTTCTACACTACTTAAAACTTCTATTTTGTGATAAGCGTTATATAGACTTGGTCTTATTAAATCGTTCATAGCCCCGTCAACTATCACAAATCTCTTATCTCCGTTTATTTTTTCATATAAAACGCTTGTTAAAAACCATCCGCCGTTTCCTACAAGAAATCTTCCCGGTTCGCAAACTATAGTAACGTCAAGTCCCGATAAAGTGGATAAAATAGCTTGAGCATAATCATAAGGTTTTATAGTTTCTTCATCTTTATATCTGATCCCAAGACCCCCGCCTACATCAAAAAACTTAATATCGATATTTATAGCTTTTAAACTTCTCACAAGGTCCGCGACTATTTGAGAAGCCTCACGAATAGGGTTAAGGTCCGTTAATTGACTACCTATATGAAAATGAATTCCCACCGGATTTAAAGAGTTATGATTTTTAGCAAAAAGATACATCTTTTTAGCAGTTTCTATATCAACTCCGAATTTGTTTTCGTGAAGTCCAGTTGAAATGTAAGGATGGGTTTTCGGGTCGATATTAGGATTAACCCTTATAGAAATTCTAGCTACAACCCCTAGTTTTTCCGCTATTTCAGCCACTCTTTGAAGTTCGGCTTCACTCTCTACGTTTATCATTAAAATATCTAGCTTTAACGCCTCTTCTATTTCATCGTCCCTTTTTCCAACACCACTGAAAATAATTTTATACTTATCAACCCCGGCAAGTAACGCTCTTTTTACTTCCCCTATACTTACACAATCAGCCCCACTTCCAAGAGTTGCAAATTTTTTAATTACGCTTAAATTGGAATTGGCTTTTACGGCATAAGAGATTATACTCTTTCTTCCTTTAAAAGCTTTTTTAAGATCATTAAACTGATTTTCAAAATGATTAAAATCATACACATAAAGAGGTGTCCCGTATTTTTGTGCTAACTTTTTAAAATCCATTATTTCTCCTTATAAAATAGATAAATTGAATAACCACATACCACTAAAAAAGGAAGTATCAACACATAAGGATTTAAAACGCCCTGTTTTGCGAACTTAAAAATCATAAGCTCACTTCCCCAAAGCAAAATCGTAAAAAGTACGGATTTTACCAAAAAAAACGAAACATTCGCTACTCTCGGATGAATTGGCGATAAAATCAAAAATATAACAATCAAACATATCATACTAAGGGCACTGAAAACCTTAAACAAAACTATACTAAAAAGAATACTTACGTTTACGTCTTTAAAAATTTTAATCGCTAAAATAGCATCATACAAAGATATCGAATTTAACTGTTTTAAATTGGAAATAATTTTGGGCTTAAAATCTTTTAAAATTTTTACATTTTTTACATAATGATACACTCTATTTGGAGTAATAAAACTGATATAAGCTTTTTTCACTTCCCAAACATCATCTTTAAATTTAGCCTCTCTAGCCACTAAAATTTTGTAAACTTTAAAATCCTTTAAATAAAACACCTTAATATCGTAAGCAGTTTTTATAAGAGGATTTAATTTTTTCATAAATACGACTCTATCTTTACATTTTACAAATAAATCGGAATCTACATACTGCTTGTTGCTTAAAATCGCATTTGCATACTCTCTAAAATAAGCGAATTTTGTAGATTCAAACATTAAAAAGAGAATAAAAACAATCCCACCCACCATTAAAAATGGCTTTAAAATTTTTTTAATACTAAAGCCTAAAGAGTAAAAGCTCACAAACTCGTTAAACTTTATCATATGATAAAGAGTAAGCAAAAAAGCAAATACCAACGCCAAAGAGTAAAACATATCGAAACTATAAAGCAAAATATAATAAATATAAAGCACTACAAGGTTTGAAGACGAAGGAAGTTTTTGAAAATTGGCTATTAAATCTATAATAACATAAAAAGCACTAAGTGAAAGAAGAATAAAAACAAAATTTTTTAAATATTTAAAAGCGATATAAAAAACATACACCTAACACTCTTTTTGAGAATATCTGCTAGGAGCGTTTTTTATATCTTGTACGGCTTTTTCTATCTTAGGAAAAAGTGATTTTATACACTCAAACTCATCTTCACTAAAATCATTTAAAACGTAATTAACGACATCTTCTTTTTTTTCCGGTCTTCCGACACCTACTCTTACTCTGTAATAATCGTTTCCTATATGTTTATCTATAGATTTTAAACCGTTGTGACCACCACTGCTTCCACCTCTTTTAAACTTTAAAGCACCTAGTTTTAAATCGATATCATCGTGAATGACTATAATGTCTTCATTATCGATTTTATAATAGTTTTTAACCAAAACAACACTCTCACCACTTAAATTCATAAAAGTCGTAGGCTTTAAAAAAAGACAATCTTTGGATTTAAAAAGCTCACCTTTAAAAGAAGAATTTATTTTAGAAGCGTTAAAAACATCAATTAAATAATCTACTGCCAAAAATCCGACATTATGTCTATTTAATTCATACTTTTTACCCGGATTTCCCAGTCCAACAATTAATTTCATATATCCTCCAATAAATAAAAAAAAGAAAGAGGAGTGTTATTTAGCCTTAATCACACCTACTACCGGAATAGATGGATTTAGATAGCACTCAACTCCTTCTGGCATTTCGATATCTCTAATTAAAATGTTATCACCTACATCAAGGTTGCTTACATCTAATTCAAAGAAATCAGGTAAATTCTCAGGTGCCGCTTTTACTTTAATTCTTCTTCTGTGGTAAATTAAAACACCTTTGTTTTTAAGTCCGATTGGAGTTCCTTTAACTTTAATAGGAACGTGATAATAAGATTTTACACCGTCTTGAGCCATAAGTAAATCAACATGTAAAAGTTCACCGGTTACCGGGTCTTTTTGATACTCTTGTACAACTACTTTGTATTCTTTATCTCCAACTTTTACCGGAAATACTAGATGTTCTTTGTTTCTTAAATATTTTAAGAAATCTCCCATTTTGAATGCAGCATTTACGTTTTCTTGACCTTTTCCGTAAATATTTGCAATCAGATAACCATCTCTTCTAAGCTTTTTAGTTGCAGCTTTAGAAGTACTCTCTCTGATTATTCCTTCAAGCATATTGTCTCCTTTTGTTTTTTAGAATTGAAATTATATCCAAAAAAAATTTATTTTCAACTATCTTTAAGTCCGATTTTAGACTCTTCAACAACTTCAACCCCACTCTCAAGCTTAGCTTTTTTAAGTTTAAGTTTAAAGTCGTCTTTACTTGTAGCGTAATCAAGTGCCACTTCTTCCGCAACTCTTCCTTGTAATACCAAATCGACCAAATGTTGGTCAAAACTTTGAGTACCGTAAGTCTTTTTACTCTCCTCCAAAACATCTTTTAATTCGTTATCCCTATTTTGTAAAATCAAATCTTTAATTCTAGGAGTTCTTATCAGAATCTCCATAGCAGCAGTTCTTTTACCGTCAACCGTCGGAACCAGCCTTTGAGCTATTACCCCCTCTAAAATAGAACCTAATACCATTCTTATTCTATCTTGTTCTTCAACCGGAAAGACTCCGATAATTCTATTAATAGTCTCTTTCGAATCAAGCGTATGCAAAGTAGAAAAAACCAAATGTCCCGTTTCTGCTGCGTGAAGTGCGATTTCAATAGTCTCTCTATCCCTCATCTCACCCACAAGTATAATATCCGGGTCTTCCCTAAGTGCAGCTCTAAGGGCTCTAGAAAAACTCAACGTATCATCCCCTAAACTTCTTTGGTTTATTAAGCATTTTTTATCTTTATGTACAAACTCAACCGGGTCTTCTATAGTAATTATATGTTTAGGCTTATTCATATTTATTTCGTTAATTATAGCGGCAAGGGTTGTAGATTTACCACTACCCGTAACCCCTGTTACCAAAACAAGACCTCTTTCAACCTCCGCAAATCTATGCATAACCTTCGGAAGTTTCAACTCGTCCAAAGACGGAATTTTAGTAGGAATCACCCTAAAAACCAGCGAAGGACCTTCAATCTGAAAAAACGCATTTCCCCTAAATCTATAATCATCATTTAATTTATAGTTAAAGTCAAGCTCTTTATTTTTTAAAAACTCTTCATATCTTGAAGGAAGTATCTCTTTAATCAAGTTCAAAACGTCTTCTTTTTTCAAAAAAGGAGCTTCCATCGTTACAAGTTTACCTTGAATTCTGGCTTTAATTCCGTTTCCGGATTTAATATGCAAGTCACTACCCTCATATTTAATTAAAGCCGTTAAATATTTATTCAAATCCTGTCTTGTCATATCGTTCCCCTTTTTATTTTATAGTTTTTAACATCTCTTCAAATGCTTTTTCAAACGCTTCAACACCTTCATCAAAAAGCTCTTGATAAATTTTTTGCATATTTATTCCAGCCGGCGTTAAGAAACTGAAAAATCCGTCAATATGTTTTGTCTGAAAATGAAACGACTCTTCCATTTCTTTATCTTTAATAACCTCAATTACATCAAGCGGCAAAGTAAGCACCGAATGAGGAAGATATAGATTTTGCACATAATAATCTTTCGGTAAATAGTCTTGTTTAACTCCGGTTGACGCAAAAAGAGTTCTAATGTTTGGCATTTTCATCTCTTCAATCTGATTGTAAATTTTTATAGCGTTAAAAAACCCTACTCTATCTTTAGCTAAATTTTTCTCTTTAAGCAGAGGATTCAATTTTCTATCGAATCTACTTACAAACACAGAAATAACCCCGTCAATCGTTCTTGGACCCTTAGCAATCGCTTCAGCCGCCTGCATTGCCTGATTCGGAGAAAATACAAGTGTAGCGTTTATATTTATTCCTCTTTTTGCAAGCTCTTCCATAGCTTTTATCCCAGCTTCGTTTGCCGGAATTTTAATCATCAGATTATCTCTTTCAATTTTATCCACAAGTCTTAAAGCTTCATCTATAGTGCCTTTTGTATCGTTAATAAGTCTTGGGTCAACTTCGATACTCGCATATCCGTCGTTTCCTTCATCATATAAAGGCTCAAGTATATCACACGCTTTTTGAATGTCTTTTACTGCAATTTCTTCATAAATTTCTTTTGGAGTTTTACCTTTTAATCTCTCAAAATCATCTTTATAAACATCTTTTTTAAGTGCGTTTGCAAAAATAGCCGGGTTACTGGTAAGTCCGTTTACAAGACCGCTCTTAACCCACTCCTTAAACGTCGTATTCAAAAATTCCCTGTCTAAATAATCAACCCAAATACTAGTCATTATTTCTCCTTATACTATATAAAATCCAAAATTTTCGTGAGGTCTTTTTCCTCTATAATAATATTCGCTTCTTTTTTCAAAACTTCCTTGGCACAAAAAGCCACTCTTGTTTTTGCGTATTTAAACATACTCAAATCATTAGCCCCATCACCTACAACCATAGTATCCTCTTCACTCACACCTAAAATATTCTGAATTCTCTTAAGCATATCGCCTTTTGAGTGGCTAAACATCATCTCTCCACCGACCAATCCCGTTAAAATCCCGTCTTTTGCGTGCAAAACGTTACTAAAATCTCCATCAAGCCCTATTAAATCTTTTACATAAGAAGTGGCGTTTCTAAAACCTCCACTAAAACATATAACCCTAACTCCCCTTTTTTTAAGTTCATTTACAATTTCTTTAGCCCCGGGCATTAGAGGAAGATTATGACAAATTTCATTTACTTTTTTTTCTTCCAGACCTTCAAGCAGTTTTACCCTCATAATAAGACTCTCAAAAAAATCAAGCTCCCCTCTCATAGCCATTTCGGTAATGGAAGCTACTTTTTCCTTAAGTCCCAAAGGCTCCGCCAAAAAATCTATCGTCTCTCCATCCATTAAAGTTGAATCAAAATCAAAAACAGCTAATTTCATACTCAATCCTTTAAAAAAAGTCTCAAAATTTTAGCAAACTTTAACACCATTTTTTAAATTTATGCTAAAATTCTTAAAAAAAGGATTGAAAATGATAGGAACTTGGCAAATCGTAGCTATTTTAGTTGTTGTTTTACTACTGTTTGGAGGTAAAAAAATCCCTGAACTGGCTCAAGGTCTTGGAAAAGGTATTAAAAACTTCAAAGATGCCGTAAAAGATGAAGAAAATGCTGATAAAGCGGATATTAAAAAAGTAGAAGCCGAAAATAAAAAAGAAACTCCTAAAGAAAAAGAAATAAATGCTTGAAGATATTAAACCTCATTTATACGAATTAAGAGAAAGATTAATAAAAATTCTAATTGCTTTTTTTATTGCTTTTATTATTGCTTTTATAGAATGGAAAGAGATATTTTTATGGGTTGCAAAGCCGGCAATGGAAGCGTTAAAGATGAATAATACGTCAGAAATGATTTTTACCAATATAATAGAACCGTTCGCAACGGCAGTAAAAATAGCTCTATATACCGCTATATTTGCAACTCTGCCGATAACTTTATATCAAATATGGAAATTTATAGCTCCGGGATTGTATGAACACGAAAAAAAACTGTTAATTCCGTTTGTATTTTTTGGGACCGTAATGTTTTTAACAGGAGCGGCGTTTGCTTATTACGTAATTTTCCCGGTAGGGTTTAAAATTTTAATCAATTTCGGTGGAAACGATATGATAGCAATGCTTAAAATAAGCGAATATGTGAGCGTCGCTTTAAAATTAATGATAGGATTCGGTATTACGTTTGAATTGCCGGTCGTAACGTTCTTTTTGGCAAAACTAGGCTTAGTAACCGATAAAACTTTAAAAGATTTCTCAAGATATGCCGTTGTAATTATTTTCTTTATTGCAGCGATTTTAACACCTCCTGACCTTTTCTCTCAAATAGCAATGGCCGTACCACTTTTAATTTTATACGGAATTTCTATTTTAATAGCAAAAGCAGTCAATCCGGAAAAAGAGGAATAACTCCTCTTTATCTTTATAAGCGTAATTAGCTTTAGTCTTCTTGACTTAATCTAATTATATTTGTATAATTTTACAAATCTTTATGAAAGGAGACTAAGAAATGATTATAAAACACGAAGCATTAAACATTATGCTTGACTTATTAAACTCAAAAGAGAAAACTCTAAGTGTAGACGCTCTAAACAATGAAATAGTTGAAGAATTAAACCTAAGCGGGCTTGTAAAATTCCCTACACCGGCAACAATCGAACTAACATACGCAGGTGGAATCGTAGCTGACGTACTAAATAGAATTAAAGACAAAATCGATTCAAAGGTAAAAAAAATAGTAAGCAGTGAAGTTATTGCTATGATTGACGCCGCTGCTAAAAACAAAAACAAAACTACAAAAGTAACAAACGAAGAACTTGAAAAAAGAGGATTAGCAGCAAACGGAGAACTTACTCAAGAAGCAATCGATTTATATGACGCTTATAAAATTACAACTCCGGAACTTGTAATTGACGCTGAACTTGCAGAATATATAAGAAAATCTCCTCAAGGACCGACAGACGCACACTATCTACCGGTAGAAGGTAATAAAAAAGACCTACTTGAAGCTATGAGATTAATCGCTTACTCTGTACCAAACGGAGAATACTACACATTCACAGAACTTGGACAAGCTGTAAAAGAAACTCTAACTTACGGTGGTTGGGCAAGTGAAGGTAGTGTACTTGATTTATCAATTCTTGAAGATATAGCAAAAATAGCGGACGGAGAAGAAATTCCTCTAGAAGGTGCTATTCAACTTGAAGAATTAGGATACATTACTGATGTAGATAATCTAACAAAAGCCGGTGAAAAAGCTCTAGAAGTTTACAGAATCGTAAAAGAAAACGTAGAAAAACCGTTAAAAACATTCGCTATTGAAATTGAAGAAATCGAAACTCTAAAAACTATTAAAAAAATCTGGGAAGAAAAAGTTCCGAATAATCCGGAAGAAACACCTACATTTGATGAAATTAAAGCTGAATTAATTGAAAGAAAAGTAAAAGAATACAAAAAACTAATCGAAAAATACGGTAGAAAACTAAACGAAATGCCAAAGCTTAAACAGGAAATCGCTAAAAAATTCCAAGATTTGGCAGATAAGAAAAAATGGTTTGAAGACAACTTCGATTTAAGAGAATACCTATACAGCCTTGAAGCGTTCGGTTTAATTACCGAAGGTATCGACGAAAAAGGTAAAGCGGTTTACTTCGTAACTAAAAACGGAGAAAAAGTAATCAACGACCAAAACAATGACGAAAGAAGCATTCACAGCTGGTCGGTAAAAACACTGGCTATTTCAAACAAAATCTTCAGTGCTCCAAACAAAGAGTGGGTATTAGAAGCTAGAAACGAAAGAATTTTAGGAACATATGAACCAAGTCGCTCCGGATTATTATATGAATACCTTGCAACTCAAGAAAAAATGCCGTTTATGACAAAATACGAAATGGATATCTTTAAAGTAATCCCTAGCAACGGAATAGCTTGTGAAGAACTGCTTGAAGGAAAAGATGAAGACGAAAAAAGAAAAATCGTTGAAGCTTTAGACAAACTAGAAGCAAAAGGATTTATAGAAATCTTACCTGACGGTCACATTATAGAAACAGAGTTCGGTACTTTAATGGACGACGCTATGAGTGGAGTTCCGGAAGGATTCGGGGCACCTATTAACCCGACAATTTACAGAGTTGTAAAAGCAATCGCAGATACTGGTAGTATGTATGTAAAAGAACAAAAAATCAGAATTCTACCTCAAAACATTAAAGAAGCGATTAAAAAATCCGGACTTACAAAAGAAACATTCGACAAAGCCTACATAGCAGCTAGAGAGGCTAAA
The DNA here is from genome assembly GCA_039831155.1 of Nautiliaceae bacterium. GTDB lineage: Bacteria > Campylobacterota > Campylobacteria > Campylobacterales > Nautiliaceae > Nautilia. Next base: position 71,500 of record JBDONT010000043.1, on the reverse strand, counting down.
TATCTAGGTAGAAACAGTGTAAACGAAGCCGGAATTAAGATGTTAGAGGCAGTTAAAGCCCTTAACTCTTAATCTCCTTTTTTCTTTTATACATATTCTCATCTGCAATTTTTATAACCTCTTTTAAATCGCTTGAATCTGTTTTATAATGAGCATACCCTAAACTACAAGAAATAGTTATATCCCCTACTTTCGCAGAATTTATTTTATCTTCTATTCTTTTTGCAACTTTTTTCAAAACCTCATAACTTGCAAAAATCATAATCACAAACTCATCTCCTCCGAATCTAAAAGCATAATCGATATTTCTAATTGACTGACGAATAATAGAAGCTGCCGTTTTAATAACCTCATCTCCAAAAATATGTCCATATTTGTCGTTTATAATTTTAAAATCGTTTAAATCCAAAAATATAATTCCGATTTCAATATTTTCATTACTGTATCTGTCTATTAAAAACTCAAAAAATCTTTTATTATAAAGACCGGTCATTTCATCTTTTAAAGCAATTTCGGTCAAAAAAGAAGCAAAATCTAAAAAGTTAATTACACTCTTATAATACCCCTCCTTTTCATCAACAACCACCAAATGATGAATGTGTCTATTTCTCATAAGCCTGTAAGCTTCAAATACTGATTCATTCTCTTTAACTGCTACAACTTTTTTAGGTTTATTGTCAATATAAGAGTAAATATCCATAACTTCCATATGTTCTACTAAAGCATCTATAATATCACTGCTTGTTAATACATAAATCGGCTTTTTATTTTCAGTAACCACTAAAATATCAATCTGATTCTTAGTAAAATATCTAGAAATATCTATAATTTTCTCTTCACCTATTTCGTCAATTTCTCTAACCAACGCATCGTGATGATGCGTTGACACTATACTTTTAATAGTCATCACTCACACTCCTCTTGCATTTTATTAATATGAGAATCATCATACGGATCAGCATGGATATTGATTATCCACTTTTTATCCGGATCTATTTTTCTAATCTTTTCTTCAACTCTTTCCACTATCGTATGGGCAAGTTTTAGTTTCATATCCGGAGTCAAAACCAAATGAACATCTACAAAGTTTCTATCGCCGGCTTTTCTTGTTCTTAAGCAATGAAAATCAATAACAAGAGGCTCTTTTTTTATTATCTCTTTAATTTTTTGAACCGTTTGAAAATCCAAAGAAACATCAAGAAGAATTTCAAATCCTTCTTTTATAATTTCACTTGCCTCTTTTATAATATAAAGCCCTATAACAATAGAAAGTACAAAATCAACATAATAAAACCCGCTAAGCTTCACTATAATCAAAGATACCAAAACCGCCCCGTTTGTCAAAAAATCGGTTTTATAGTGTAGTAAATCGGATTTTATTATCAAGTGATTAGTTTTTTTATAAACAAAACTCAAAAACAACACAAGCCCAAGAGTCATAAAAACGGAAAAAAGCATAACATAAATAGAGTAATTGATTTCAACTATTTTATTGTGGTGAATAATTTTATTGATAGCTTCATAAATAATATAAACCCCGCTAAGAGTAATAATAACACCCTCAAATAAAGCAGCCAATGCTTCTATTTTACCTTTTCCGTAATTAAACTTATCACTGGGTTTTGATTCGCTAACCTTAACGGCAATATTATTAAAAATAGAAATAACCATATCCAAAACAGAGTCCAAAGCACTCGCAATTACAGCTACACTCCCACTCATTACTCCCACAACAATTTTTATAACGGCTAAAATAAAAGCGACTAAAGTAGCTACAAGGGTAGCTATTTGAGGAAGACTCATTTATCGCCTTTGTAAGTTATCAAATTATCGCTTACTCCGTTTTTTAAGATCTCAATTAAAACAGTCGCATAACTACCTTTTGGTAAGAAAAATTTAATCTCATACCAGGCTTTATCTTTAATATATCTTTTATCAATAATTTCCGGAAAAATCCAAGCACTTCTTCTGTCACCGTCAGCCGGAAGGAGTTCATCGTATTTCTCTTCTATCTCCCTTGCAAAATCTTTAGCCCTTAAAACTTTTTTTCCGGGTAAAAGACCGGTTGGAATTATCTCTTTTTTATAAAATCTCTCACTATCGCTTACATCTTCCAAATAAAAATTCTTCCCGAAAGGATAATGACACATTACATCTCCCTGAAGTAACTTAAAAGGGTGTTTTTGAGATTTTACGAATTTAATAAGCTCTTTTGAATATCCCAAAAATTTAAGTTCATTATCTTTCATATCGAAAATATTACTAAGCTTGATTCTCTCCATAAGCCAGTCATTAAACAGTTTGGACTGATAAGCACTTATTAAAAGCTTTTGAAGTCTTTTATCTTTGATATGCTTATCTCCAAAAATAAACTCTTTTGCCTGTTCGAAATTGTCTCCGTATTTACCAAATCTCTGATATCCGAAAAAGTTGGGAATACCGTATTTTTTAATATCTATAAGCACCCTTTCTATTTTCTTAGCGTCCACCGGAAGAACTTTTTTAAGCCTTACAAAAAACCTGTTGCCTTTTAAATGTCCGATTTTCAGTTTGTTTCTGTGCAAATCCTGCTCAACAATTTTAATTTTCGGATGTTCGAATTTATTTATTCTGTCCCTGAATTTCCTCGGCACGCTTATCCACTGAACGGTTAATCCGTCTTTATCTTTAAGCCCGGCATATCCTATATCTCTTTTGTTTATTCCCAATCTTGAAAATGTTTTTACAATATCGTTGGTTGTAGCGTCTTTTTTTCTGACTTTAAGCATAAGCCACTCACCTGTGTGGTCAAAAGAATAAAGGGGTATTTCTTCAACGAAAAAGTTTTCGGAGTTTTTATTAAAGTGAAAGTTAATAGTAGCGTGAGAGTATATCATATTAACCTTTCATAATTGATTTGACATTATAGCAAAAATAATTCTTACATTTACCTTTTCTTGGCACTGACTCAAGGCTTTTTCACGCTGATAAAATTTAAATAACGAAAAAGTAAAAAAAGACAAGGTTGCGGATTTTAACAAAAATTTTGCGTTAAAATTTGCAATTGTTTCACTTTATTTAGTCAGTACCATTTTCTTTTTTCACAAAATAAATGTTTGATTAATTTTGGAGATTGGTATTAATTCCTCTATTGTATGATAATTTCTTACTTCTAACCTTCTTATATTTATTACAACCAATCTCTGTTCCATATGTAAGAATGTTTTAGGTGATTGGTATAAAGGAATCGAATTGCAAGAACTGATACATCTGATAAAAGACAGCGGTTTTATACCGATGAAAAGGGACAGTTTGTATAATAAAATTAAGACTTATTGAGAATCAATAAGAATTTCCCTTTTCAGTTGTCCGTTTTCCGAATGTAACGCCGACTTTAGTCGGTATAAAAACATGTAAAAATAAGAGAGAAAAGGTGAAAGAATGTGAAATTTATTGTTAAAATTTATTTTTATTTACCGTTTGAAGTATGGAAGAACTCATTTTATCTATTTCAAATGCGACTTTATTGATGTTTTCGACAATTTTTGTATTGTCGGCAAATTTTTGATTAATATTTTCAATTTCTTGTGCATTATTATTTACATCGGTTGTCTGTGTTTGTATAACCTCTCCTACCGTATCAATGGATTGGGTTAATATATTAATGGTAGCATTAATTTCACCGAGACTTTTTTGTGTTTTTTCGGCTAAATTTTTTACTTCATCGGCAACTACCGCAAATCCTCTTCCATGTTCACCGGCTCTGGCGGCTTCTATAGCGGCGTTTAAGGCTAAAAGATTTGTTTGATCTGCAATATCTTTAATTACGTCAATTACGTTTTTGATATTGTTTGCCTGTTCTATAACTTCCTGTACTTGAGATGAAGTTGAAAGCATTGTTTCGTTTAGTGCGTGCATATTGGAAGCTACATTATTTAGCTCTTCAGATTGTTTTACGGTGACGTTGTTTAATATATCTGTTTCTTTTTTCAAAACTGTGGATTTATTGTTTAATTCTTCACTAATATTTTTACTTTCTGTCAACAAGTCAGCAACTACTTCACCTAATAAATTTATAGCTTTTGAAAGTTTACCTATAGGATTGTTGATTTTAGCTGAGAAATCTCTGTTTAAGTATTTTTCTACTACTACATTGATATCGTTTAGATTTCTTGCTATATTGTTTTCAAGTGTTTCGGTCATACTGTTTAATACGTCTCTTATTTGCAATAATAACGGATTTAAAGGGTTAATATTGCTTCTAATCTGAAAATTGCCGTTTTTTATTTCCGTTATCATATTTATTATTTGAATAATATTATTTTTATCATCTTGCATTTTTGCAATACTTTCTTTTATATGTTTATTTATCAATTTCGCCATTTTACCTATTTCGTCGTTGTTTTTAATTTCAATATTGTTAACCTTTTCTCTTTTTCCGTCCACAAAATCAAAAAATTCAAACAATCCTCTTTCTAGTTCTGAAAGGGATACGTTTATTTCTTTTGAAATTATATAAAGCAATACAATAATGATTGCCGAAAAGATTAATGATAATATAAAAGTAGTAATAGTTAAACTTTTTTCTTTTTCCATTGCGAAAGATTTAACTTTTTTCATTAGCGTTTCTAATATTTTTTCCGTTTGATGAACGGTTCTTCTCATTTCTCCTCGTATTCCCAATTTTTCGTTTAAACCTATTTCTTGTTCGGCTTTAACGATATTTAATAAATCATTTCTATATTTTTGTAAGTAATTTTTCATATTCTCGTCATTTAACATACCTATTAATGTTTTATAATGTTTGGAATGTTCATCTATATATTTTAAATTGCGTCGCAACATAAAATCTTTTTCATTTTTTCTTAATTCGTAAACTCTAGCTAAAATTTCCCATTCTTTCATTTGTTTAGCATATTTTTGAACTTTATGGACACTATCTCTTTCGGAACCGTAAAGCCCCATTTTTTCATTAAGACCTATTTCAACTTGTTTATTTATTAATTCCAAAAATTTATTTTTATATTGTGATAATATTTCCATATATTTTTTGACTTCGTTTGTTTTATACCCTACTTTATTTAGTTCTTCTTGTAATTGTTTTGCGTTTTCTATGGCTATTTTATAGTTTTTCAAAAATTTGTCTTTATATTTTAAATTTTTTCTTAAAAGAAAATCTTTTTCATTTCTTCTAAGCATTAACATATCGCCCCTTAGCTTTTCAATACGGCTTTCTATATCGGCGTAAGTTTTATAAAGTGAAACTTCTCTTAACATCAACATATCTAATATAACGAAACCTAATATAACAACACCCAAAATCAGTAGAAATTTTGCTTTGATGGTTAAATTTTTAAGCATTATTAATGCCTTTTTTAAGAAAATTATAGCACTCTACCCCCTCCCTGTCAAGATAATGTACCCTAAGGTACTGACTAAATAAAGTGAAACAATTGCAAATTTTAACGGAGAAAAAGCGTTAAAAAAAGTGCACTTAACCCGAAGGGCGCTTGCGTTTGCACTTTTTAGCTTTTTCGAAGTGTTAAAAAATTTGCACTCTTGTTGAGCATATTTAGTCAGTACCGTACCCCAATAATTCGATACCAAAATAAAAACGAAATCATCCTATAATTAGGTATTTAAAAAAAGTCAGGAGATGGAATTATTCACAAACTATTCTAAATTTCAAATTACAATCCACAAATGAGAATCTAACACCAAGAGCAGGAGTTGCAATATTTGAAGAATATTTAAAAGGAATGAGATTAGAGGAATTGTGTAATAATACCAACACCAAAAACGAATTTTTCATTTTTTTTTAAATTTTCCTCTTTCTTGTTATGGTTAGTCATAGTTATTAAAAGTTAAACCATAACAACCCCAACAACCGTAACTAACCCCTGTCCTTACATTTACTCAAAACGTAATGAGTCATTAAAATAAGCTGCAGAGTATAACCGAAAAATGAAAGAATCGGTATAAAATAAACTGCAGAAGTTAAAAAAACCAGACTCCATATAGAAAAATTATATCTTTTTTCCATCTCTTCAAAATCGCAAAAACTGCTTACACTGTCAAAAACAAGAGATTTTTTATTCACCAAAGCCCAAATAAACATCTGATAAACAATATTTAAAAAAGGCACAAAAAGTAAATAAAAAGTAAATAAAAAAACAATACCGGAAACTAAAAGAGATTTTAAACTTACCAAAACCCCTTTTATCAAAGAAACTCTTCTCTCTTTTAAATTATAATGCTTTTGATTAATCTCTTTTACTATTCTATCCACAAAAAAAGAGGAAAAAACTCCAAGCGTCAATACAACCAACTCATAATAAACTATAGCTAAAACAATTCCCCCACCTATGTTGGTTAAAAAGTTATTAAAACTCTCTCCAAAAGGCAACATTCCTATATACGAATGAATAAACCCTAAAATATCATCGGAAAATATAAAAAACACAATACCCCAAAAAACCAAATCCAAAACAAACGGCAAAATGGCATATTTTAAAATCTTAAAATCAAACAAATCCCCAATAGCGTTTTTCATTTTAATCCTTTAAAAGTGATTTTCTTTACAAACACTTCTAAACTTACCTCTTGTGGTAACTGCAAAAACGTTTACTTTTGTTCTTGTCTGTTTGGCTATCTTTAATATTTTATTTAAGTTTTTTTTAGGAAAAGTAAATAAAATTTCATACTCTTCTCCACTGCAACCTATCCTTTTATCAAATTTTTTTAAAAATCTAAATCCTACTCTTGAAGTTTTTGAAATCCTCTCAAGCTCTTTAAAAAGTCCGTCACTTATATCAAGGGCGGAAGTTATATACCTACTTGCTTTATAAAAAAACTTATCTCTTATTTTAGGTCTTATAAATTTGGAGTTTTTGTTTATTTTTCCTCCTCTTAAAAGCCTCTTCAAATCTCTATCCACACTTCCTAAGTCTCCGGTAAAAGCGACATATTCGTTTAGTTTGGCTTTTCTAAAAACAGGTTTTCTACTCTCTCCCACAAACGTCATAGCTATGGCAAGTTTAGAATTTTTTATTGTATCTCCCCCTATTATTTCATACCCGTACTCTTTAGCAGTTTCATTAAACCCTTCGGTTAACTCTTTAATCTCTTTTAAAGTATAACTTTTAGGAAATCCTATATTTAAAAGCACCCACTTAGGTCTTGCATTCATTACCACAATATCGCTTAAATTAACCAAAGAAGCTTTAATCGCTATATCTTTTAGACTAAACCACTCTTTTTTAAAATGAATATCTTCAAAAAACATATCACCGGCATACACCTTATTCTCTATAAAAGCCCCGTCATCCCCTATAAATTTCGAATTAATCTGCTTTATAAAAAATTCCTCTTTCATAATCTCTCCAATAACTCCTTCTCCCAAGGTTTTAATTCTTTTTTATCTAAAAGATCCGATTTTCTTATACTTTTATATATTTTTTTTATTGTTTTTACATCGATTCTTGAAGGTTTACTCATAACACCTCCAAAACCGGCTATTTTTTCAGGATTATTAGTCAAATCTCCGTTTTTATCTATAGGATTAATTTTAGTATCAACCCAAAAATATCTTCTATCTTTTCTTAAATTCATTATAAGACCTCTCCACTCTCCTCCCCACAAAATACTTTCCCATAAGTCCATAAAAGCAGATTCGGGCATAAAAGGGTGTCTTACTATATTATGGGGAATATTTAAAAGTTCGTTTTTTAAATATCCGCTCATATCGCTAAAGAGTTTAGAAACAAACGTAATCATCCCCTCTTTATCTGTTCTAGTAATTAAATGTTTTTTAGATAAATTCTCATCCTTAAATCCAACCTCTTCCCAAATTGGAGTCACACTAGGTTCTCGTGCCATTTATATCCTTATTTAAAAACTATTAAAATCCATTCCAAACCCACCAAATCCAAAATCCTGGGTAGGAGGATTTGAATCTTTTGCTTGTAAAGCTTTTATATCAAAAGCACTCGCTATCTCTTTAGGACACACCATAATACATTTTTGACAGTTTATACAACTATAAAGCCCGTTTTCTTTAGCAAGTTCTATTCTTTGTTGTTTATTGCTTTTGTCTCTGCTATCAAACACAAACCTAAAATATTTCGTAAATATAAAAGGTCCGGCAAAATCCGGAGTATAATCAAGTGCCTCACACTCAAAATAACAAGCCATACACATAATACAGTCTGTCTGTTTATCATACTTTTTAAGTTCTTCCGGGGTTTGCAAATTTTCTTGAATAGGATTAATTTCATCTTCAAACCATAACTTATTTTTCCTAATTGCCTCTTCAATATAATCGTGCTTAACCACTAAATCTTTTATAACTTTACTTCTTAACACAGGCTCAATTACAAGCTCACCGTTTTGCAAAAAATCTTTTACTTTGGATTTACAAGCTAAAACCGTTTTATCGTTAACCCTAACGGCACAAGTTCCACAAATACTGCTTCTGCAAAAACTTCTATAAGTAAGAGAACGTTCTTTGTTTTTTAATCTATCAAGAAGTTCCAAAATAGTCTCATCCTCTTTAAATTCAACTTTAAACGTTTCAAACCAGGTTTTTGAATTCAAAAATCTTTTAATATTAACTCTCATCCATTACCTTTAACAACAATTTAAGTCCCTCTTCTTTTGAGGATTTATAAAGCTCAATTACTCTATTTAAACTATTTTTATCAAATTTTTCATCCCTAAACAAGTAATATCCTACCATCTGCATAAAATTTCTGGGGTTTTTACTAAATACAGCTCTTTCAAAATCAATAAACCTCACTTCATTATCAGAATAAAAAATATGATAATATCTGCCTAATTGAGAATGAAAAACACCCTTTTTATCAAGCTCGCAAGCTGCTATTAAAGATTTTTTCAAAACTTCATAATACTTTTCACTTCCTAAAAACTCTTTTAAAGGTTTACCCTCAATATACTCCATTATAAAATAACGCTTTCCCCTCTCAATAGGCTTTGGAGCTATAAATCCGTCTAAATATTTTAAAATTTCCCACTCTTTGTCTATTTCATAATTTTTAGCCCATTTAATAGCTGCTATTCGCCCGTCTTCCAAACGGGCTTTATATACTTCGCCTCTGTTACCTTCCCCTATTTTTTCAATAATATTGTAACGAATCGTTAATCCTTTTTAAAAATTATAAAATATTTAGATGAATTTATACTGAAAAAAGAAAAAAGAAGTTATAAAGAGATTTTAACTTCCGTTTTATTAATATTCCAAAACGCTTCTTGTGGAGTCGAACCGCAAGCAACGTTAATTAGCTGTGTAACCTGTAAAATCGGCTCTTCATATCCGTCCATCGCTTTATGGCATAATGGACAAGGAGTCGCCACAATATCTGCTCCGGCTTCTTTAGCCCCCTCTAGAGGTTTTACTGCAAGTTTTTCTTTTTGTTCAGGGTTTGTATATCTTGCATGATATCCACAGCAAGTTTGTTCGTGTTGATACCCTTCAACAACCTCAACACCTAAAGGTTCAAGTATTTCTTTTAAAACAGTAGGATTTTCCGGATCATCAAGTGAAACTTCATTTGGTGCTAGAACGTGACATCCATAATATGGAGCTACTTTTATACCTTCTAGTTTTCTTTTAATTTTACTTTTATATTCATCCATTCCAACAAAATCTCTAATTAAATTTAAAGTATGATAAATTTTAGCTTCCCCCTTATACTCAAGTCCCTCTTCAGCCAAAATTTTATTAATTTTTTCTTTAAGTTCCGGGTCGGAATCAAGTGCGAGTTTGGTTTTTGCGATAATCATATAACACGTATTACAAGGAGTATATAAATCAACTCCTTTTTCTTCTGCTAAAGCTATATTTCTGGCATTTAAACCGTAAACTATCATTTTATTTGTCTCATCAATTACTCCACCACCACAACAAGCACTTTTTTCAAGTAAAACTCCCTCAACACCCATTTTACTTAAAAAATCTTCAGTAATATCGTAATTGTGGATGTCTGCCCCTTGAAAACAGCATCCAGGATAAATACCTATCTTTTTCATTATAGTTCCTTTTCAAGTTTTTTAATAAATTTCTGGAAGTCTTTAATTCCATCAAACGGTTTAGGCCCAAACTCATCTTCTTTCATCCCTCTACTTCTAAACTCTTCTTCAAGCTTTTTAGTGATCTCTTTTCCTTTTTCATCGTTAAACGCAACTTCCGGTAAATGCCATTTATCAATTTGTCCGGTTTCAAATACAGTAGCAAACCAGAACTTAGCACGTCTTGTTGCAATATTTTCTTCTCCGGTGTCTTTTGCTATTCTTCTAAGTTCGAATATATCTTCAGCCGGTTTAATTCCTTTAGGACAAGCAGCAAGACACATTTGACACTGTACACAATCCCAAATTCCATTCTCTTCTACAAGTTTAATTCTCTCTTCAACGTCCATACCGTCTCTTGAATCCATTATAAATCTAAACGCTTTTGTAAGCTGAAACGGTCCGAGATATGCGGCTTCACCCTCAAGTGCGTTACACTGACCGTAACACGCCATACATAAAATACAGTCCGTCTGTTTGTCGTATTTGGCAACTTCTTCCGGCAACACCAAAGATTCGACTTTCAAATTATCCGGAACTTTTTTAGGATCGGGGTCAAGGTACGGTTTTACTTTTTTGAGTTTGTCGAATGCCGGTTCTTGGTCTACAACCAAATCCTTTATTACCGGTAAATGGTTAAGGGGTTCTATTTTTATAACCCCGTTTTTGATTTTATCCTTTGCCTGAATCTTACAAGAAAGCCCGGCACGTCCATTAATAATCATAGCACAGCTACCGCAAATGGCACTTCTGCAAAACGCTCTGAAAGTTAAACTTTCATCAATTTTATCTTTTATATACATTAAAAGTTCAAGAACCGTTAAACTATCTTCAACCTCAACCTCAAAATCTTGCCAATAACTCTTTTTAGTATCGGGGTTGTATCTTTTTATTCTCGTTATGTATTTAATTTTTTTCATAACTCTTCCTTTTTGCATAACATATTTTAAAATAACTATTTAATTTTTTGTTATAATTTTAATTACCTCCCGGTAGCTCAGTCGGATAGAGCATCGGATTCCTAATCCGAAGGTCGTGGGTTCAAATCCCGCCCGGGAGACCATTTTTAAAATTGAGAATGTAGAGTCGAGAATTAAGAATTAAAAATTCTCCGTTCTCCATTCTCAATTCTTCATTAATATTTACGTTCAGCCGGTTCGTAAAGGCTTAAATCGACTTCACCTTTTTCATATTTAAAACTTCCGTCACTGTTTTTAGTAATCATTGAATGATACAGGAAGTTTTCATCATCTCTTTTTGGATAATCATCCCTGTAAAAACTCCCGCGGGATTCTTTTCTCTGAAGCGAAGCGTAAGCCAGAACATCCGCAATTTCAAGTAAATTGTAAAATTCAAGAAGACTTTGTAAGTCGGTATTAAATACTTTCGACTTGTCTTCCACCGCAAGGTTCGTATTTGCCCTTTCGATTAAATTCTTAAGTTTTTCATATCCCTCTTGCATCTCTTTTTCGTTTTTAAACACACCGAAATGTCTGAACATAATCTCACCTAGTTCTTCTCTTAAATCACCTAAAGTTTCTTTGCTTTCCCTGTCAAACAACTCCTGAATAAATTTAACGTCGTCTTTAAGCTGCCCCTGACCTCCTCTCGCAAAGTCGGTACCTTCCGCATATCTTACCGCTTCTTTACCTGCTACGTGTCCGAATACCACGATATCAAGAAGCGAATTACCGCCAAGTCTGTTCGCTCCATGAACGCTTACGCACTGTGCCTCACCCGCCGCATAAATACCGGCAACCGGTGTTTCGCATTTTACGTCGGTGTGGATTCCACCCATCGCATAGTGAGCCGTAGGCTTAATCGGGATAGCTTCTTTTATAGGGTCTATTCCCTCAAAATCAATTGTAAGTTCCCTGATTTGAGGAAGTCTTTCTTTGATTTTTTCAGCCCCAAGATGAGTTAAATCCAAATGAACGTATTCTCTTCCCTCTTCATCTTTAAATCCTCTGCCTTCCCTGATTTCGGTCATAATACTTCTTGCGACCAAATCCCTAGGACCGAGCTCCATTTTTTCAGGAGCATATTTACTCATAAATCTTTCGCCCCTGTTGTTTAAAAGATGCCCCCCTTCTCCTCTTGCCGCTTCAGATACTAAAATCGCGGATTTTCTAAGACCGGTTGGGTGAAATTGTAAAAATTCCATATCTTTAAGAGGAAGTCCGGCTCTAAGTGCCGCAGCCGTTCCGTCTCCCGTACATCCCAGAGCGTTTGAAGTATACCCCCAGTAAATCCTGCTGTGTCCTCCGGTTGCCAAAATTACCGCTTTTGCGTGGATAAACTGAATTTCACCCGTTGCAATATTAATTGCGGTTACACCCTGAAGTCTCTCTCCGTCGTGAGCGATATTTAACATAAACCATTCGTTTAAAAATTTTATACCGTGTTTAATACACTGTTCGTATAACGTATGAAGCATTACATGCCCCATTTTATCGGCACTGTAACATGTTCTGTCTTTACTTGCACCTCCGAAAGGTCTTTGGGCTATTTTACCGTTGTTTAGTCTGCTGAACGGCACACCCATATGCTCCATTTCCCTGATAATTCTCGGAGCTTCATAACACATATATTTAGTGGCTTTCTGGTCGGCCAAATAATCGCTTCCCTTAACAGTATCAAACGTATGCAGCTCCTCACTGTCGGTAGGGTCGACATTCGCAAGAGCCGCATTAACACCTCCCTGTGCCGCACCGGTATGCGAACGTGTCGGATACACTTTGGTAAGAACGGCTATTTCCATACCCTTGGCTTCCTGTGCCGCACTCAATGCCGCATAAAGTCCCGCTCCGCCGGCACCTACAATTAAAACGTCAACTTTCATATCACTCCTTTAAATTATAAATATTGTAGTATTATAACAAAAACTTATATTAAAATAAGATATTTTAAGTGTGAATAGTAACAATTGTTACATTAAGTAATAATTTTTTTTCTACTCGTAACTTTTAGAAACACTTTTACAAAGTTAATTATTCCAATTGATAAGTTTATAATAAACTTCTAAAAGAGTCTTTTGTTTTTGTAATTTTAAAACTTCCATATTCAAAACCATCATTTTTTTAGAATTTTCTAAAATTTTCAAATCCAAATTCGTAGCGTTTCCGACTTCTATGGAATCTTCGGTAGAAGCTATTAAATCGTCATAAACTTTTACGTTTTCTTTATAGATTTTAATCTTTTTATCCAAAGTTTTTATTTTAAACAGAGTGCTTTTATAAAGATTTAAAAGTTCGTTTTTTTTATCTTCCACCAAAAGGGCTGATTTTAGATAATCTATTTTTGATTTTTGAATTTTATTCAAAGCGTTAAAACTAATAGGCATAGAAACAGAAAATCCAATTTTATAGTAATTTGTGGAATTACTTTTTAGAGTAGGAGTCGTTTTTGAATATTCAATATCCTGCCAGTTATAAGAAGCGTTTAAATTCAAACTCAAAAGCTGATTTCCTATTTGCATTTTATAAAGGTCGTATTTTACTTTTTTTAGTCTTTGCTGTTTTAAAAACTCAAGGTTGTTTTCAATAAATTCATTTTTAGAGATTAACTTAAACCTTGGAAGTTTGACTTTTGAAATGTCCATAGTTGATATGTTTTTGAAGTTTAGTTTTAAAGACTCTATTTGAAAATTTAAATCCTCTAAAGAAAGTCTTAAATTATTTAAAGACAAAATTGCGTTATTCAACAACGAAGAATCGCCGACTCCATTTAAAAAAGCCTCTTTTTTTCTCAAAACGTCTATTTTCGTATTTTCTATATTTAAAAGAGAAATTTTTTTATTTAATACGGCTATTTTATAATCAAACGCTAAGTCAAGGGCATTTTTGATAAGTTCTCGTCTTTTTAATTCCAAATCTTTTAGATTATAATCTTTTAAATCATTAGCATACTTAATAGAATAATAAATCGCCCCACTTTTAAAAATAGGCTGACTAATACTGATACTTAAAAGCTGATTGGTAGTTTTAATACTCTCAAGTGAGTTGTCTTTTGAGTAGTTATATTGAATCATTATAGGATTAATCCACGATTTTTTCGTCTCTTTACTATCTTCTAAGGTGAAGTTTTTATCGTAACTAAGTTCTTTTTGTTTTAAATCGCTAAGCAAAGAAGCAAATAGAAAAAGGGGTAAAAAGACTAAAGCGTATCTCATCAATTAACTCCGCTAATTGCATCTTTTAATCTGTCAAATCCCTCGTCAATCTCTTCTTTACTTATAGTAAGAGGCGGCAAAAATCTAACCGACTTTTCTCCGGCTTTTAATACAAGCACTCTATTTTCAAACGCTTTTTTTACAACTTCATCTCTAATTTCGCTGTTTTTAGCTTTTATAGCTCTCATTAGCCCGTATCCACTTATATTATCAAACAACCTAGGAAACTCTTTTACAATTTCAACCATTTTATCTTCAAAATACTCTATCGTATCTTTTAATTTATTCTCCTCATCTTCTAAAATTCTAATTACCTCAATTGCAGCCCTTGTGGCAAGATAGTTTCCTCCAAACGTACTTCCGTGGTCTCCCGGTTGTAATACATCGGTAAGCCTTGTAATTACAGCTCCAATAGGAACCCCTCCACCAAGTCCTTTTGCAAGAGTTACAATATCTGGGGTTATCTCATATAAATTACTTGCTAAAAATTCACCAGTGCGGTAAATACCTGTTTGAACCTCATCCACAATAAGTAAAATATCTTTTGATTTTAAAAATTCAGCCAACTCTTGAATCTCTTTTTTATCAAAAGGATTAACTCCACCTTCCCCTTGAATCAGCTCAATCATTACTCCAATTGTCTTATCATCTACTTTATTATAGATATCCTTTATATCCTCTGCATATGTAAAGCCATCAGGAAATGGTCCAAAATATTGATGAAATTTTGGTTGACCTGTTGCTTTTAGAGTTGAGATAGTTCTTCCGTGAAATGAATTTTTAAGGGTAATTATTTTATACCTTTTAATCTCTCCATTAACCTCTCCATACTTTCTTGCAATTTTAAGAGCAGTCTCATTTGCCTCAGCCCCGCTATTGCAAAAAAACACTCCTCCATCAATTCCACTCTTTTTAACTAAAATCTCCGCAAGCTCTTCTTGAGAAGGAATTCTGTAAAGATTTGAAATGTGAATAATATTATTCACTTGTTTACATATGATATTAGCTAATCTTTTATTCCCATGCCCTACACTTACAACCCCAATACCGCTTGTAAAATCTATATAACTCTCTCCTTTTTCATCCCACAAAGTGGCATTAACTCCTTTTTCAAACTTTACGTCAAATCTTGCGTAAGTATTTAACAAATAATTCATTTTATCTCCTTATTCATAAAACTCTATCTCTTTATCGCTGATATCTTTTTTTGAAAAAATACCGATTTTATCACCAAACATCTTAGCAAAACTAATCACACCTTCGACCTCTTCTTCGTCCACATTACCTAAAATAATACTAACCTTATCTGAAGAGTCTATTAAATACAAAACCCCGCTCACCTCCTCAAGAGTAGTTAAATGTTTTTTTATTTGAGTTTTTACCCTTACACCTTTTAAAATATCCACAAAATCCTCAAACTCCTCACTATCTTTTAACTCTTCGTCATAAATCTCAAAAACATAAGCAAGTCTTGCCAAAAGAAGTGCCAAATCCTTATCAGCCCTTTTTATATCAACTTTTGAGTGAGTATCTTCTCCTCCTAGTACTACGTAATTTTTTATAAGTTTCTTAGGAGCTTCGTTCCAAAAAATAACCAAATCGCTTTTTTTTAAAAACTCCTCGTCTTTATTGGTAAAATACTCACCTACTTTTTTAAACATAATTTATCCTTTATTATGGTATAATCACGCCCCAAAATCATCTAAAGGATTATACTTGTTTTCTAAAATTTTGCAAAATTATAACGCAAAAAACACAAAAAATGATATTTTAGCAGGAATTGTCGTATCGGTTGCTTTGATTCCGGAAGTAATTGCATTTTCGTTTGTTGCCGGAGTATCTCCGGTTGTTGGGCTTTATACAGCTTTTATTTTAGGGCTTATTGCAGCGGCTTTTGGAGGGAAACCCGGGCTTATAAGCGGGGCGGCCGGGAGTGTTGCAGTGGTTGTGGTATCTCTTGTGCAAAAATACGGCATAGAATACCTCTATCTTGCGGCTATACTTGCCGGGATTATTCAAATTTTGGTAGGGTTATTTGGATTTGCTAAATTTATCCGTCTTGTACCAATGCCGGTAGTCTATGGATTTGTAAACGGGCTTGCTATTGTAATTGCTTATTCTCAATTTCAATTTTTCAAAGGAGAGAGTTTTTGGATTTATATTTTAGTGGCACTTACTATGGCAATAATGTACTTTCTTCCTAAATTTACAAAAGCAATCCCTGCCGGACTTGGAGCAATTCTTATAATTACGACAATTGTTTGGGGCTTTCATATAGATACAAAAACAATTGGTGATTTAGCACATATAAAAGGAGAATTCCCAAGCTTTCATTTCCCAGATGTTCCTCTAAACCTTGAAACTTTAAAAATCGTTTTGCCTTATGCGATAATTATGGCGTTAGTTGGGCTTATTGAATCACTTCTTACTCTTGAAGTTTTAGAAGAGTTAAGTGGTGAGAGAGGAAACGGTAACAAAGAAGCAAAAGCACTTGGGGCTGGGAATGCAGTTAGTGGAATGTTTGGAGGAATGGCTGGATGTGCGATGATAGGTCAGACTATTATTAACCACACATCAGGAGGACGCGGGAGACTTAGTGGGATTAGTGCTGCAATTTTAATAATTTTATTTGTAGTCTTTTTATCAAACTGGATTGAAAAAATTCCACTTGCAGTATTAATTGGAATTATGTTTATGGTAAGTATCGCAACATTTGAATGGGCAAGTATTGATAAACTAAAAAGAATTCCAAAAGAAGATGCGTTTATTTTAATAGTAACTACCCTAATTACAATCTTTACAGACCTTGCAATTGCAGTAATAAGCGGGGTTATAATATCAACCCTCGTATTTGCTTGGAAACACGCAAAAGTTTATTATAAAACTTATCAAGAAGGCAATAAAAAGATATATGAATTTGAAGGACCTCTCTTTTTTGGAAGCAGCAGAAGTTTTATTGAGAGTTTTGATGTAAAAAACGACCCCAATGAAGTGGTAATGGATTTTAAAAACGTTCGCGTTATGGACAGCAGCGGAGTTGAGGCAATTGATAAAATCACAAAAAAGTATATTCAAGCAGGCAAAAAACTAACAATTAGACACCTAAGTAATGAGTGTAAAAAACTTCTTGAAGTTGCCGGACCTTATTGCACTTATGAAGAAGATGACCCGGATTATAAAGTAGCAATAGACCCGGAAAAACTCAAACAAAACTAACCGGGTCTACATCTACTTTCATTTTACTCAAATCCACACAAGGAGCAATAAGTTTATGAAGATTTTTGCCTTTTAATAAAACTTGATATCTATAAATATTATTGATCTTAAAAATAGGAGCCTCTCCACTTCCCACAATCTCCTCTTTATCTCCCAAACACTTTAAAAACTTCTGCATATTTAAAAACGCCTCTTCTTTCTTTTTACTTTGAAACTCAATTCTAATTAGCCTGTTAAAAGGAGGATAGCCTAAATCTTTTCTAAATTCAATCTCTTCTTCATAAAACTCTTCATAACTCCTATCAAAAAATTCTCTGTTTAATGTTTGAATAATAACTTCTCCATCACTTCTTCTACCAGCCCTCCCCTCAACCTGCTTAGCCAAAGCAAAAGCCCTCTCACTTGCCCTAAAATCTGCACTATTTAAAACAAAATCTATATCCAAAACCACACTCAAAGCAACATCCGGATAATCGTGCCCTTTTGCAAGCATTTGAGTACCTACTAAAATATCAATCTCTTTATTTGCAAATCTTTTTAAAATTTTCTCAATTCTTGTTTTGGAAGTCACTATATCTCTATCAAATTTTTCAATTACGGCATTTGAAAACAACTCCTCAAGCTTCTCTTTTAATTCACTAGTCCCTATTCTTTCGTTTATAAACTCTTCTCCCCCACAAAATTCACATCTATTAGGAATTTGGGAAGTGTAATTACAATAATGACAAACAAGTGCCCTTTTATTTTTATGCACACTCATAGCAACATCGCAATATTTACATTTTACCGCTTTTGCACAATTAGCACAAATCATATATTTAAAATTCGCCCTTGTAGGTAAAAATATTATTATCTGTTTTTTATTTTTAAGAGTTTCGGATATTTTATCAATAATAAACTCGTCAAAACTTTCCCTAAAATATCTTTTTTTTGTGGTGTTAAAAAAAGTCCCTTTAAGTCTAAAATAAGGAAACTTATACAAATCGCTAACAAGAGGCGTAGCACTCCCTAAAACAACTTTCGCCCCATATACTTTACCGAAATAAATAGCCAAATCTTTTGCGTTGTATTTAGGTATCGATTCGCTTTTATAACTATCGTCGTGTTCTTCATCCACAATAACTAACCCCAAATTCTCAAAAGGTAAAAAAAGTGCACTCCTAGCCCCGGCCACTACTTTTATCTCCCCTTTTGCTATACCGTTTAAAATCTTTTCTTTTGTCTTTTTTGTAACTTTACTATGCCAAATAGCCAAAGTATCTTTAAAATGAACTTTTAACCTTTTTTCCATTTGAGAAGTAATTGCAATTTCGGGAAGTAAAAAAAGAGCTTCTTTTCCCTTCTTTAAGGTCTTTTCGATAAGTTTTATATAAATTTCTGTTTTTCCGCTTCCGGTATCCCCAAAAAGAATAGAAACATTATTTTTATTTAAAAACGAAAAAGCTTCCTGTTGTTTGGGAGTTAAATTAATATTTGTATTAATATCTTTAGGAGATATAAAAGACTCTCCTTTGAAAAAAAGAGAAACAACCTCACCTATGGGAGCTACATAATAAGAAGAGATAAAATTTATAATTTTTTGTTTATTGGGAGAAAAAGAAAAAAGCTTTTTTATAACCGGCTTACATTTAAAATCCGGTTTTTCAACTTCTTTTATTACATATCCTGAAACTATACGACTTTTAACTTCAACTTCAACTACATCCCCCTCTTTCAACTCATCTTCACTCTCATATGTAAAGACTTTAGGAGTATTGATAATAGCTACATCATAATATCTCATTCGCCCATAACATCACAAGCATCGGTATTATTGCATTCGAATTTACAATTATCAGCCGGATTATTATAATAGTGAAACTTTAAAACTTTATCATTCCAAGTAATATTATAATCCGTCCCGTTTCCGTCCCATTTAATAGAACCACTATTTTTTTTGATAGGATAAGCCATTACACCCTCAAAAAGTCTGTTATCATCAGCCCCTTCTAACGATGGACAGCTATCGTTTCCTTCTAAAACATACTTACCGTATTTAGAAGAAATAGCCGATCGGATATTTGAAACGTCACTTCTGATTTTTGCGACTATAGCATCATCTCTTGTTACCCAAAGTTTAGGAATAGCAACTGCTGCTAAAATACCGATTATTACAATCACAAAGACAAGTTCCAACATACTAAATGCTTTTTTCACTTTTTCCCTTTAAAATTTAACCGTTTCGTTTAAAACGGAATAATTTGCATCTTTTACTATTCTTTTTATATCGTTACACAAAGGAGAATTATTCGAATTATTTTGCTCCACTTCTATTCTACCGCCATCGGTATAATAATTTATACAAACTATTTTATTATCCCTATCAGAATAAAACACAGAATGATTATCGTCTTTTACTTCAATCCACCCATAATGAATAAGCTCATTTAAAACTACTTGCGAAGAATTATTTATTTCAGAAAAATTAATCTCACCACCCTGTGAAGTATAATAACTGATAATTTCTCTATTAGCTGTTTGAAGTTGAGTCGTAAGAGTTGCAGTTTGAGCGTCATCTCTTGTAGACATTAGTTTAGGAATAGCAACGGACGCCAATATTCCTAAAATAACGATAACGAAAATAAGTTCTATCATTGTAAATGCATTTTTCATTTCCCCTCTTTTACTTCCCCTCTTTCAAAAAAAACTAAGAGAGGAATCTCTTAGAATTTTACGCTGCTTCCTGCGATTGTATAGTTACCTTCTTTAATTCTTGCTTGAACCCCTTTACAAATAGCTCCAGTTCCTGCACTTGAATCAGTAACTACTAAAGTAGTTGAGTTTACGTCTAAAATCATACAAGGTTCGATATCTCCGTTGTCATCTTGTGCACCGACATAAAGAGTATCGATAGAATGAGGTATTTTACTATAAGTAGTATCTTTAGCGGCAGAGTTACCTTTTGAAAGGTTATCATCCCACGCTTTATTTTGGTCTACTAATGTTTTAGCTACTTGAGACATATCGTAAATAGTTCCTACTTTTCCTTGAGAAGTTACGTATGCCGGAATTTCACTTACAGCATTTGACACTTCTTGAGAAATTGCAGATACTTTAGCATCCGTTCTTGTAGCCATAAGCTTTGGAATTGCAACTGCAGCTAAGATACCTAAAATAACGATAACGAAAATCAATTCAATCATTGTAAACGCTTTTTTCATAAGCACTCCTTTCTTTTTCTTTAGTAAGAATTATATCATAAATTTTTATTTAAATGTCAAGCCCGAATTAATTATCTTTTAAATAAAATAAGTTTAATATCATTTTATTATCAGTTTCGTATCATATATTAAATAAAAAAATCCAGTTTAGAAATAATTTCTTCAGCTTTTTTATTAATTTCAAACTGCTTTTTTTTATTCTCCAGCAGTAAAAAAAGAATCTCCTTAGGAGTTGGGGATTTGAGTTTTAATAAATCTTCTTTTACAAATTCAAAAAACTCATCTTCAAGTTCTATTTCAAACTTTTCCCCAAGTACGGATAAAGAGATTTTTTTCATTTTCCGATAATTGTTTCTATTTTCGCTACAACTTCTTCAAGCTCAAGCTCTTTTAAAGCCATATTTTCTTGACATTCCAATAATTCACTCTCTTTTTGAGCCAAAAGTTCTTGAGTGTTTTTAAGTTCAATTTTTAAATTTTCATTCTCTTTTTCAAGCTCTGCGTATTTTGTTAAAAGAGTGTCTATTTTTTCATTTAATTTTGTTAATAAATCCATTTTTTTCCTTTCTAAAAGATTTGGTATAATTATAATAAAAAGGAGAGTTTTGTTCAAATTAAATTCAAACTTCAAACCAACAGGCGACCAGCCTCAAGCTATAAAAAAACTAACAAATTGCATAAAAAAAGGGAGCCGTTATAATACGTTAATTGGAGTTACAGGAAGTGGTAAAACCTTTACTATGGCAAATATTATTGAAAAACTTCAAACTCCAACCCTTATTCTAACTCATAATAAAACCTTAGCAGCCCAGTTATACAGCGAATTTAAAGAATTTTTTCCAAATAATCACGTCGAATATTTTATAAGTTATTACGATTATTATCAACCAGAAGCTTATCTTCCAAGACAAGATTTGTTTATAGAAAAAGACGCATCAATTAATGCAGAACTTGAAAGACTAAGAGTAAGTGCAACTGCCAGTTTGCTTGAATATGACGACGTAATCGTAGTAGCTTCGGTTTCTGCACTTTATGGGCTTGGAAACCCCCTTGAATACAAAAAAATGGTAGCAAAAATTGCCGTTGGGGATGAATTATCACAACGTCAGTTTATGATGAGGCTTTTATCAATGGGATATACAAGAAACGATAAATACTTTGAAAGAGGAAACTTTAGAGTTAATGGAGAAGTTATTGATATTTTTCCTACATATTTTGAAGATGATGTAATAAGAGTGGAGTTTTTCGGAGATGAGATTGATAGAATTTATACGATTGATTATATAACAAACGAAAAACTACAAGAGCTTAAAGAGATAACAATTTATGCTGCAAATCAATTTATTGTAGGACAAAATCGCTTGGCTGAAGCAATTCAAAGCATTGAAAAAGAACTTGGAGAAAGGCTTAAAGAGTTTGAAAAAGAAGGAAAAACAATCGAATACCAACGCTTAAAACAAAGAACGGAATTTGATTTGGAAATGCTTGAAACCACAGGTACTTGCAAAGGAATAGAAAACTACGCAAGACACCTAACAGGC
This sequence comes from Nautiliaceae bacterium, assembly GCA_039831155.1. Lineage (GTDB taxonomy): Bacteria > Campylobacterota > Campylobacteria > Campylobacterales > Nautiliaceae > Nautilia. The sequence goes on along the minus strand of JBDONT010000043.1, from coordinate 49,307 downwards.
AAAAAACCGGGAGAAACTCCTTATTCACTAATGGATTATTTTGAGATAAAAGGAAAACCTTATCTTGTAATAGTGGATGAAAGCCACGTTAGCCTTCCTCAATTTCGTGGAATGTATAACGGAGATAGAGCCAGAAAAGAGGTATTAGTTGAGCACGGCTTTAGGCTTCCGAGTGCACTTGATAATAGGCCATATAAGTTTGAAGAGTTTATAAATAAAGCCCCTCACTATCTTTTTGTTTCGGCAACTCCCGGAGAATATGAGCTTAGTATTTCGACTTGCGTTGCCGAACAAATTATCCGTCCAACTGGTCTTCTTGACCCGGTTGTAGAAATACTTCCAAGCAAAGACCAAGTAGCAACACTATATGACAGGGCAAAAGAGGTAATCGCAAGAAGAGAAAAGGTACTTGTAACAACTCTTACAAAAAAAATGGCAGAAGAGTTGCAAAAATATTACCTTGAAATGGGACTTAAAGTAAAATATATGCATAGTGATATCGACGTAGTTGAGAGAAACGAGATAATAAGAGGTCTTAGAAGCAATGAATTTGATATGCTAATTGGAATAAACCTCTTAAGAGAGGGACTTGATTTACCGGAAGTTAGTATGGTTGCAATTCTTGATGCAGATAAAGAAGGATTTCTAAGAAGTGAAACAAGCCTAATTCAAACAATGGGAAGGGCTGCAAGAAACGTAAACGGAAAAGTTTTAATGTTTGCGAGTAAAATTGAAGAACCTATAGTAATTGACGATGATTTGGAGGTTTTGGAAAAAATAAAAGATAAAATAACAAAATCGATGTATAACGCAATAAAAACGACTATAAAAAGAAGAATAAAACAAAAAGAATATAACAAACTTCACGGCATTACGCCAAAAAGTACGGTTAGAAAACTTGATAAATCCTTAAAAGAAGAAGGATATGAAACAATAGCAAAAGAACTTAAAAACAAAAATAAAATTCCACCACGCGAAAAAAAAGCAATAATCGCAAAACTGCGAAAAGAGATGCAAGAAGCCGCAAAAAATTTAGAATTTGAAAAAGCGGCTATGCTTAGGGATAAAATAGAGGAGCTAAAACGTGGATAGGCTGGAGTTTTATCTTGATATAATAAAAAACAATTTAGAAGACATAAAAAGATACAAAAATAAAATTTCAACCTTTCTACCAATTAATTATAAAAATTATGAAGAATTACAGTTTCACTCAAAAGACACGCTTGACGCAATTGCTTTTAGGTTTACAAAATTACAAAGCTTACTTGGTGAAAAAGTTTTTAAACTTTTTATTGAAAAAACGGGATTTGATACAAATGAAAAAAGTTTTTTAGAAATATTAAGCGAGCTTGAGAGACTAAATATTGTAAAAAGAGATGAATGGATAAGATTAAGAGAAATCAGAAATAAAATCTCTCACGAGTACCCTGATGAAATTGACGAAATTATCGATAATTTAAACAAAATAATAGAAAGTATCAAAACTTTTGAGAAAATTTACAAAAAAATCAAGGAAAAATATGAGGCTCTCAAGTAAAGAGATTGAAACAATTAAAAACATAGTAAATTCATATCTTCCATCAATCATTTATGTTTTTGGAAGCAGACTTGAAGATAATAAAAAAGGGGGAGATTTGGATTTGTTTTTAATTCCTAAAGAATATCCCAAAAATATAGATGAAAAAATAGGATTTATTAGGATAATTTTGGAAGAAAAACTAATGTTAAAAGTTGATATAGTAATTGCAAAAAATAAAAATAGAGCTATTGAAAAAGAAGCATTAAAAGGAGTTAAACTATGATTTTACGCTATAAAGACGACTTTCCAAAAATAGCAAAATCTGCGTGGATTGCACCAAGTGCCGATATTATCGGAGATGTTGAAATTGGAGAAGATAGTAGCGTTTGGTTTGGATGTGTTATAAGAGGGGACGTGCATTATATTAAAATCGGAAAACGCACATCCATTCAGGATATGAGCATGATACACGTAACACATTATAAAAAAGAAAAGAAAATAGGAGACGGCTTTCCGACTATTATAGGTGACGACGTAACAATAGCCCACCGCGTAATGCTTCACGGCTGTAAGATAGGAAACGCATGCCTTATAGGTATGAGTGCGACAATCCTTGATGGAGCCGAAATCGGAGACGAATCGATAGTAGGAGCCGGTGCACTGGTAACGGGTGGTAAAAAATTTCCTCCAAGAAGTCTGATTTTGGGAAGCCCGGCAAAAGTTGTAAGAACTCTAAGTGATAAAGAAATAGAAAACATCTATAAAAATGCTGAAAATTACGTAAAATACAAAAACGAATATATCAATTTTATAAGGTAGAGAATGATTAACAAACTTGACTTAACAGACTACATAAACAAACTCACATCTCTTTTTGCAAGGGAAAAAGAGTTTAAAATTCAAGGAAGCATAGAGTCTATTTATAAATATTTACAAAAACTTCAAAACAAAGACTTCAATCCTCCTCCAAACGTAAAAAACCTAGATACCGAAATAATACATCTTAAAAAATTCGGAATTCTTAAACACGGCCAGATTTTTGAGTTTTTAAAAATTATTCGTTATTTTCTATATCTTAAAAGCAGAAAATGGCAGGATTTAAGTGAGTGGTTTGATAAAATTCAAATTCCTCAAGATATTTTGGAAATAGACAAACACTACAACCAAAAAGGTGAAGTTATAGGATTTGAAGAGCTCAATATGATAAACGAACGCATAAAAGAGCTAAAATCCCAAATACGCCAGCAGTTATACAAATACATAAATTCAAAAAAACTAGAACCTTTCCTTGTGGACAAACAAATCCACGTACAAAGTGGAGAAGAAACGCTGCTTGTAAGAGGTGGATACAATAAAGTAATAAACGCCGAAATTCTAGGAAGAAGCCAGAGTGGATTTTTTTATATCTTCCCAAAGACCATTGAAAAATTAAAGGAAAAGGAAGACAACCTTAAAAGCCAAAAAGAAGAAATACTATATGAAATAGCAAAAGAGTTTTCAAATCGCCTTAGAAAATGGACTAAGTTTTTGGAATTTATAAACCGCGAATTTGACAAATTCGACCATATACAAGCCCGTATCTTTATGGCTAAAAACGAAAATCTTGAATTTATATTGCCAAGCAAAACTAAAAAAATGGTGCTGAAAAACTTCTGCCACCCTGCCCTTAAAGAATGTAAACCGATAAACCTTGAATGGGACAAGCAGGTCTTAATCATAACCGGTGTAAACGCCGGAGGTAAAACAATGCTTTTAAAATCAATCCTAAGCAGTGCTTATATGGCAAAACATCTGCTTCCTATGAAAATCAGGGAAAATTCTATAATTCCTTCGTTTAAAGAAATAAAACCGATAATCGACGACCCTCAAAACGTAAAAAACGATATTTCAACGTTTGCGGGGAGAATTAAAGAGTTTAAAGAAGTCTTTTTCAAAGAAAATTACCTAATAGGCGTAGATGAAATTGAACTAGGAACCGACGCAAACGAAGCTGCAAGTTTATTTAAAGTCATCATTGAAGAGATTATGAAAAAAAACCGAATAGTAATCACAACCCACCACAAACGCCTTGCGACGCTGCTAGCTCAAAACGAAGAAGTGGAGCTTCTCGCCGCAATTTACGATGAAAAAAACCAAAAACCTACATACGAATTCATAAAAGGAACAATTGGAAAAAGCTATGCGTTTGAAACCGCAAAAAGATACGGGATTCCGTTTAACATCATAGAAAAAGCCAAAAAAGAATACAGCGACGACCTTGAAAAACTTGACGTGCTTATAGAAAAATCGGCTCAACTTGAATTTGAACAAAAACAAAAAATCAAAGAACTTGAAAGCGAATTTGAAGACATAAAACTTTTAAAAGAATCTCTTATCCGTCAAAAAGAGGAATTTAACGAAACAATCGAAAAAGAAAAAAATAGACTTCTTAAAGAATACAATGAAGCAATAAAAAAAGCAAAAGAAGCAATAAAAGCAAAATCCGTAAAAGACGCACACAGGGCACTAAATGAGGCAAATAAAATTCGCTCAAACATAAAAGTCAAAAAAAGTGAAACAAATAAAGAATTTAAAGTAGGAGATACGGTAAAATACTTTACAAATATAGGAGAAATTCTCGATATAAAAGGCAAAAACGCCCTTGTAGACATAGACGGTAAAAAACTTTGGATTCCAAAAAACTCACTTGAGCCGTACAGACTCCCTAAAAAAACAAAAACGCAAATTATAAAACCAAAACCTCAAAAAGTAGACATTAAACTCGATTTACACGGTATGAGATTAGAAGAAGCACTTGAAAAAACCGAAGAGTATCTAAACAACGCCGCTCTTGCCGGGCTTGAAGAAGTTTGGATTTATCACGGAATGGGTAAAGGAATTTTGGCAAAAGGAATTACCGATTTACTAAAAAATCATCCTCTTGTAAAAGAATTCAGTGACGCACCTCCCCATATGGGAGGATACGGGGCTAAAATCGTCAAACTCTAATCCCTTTTTTCATAAATTTCTATAGTTTTAATTTCATCATTTTTTTGAATCGAATCAAGCACTTTAAAACTCTCCTCATCCCCCTCTTCTATTCCACCAAATACCGTATGAACACCATCTAAATGAGGACAGTCTGTAAAACAGATAAAAAACTGACTGCCTCCCGTATCTTTTCCGGCGTGTGCCATTGAGAGACTTCCTCTTTTATGAACTTGTTTAGGTGCATCCGTTTCACACTCTATCGCCCATCCCGGACCTCCGGTACCTACCATTCCTTTAGCACCTTCTCTTGAGTTAGGACATCCTCCCTGAGCCATAAATCCCGGAATTACCCTATGAAATTTAAGCCCGTCATAAAACCCTTCTTTTGCAAGATGTGCGAAGTTTGCAACCGTATTAGGCGTGGATTCTGAGAAAAGTTTTACCCATATATCGCCTTTGTTTGTAACTATTCTTGCGTATTGGTATTTTTCAACATCACTTAAATCATATTTTTTAAGTTCTCTTCTAAACATTCCACTATCCTTTTTTAACGATATTATATCACATTTATTTGACAAAGCATATAAAAATTTATATAATTCGACTAAATTTTTCTGATAAAGGAAAGAATATGAATACTATAATTTTCGCTTGTCCTCATTGTAAAAGTTTAAATAAACTTCCAAAAAAAGACGAATATAAAAAAGCCGTATGTGGAGTTTGTAAAGGGAATTTACTTGAAAATAAAGCAATTTCAGTTGACAGTTACGATGAATTCCACAAAATAGCAAATTCGGTCAATGTACCTGTAATAGTTGATTTTTGGGCTGAATGGTGTGGTCCGTGTCAAATGTTTGCACCTATCTTTAATAAAGTTGCAGCTTCTTTTCCTCTAAAAGCTCAATTTATTAAAATAAATACCGACAAAAATCAACAAGCCGCTATGCAATTTGGTATAAGAAGCATACCTACAATCGTAGCTCTTAAAGACGGAGTTGAAGTAGACAGAGCTATGGGTGCACTGGATGAATTCAGCTTTAGTATGTGGGTAGATAAAATAGCAGGTTAAATGGAGATTTTCTCCATTTAAATTATAAGCATAGCATCTCCATAACTATAAAACCTGTATTTTTTATCAATTGCTTTTTGATAAAGTTTAAGAGTTTTTTCTCTGCCTATAAATGCAGCTACAAGCATTATAAGAGTTGATTTTGGAAGATGAAAGTTTGTTAAGAGATGATTTACTCTAATTGGAGGATTTAAAGGATTTAAAAACAAATCACATTCCCCTTCACGCTTTTTAGTTCTTGCATAATACTCTATCGTTCTTGTAGAAGTAGTTCCAACTGCAACAATCTCTTCATCACTATCAAGAATTTTAGCAGTAGAAAGTGGAATTTCAAAATATTCACTATGCATTTTATGCTCTCTTATATCCTCAACCTCAACCGGCTTAAAAGTCCCGGCACCCACGTGCAAAGTAAGATATGCTTTTTTTTCAATCTCTTCAAGAAGAGAGGGAGTAAAGTGTAAACTCGCAGTTGGTGCGGCAACGGCTCCGACTTTACGTGCAAACACCGTTTGATATTCCCTCTCATCAAGTTTTTCATCATTTCTTTTTATATAAGGAGGCAGTGGAATATGACCGATTTTTTCTAAAATTTTTACAAGCTCTAAAAAAGAGAGTTTTTTATTATCTTTATAAAACTCAACCATCCTGCTTCCATCTTCTAAAAGCTCGATAACCTTAGCTTTTAAACCTTCATCAAAATATAAAACTCTCCCCTCTTTTACTTTCCCTCTTATATAAACCAAAAATTTATCTCCAAAAGGTCTATTTAAAAGAAGTTCTATCCTTCCACCTGTCTCTTTTTTACCGAAAATCCTAGCTTTTATAACTTTCGTATCGTTAAAAACAAACCTTTTATCCCCTACAAAATCTAAAATATTTCTAAAAACGGTATGATAGATTTTATTTTTTTTTCTATCATACACCAAAAGCTTAGCACTATCCCGCGGCGTTACGGGATATTTAGCTATAAGCTCTGGAGGTAAATTATAATCATAAGAAGAAACCAATAAATCTTTCATTATACACCGATTAATTTTCTAAGTTCTTCCGGTTTCGTAGAATAAGCCATAGCGGTTTCTTTATCAACGATATGACGTCTTACTAAATCCGCTAAAACTTGATTCATTGTCTGCATTCCGGTAGTACCCTGATTTAATTGCATTTGAGAGTAGATTTGAGAAATTTTATTTTCACGAATAAGGTTTGCAATAGCCGGGTTGTTTATCATAATTTCTTGAGCCGCAACCCTTCCACCTCCGATTTTAGGTAATAAACTTTGAGCAATAACTGCCAAAATAGCCATTGAAAGTTGAGTTCTGATTTGGTCTTGTTCGTTTGCTGGGAATACGTTTACAATTCTGTTTATGGTTTGTACTGCGGAGTTTGTATGTAATGTACCAAACACCAAATGCCCTGTTTCTGCTGCGGTAATAGCCGCTCCTATAGTTTCTTTATCTCTCATCTCCCCGATTAAAATCACATCCGGGTCTTCCCTTAAAGAAGCTCTAAGTGCATTTAAAAACGATTTCGTATCGCGTCCAACTTCTCTTTGGGAAATAAGAGATTTTTTATGCTGGTGAACAAACTCTATAGGGTCTTCAATGGTAATTATGTGTTTATTAAAAGATTCGTTAATTTCATTAAGCATAGCAGCAAGGGTTGTAGATTTACCACTACCAGTAGGCCCCGTTACAAGTACAAGCCCTTTTTCCCTTCTTACTAATTTTTTGAAAATAGCCGGAGCGTTAAGTTCGTCAAGACTAAGAGGTCTTTCCGGAATAATCCTAAAAGCAGCCGCTAGACTTTCTCTTTCAAAATAGTAATTTGCCCTAAATCTGGCAACTTTTGGAATTTCAAAAGAAAAGTCAAGTTCAAGTTCATCTTCTAAAACAGCCTTTTGCTTTTCCGTCAAAACCGAATAACAAAGCTCGACCACATCTTCTTTTGTAAGTTTCGGCAGATTTAAAGGAGTGAGTCTTCCGTCAATCCTTAACATCGGCTCTGCGTTTACATTTAAATGCAAGTCACTTGCTTTGTAGTCTTTAATACTTCTTAATAACTGTTCAAGAGTGTATGAGAGTGCCATTTTTCAATCCTTATTCTATAATTTTAGGAACGATAAAGAATCCGTCTTTTGCTTTTGGAGCGTGAGACAATACCTCTTCGATTATATTATTCTCTACAACTTCATCTTCTCTTAAAGGAGTAGGATTGTTTAGAGTTGAAAACGTAGCGTCGATTTCACTCGTATCAAGTTCGTTAAGCATTTCTACAAACTCAACAATTTCAGCTAAATCTTTTGCCATCTTTTCTTTATCTTCAATTTCCACCATTGATAGATTTTCAAGTCTTTGAACCAATTTCTCATCTATTTTCATTACAAACCTTTTTTTGTATAATTTTAGCATATTTAAAATAAAATTAAAGGATTGCAAATGATACAAGAAGCTCAAAAATATATAGTAGGTGGAGTAAATTCTCCGGTTCGAGCATTTAAAAGCGTAGGTGGTGAGCCTCCGTTTATCGAAAGAGGAGAAGGTGCTTATATTTACGACACCGAAGGTAATAAATATCTAGATTATATCCAAAGCTGGGGACCACTTATTTTCGGTCACTGTGATGAAGATATTCAAGAGGCTATTATTGAAGCCGTAAAAAAGGGAGTAAGTTTCGGAGCTCCTACAAAAGTGGAGGTTGAACTGGCAAAAGAAGTGCTTGAACTGTTCCCTCATCTTGATTTAATCAGATTTGTAAATAGTGGTACAGAAGCTACAATGAGTGCAATAAGACTTGCAAGAGGATATACCGGAAAAGATGATATTATTAAATTTAAAGGGTGTTATCACGGCCATAGCGACAGTCTTCTAGTAAGTGCCGGAAGTGGTGCCGCGACATTTGGAGTACCAAGTTCTCCTGGAGTTCCGAAAGACTTTACAAAACACTCTCTTCTTGCAAACTATAACGATATAAATTCCGTTAAAGAAGCTTTTGAAAAAGGTGATGTAGGGTGTGTTATTATTGAACCGATTGCTGGAAATATGAGTTTAGTTCCGGGAGAAAAAGAGTTTTTAAATGAACTAAGAGAACTTTGCAACCATTATGGAGCGGTTTTAATATTTGATGAAGTTATGAGTGGATTTAGAGCGTCTCTTCGCGGAAGCTACGATATTTATGGAATTGAAGCCGATATCGTAACGTTTGGTAAGGTAATCGGTGGTGGAATGCCGGTTGGTGCTTTTGCCGGACGCAAAGAAATAATGGAAATGCTAAGCCCGATAGGACCTGTATATCAAGCCGGAACTTTATCCGGAAACCCGGTTGCTATGAGTGCCGGGCTTGCAACTATAAAAAAACTTAAACAAAACCCCCAAATTTATAAAAGTTTAGAAGAAAAAGCAAAAAAACTTATGAGTGAAATGAAAAAGATAAGCCAAGAAAACGGAATTAATTTTAATTATAATGTAGTTGGTTCTATGTTCGGGTTTTTCTTTAATCCGAATTTACCTAAGAATTTTGACGAAGTAAACGCTTCAGATACGAAAAGATACGCAGCATTCCACAATAAAATGCTAAAAGAAGGATTTTATTTTGCTCCTAGTGCATATGAAACCGGATTTATTTGTACGATTATGAATGAAAATAACATAAATTCAACAATAAACGCTTATAAAAAAATAGCAAAAGAAATTTAATGAAAAAAGGAAAACTTGGCAAAACCGTTGAGGGAGCTGAAAAGCTCTCACTCGGCATTTCCGTAGTAGTAGCTATTTTAATGGGAATCGGGCTTGGCATATGGATGAAAAACACGTTTAATGAATGGTGGCTTTTGTGGCTTGGAGTGTTTTGGGGAGTAAGTGCTGCTATTATGAACATAAGAATAGAGTACAAAAAACTGAAAAAAGAGTATGAAGAAGCGGAAAAAGAGTATAAAAATTATAAAATAAACAAAAAAATCAACCCTTAGCCGCTTTTGCCAAATCCCACATCGGCATAAAAATTCCTAACATCAATAATAAAACAATACCACCTATTACCGTTAACATAATAGGTTCTATGGAAGCTTGCATATTTTCAATAACGTCTTTAAACCTATCTTCATAATAATCGGCCGCACTTTGAAGCATACTGTCAAGTTCTCCCGATTCCTCTCCCGCACTAATCATTCTTTTTGCAACGAAGTTCACCAAATCAACCTCTTCTATCATCTCTGCAAAACTTCTACCCTGATTAATTCCTTTGACTATCTCTTTAATTTTATTTTTCAATACTTCATTCTCAACAATACCTTCACTAATTTTTAAAGCATCCACAAGAGGAATACCGCTTCTAAGTAAAGACGCCATAGTCATTAAAAATCTATGAAGAGTTGAGTATTCTATAATTTTATTAATCAAATAAGTTTTTAATAAAATTTTATCCATTTTGAGTTTGAAATTATAAGAAGTTTTATAAGAAAACGTCGTCACTAAAATAGTAATAATAATTATCGCCAATACCACAAATCCGTATTGAGATAAAATCTTTTCTATTAATAGAAGAATTCTGGTCGGTAAAGGCAGTTGAGCATGTAATTGTTCGAAAATAGATTTAAACCTCGGTACGACCATTAAAATCAAAAACGTAAAAGCAACCGCAATAGCTATTAACGTAAAAATAGGATAACGTAAAGCTTTTACCATTTTTTTTCTATTTTCATACATATTTTCAAAAATTTTAGCAAGACTCTCAAGAGCCATTACCAAATCCCCGGTTTGTTCTCCGAGTCTTATCATCGCAAGAGAAATTCCTCCTACATACTGTTCATATTCGGCAAATACATCCGATAATGATTTTCCACTGTCAATTGCTTCCGCCGCTTTTAAAAAAAGCTTTTTTATCATTTCGTCTTCGGTATTATTCGCTATATCCTCTAAAGAATCTTTTAACGAAATACCGGCTTTAATCAAAACCGCAAGTTGCCTAATAGAAGAAATATAAGAAGGGTAATTTAATTTTTTTCTCATAATTTTAGATTTAAAAATATCTTTTAAAATTTTTACTTTTTCCTCAAAAGGCATAGGAATTTCTTCAACTTTTACCAAAAGCCCTTTATTTATCTTTTTCCCGTCTATAATCGCTTCCGCTTTATTTAAGGCTTTTATAATGACCTCTTGCTGCTGCCCTTTATACAAAAAAGTAATTTTATAATACTTCATAGCTTCGCCACCCTATACACTTCTTCCAAAGTCGTTTCTCCTTTTACCGCCTTAATAAGTCCGTCATAAAACATATTCTTAAATCCTTTTTCTTTCAAATATTTTAAAAGTTCCAATTTATCTTTGTTTTTTGAAATCATAGATTCAAGTTCTTCATCTTTCATAAAAACTTCGGTAATCAATGACCTTCCGGCAAAACCGGTCATATTACACTTCTCACACCCTTTTCCGGTATAAAACACCGTATCTTTCGGAATTAGGTTTTTAATAGGGTCAAGATAAATATCGGCCGGTTTATGAGTTGTTTTACAATAAGGACAGATTGTTTTAACAAGTCTTTGAGCTTCAACCCCTATTAAAGCGGTCGCCACCAAAAAAGGGTCAACTCCCATATCAATCATCCTGTTAATAGCGGCAACCGCATCATTCGTATGCAATGTCGACAATACCAAATGTCCGGTCATTGCAGCTTTAATCGCAATTTCTAAAGTCTCTTTATCCCTAATCTCCCCAATCATAATAATATCGGGGTCTTGTCTTAAGATACTTCTAAGGGCACCGGCAAACGTAAGACCAACTTTTGGATTAACCTGAACTTGCTGGATACCTTTTAATTTATATTCTACCGGGTCTTCTACCGTGATGATTTTTCTATCGGTTGAGTTTATTTCATTTAAAGAAGCGTATAAGGTTGTGGATTTACCACTACCGGTAGGTCCTGTTACAAGAAAAATTCCGTTGGGTTGAGAAAGAGATTTTTTTATAAGTTGCAAATTTTTTTGAGTAATACCTATTTCATCGATTTTCTTTAAAATATTTCTTTTATCCAAAATCCTAATAACTATACTCTCTCCCCAAATAGTAGGAAGGGTTGATACCCTAAAATCGAACTTATTAGGCCCGAATTGCATAGAAAAGGCACCGTCTTGAGGTTTTCTTTTTTCACTAACGTCAAGTCCGGCTAAAAGCTTTATTCTTGAATTGATAGCTGAAAAAATCTCTTCGTCAAAATCCAAAAATTCATATAAAGTACCAAAAACCCTTATTCTAACTTCACCTTCACCCTCATCCGCTTCTATATGAATATCACTCGCTTTTCTTTCGATTGAAGAAACCAATATATATTTGATAAGCCTCATAATAGCCGATTCGTCACCTTTTATCTCTTCTCCGTGAAGCTCTTTTTTAATATCGTTTAAAATTTCTTTAATTTTCTCTCTATCTTCAACTTTTTTTATTATTTTCTTTATATCATCTTTAAACCCTAAAACTATTTCTAAATTTTTATCTTGAAAAAATCTTTTAATCAGTGCCTGGGCGTTCCAATCAAGCGGATCGGCCATCGCAATAACGGCTTTATCATATTTTACTTCGATAGGCACCGAAAACGTCTGTTTTAGAATATTTACCGGAATTTTAATATCTCTTAATCTTACGTTATCAAGATTATCAACATATCTAATTCCCATCTGTTTAGATAAAAACTCTAAAAACTGTTGCTTAGTGATATAACCGAACTCAAAAAGAATATCAACCAACTTTTTAGAAGGATGCTTTTTTTGATGTTCCAAAACCTTTTGTAATTGTTCTTCGTTAATAATCCCGTTTTTTAAAAAAAATTCTCCTATTTTCACCAGTAAAACTCCCTACTTTTTAATTGATTGTTTTCAAATTTTTCAACTACAACGTTAAAATTATTACTAATCCAAACTTTAAAAGAAATATTACCGTCATCGATAAAAATAACTTTATCATCCGTATGATAATTACCTTTTTGTATATAATTATAAACTTTTCCCAAATTATTGTCGCTAATAATAGGTAAGACTATTCCCGATAAATCCAAATTATCTTCTATTTTTTGAATGATAAGTTTCTTCATTAAAAACAATATTGTAATATAAGTGGCATTTTTACGTCCCTCTTTTGTCACTTTTAAAACTTTAGCTAAATCTAAAGCCGGTGTCAAGTATCTCTTTTTTAAACACGCATAAGCTACAAGGGATAACAAATCTTCTCTTTTATTATTGTACTTATTTATATATCTCCATCTTTGCTGACAAATATAAGAATAATACTGTTTTTTAAAAAGTTGTAAAAGAGTCATTTTTTGCAAGTAATCTTGGGTGGCAAACAAAAAATGTGACAAAAATATAACGAAAAACAGTTTTTTCATAAAACTCCTCCTTTATTAAAAATCAATTATAACAAATTATTTGATATAATTCCAAAAAAAAGGAGAGTTTATGTCACTAAATATTTATTACGATAAAGATTGTGATTTGGATATCATAAAAAGCAAAAAAGTTGCAATGATTGGTTTTGGAAGTCAAGGTCACGCACACGCACTAAACTTAAGAGACAGTGGAGTAGACGTAGTTGTAGGACTAAGACCTGGCAGCAAATCTTGGGAAAAAGCGGAAGCTCAAGGATTCAAAGTATTACCGGTTGCTGAAGCCGTAAAAGAAGCGGATGTTGTAATGATTTTACTTCCGGATGAAATTCAAGCAGATGTATACTATAAAGAAATCGAACCTAATTTAAAAGAAGGTGCGACTATCGCATTCGGTCACGGATTTAACATTCATTTCGGTCAAATCAAACCTAGAAAAGATTTAAACGTTATTATGGTAGCTCCAAAAGCACCGGGACACACTGTAAGAAGTGAATTTGTAAAAGGTGGAGGAATTCCTGATTTAATCGCAGTATATCAAGGTGGTGAAGAAGCTAAAAAATTAGCCCTTAGTTATGCAAGTGCAATCGGTGGAGGAAGAACCGGAATTATCGAAACAACTTTCAAAGACGAAACCGAAACCGACCTATTCGGTGAACAAGCAGTACTATGTGGTGGTGTAACAGCCTTAATTCAAGCCGGATTCGAAACTTTAACAGAAGCCGGATACGCTCCTGAAATGGCATATTTCGAATGTCTTCACGAACTAAAACTTATAGTTGACTTACTATACGAAGGTGGTATGGCGAATATGAGATACTCAATCTCTAATACTGCTGAATACGGAGATTATGTAAGTGGTCCAAGAGTAATTGGAGAAGAAAGTAAAAAAGCCATGAAAGAAATCTTAAAAGAAATCCAAAACGGAAAATTCGCAAAAGACTTTATCCTAGAGAGAAAAGCCGGATATGTAAGAATGAACGCTGAAAGACAACTTACAGAAAATAGCCTTCTAGAACAAACCGGTAAAAAACTAAGAGAAATGATGCCTTGGATTACTAAAAACAAAATCGTAGACCCTACTAAAAACTAATTCTCTTCCCTTTTTGGGACTTATAAAGTTTACGGGGTAAATTTTATAAGTTACAAAAAAGGAGAAATTTTGGGTGAAGTTATAACAATAACAAGTGGAAAAGGTGGAGTTGGAAAATCAACATCCACTGCAAACATAGCAACTGCCCTTGCAAAACAAGGTAAAAAAGTAATAGCGGTAGACTTTGATATAGGGCTTAGAAACCTCGATATGATACTTGGACTTGAAAACAGAATAGTATTTGACGTAGTAGACGTAATGGAAGGTAACTGTAATTTAGCTCAAGCTATTATTAAAGATAAAAGAGTGGAAAACCTCCACTTCCTTCCGGCAAGCCAAACAAAAGATAAAAACGTATTAAACAAAGATAAAGTAGAAAAACTGATAGAAGAGCTTAAAAAAGATTTCGATTATATTTTAATCGATTCCCCTGCCGGAATTGAGAGTGGATTTGAACATTCTATTTATCTGGCGGACAGAGCCTTAATAGTAACAACCCCTGAAATATCTTCAGTTAGAGATGCCGATAGAGTTATAGGAATAATAGACGCTAAAAGTAAAAAAGCACAAGAAGGCAAAGAAGTTTTAAAACATATCATTATCAATAGAATTAAACCGGAACTGGTAGAAAAAGGTCAAATGTTATCAACAGAAGACGTACTCCACATCCTGGCACTTCCTTTAATAGGAGTGGTACCGGATGATGAAGATATAGTAAATTCTACAAACTTGGGTAAACCGGTAGTACTTGATGAAAACTCTCTTGTAGGAGAAGCGTTTAGAAGAATTGCAAGAAGAATTTTAGGAGAAGAAGTTGAGTTTTTGGACTTAAAAGCAAAAAAAGGCTTACTTAGCAAACTAAAAGGACTTTTTAAATGAGTTTATTTGATATTTTTAAAAAGAAAAAATCAAAAGATATAGCAAAAGACAGACTTATGATGATGCTCGCATACGAAAGAGCAAACACAAAAATAGAAAATTTAGATGAAATGAAAAAAGATTTAATTAACGTTGTAAAAAAATATCTAGACATAAAAGACATTCATATAAAAACAAATTCAAATCAAAATATTGAGACATTAGAAGTTGAAATTATTTTAGCAAAATGAAAAAAAAATTAAAAAAAAATAAAGAATTAGATAAACTTAAAGTTATTATCTATTCTTTAATCGGCATAATATTTATACTTAGCGGAGTTTTAATATATTTAATTTTTTCAAAAACAACTTACGAAAAAAAACTCACAAAAACTCAAAACAACATAAAAACCCTTCAAGAGAAAATCTCTTCTCTTGAAAACTCTCTAAATACCAAAATTCCTTCTGAAATACTTGATTATCAAAAAACAACCAATAACACCAAAGTTATAATGCCACCTCCCATTAAACCCGTAAAAACATCTTCAAAACCAAAACTTGTAATTATTATAGATGACGTTTCTTTTGCTTATCAAGTAAAACTTATAAAATCAATTCCTTTTAAAATTACACCATCCTTTTTTCCTCCTACTAAAAGGCACCCGAACACCCCTTTATACGCAAAAGAGTTTAACCATTATATGATTCATTTGCCAATGGAAGCTATACATTTTAATAGACCCGAACCAAAAACCCTACATATAAACGATTCTTTTAAAACAATCCTTGACAGAATAAAAGAAGTAAAAGCATATTTTCCGAATGCAAAATTTTTAAACAATCACACCGGGAGTACTTTTACTGCAGACAAAAAAGCTATGATAAAGCTGTTTAGAGCTTTAAAAATAGAACATATAGGATTTGTGGATTCAAAAACAACACCTCACTCAAAATCAAAAATAGTAAACCAAATCTACCATATTCCATTATATTCAAGAAATATTTTTCTTGATAATGAAAAAAAACCGAGTTATATAAGAAATCAACTTAAAAAAGCTGTAAGAATAGCTAAAAAAAGGGGTTACGCCATAGCAATAGGACATCCTCACACCATAACCCTAAAAACCCTAAAAAACTCCCAAGATATCCTAAAAAACATAAAGGTAGTATATATAGATGAACTCAATTAACTATCAAAATTTCAAACTTTTTTATGAGGGTAATGTAAACCTTTTAAATAAACCCAAAATAGCCATAGTAGGTACTAGAAAAGCCAGTAAATACTCTAAAGAAATAACCAAAATATTAGCAAAAGCCCTAAGTAAAAAATACATTATTATAAGTGGTGGAGCATTGGGTATCGATACGTGTGCACATAAAGCAGCTTTTCCAAATACCATACTAGTCTCCCCCGCATCAATTGATGTCATATACCCAAAAAGCAATGCAAACCTCATAAAAGAGATAAAAGAAAAAGCTCTTTTAATCAGCGAATACGAAAAAAACTTTACCCCCTATAAACATACATTTTTACAAAGAAACAGAATTATTATAGCTTTGAGCGAATTTGTAATAATTCCGGAAGCTAGTTTAAATTCCGGCAGTATGAATAGTTTTAAATGGGCAAAAGAGTTTAATAAAAAAGTTTTTGTAATTCCCCAAAGACTTACAGAAAGCAGTGGTACCAGATATATGGCAAGAAACGGGGCAGAAGTTATTTGGGATATTGATGAGTTTTTAAAGCAGTTTGAATTAGAAAATAATGAAAAAATATTAACTCTTAATGAAGCTCTTAAAAAATACGGAAATACTCTATATGAAATGGAACTTGAAGGAAAGGTTGAAATTAAAAATGGAAAAGTCTATTTTTAACCACCCTTTTGAACCTATCGTTTTTAAAGAGAGTGAAATATTAATTTTAGGGACTTTCCCGTCTATTAAATCTTTTGAAAACAACTTTTACTACTCTCACCCTAAAAATCAATTTTGGGAAATTCTAGCTGAAATTTTTCAAAACAAAAAACCTGCGAGTATCAAAGAAAAGATAGAATTTTTAAAAAAGCACAAAATCGCCCTTTGGGATACGATATGTAAAGCAAAAAGAAAAGAAAACAACTCAAGAGACGACAATCTAGAAATAATAGAACCTTGTGATATAAAAAAACTTCTAAAAAAATATCCGAATATAAAAAAAATAGCAGTAACTAGCAGACTTGCCCAAAAAGTTATGAAAAAATATTTTCCTGACTTAAAAATAATATACCTTACAAGCCCAAGCCCTCTAAATGCAAGAATAAATCTAAATCAAAAGGTTTTAAAATGGAAAGAATTATTGGAATTGACGTAGGCTTAAAAAGAATAGGTTTAGCCTTTTCAAACGGAAGTGTTGTAGTACCGTTAAAAGCTGTTATAAGAAAAAACAGAAACCAAGCTGCAAATGATACGATGAAAATTATAAAAGAATATAAAGCTGATATCCTTGTTGTAGGACTTCCTATGACAAATGAAGAAATGCAAAGAAGAATAAAACATTTTATTTCTCTTTTAGATTACAAAGGCAAAATAGTTTTTATAGATGAAAGCTATACAAGTGCAGAAGTTAAAGAAGAGATAAAAGGTGTTATAAAGCATAAAAAAGACGGTAGGATAGATTCGCTTGTAGCTAAAAAACTAATAGAAAATTACCTAAACAACAGTATCTCTTCCTGAATTTTTTGCTTTATACAGATGTTCATCGGCTTTTTTAAAAGTCTTTTCAAAAGCCCCTCAAACATACTAACCCCAATAGAAACAGTAACCTTTATTTCGTCAAAATTATGGTTTTTTACTGCTTTTCTTAATTTTTGAGCTATGTAAATTGCTTTATCTACCGGCGTATAAGGTAAAATAACAACAAACTCCTCACCTCCCCATCTGCAGATAATATCTTTTTCCCTTAAATTCTCTTTAAATATTCTGGCTATCTTTTTCAAAATAAAAAACTTTTTATTCATTTAACTTCTTATAAAACCGATTTATAAATTCACTTTTTTTTGCCAAAAAGCCGGTAATATTTTCAACTTCGGTTTTATTTTTATTTTCAAAATCTATCTGCATACTCATTTTGCTTTCATACGGAATATTTAAAGCCTGTTTTATTACTTTCTCTTTTTCATCTTCTAAATCAATCCCCTCTTCTTTTGCAATTTTTATAACTTCATCCAAAAATTTTTCAACTTCATCTTTTTTATGTTCTATTACCCAACCTGTTGGTTTTTGATAATAACTTTGAAGCGTTGCAAACGTAGCAATAAAAAGATACTTTTTCCATATCTCTTTGTCTATATCTTTAGAAAATTTTATCTTTAAATCACACCCCTCAAACACTCTTCTTAACTTTTCGTCATCTTCCACACAAAGATAAAAAAGAGGAGTTTTTTTATGAATAACTCCTATTGATTTCTTATTTGAAAGTATATAAATACAAGCTTTTAAAATTTTTGCATTTAAATTTTTAAACTTTTCAAAATGCCCTATTCCGTTTAAAATAGGAACTACAATACTCTCTTTTGTTACTATTTTTTGAAGCTCTTTTATAACTTCATCCAAATGATAAGATTTCGTAGTAACAAACACCACATCATAAATACCCATTAAACTGGTATTAGGATAAACTTTATACTCCTTATCAACATCAATAACCGTCAATCCGTTTTCATCAATAAATTTTTTAGTTTTCGAAGTTGTTTTTAAAGTAACATCCTTTCCACACTCTATCAGTTTATAAGCCAAATAGCCTCCAACTCCCCCACTTCCTATAATCAAAATCCTCATCTATTTCCTTATTTTTTCAGCTATTATAGCTCCTATTGAGATTCCTAAAAATAATAATACCAAAAAAATCTCTCCTATAATATCTTTTAATTCAGTCATTTAAAAATTTAACCTTTGTAATTTTTTAAGCGTAATTTATATGTCATTTTCATTAAAAAAAAGTTATATTTTTTCAAGCACAACCCCACACTCCATATGATTAGTATAAGGAAACTGGTCAAAAAAGGCAAAAGCTTTTATTTTTCTATCTTTTGCTAAAGTTTTAAGGTCTCTATGAAGAGTTTCTGGATTGCAAGAGATATAAATAATATTATCAAACTCATTTACAAATTTACGAGACTTATCATCAAGCCCTGCTCTTGGTGGGTCAATAAGTACATTTTTAAGGTCATACGAATTAAAAAACCCACTATTTTTAAGTTCACTAAATTCAGCCGCACTCATAGCCATAAACGAAATATTATCCCTATTGTTAATTTCAGCGTTATATGTCGCAGCTTGAATTGATTCCGGATTAATTTCGGTGGCAATTACTTTTCTGAAATTTTCACTTAAAGGAATGGTAAAATTTCCGTTTCCACAATAAAGCTCCACCAGATCCCCTTTTAAACCATCAGCCCATCTTTTAGCCCAGCTTATCATTTTTTTGTTTATTTCTCTATTTGGCTGGGAAAAAGTGTTTTCTATTATTTTATATTTATAAGTTTTACCGTCAATTTCAAGATCTTCAATCAGATAGTTTTTATCAAAAACATATTTTCTACCCTTGCGTCTTATTACAAAGTCAATTTGAGGGAATTTTTCTTTTAATTTTCTAATATCTCCTGCAATGCTTTCATCCACTTTTTTGTGGTAAATAAGGGTAACAATAAGCTCCCCTTTTGAATTGCTTAAAAAATCAATTTCATAAAGCTTAAATCTTAAATTTTCATTCTTTTCAATCTCTTTTAAAAGTGGTCCCATTACATTATAAATAGCTTTATCCACAATCTTACACTCTTCAATCGGAATTACCCCACGCCCTTCTTCTTTTCTCTTTCTCATAGCGTAATAACTTCTATCCCCCTCATGCCATACCCTAAATTCAGCTCTTGCTCTAAAGTACTCATCACCGCCGTTTATTACTTCAATTTCCGGTATATCAAAATCACTAAACATCTCTTTTAAACGCTCTTTTTTAATCTCAAGTTGTTTTTCATAAGGAATTTCCCACAAAACACAACTTCCACATTTTCCAAAACTACTACAATTCATATTTCTCCTTTATCTAAAGCTTTGAACCAAACCTAATGTAATTAAATTCCACCCATCAACCAATACAAAAAGAAGTATCTTAAAAGGCAAACTAATCATAATGGGTGGTAACATCATCATACCAAGACTCATTAATATAGAACTCACAACCATATCGATAATCAAAAACGGCAAAAATATCAAAAATCCAATCTCAAAAGCCGTCTTAAGTTCACTTATCATAAAAGCCGGTACCAAAATAGTTAACGGCACATCATCAATGGTTTTAGGATTTGGCAAATGACGAATCCTAAAAAACAGAGCCAAATCCTTTTCTCTTGTGTTTTTTAACATAAAAGTCTTAAAAGGTTTAACGGCTCTTTTAAAAGCCTCTTCATATCCTATCTTTTTTTCCATATAAGGTTTTATTCCTTGATTATAAGCCTTTTTCGCATACGGCTCCATTATAAAAAAAGTCAAAACCAAAGCAAGACTCACAAGCAGCGTAGTCGGAGGCGATTGAGGGGTACCGAGGGCTTGACGCAAAAATCCAAAAACAACCAAAAGCCTAACAAAAGAAGTCATTACCAAAACAATACTAGGAGCCAATACCAAAAGAGTCATTAAAATAGTAACATTTAAAACACTTACAAGCTGTTTAGGAGTTTCCGGTGCCGTTAAAGATAAATTAACGGTAGGTATTTGAGGTGCCGCTAAAATAAAAATGGGGATTAATATTAAAAAAAGTTTTTTCATACTACTTCTTCATATCCAAAATGGATTTTTGAATATTTTTTTGATATTTTGTTTTTTTCGCAAAAAACCATATTTCAACTCTTCTGTTTTTAGCTCTTCCCTCTGGCGTTGCATTAGAAGCAATCGGATGATATTCTCCATAAGCAGCGGCACTAAGCTGCTTTGGATTAACTCCGTCTTTTATTAAAATCTTAAGCACACTAAGAGCCCTTGCGGCACTTAGCTCCCAATTGTCTGCATACGGAGAAGTCGGCGAAGGTGGAACGTTATCAGTATAACCTTTAATCTGAATTTCAATATTTTTAGGCAAATATTCTTTAATAATGAGCGAAATTCTTTTTAAAAATAATAAACTATCTTCATTGGTAATTTGAGCACTTCCGGGCTTAAAAGTAATATCGGCAGGAAGTCTTATAAAAAAGCCTTCTTCTCCTTCTTCAAGGGTAATTGCCGGTCCTTTTCCTCCGGCTGTAAACTCTTTAAATTCGGCAATTGCTTGAGAGAGTCTGTTTACTGTTTGAGCCGTTTCATCCGATTTTTGAATAGGGGTTGCTTTTTGAATTCTGTTACGACTCACTTCCGTTTGAGTTCCCCCCTCCAAAACACTAAGAGCCCCGGCCAAAGAACCGATAGCTTCTTTTACTTTTTTAGCATCCATTGTAGACATTGAAAGAAGCAATACGAAAAAGCATAAAAGAAGACTCATCAAGTCCCCAAATGTCGCAAGCCATTCGGGCATACACTCGGGACATTCGCATTTACATTTTTTAGCCATAATTTATCCTATTCAAACTGACTTTTTCTCTGACTAGGTGGTAAGAAACTTAATAGCTTTGCTTCAAGCGTTCTTGGGTTATCCCCTGCTTGAATCGACATAATTCCCTCAATTATCATCGTTTTTGCCAAAATTTCATCATCATTTCTAAGCCCTAGTTTATTTGCGATAGGAGAACCGAAAATATTACCAATCATAGCCCCATAAAGAGTCGTCAAAAGGGCAACTGCCATAGCCGGACCAATAGCCGAAGGATCGGACATATTAAGAAGCATCGCAACAAGCCCGACAAGCGTACCAATCATCCCCATAGCCCCGGCAAGGCCGGCCCAGTTACTAAAAATTGAAGCCATCTTTTTGTGTCTTGCATCCATTTGTTCAAGTTCAATTTCTAAAAGTTCTCTTATGGTATCGGGTTCATTCCCGTCAACTGCCATTGAAAGACCTTTTTTTAAAAACTCATCCTCTTCATTCGCGGCAGCTTGTTCTAGTGAAAGTATCCCGTCACGTCTTGCTTGAGTAGCGTAATCCACTAGTTTTTTAATAAGTTCTTCATAATTCGGTTGATAGCTCGGTTTTATCGCAATCATAAAAACTTTTGCAAATTTTGTCATCATCTCCATTTTATTGGAAATAAAAAGAGTCATAATAGACCCCAATACAACGATTAAAATAGACTGACCGTCAATATAAGGGCCAATCCCAACCCCCATAGCCATCGCTGCAATAATAAGCCCGAGTGCCCCAACCAAGCCTATTACACTTGCTAAATCCATTAAATTGGCCTTTTTTGTTATAATTATATCAAAAAAGGAAATTTTTATGCTGCAAATTGTCATTCTTGCCGCCGGTAAAGGTACCCGTATGAAAAGTAAAAAAGCAAAAGTTCTTCATACCCTATGTAATAAACCTATGATTGAATACATTATAGAAGAGTCGCTAAAACTTAGCGATAATATAGATATTGTTTTGAATCATCAGTTTGAAAAAGTTAAAGAATCCGTATCGAAATATCCGGTAAATATCATCAAACAAGACTTACAAAATTCCCCGGGAACGGGTGGAGCCTTAAAAGCAGTACCTCTAAGAGGCGATAAAGTTTTGGTATTAAACGGAGACATGCCTTTAATCACAGCAGATGAACTTAAAAAATTTCTTGCAGTTGACGCCGATATCGTAATGAGTGTAATGAAACTGAAAAATCCGGATGGATACGGAAGAGTTGTAATAAAAGATGAAAACGTTTTAAAAATAGTAGAACAAAAAGACGCAAATGAAAAAGAGCTAAAAATTCCATACGTAAACGCAGGAGTTTATCTGTTTAAAAAAGAAACCCTTGAAGAATTTTTGCCAAAACTCTCAAACAATAACGCTCAAAACGAATATTACCTAACAGACATTATAGAAATGGCAGTAAAAGAGGGACTTAAAATAAAAGCTATTGAAGTTGATGAAGAGAGCTTTAAAGGAGTAAATTCAAAAAAAGACTTAGCAAAAACCGAAGAGATTATGTGTAAAAGAATAAAAGATTTTTGGATGCAACAAGGTGTTATTATGCACCTTCCGGATACAATCTACATTGACGCTTATTCAAATTTTGAGGGAGAGTGTGAAATTGGAAACGGATGTGTTATTAAAAAATCTACGATAATTGAAAGTGAAATAAGACCTCTTAGTGTAATTGAAGAGGCGGTTATTAAAAACAGTGGCATAGGACCGATGGCAAGAATCAGACCAAAAAGCGAAATTATTGATACTCATATAGGAAACTTTGTAGAAGTAAAAGCAAGTAAGCTAAAAGGCGTAAAAGCGGGACATTTAAGTTATCTTGGAGATAGTGAAATTGATGAGGGAACAAACATAGGAGCCGGTACAATTACTTGTAACTATAACGGAAAAAATAAATATAAAACAAAAATCGGCAAAAACGTATTTGTAGGAAGTGATACTCAACTTATAGCTCCAGTTACAATAGAAGATGACGTAATGATAGCAGCAGGAAGCACTGTAAATAAGGATATAAAAAAAGGCTCTCTTGCAATAAGCAGAGCCCCTCTTAAGATTGTTAAAGATTTTTATTATAAGTTTTTTGGGAGAAAATAGTGAATGTTTTAATAGGTGTAACCGGAAGCATTGCGATTTATAAAACGTGTGAGCTTATAAGACTTTTTGTTAAAAGAGGAGATAAGGTAAGAGTTGTAATGAGCGAAGCTGCTACTAAGTTTATAACTCCTCTTACTTTTGAAGCCCTAACACGCCAAAAAGTTTTAATAGAAAAAAACGAAAATTGGGCAAGTGAAGTTAACCATATAGATTATGCAAAATGGGCAAATATTTACATAATTGCCCCTGCAAGTGCAAACACAATAAATAAAGCTGCAAACGGCATTGCCGATAATCTCTTACTTCAAACATATCTTGCTACAAAAGCTCCCGTTTTATTTGCCCCTGCTGCCAATACAAATATGTACCTTCATCCTACAACTCAAGAAAGCTTTAAAAAATTAAACATCATAGAAGCAAATGCCGGGCTTCTTGCTTGTGGAGACGAAGGTATCGGCAAAATGGCAGAACCGAGTGAAATATTTTTAAGGGCTTTAAGAGAAGTAAATAAAGAAAAGTTTTGGCAAAACAAAAAAGTAGTGGTAACTGCGGGAGGCAGTATAGAAAAAATCGACGATGTAAGGTTTATTAGCAACTTCTCAAGTGGAAAAATGGGAGAAGCTTTAGCAAAAGCTTTTTACATAAAAGGAGCCGATGTTACCCTGATTTCAAGTAAAGAACATAACTTAAGCAAAGAGATAAAACAAATTAAAGCATTAAGTGCAAAAGATTATCTTAACGCAATCTTACAAGAAAATCCTGATTACTTAATAATGGCTGCTGCGATTGTGGATTATAAGCCAAAATATACCCCGGGAAAACTAAAAAAAGAGCAAATCGGAGATAAATTCTGCTTAGAAATGGAAAAAAATATAGATATATTAGAGACTCTAAAAACCAAACCATTTAAAAAAATAGGCTTTAAAGCGGAAAGAGACGAAAAAAATGCCCTTAAATACGCCAAAAATACTCTTTATAACAAAAACCTTGATGCAATTTGCCTAAACCTTTTAACAAAAAACGATTTTGGAAGTGATGAAAATGAAATTATCTTTATTACAAAAGATAAAGAAATCAAACTAAGTCAAGATACAAAAGAAAATATAGCCTTTAAGGTAGTAGATGCCTCTAAACATATCTAAAATCGGAAAAGTTTTAAAAGAAATCAACAGATTAAACATAACCGAATTTAACGCGGCTTTACCGGTAAAAATAGAAGTAAAAAAAGAGATAAACCCCATAAGATACCTTATTCAACTGGGCAAAAAAGAAGTGGAAACAAAAAGTTCTTTTCCTCTTATGGTAGGTAAAAAATATTTCGCTCAAATAAAAGAGAGTGGAAGTAAACTTCAGATAAGCAATTTAAGAGAAATACCTCCCCTGCTTGAAAAACTAAATAAAATAGAACTAAAAGAAAAACTTATCCATTTCTCAAAAGATACAACCCTAAAACATCTCGCAAACGCTTCTTCAAAAGAAGAATTTATTTTTTTTACAAATATTTTACTAGCCCTTGAGCATAAAATCCACCATTTAATTATAAATGATAAGAAAAAAGCCGTTTTGCAATATAAATATCACAAAAATAGAGTAAAATTTTATGCCGTATTTAATCATTTAGGAGACTTAGAAGGTGAAATAACTACGACTTCATTAACCGTTCATTCACCTTATGATGCTACTCTTAGATTGATAAAAGAGTATTCAAACGAACTTGATTTGGAAGTTTATCTTCTCAAAAAAGAACCAAAAGCAATGTTTATTTTTTCCGAAAATTTATTAAATTTAAAGGCTTAATATGCATTTAGCTATTATTATGGACGGTAACGGCCGATGGGCGAAAAAAAGAGGCCTTAAAAGAGTAGAAGGTCATAAAAAAGGTGCGGAAGTAGTAAGGGAAATAACTACATACTGTGCAAAAAACGAAGAAATTTCGATATTAACTCTTTACGCTTTTTCAACGGAAAACTGGAAAAGACCCAAAATGGAAGTCGATTTTTTAATGAAGCTTCTTGATAATTACTTAAAAAAAGAACTCTTAACTTATATAGAAAACGAAGTTAAATTTGAAGTAATTGGAGATATTAGTAAATTTTCAAAAAATTTAAGAGAAAGGATAGAATATACAAAAGAAAAAACAAAAAATTTTAAAAAACTAACTCAAGTATTGGCACTAAATTACGGAAGCAGAGATGAAATAACAAGGGCTGTTAAAAAAATGATAGAAAAAAAAGAAGAAGTAACACCAGAAAATATCCACAAGAATCTTGACTTAAGCAGAGATGTAGACCTGCTTATAAGAACAAGTGGAGAAATCAGACTTAGTAATTTTCTTTTGTGGCAGTGTGCTTATGCCGAAATGTTTTTTACAAACACTTTATGGCCGGACTTTACAAAAGAAGAACTTGATAAAATTATAAAAAACTTTCATAAAAGAGAAAGAAGATTCGGAGGTATTTAATGGAAATTTTCGTATTTTTACTAGGAATTGCAATAGGTAGTTTTTTAAATGTGGTTATTTACAGGTTGCCTTTGAATAAAAGCGTAATTTCTCCTCCAAGCAGCTGCCCAAAATGCAACACCCAAATAAAACCCTGGCATAATATTCCGATACTTAGCTGGATTATGCTAAAAGGAAAATGTGCAAATTGTGGAGAAAAAATCTCTATAAGATATCCGATTATCGAATTTTTAACGGGAATAATCGCTCTTATAGTTTATAAAAAAACCGGTTTTGATATATTTTTCGCAATAAACTTTACAATATTCGCAACACTTCTAGCCCTTAGTATGATTGACTTTGATTACAAAGCCGTACCGGATAGTTTGAATTTACTTGCTTTAACTTTATCTTTTTTCAGCTCGCCGGATATTTTAAACAACTTTACAAATGCTTTAATTTTAATGGGTGGTATGAGTCTTGTTAGGTTTTATGTCTCTTATTTAATCAAAAGAGAAGCAATGGGGGAAGGCGATATTATAGTAGCCGGAACTATGGGAGCGTTGCTTGGAATAAAAATGGCTATCGTGGCAGTTTTTATAGCTTCTTTACTAGCTATTTTCCCTTCTTTTTATAACAGAATAAAAAACAACGACTTAGAACTTCCTTTTATACCGTTTTTAGCATTGGGAACCTTTATAGTTTGGGTGTTTTATGATTATTTTGTAAATTTATGGAGTGCCATTTATGGATAGACTCTCTAAATATCTTTTAATGGGCTTTTGGCCTATTTTTACCACTATTTTTACAATTCTTTTTTTAATCACTTCGATTATTATTATTATTTCCATTTCGAACGTTACATCAAATATTCAAATTACATTTTTAGAACTTTTAAAAATGTATCTTCTCTTTTTACCGAAAGTTCTTTTTATAGCACTTTCCATCTCTTTTTTTATAGCTGTTGTTTCGCTATTTACAAAACACAGTGAATCTCAAGAAATTATAGCTCTGTTTTCTTCGGGTATTAAACCTTTTACACTTTTAAAACCTTTTTTAATAATATCAGTTATTTTAAGTTTTGTAAATTTGCTAATTCTTTTTGTCTCTATTCCTTATGCAAAAATCGCATTTAAAAACTTCAAAACAAAAAAACAGCAAGTTGCGAAATTTAACTTTCAAACAGCAAAAATATCTCAAAAATTCGGCAATTGGAACGTGTTTACATCATCTAAAAAAGATAAAACCTATGAAAACCTAATTTTATTCAATAATGACAAAAACCAATTCATTTTGGCAAAAAAAGCAAACCTAAACTCAAAATCAAACTATTTAATCTTCAAACTTCAAAACGGAAGTATTTATGAAATAAACAAAACCTCAATAGTTGATTATAAAACAATGTTTATTAACCAAAAAATACCCAAATCCCACTACTCCATATTTAGATTTTCCGAATATTTTAATGAGTTTAAATCTCTTTTTTCATTTTATCTGCCCTTTGCCCTACTTCCCATAGCACTTATATTTTTCGTTCCGACAATCGCTTTTTTTCATCCTAGAATTCACAAAAACCGAGCACTTGTTTACTCTTTTGTTTTGATAGTGATATATCTATCTTTAACAAAAATTTCAAAGTCAATATTCGTAACACTTGGTACAATAGTGTTATTTACCATAATAAGCTTTATCTTTTATAAAAGGAAAACGCCATTTTAAAAGCTGTTATAAGTTATGACGGAAGTAAATTTTACGGAATGCAAAAACAACCGGATAAAAAAACCGTCCAAGGAGAAATAGAAAAAGCCCTACAAAAATTAAATATCACTTCAAATATCACTCACGCCGGAAGAACGGATAGAGGCGTTCACGCCTTAAATCAAGTCATAGCCTTTAAAGCCCCGGGGTTTTGGGAAACGGAAAAACTGAAAGTATCTCTAAACAAAATCTTACATCCATATATCCACATAAAAACCTTGCAAAAAACAAAAGATGATTTTAACCCACGTTTTGATGCCAAAAAAAGAAGCTACAGATATCTAATATCTTCACAATTTTCTCCTCATATAGCAGATTATATTACCTACTATCCTCATAAAATCGATATAAAAATTATAAAACAAGCCCTAAAGGTATTTGAAGGAACCCACGATTTCGAATATTTCGCAAAAAGGGGAAGCAGTGTAAACAGCTACATAAGAACAATTTACAATACAAACATATTCACATATAAAAACTTAACGGTTATCAAAATAGAAGGAAACGGATTTTTAAGAGGACAGATAAGGCTAATTGTGGATTTTTTATTAAAAATAAACGAAGAAAAATTAAATCTCTCCCATCTTCAGACTCAACTAAACAAAGAAAAACTTATAAATAAACATTTAGCCCCTCCAAACGGATTATATCTTGAGAGGATTTGGTATTAATTAATTTTATGTTAAAATTCTCCTTTTTTTTAAGGAGATTATATGTTTCAAATTATCGGAGCTTTAATAGCCGGAATATTTTCAGTTATCGCTGCAATAGTTGAATTTATAGTGGCTGCTATATGGTTTGTTATAAAACTTTTAATTCAGGCTTTAAAATGGGTTATAAAATTAATCCCCACTATTTTCAAATTTATAGTCAACATCTTTA
Organism: Nautiliaceae bacterium; assembly: GCA_039831155.1. GTDB lineage: Bacteria > Campylobacterota > Campylobacteria > Campylobacterales > Nautiliaceae > Nautilia. The sequence continues at coordinate 20,668 of JBDONT010000043.1, read as the reverse complement.
AAGCTATCTTCAAATTTATAGCAAATATATTCAAAGTAGTTTTTAAATTTGTCATAAAAGCTTTTAAAGGATTATTAAAAGCCATATCTTCCGGTATAGGAAAAATAAAAGCTCTCTTTTCTCCGGCTACAAAAGCCGTAAAAGCCACCTCTTCTGCTACAACCAAAGCCACTTCAAAACTTGCAGTTTCCAAAACAATAGCAAAAACAACCTTGCCTCTAACAACCCTAACAACCCCAAACGTAGCACTAAAACCCCCTACACCACCTAAAATAGCCCCAAAAAGTGTTTCGCTACCTAAACTTCCAAAAGCAAATCCAAAAATCCAAGCAAAAGTAAACCTAAAAACCGGGAAAATAACAGAAGGCGTAATGACCAAATATTTCACAAAAGCCGGCAAATGGAAAAAAATAGAAGGCGAAGTAGGAAGAAACGGCATAGACGGACTGTTTATCAAAAAGAAAAACGGAAAAATTTCCAAAGTTTTACTTGTAGAGAGTAAATTTAATACAAGTAAATTAGCCAACACTAAACACGGAAAACAAATGTCAAAAGAGTGGGCACTCAAAAAAATAGATAACTTAATCAAAAAATATCCTAATAACAAAGATTATAAAACAATTAAAAAAATGATATTAAAAGACCAGCACAAAGCAATATTATGGAAAATGAAAACAGAAGGGAACAAAGTAATTATATCAACTAAAAAAATATCAAGTAAAAACAGCGACGTAAAACTTCAAAATCTAAAAGCCGGGGAAAAACTAAAAATCAATTATAAACAAAATCAAGTAATAGACATTAAAAACCCTCAAAACAAATTCCAAGAAAATTTCACAAAATGGCTACAGGAAAGTATTAAAGAAAATTCAAAGTAAGTATTATCTTATTTTAATCTTCTGTTTTTTTCCAATTTCATAAAATCATCGCTTAAACTACTCCTAAAAATCATAGGATTCTCAAAATTAAAATAGTTTCAATACTCCAAATGTATCGGTTAAACGCATTTTAAATATCGGGGTTTTCAAAATACTCACTACCGACTTTAGGGATTTTCCCAACCAAAATAAGTGTTAACAAAAAATTTTCAAAAATCATTTGACTATTGCAATTATATCGCAAGTTTTTAAATAATTGTCAAAATTTTGAGCTTGGGAAAAGTTATACAGTTTTGTGATAGAACTTAAACCTGCAACATTTAAATAACAAAAAGAAAATCGAAATAATTACAAATAATAAACCTCATTAAAGATTAGAAGGTAAATTAAAATAAGCTATTCCTTGAATAAAATTTATACAAATTTACATAATAAATAAAACCTTTCTGATGCAGACGTAAAAAATGCTTTAAAAGGTAAAACTTTTAATAATGTAAAAGCAGATAGTGTTTATATTTTAAGGAGTAGAAAGGTCCAAATAGCTTCAGCTGATAGTGGAGATTCAAGAAGCTAATATGATAACACTTGAGACTGGAGTGGCAATAACTATAATTTCATATTTAGTTTTTGTCACTTCTTATGTTGTAAGTTTAAGGAAAGATTTAAACAATTTGCAAAATTCTCTTATAAAGTTTGAGGACAATTTAAGTTCAATTAAAGATTTAAGAGAGGATTTTGTAAGACTTGAGACAAAAATCGAAATATTTTTCGGTTTATCTAAAGGAGACTAATTCTTCTTTTTTATCTTTGTATTTCCTCTGACACCATTTTATTTAACAGTCTTGGTTGCGGGGGCAGGATTTGAACCTGCGACCTTCGGGTTATGAGCCCGACGAGCTACCAGGCTGCTCTACCCCGCGTCAAAATGGCTGGGCTGGGAGGATTCGAACCTCCGAATGACGGAGTCAAAGTCCGCTGCCTTACCACTTGGCGACAGCCCATCGCGTCATTTGGTAATGAAATTGTATAAAAATTTTTATTCTTTGTCAAGAGTTTTTTTTTAAATTTTTATAAAAAATTAAAAAAAGAGCTTTAAAGCTCTTACATTCCCGGTATTCTAGGAATTTTATTTAGTTTAGAATTTTTAAAATACCACCCCCAACCTTTTTTCATCCAATGCCCTATAATAGGTAAAGGTATAAGCATCGCTTTTTTATTGTCTCTATAAACAAAAGCTCCACCATCTCCACTATCCATAAGACATAAAATATTAATATGAGAGATATACTCTTTTCTGGATTCTTTTCCTTCTTCCATCATTTTAATGTTATAAGCCGTAACTTTTGCCATTACTTCTGCTAAATGTCCTTGTTTCGCTCTCCAATCTGGTCCGTCAATTGCAGCACTATCTCCTACGGCAAAAATAGGAAACTTATCCGAACTCGTTTCATCAAAGTTATGCATAACTTCACAATACTCATTAATCTTAATAAACCCGGCTTCATTTAAAGGAAGTCCACTATCTTTAAAAATCTCCAGTCCGTTTCCGGCCGGAATAAACATAGTCAAATCACTCTCAAGTTTCGAATCGTCTTCAAAAATAACACCGTCACTTACAAACTCTTTGATTTTCTTTCCTTTGATTTGTTTTATATCAAGTTTATTAAACCACATATCCATAACTTTTAAAGCCTTTTCACCCATTCTGGCACCCGGTTTTGGCATAGGAGCAAAAAAGGTAATTTCAAACTTATTTCTAATACCGAGTTTTTTTAATTTATTATGAACATTAAACATAACTTCAAAAGCAGGACCACCTCTTACATTACTAGGGTCTTTAGGATTACCACCAAACCCAAACGCAAGTTTTCCTTCTCCTTTTTTAATAAGTTCGTCAAGTTTTTCTTTTATTTTTAAAGACTCTTCGGGAGCACCACAAATAGATAAGAAATTTTCACTTCCTTTATGTTTTACCTTATCGGCACCTATGGCAATTACAAGATAATCAAAATCACTAAAAGTCTCTTTTTCGCATACTATTTTTTTAGCGTTAATATCTATTTTAGTCACTTTATCATATTTTACTTCAAATCCGTGAACTTTTCTTAACTCTTCCCAGGATATGGTACAATCTTCAAAAGAATACTCACCCGTTGGAATCCAAATAGAAATAGGATATATATACATATAATCCCTATTTGTTACAACCGTTACGTCAAATCCGTATTTTCTAAGCCAAATAGCACTCTCAAGTGCACCAAATCCTCCACCTAAAACCAAAACTCTTTTACCCATACATATTCTCCTTATGAAAATTTGCTAAAGTATAACAAAAAATTATCACTTTTTTAAGAAAAATTTATATAAAATTCTTTTTTATCTTGACATATGCTCAAAAAAGAAGTATAATTTAGTGAACATATGTTCAAAGGAGCTTAAATGCCAAGAAGAGTAAGAAGAAGAATTAGGGGAAATTTCGAAAACGTATGCTTCAAGCCCTGTAGTGTACCGGCTATAATGCTGGATATCGTAACACTAACACCCGATGAGCTTGAAGCTATAAGACTTGCCGATTTAGAAAAACTTTATCACGAAGAGGCGGCAATTGAAATGCAAGTCTCTCGTCCGACATTCGGAAGAATTCTAAATAACGCAAGAGCAAAAATTGCAGATGCTTTGCTAAACGGCAAAGCGATAGAGGTTTTAAAATAAAAAAATTTTAAGGAGGGGAAAATGAGAGTAGCATTTCCGACAAACAATCAAAAAACAATCGCAAACCATATAGGACTGGCAAAAGGGTTTTTAATTATCGATACCGATACAAACGAAAAATTCTATATCCAAAACCCTATAATTGAAACAATAAAAGAAGAAAACATAAACCTAAAATCACTACCTCAACACCAAAGAGGTCTTGGTACCGGAAGAATAGTACCTGTATTATTGGCAGAAGCCGGGGTTGATGCTTTGGTAGCAGAAGAGTTTGGAGAAAGTATGGTTAAAAACCTAGTTGCCGAAGGCATCACACCTTTAATTTCAAATACAAAAGACATCCAAGAAACACTGAACACTTTAGAGTCTTTAGAATCTCCTAACGTTGAGCCTCAATTTAGAAGAGGTTTTGGAAGAAGATACCAAAACTTCCAAAGAGGCTTAGGAAGAGGCCTTCAAAGAGGTTTTGGACGTGGATTTGGAAGAAGATGCAGATGGGAGGATTAACTCCTCCTTTTTATGTATATAAAAGTAATTATCGCTAAAAAGCCTATAGTAAAAACGGTAATTTCTTTTATATATTTATGAATCAGCTCCTGGTTTTCTCCTATAAAAAATCCCAGCATTGCTAAAACAACCACCCAAATCCCGGCTCCCAAAGCCGTAAAAAGAGTAAATTTAAAAGGCTCCATTTTAGCAAGACCGGCCGGAAAAGAGATATACTGCCTAATTCCCGGAATCAATCTTCCGTTAAAAGTCGATATCTCTCCGTGTTTTTCAAAAAACTTTTCTATTCTTTCTAAATGCTTAGCTTTTAAGAATTTAAGAACAATCCTCCTACCGGCACTATAAGCTATAAGATAATTAAACCAGGCTCCCGTTACAGAACCCAAAACACCACTTATAATAACCAAAAAAATATTCATCTCCCCTTTACTTGCAAGATACCCGGCCGGTATCATTACAACTTCACTGGGAAAAGGAAAAAAACTGCTCTCCAAAAACATCATAATAAAAATCCCCACATACCCCAAACTTCCTACGGTATTAACTATAAAATCTACAATTTCTTGCATCAGTTAGCCTTTAATCTGGTGGCAAAAAAAAGCCCTACAAAAAGCATACAGACAGTAAAAAGATATAAAACGTCATATCCGAACTTTTCTAAAATAAATCCACCGGGAATTGCAAAAAAAAGCCCTATTGAAGTTAAATTATTCTGCAAAGCCACATAAACCGGTCTTTTATCCTCCGGTGCTATCTCAAACAAAAGATTCATACCACTGATTTTAAATCCGTCCATTGCAAACCCTATTAAAAAAAACACCACTGCATACATAAAAGCGTTTTTTGCAAACAATGCCACAATAAACGCCATAACAACACTTATAAAAGAAAAAATAATAATCTTTTTATATTGAGGAGCTAATTTTTTCCAAACCAAATTACCGATTAAAGCCCCGAGCATTTGAATAGTAACAAATCCTCCCACAAGCCAACCGTTTAGATGGATGGTTTGATTCGCTTTTAAAATTACAAAAGGAAAAGCGAACAAAAAAGAGTAACTAAACAAAATTGTCAAAATCTGAATCTGTAAAGCCTTATCCTCTTTTAAAAAAGAAAAAGCGTTTTTCAAAAATTTTATAAAACTCTCCTCTTTTACCCTTACATTCTCTTTAATCGGCTCTTTTATCGTAGCAAACGCAAAAAGCCCTATACCAAGTAAAAAACTGCTTATTATAAAAAGATAAGCATAACTTTTAGGAGGCTCGAAACTCTCCAAAACCCACCCGGCTATTCCTCCACTTATAATAGAAGCAATTGCAGCAAAAAACTGCCTATTCGCCATTGATTTACCACGCTCTGTTTTTGTAAAAATTTTTGCTATTATCTCACTAAAATAGATACTTCCAAAACCCGCTGAAAAAGAGAATATAAAAAGCCCTATTCCAAACACCCAAAGAGTAAGGGTCGGGTTTTTATCTCCTATAATTAAAATCGCAATACCTATCATAAACCAGCTAAGAAACCTGGCTAAAAAAACTCTTCTCATATAAGGCATTACTTTTTTATAACCTTGAGCGTAAAATGCGGCGAAAAGTTGCACTAAAATCGCCCCTCCTCTAAGCAACGAAGCAAAAACTCCCACCAAAATCACACTCTCACTAAAATGATGCACAATAAGAGGCAAAATCGTACTAGGCTCTGCAACTGCCATAGCAACTGCCAAAAAAAATCCGTGTAAAACGTTTTTTATATTGTTTTCCTTATAAGACATCTTCTTCCTTTATAGTTTATATCCGGCTTCTGCCAAAAACCTGCTGGGTTCATAGGAAATATTTCTTATTCTGTCATTCTTAGCAAGGCATAAATAAAGTCTATCTTTTGCCCTTGTAACAGCTACATAAAAAAGCCTTCTCTCTTCTTCTATTCCACCGGCCGGTTTTGAGAGTTTTATGTTAGGAAACCTCTTTTCCATCAAATCAACAATATAAACCTCCTTAAACTCAAGCCCCTTACTTGCGTGTATCGTTAAAAGATTTACCCCTTTGCCTTCACTCATTTCGCTAGCTCCAAGTACCATAGCGTTTAAAAACTTCTCCAAATCGTTGTAATTTTTCAATAAATTACCAAGCACTTTTACTTTATTTTTTATCTTTTCCTTATTTTCATCAAATTTTTCAACTATCAATTTTCCGTTTTTATCTTTACTTCTCTCTTTTGCTATATTGCCTATAATATGCTTAAAAGTCTTACTCTCTATAACTTCGTTAAATATGGAAATCGGATTTTTAAGCCTGTTTACTCTTTTTAAAAGTTTGTAAAAATTAAATAAAAACTCCCCACCCTCAACGGAGAGTTTAGGATGTTTTAAAATAGGATTTGATAAAAACTCATCATCTATACCTATCATTTTAAACTTAGAAAGGCTTCCTAGCTGAATAAAATCATCAAAAAGCCCAAGTTGATAAGAGGTTTTTTTATTTGTAAAAACCTTTTTTGAAGTATCGGGGTTTAAAAACCCTCTTTTAGCATCTCCTTCTCCTAAAATCATAAGAGCTTCAAAAATATCGTTTGCTATGGCACTCCCGACACCTTTTGCGTATTCGAATATATGAATAAACGCCATTATGTCTTTTGGATTAACTATAAAAGTCAACAAATCAAGAGTAATTTTAACTTCCTTTGAATCAAAAAAACTAACTCCTCCTTTTCTTCTGCATTCAATCCCTTTTTCTCTAAGCATAGCCTCAATCGCATCGGCACTTGAGTTGTTTCTAAACAAAATAGCTATGTCGTCTCTGTTTGTGGAAGATACAAAAATCCTGCTAGCGATATCTCTATACTCTTCAAACGTATCGTTATAATACAAAACCTTAGGCCACTCTCCTAAAAATCCTCTCGTAACTTCCAAACTTTTAGGGTAAATTCTGGGATTATGAGAAATAACCTTATTTGCAATTTCCAAAATCTCCCCGTAACTTCTGTAATTTTTCTTTAGGGTAAATACTTTAGCATTTTCGTATCTTTTATCAAAAGTGGAAATAATAGAAATATCAGCCCCGTTAAAAGCATAAATACTCTGGTCATAGTCCCCAACACAAAAAAGAGAGTCTTGTTTTATACTCTCTATTAGAGAATTTTGCAAAGGATTGGTATCTTGATATTCATCAACCAATACCTCTTTAAAAGGCACTTTAACCCCGTTTTTAATAGCCCTTATCATTTCAATTAAAAGAGAATTAAAATCCACTAAATTATGCTCTCTTTTAATCTCTTCATACTCATCAAAAATACTCTCATAAACCAATGCGTATTCAACCTGATTAGGAGCTTTTTTCGCCAGCCATTCTTCAAAATTCTCAACATTTGAATTTAAAAATAAAGAATATAAATCAAAAAGATAATTAGCACCGTAGGGCTTCTCTTCTCCCTGAAGTCTAGTAAAATCCCTTTTATCGTAAATAGACTTAAAAAGAATCTTTAAATCTTTAGGCTGTTTTAAAACTATGTTTTTATTCAGTTTTTTTAACCACCTATAACTTACTGCGTGAAATGTCCCTGCCTCAATCTCTTTTGCTTTAGGTAAAAATCTAGAAACCCTCTCTTTCATTTCATTTGCGGCTTTGTTTGTAAAGGTTAAAAGAAGTATTTCTTTTGGGTCAATTCCCTCTTGAAGCAGATAAGCAATTCTTCCTACTATAGTAGAAGTCTTACCAGTCCCGGCACTTGCTATAACAAGATTATGCCCAAGAGGGGCGGTAGCTGCTTGAAGCTGTTCTTTGTTTAATTTGCTAAGTGGCATAATTCCCTTTTTTTTGGCGAATTATACCCTATTTTACAAAATCTCCAAGCTTAGAATATCCTTCGTTTCCCAAAATAACTTGAGCACAAGTATTATTATCAAAATTAAAAATAAACGGGGCTTTAAAGTTTACTATAGACTCTTCTCTGGGGTTTTTAAGCACGATATTGTTATAAACTTCTATTTTAGAATTTTCGTTAATATCAAGCAATACCTTAACATCAGCCGGTATTTCAAACTCATACTCTCTTAAAATAAAAGGATTTATAAGAGTAAAAAGAGTTTTTTCACCGTCTTTTAAAACTGCCAAGTCTATATCTATTTTACTAAAATCAACCTCTTGTACGTTTTCAAATCCAGGTATAGGTTTTTTTACGATAAATTTCATTTTCTCTCCTTTATCCTTTAATTTCAGTTCCTATTCCTTCGCTTGTTAAAAGCTCAAGTAAAATCGAATGCTCAACTCTTCCGTCAATTATATGAGCCTTTTCAACTCCTCTCTCTACAGCCCCAAGTGCTGCGTCAACTTTTGGAATCATACCACCTGCTATTGTACCGTCTTTTTTAAGTTCTTCAATTTCGGTTTTTGTTAAAGAACTTATAAGATTTTTATTTTTATCCAATACTCCAGGAGTATCCGTTAAAAATATAACTCTTTTTGCGTTAATTGCAACTGCTATCTCACTTGCCGCAGTATCGGCATTTATATTATACCCGGGATGTGTGGCACTATCTCCTGCGGCTATCGGGGCAATTACCGGAATTAGATTTTCACTTAAAAGTTTATTTATAAAAACCCCATCAATCGAAACAATCTCACCCGTATACCCTACAAGTGATTTTGCCTTCATAAAACTCATATCCTTTCCGTTTATCCCGATAGCCTTAGCCCCGTGCTGGTTTAACATATTTACAATTTCTTTATTTATCTCTCCACTAAGCACCATTTCTGCAATTTTTATAGACTCTTTAGTAGTAACCCTAACCCCGTCTTTAAACTCTGTTTTTACATTAAGGGCGTTTAAAATTTCCGTAATTCTTTTACCTCCTCCATGAACGATTACTGGCTTTATCCCAACCATATAGAACATTAAAATATCAACTGCAAAAGACTCTTTTAACTTCTCATCTATTTGGGCACTTCCTCCGTATTTTATAACAATAGTCTTCCCGTAAAATTTTCTGATAAAAGGAAGAGAGTCAAGTAGAGTTTTTACTGTTTCGATTTTCTTTTTCATTTTTCTCCTTTAGTTTTTAAGTTTTTTTCATTAAAGGTTAAAGCTTTTAAGCTTAATTTAACTCTTTATAAGTTAACATAATATTTTCACTTGTAAGGTATTTTATCTTCAATACCGGCTTTTTCAAATCCTTTTAGCCTCAACCTGCAACTGTCACACACCCCACACGCTTTTTCTTCCTCTTTATAACAACTCCACGTAAGCTCAAGAGGAACTCCCACTTCAACAGCCTTTTTTACTATATCCTCTTTTTTAAGATGAATAAGAGGAGTTTTTAACTCTATGTATGTTTGAGGTTTAGTCCCGGCATTTATGGCATCTTGCATACTTTTTATAAACTTTTCCGTACAATCCGGATATCCACTACTATCTTCTTCCACAACTCCTATAAAAACAGCTTTAGCACCCTCTTTTTCTGCAATTGCAGCTGCAATCGATAAAAAAATTCCGTTTCTAAACGGCACATAAGTTATAGGAATTCCGGGTTTTAGTCCATCTGTAGGAACTTCTAAATTCTCATCCACCAAAGCACTAGCACCTATTTGTTTAAAAAAGGGCAAATCAATAACATACCTATTCTCCAGCCCCAAATAATCACAAATATCATTAAAGGCTTTAAGCTCTCTTTTTTCGGTTCTTTGATTGTAATTGAAATGAAGGGGAATTACTTCATACTCCTTTTTTGCTATAAAAAGAGCAGTCGTAGAATCCATACCTCCACTTAGTATAACGACGGCTTTCAATGTGAATCCTTTTTTTATTATATAATTTTACTAAAAAAGGTGGCTAAATGATAGATTTCGAAAATAGAACTGATTATGAGTTTGATATAAACAAACTAAAAGAGATTTATGAATACCTAACTAATAAAGACATAGAACTTATTTTAACAACCGATGAAGAGATAAAAAAAATAAACACCACCTACAGAAACAAAAACACCCCTACAGACGTACTTAGCTTTCCTTTAGAAGATATGCCGGGAATGCCACTTGGGAGTATAGTAATTTCGGTAGATACGGCAAAAAGAGTGGCAAACGAAATAAACCACTCCTTAGACGACGAAATAAAGCTCCTATTTATTCACGGAATGTTACACCTTTTAGGTTACGACCACGAAACAGACAACGGAGAAATGAGAGAAAAAGAAAAAGAGTTAATAGAAAAATTTAATCTTCCTGATAGTTTAATCATCAGAAACAATTAAATATCGACTCCCAATTTATAAAGCCTTTTTCTCTCCCTGCTAGTAGGAATTTTCAAATGGTCCCTATACTTTGAAACAGTCCTTCTTACAAGGTTTAAATTATATTTTTGATTAATAATTTGAGTAAGTTTCTCATCGCTTAGAGGTTTTGATTTGTCTTCTTGTTTAATTAATCTTTTTATCTCCTCTTTTATTTGATTTGCCGAAACATCCTCATCCAAAGCCGTGGAAAAAAAGCTTTTAAGAGGAATAATCCCTCTATCGCACAAAAGATATTTATTGGCAATAGCCCGGCTTATCGTAGAAGGGGCATACTCAAGTTCGTCTGCCAAATCCTTAATTTTCATAGGACGGATAACTCCCCCTTGAAAAAACTCATACTGAAGCTCAACTATCATTAAAGCTATCTTTTTTAAAGTGGCTTTTCTCATCTCAAGTGCGTCTATGATGTTTCTCGCTTCTTTAAATTTCTCTTTTGAAAACGCACTTTTTTCATCCGGGGCTTTTACATCCACTTCCGGATAATGCTCATCGTTTATTCTAATCTCAAGCTCTCCGTCTTTATTCAAAACAATAATCTCCGGAATTATCTCTTCATCTTTTATATACTCCATAGCCGGCAAGACCCTAAGCTGTTTTATAACTTCCAACGCTTTTTGAAAATATTTCTCTTTTGAAAATTTACTTAAATTTTCAAGATATTCAATCATCTCTTTTGCAAGTTGAAACACATCATCTTCAATTTCCAAATTATGAAGCTGAAAAAGCATACACTCCTTTAAATCCTTAGCCCCCACTCCAGGAGGACTAAGATAAATAAATCGTTCTCTTATTTTCTTAACTTCTTCCTCTTTTATCCCCACTCTCTTTGCTATCTCTTTTTCATCCCCTTCAAAAAACCCTTCCGTATTTATATCTTTTAAAATCTCAAAAGCGACTCTTTTCGATTTGGAAGTAGGAAAAAGATTAGAATTTTCGATTTGTTCTATCAAACTTTCATACAGACTTTTTTTAGCTACGCTTAAAGCCTCTATTTCATTAGTGTTTGCGTTTTTTAAATTACTGACCGTTACAAATCTTTTATTTCTGACTTCAATATAAGGATTTTCTTTACTTATCTCTTTTATCTCTTCAAACAATTCATCTGCATTTGCTTTTAAAATAGGCAAAAAACTTATAAGTTTGGTTGAGAGTTTATTTGAAACTTTGGTTTTCAGTTTCATAATTTAAAATCTTCTCCCAAATAGTGTTTTTTAACCTCACGGTGATTTACTATATGGTTTGCATCGCCTTGGGTTAAAATCATACCCTCTTTTAAAACATAAGCCCTGTTACAAATAGACAAAGTCTCCCTTACGTTATGGTCTGTGATAATTACCCCTATATCGTCTTTAGCTAAAAACTCAACCAAATTTTTAATATCGTTTACGTTAACCGGGTCAACTCCGGCAAAAGGTTCGTCCAAAAACAAAAACTTAGGCTTAGGCACAAGAGCCCTCGCTATCTCAACCCTTCTTCTCTCCCCACCACTTAAACTAATCCCTTTTCTTTTTCTAATAGGTTCGATATTAAACTTTTCCAATAAATCCTCAACAATTCTGTTTTGTTCTTTTTTATCGTAAAACTGCTCTGCTACTATATATAGGTTATCTTCAACACTTAAATCCCTAAAAACCGAACTCTCTTGAGGAAGATACCCTATCCCTAAACGGGCTTTTTTATGAAGCGGAAGTTTTGTTATATCCTTTCCATCAAGAAGCACCTCCCCCTCATCCGGAACCAAAAGCCCACAAATAAGATAAAAAGAAGTCGTTTTCCCGGCACCATTTGGACCAAGAAGCCCCACAACCTCTCCTCTTTTTACTTCAAGTGAAACACCTTTTATAATTAAATTTTTTTTAAAAGCTTTTTTTAAATTTTTAGCCACTAACCTTGACATTCAAAAATCCTTCTATCTCCTTCTAAAGATATTTTAATTATCATATATTCAAATCCGTACATATCTAAAATATCCTTTAACTCCTCTCCCCATTCAATAAAATGATACCCTTCTTTTTCAAGCTCCTCAATCATTCCAAGAGACAAAAATTCATTCAACCCTTTATTATACAAATCGTAATGAAAAACCTTGTTATCATAAATATTTTGAATGGCAAAAGTTGGAGAAGTTACTTTATCATCCACACCCAAACTCTTTACAAACTCTTTAACCAAAGTCGTCTTTCCACTTCCAAGCGTTCCACTTAAAATAATAATATTTTTACCCGATTTTTTTATACAATCAATCACTTTTTGTAAATCTTTTATCTCTTTTACTTCTATCATTTTCCAAGCTTTTTAGATATTTCAATAATTTTTTCAAGATGATTTATCGCTTTTTTACTATCTATCGTTTCGGCTGCAACTTTAAGCCCCTCTTCAATTGAATTTACTTTTTTATCTACAAAAAGACTAGCCGCAGCGTTTAATAAAACGGCATCCCTTTTTGGACCTTTTATCTCCCCACTTAAAATACCTCTTGTAATTTTGGCATTCTCTTTGGCATCTCCTCCTATTAAATCCTCTTTACTCCCGTTTATACCGTAAGTTTTAGGATTAATTACCATATCTCTCATTCTCATACCGTCATAATAAATAGCTTTGGTAGGTGCTGCTATACTAATTTCATCCATTCCGTCTTCACTGCTTACGACCATTGCACTTTTTACATCCATAAGGGTAAGTGCAGTGGCAATAGGCTCGATAAACTCGGGAGAAAACACTCCCAAAAGATATTTCTTAGCCCCGGCCGGATTTGTAAGAGGCCCTAGGATATTAAAAATTGTTCTATGATTAAGAGACTTTCTAATAGGCATAATATGTTTCATAGCCGGGTGGTGGTTTATTGCAAATATAAAAGTAAATCTGACAGCTTCTAGCATTTTTACTTGATTTTCGGGAGTTAAATTAAGATTTATTCCAAGAGCTTCAAGCATATCGGCACTTCCAGATTTACTTGTTATGCTTCTGTTTCCGTGTTTTGCCACATAGCACCCTATAGCACTTACTAAAAGTGCCGTAGTAGAAGAGATATTAAAACTGTTTGATTTATCTCCCCCGGTACCCACTATATCTATAAGTTTTTCTTGAAGTTCTTTGCTTACCGGAAGTTTAACGGAGTACTCTCTCATAACTTCTGCGGCAGCGGCAATTTCAGCCGGCGTTTCCCCTTTTTGGTATAAAGAAACTAAAAGTTCTTTTGCTTCTTCTTCACTTAGTTCATTTTTAAATAATTTCTCAAAAACTTCTCTTGCTTTCTCTTTTGTCATATTTTCTCCTTAACTTACAAATTTACCACTTCTGATTCTATCTGCTTCCATTATCTCAATCTCTCTCGCACCACTTACAACTATTCCCTCATCCGGTACATAGTCAAGCTCTTCGTTTCTGTCCGGATAATCTACTGCGTTTAAAATAACCTTCATAGCGTTAAGTCTTGCTAAGTGTTTGTTATCGCTTCTTATAACCGTCCAGGGAGCGTAGTGGGTGTGGGTTGCTTTTAGCATTTTATATTTCATTTCCGTAAACTCATCCCATTTATCCTGGGCTTGAAGATCAATTTCGCTTAATTTCCACTGTCTAAGAGGGTCTCTTCTTCTTTTTTCAAATCTTTTGGCTTGTTCTTCTTTTGAAATTGAGAGATAAATTTTAACCAAAACAGTCCCCTCCATTACCAAAGACTTCTCAAACATCGGAACTTCTTGCATAAACGTCTCATACTGCTCTTTCGTACAAAATCCGAAAACCGGCTCAACCATAGCTCTGTTGTACCAGCTTCTATCAAAAAAAACAATCTCCCCACCTCTGGGAAACTGCTCTACGTATCTTTGAAAATACCATTGGGTTTTTTGAACGTCACTAGGTTTACCAAGGGCTACAACTCTGTAGTGTTTTTCATTCATATACCTAACAATACGTCTAATAGTCCCACCTTTTCCGGCCGCGTCTCTTCCCTCAAACAAAACTATCATTCTTTTTTGAGTATCTTCAAGATACTTTTGCATTTTTATAAGCTCGGCTTGATAAGGTTTTAGTTCTTGTTCTTGCATATATTTTTTTACGGCTTTTTTATTTCTTTTTTTAAGTTCCACATATTCGTTTATCAAATCGTTTAAATTCATCTTTTTATTGCCGACAAGCACATACTCGGGATTATGAAGTTCGTTTATATTAATCTCTTTCATTTGAATCTCCAGAGGGTTTTTGATATTATATCAAAAGCTAAAGCCCTTAAAGGATATTAATTTGATTATTTCTCTTTATAATATAAAAGGTGGTGTAGGCAAAAGCTCCACATCCGTAAATTTAGCGTCACTGGCAAGGAAAGAGGGGAAAACCCTTCTTATAGACCTAGACTCGCAAGGGGCAAGTAGTTATTTTTTTAATAAAAAACCGAAAAAAAGATACATATTTACAAAGCCTATCGAAAAAACGATAAAAAAAACCCAGTATAAAAATTTAGACATTATTCCGGCTGATATAACATTAAAAGAAAGCTCAAAACTGCCTCAACTTCTAAACATCCTAAATAAAAACTACAAATTTGTAATTATAGATTCACCGGCTACCTTAAACGAACTCACTCAAAAAATTTTAATATCTTCAGATATCGTAATAGTTCCGATTCTACCGAACATCTTATCGCTTAGAACATACAATCAGCTCATAAAAACAAAACTAAATAAAAATATTCGTCTTTTCTTAAACAGAGTGGAAAACAAACCCTTACACAAACAGGTAATTAAAGCCGTTTTAAAACTCCCCTCTTCTCAATACCTAAAAACATACATCCCAAAAAGCGATTTGATAGAAGCTATGCCGTTTAGTAAAATGAGCATAATAGAACAATACCCAAACGCTAAAGAGGCAAAGATTTATAAAAAACTTTTTGAAGAGATTAAAACTCTCTTTTAACCACTTTATCGGCTATTTTTTCAAGTTCCGATATTTTATACTCTTTTATCGCTTCTTTAGCTCTATTTACAAGTAAAAACGCCTCTTCATAACATCTTTTTAAAATCCCGTATTCGTTCATTTTATTTTTTATCCACTCTTTTTGAGATTCATTCAATTTTTTCTTATAAAAAGATTTTAACGTTTTTTTATCTTCGTCTTCTAGAACTTCAAAAAGATAAATATAAGGCAATGTAGTTTTACCCTCAAAAAAATCTGCCATACTAGGTTTTCCAAGCGTTTTTTCATCTTGCGTAATATCCAACAAATCGTCAATTATCTGAAACGCAATTCCTATATTTTTCCCGTACAAGGCGAATTTTTCTTTATCGTACCCTTTGGTAATAGCCGCAGCCTTACAAACGGCTTCAATTAAAGAGGCTGTTTTTTTATAAATCATCTGCATATATTTATCTTTATCCAAATTTATATCTTTACTTAATTTCACATCTTCAAGTTCCCCTTGAGACAATAAAAAAACAGCATTTGAAACGGTTTTTGCAATTTCCTCTCCAAAATCTATAAGCTCGAAAAAAGCTTTTGAATAAACTATATCTCCAAGCATTACAGCCGTATGTTCGCCGTATTTAGCGTTTATAGACTTAACCCCTCTTCTCATATCGGCTTCATCTATTACGTCATCGTGGAGCAAACTTGCCAAATGAATAGACTCCACTACTGCCGCTAGTTTTTGAGCAGACGGATTAATTATAGTAATTAGCCTCCCTCTTATCCCTTTTCCTTTTTGGATATCCTTATATTCCTCAAATTCGCTAAACATATCATCCATAATTTCAAAAAATTTCATTCGTTAACCTTTACAACTACTTTTTTTCCGTTTTTTAAATAAATATCAAATGTCGCTATTTTACCATTAAAATCTTTAAAGACAATATAAAAATAGGGATAATTATCCGGAATTTTAACAATAGGTACTTTAAAAGCGTTTAGAGGGTAGTCTTTATAAAGGGTTATTTGTCTTGGAAAATTATCATATCTGTAAAGAACGGTTAAAACATTATTTTTAAAAAGAGTCCATCTAAGATTAAAAGGGTAGATATTTTTTAAATAAGTAACTTCAAAGGATATCGTTTCATCTTTTTTAAGCTCAACCGTATAAGGAAAAGTCAGCGAATACAAAAAAAGAGGGAAAAAAAGAAAAAATTTACTCATTTTTCGTTAAAATATTAGCCATCGTATGAATGTATAAATCAGTTTCAACAGATTCTAATTCATCGCTTTTTGAAAATACGATTTCGTTAATTTTCTGCTCAACCTCATCTCCTATACACTCCTCGGCAATTATCTCAAGTGCGGCTAATCTCTTAAAAACCTCTTCAAGTTCTTCTATTACTAAGTTTTTGTTAGCGTTATAAACAATTTCAAAAAACTTCTCTTTTGGCGTTTTATTTTCATCAAACCAATCCATCGTTTCTCCTTTTTGGGTGCAATTTATCATAAAAAAGATGTTTTTGCAAGTTATACTAAAGCGTTAAGTTTCTTTTCAATCTCTTTTATCTCATCTTCACTAAGTTCGGATTCTATATTTTGAATAAAAAGTCCTTTTTCTTTTTTCAGATACGCTCTAAAAATCTCTTCAAAATCGTCAAATTTCATAAAAGCATCAACATTTCCCTCTTTTGCTTTAAGAATAATAAAATCAAGCATTCTAAAAAGCATATCTCTAACAAGAAGATTTTCCTTAACTAAATGTTCTACTTTAGGATTCGTACCTACTGAATAGATTTGTAAATTAAAATGATATTCAAACTCTTTTTTCATCTCTTTTGCAAAATCTTTTAATTCATCCAAAAAAGTGTTCGAATTACCAAAGTCAAAATTTTCTCTTAAAAAATCCATTTTCTCAAAAAGTTCTTTAAGCTCTTTTTGATGGTTAATAATAGATTCTAACATTTAGTTCCTTTCAAAATATCTATCATCTAAAATCATACACGCAATTAGCACAATAATAAACCAGGCCATCTCCATAGTCAACATAGTATGTGATAAAAAATGGTCTCCTATTAACATTTTATAAATACCCATTAACCATCCCAAAACAATTCCAATCCCAAGACCTATATATCTGTTTTTTCTTATTTTAAATAAAAAAAACAGACTCATTAAAGCAAAACCTCCACTCGCGTGACCGGCCGGCCAGCATTTAACTCTTTTTGCATGAAAATTTTTAGGATAATGTTCCCATACTTTGGTTTTAGGATAAATTCCACCGTATTCTATTCTATTTTTAGGACATGGCATATTAGTAGCTTTTTTAAGCCCCCCTATAACTATCGGCACCAAAACACCACTTAATAAAACTACTAAAATCCCTTTTTTATATTCTTTAAATTTATCCGTAAAAAGAACAAATAAAAACAAAACACCAATAAATATAAGTATCTTTTTTATTCCGTCATAAAAAATAAACTTCCAAGGCTGAAGATTTCTATCTAAAATCCATTTATGATGTTGAAAATCATAAAAAAAATTTTGAATGTACTCATCTATATTAGTGTATGCAAATAGAAGTATAATAAACACTATAAGAAAAAAAGTAATAAAAATATGTTTTTTACAATCAATCATTCAAATCCTTTAAAAAAAGAAAAAAGAAGAATTAGTGAAGAAAATGTCTTTTTCCTGTGAAGTACATTGCAATTTTAGCTTCATTTGCCGCTTGAATTACTTCATCATCTCTAATACTTCCACCCGGTTGAATAATCGCTTTTACTCCAACTTCTGCTGCATAATCTACACTATCTCTAAAAGGAAAAAATGCTTCACTTGCAAGGGAACTTCCTTTTATATCAAGTCCAAGAGATTTAGCCTTTTCAACTGCACATCTTGTTGCATCAACTCTACTTGTCATTCCCATACCAATTGCTACCATTTGAGAATCTTTTACAAATACAACACAATTGCTTTTTGTAAGTGCTGCAATTTTCCACGCCATCTCTAAATCAGTCTTATCATCTACACAAACTTCTGTTACACATTTTGCATTTGCTACTTCATCTTCTTCTACCCTATCAGAATCTTGGAATACAAATCCCCCTTCAATATGTTTAAAATCCCACATATCCCCAGGAATTTCTAAATGAGATTTTCCAAGGTCAAATAGTTTAATTCTTTTTTTATTCTCAAATACTTTTATAGCTTCTTCCGTAATAGTCCCTGCAATTAATACTTCAACAAAAATTTTATTAATCTCTTCTGCCAATTCTTTTGTAACCACTCCATTTACCGCTACAACACCACCATATGCACTAATAGGGTCACATTCAAGTGCTTTTTGCCAAGTAGTCACAAGGTCATCTTTTTTAGCTGCTCCACACGGATTTGCGTGTTTTATGATACTAATAGCACCTTTTCCAAGACTAACGGCAATCTTAACGGCTCCGTTAATATCAGTTAAGTTATTAAAGCTTGCTTCACCTTTTAGAGTTCTAAGACCTTTGTAGAAGTCTTCAAATTCATATAAAGCACCTCTTTGATGAGGGTTTTCCCCATATCTTGTATTAAATACTCTTTTTCCAACAATAAATCTTTTATCTCCAAATCCACCATTAAATCTTTCATTCATATAATTTGCAATCATACTATCATATGCAGCCGTATGCTCATAAGCTTTTATCATCAAATCTCTTCTAAATTCATAGCTGTCTTTACCCTCTCTTATAGCCTCAACTACCATATCATAATCATCTGGGTCTGTTACAATTAAAACATCTTTAAAATTTTTAGCAGCACTTCTAACCATTGTAGGTCCACCAATATCAATATTTTCTATAATTTCTTCAAAATCATCAGTTCTCTCAATTGTCTCCTTAAACGGATATAGATTTACCGCTACTAAATCAATTCTCTCAATTTCAAGTTTTTTTGCCTCTTCATCATCTATCCCACTTCTGTATAAAATTCCCCCGTGAACATAAGGATTAAGAGTTTTTACCCTACCTCCAAAGCACTCCGGAAATTTTGTAATTTCGCTAATATCAATTGCTTTAATTCCATTTTCTTGAAGTATTCTTTTAGTCCCACCGGTTGAAATTATCTCAAATCCTAAATCCACAAGTTGTTTTGCAAAATCAACAATTCCCGTTTTATCAGATACGCTAAGTAGTGCTCTTGCCATTTTTATCCTTTTTTTATGAAATTTTACTATAAAAACTGTAAAAGAATAAATTTACATTTTAAGTAAAAATAAAGTAAATTATGTGTATAATTTAGAAAAAAAGAGCTCAAAATGAAAATAGCGATTATGACAAGTGGTGGGGATAGCAGTGGAATGAACCCGGCAATTAAGAAATTTGTTGAATATTCAATAGAAAAAGATTATCAACCGTATTTTATATATGAAGGCTTAGAAGGATTAATAGACGATAAAATAAAAAAAGCATCTTTTAAAGATGTAAGTGGCATAATAAGCAGAGGTGGGACTATAATAAAAAGCAGCAGAAGTAAAAGATGGTATGAAAAAACTTATAGAAAAAAAGCTTTTGAAAACCTTCAAAAAAAGGGAATTGATGCAATTGTAGTCTTAGGGGGTGATGGAAGTTTTAGGGCTTTAGAGATATTTTACAAAGAGTTCGGAATTAAATTTATGGGAATTCCAGCTACTATAGATAACGATATAGCTTTAAACGACTATTCTATAGGAGTCGATACGGCTTTGAACGTAATAAGACACGCAATTGATGAAATAAGAGATACGGCAAGCAGCTTTAAAAGAGCTTTTGTGATAGAAACAATGGGAAGAGAGTGCGGGTATTTGACTCTTGTAAGTGCAATAGCAAACGGAGCTGAAATGTGTTTAATTCCAGAAGCTCCTTACAACCTTGAAACACTAAAAGAAAAGTATTTAAAAGATATCAAAAACGGCAGAAGCTATTTTATAGCAATAGTGGCAGAAGGCTTAAACGTAACTAATCAAATTAAAGAATGGTTTGAAAAAGAGATAGGATTTGAAGCAAGAAGTACGGTTTTAGGACATATTCAAAGAGGGGGAAACCCTACGATATTAGAAAGATTAAGAGCGGCAGAATTTATAAAAACGGCTATTGACAACATCTCTCAAAATCCCAATAAAATAGTAACCTACTATAACGATAAATTTATTTTAAGAGATTTAAAAGAGATTGTAACCTCAAAATACCAACTCAAACAAGAGCTCTTAGACCTGGCAAGAGACTTAATGGTCTAAAGCGGGACTATTAGAAATTCCGTGTCAGTCTGGATAAAATACTAAAAATGAAAGGACTGACATGGAAAGATTTGATTTTGAAAAAGCGGTAAAAGAGTTATTAGCAGGTAAGAAGATAGGAGGTAAAGA
>JBDONT010000042.1:0-6188 GCA_039831155.1 Nautiliaceae bacterium | reverse complement strand
TTCTTTAACCAAATCCATATTTGACATTAATTCTTTTATCATTTCTCTGTTCATATTACTCCTCCTTTTCTAAAGTTTATTTTAGTAAATTTTTACATAACAGACACAAAATTATTTTAACTCCCGAATTTTTCTTTAAGTTGTTTTTAAGGAAATGGAAGTCTTTAAAAGTACTGTTTTTTCGGTAAAGTTAGCTGTTACAAACCTATTGATCCGATTAAAATATTTCAATAGGTACCCAACCTGAAAATTATTTCTTGGATAGATTTTGTAACTATCTTTTAGTGCTAGAGAATTTATTTAATTTTTAGAACGACAAAAATTGACAAAATTATGTTTTAAAATACTTTAAATACATCGTAAAGCTTTGGTTAAATCCAGGTGTAGACATAGTTATGTTGAAGCAAAACCCTTGGAGATTAGAAAAAATGAAAATAGTGAGGTTTATATAGGGAATGATGATTTTGTAGTGTGGGTGGATAATTATGAAACATTAAATAGTTTTTTACCTATTTAAGTGACTTAAAATAGTAAATTTTGTTACAATTATTTAATGTTTATTAAAAGGACTTGTATGGAAAAACTTGTACTCGCAGCTTTTTTACACGATATCGGAAAGTTTGCCCAAAGAGCGGAAGCTACTTTAAGAAAAGATACAAAGTTTTATAATTATACTCACGCGGCATTTAGTGCGGATGTGCTTGAAAAATATAGAGATATTTTTGGATTAAGTGATGAAGAAATTGATTTTAGTGCAATGCATCATAATTTAAAAGAAAATATGGATGATGAATATTGGATAATTGCCGCAGCCGATAGGCTTGCAAGCGGATTTGAAAGGGAAGTATTTAAAGATTATAATGAGACTTCAAAAGAGTTTGAGAGTTTTAAAGAGCAGAGGTTAAAATCGATTTTTGATGAAAATAAAGAGTATAAAATTGATAAACTCTCACCTAAGAATATATTTTCAACAGATGAAAAAGGGGGTTATAAGGAATTATGGAAAGAATTTTTAGAGGATTTAAGAAAAATTAAAGATAAAAGGGCAATTGATTATTTATATAGAAAATATACTACTTTTATACCTTCATCAACTTCTTTTAAATTGAAAAACTACAAACCTGTAAAAGCGAATATTCCATTATATGACCACTCAAAAACTACTGCAATTTTTGCAAGTGTTATTGCAAATCTTGTAGAAAACGGAAATAAAAGTGTTATTGACTATTATAAATACGGTAAGAAAGAGGATTATGAGAAAAATAATTTTTTATTGGTTGCCGGGGATTTTTTTGGTATTCAAAATTTTATTTTTGATAAGGTTAAAGCAAAGTACGCTTCTAAAATGCTAAGAGCAAAGTCTGCTTATGTTGAGATTTTAACAAGAATTGCCGCTTATTATATTGTTAAAAAAATTCAAATTAGCGACTTTGCAATTATCTCTATGAGTGCCGGAAAATTTGAAATACTTTTGCCAAATTTAGATAAGGTTAAAAAGATTCTTGAAGGGATAAAAAAAGAGTTTGATGAATTTTTTTATAAAGAGTTTTTTGCAACTACCGGGATTGGATTGTTTTGGGTTGAGTGTGGAATTAAAGATTTTATCAGAGTTGAAGAGAATAACGAAATTCCATATAAAAAACTTAGGAAAAAAATAGCTGATGGAATTGAACTAATGAAGTTAAACAAATTTGAGAGTATTGAGAAATTTATGTTTGAATATGATAAGGATATAAATAACGCAAATTTGTGTGAATTTTGCGAAATTAGAAAAGGTAAAAAAGAATATGAATATACAATTTGTAAGGTTTGTCAAGATTATGTAGAGATTGGGAAAAATTTGGTTAGTAAAGAATTTTTAAGTATCAGTTTAGGTGAAAAATTTAGTGATTTTAAAATTAGTTTTGATAAAAAAGGGGATTATGTTTTTGATATAAGTAAAGATGAAGAGTTTAGGGGATATGAAAAATGGGAGATATCTTCTTATTTGGCAACTGTTGATGATTTAGATGAATTTGAAAAAGAGATAATAGAGAGTGAAAAAATTTTAACATTTGAAGATTTAGCAAAACTTAGTGTTATTGATGGAATTGAAGATAAGAGAAAAAGAGGGGTTGAAGCTATTGGTGTGTTTAAGGGGGATGTTGATTTTATGGGTAATTTTATTCAAGGTTTAAGTAAGAATGCTAAAAAAATTAATGTAACCGCATCATTTTCTAAATTTAACTTCTTCTCACGTCTTATGAATTACTTTTTTAGCGTGTATGCTCCGTATTTAATGAAAACAAAATATAACAAAATCTATACGATTTTTGCGGGTGGAGATGATATTTATGTTGTTGGGAGTTGGGATGAAGTGAGTAAGTTTATAAAAGAGTTTAGAAATGATTTTATAAGGTTTTGCGAAAATCAGATGAAACTAAGTGGAGGGTTTGTTGTAACTAAGCCGAATAAACCGATTAACTTTATTTCAAGGGTGGTAGAAGAGGCTGAAAGTGAGGCAAAAGATTATAAAAAAGATGAGGATTATTTAAAAAAGCAAAAAAATGCCCTTTGTGCTTTTAGAGAGGTTGTGAGTTTTGATGAGTATGTGCAAGAAGAAATTGATAATTTGTTTGATGAGTATAAAGGATATTTAAATACCGCATTTTTATATAGACTTTTAGAGTTTGCTAATATGAGTAAAAGTGTAGATAAAAATCCGCTAAACGCTATGTGGATTAGTAAATTTGAATACTCTTTTAGAAGAAATTTAGAAGAGGTGTATCAAGATGTTGATTTTAATGAATTAAAGAGTAAATTAAAAACTTATATAGAAAACAGTCCTTCAAACTTTATTATTAAACTTCACGAATTTATCTATAAAAGGAGAAAGAATGGCTGAAAAAATTTTAAAAATAAGCTCTGAGCTTTTTGATAGTGTTGCAAGGGAGTGGGCTGAAAAAATTGCAAGTGGATATCCTTCAATGAAAAAAAATCAGATTAGAAACTTTTACGATAAGGTATTAGAACTATACGAAAAATCACAATATAGCGACAATTTTGAAGAAGAAGTATTGCCTTTTGTGAAGATGCTTAATTCAAAAGTAGCATATGCACTAAATAGAAGTCCAAAAGTTGCAAATAGTGAATTTAAAGAGATGATGGAGAGTTGTATAAGAGAAGTAGAAACTAAAAAAGATTTAGAAGTTTTTAAATACTTTTTTGAAGCGGTAATAGGATTTTATAAGGGAGGTAACTAATGAAAATTTTAACATTAAGTGGAAATATTGAAGTATTGACAGGTCTTCACATAGGTGGCAGTGATGATACTATGAAAATAGGCGGGGTTGATAACGGTGTAATTAAAGTGTATGACAGAGAACTTAAAAGAGAAGTGCCATATATTCCCGGAAGCTCTCTTAAAGGGAAAATCAGAAGTCTGCTTGAATGGAATTTTGGAGTAGCTCAGCTTAATGGTGGAAAGCCTTTTGGAAGCGATGTTTTAAAACAGTATGAAAACACTCATTTAAAGGATAAAAAGCAAGAACTTGAAAACTTTTTAAAACTTTTTGGGGACAGCAGCAGTGATAATGAATTTGGAATGACAAGGGCTATTTTTAGTGATTGCTTTTTGGTGGATAAAGAAAATATAGATGAGATTAGGGAAGTAAAAACTGAAAATATTGTTAATAGAGGCAAAGGAAAAGCAAAATATCCAAGACAAACTGAAAGAGTGGCTCCCGGAGTTGAGTTTGGGTTTGAGATTAGAGTAAAAGTTTTAGATGGAGATGATGAAGAGAAAATGAAAAAAATAATTGAAAAAGGATTAAAACTTCTTGAACTTGACTATTTAGGCGGTAATGGAAGCAGAGGGTATGGAAGAGTAAAAATTCATTATAAAGACTGGAAAAATGAAGCTATATAAATATACCATTAATCCTGTTTCTCCTTTTGCAACGCCTATTAAGGGAGATACTCTGTTTGGAAGTATTTGCTGGGCTGTTGTTTATCTGTATGGTGAGAGTAAGCTTGAAAAGTTTTTAGAAGATTATGATAAAAATCCGTTTTTAATAGTGAGTGACGGATTTTTAAAAAATCATCTAATTAAACCAACTTTTCCAAGGGCTTTGCTAGGTGAATTGGAAGAGGGAAAGAAAAAAGAGTATAGAAAAAAAATCTGGGTTGAAGTTGGGGATATTTTAAAAGGTGATTTTAGCAAGGCAAAAAAAGAGAGTGAGGTTGAGTTTAGAAAAAGTCTTTTTGAGGTAAAAAACAGTATCAATTATAAAACTTTTACAACAGGTGAGGGGTTTGCTCCTTTTGGGGTTGATAGTGAAATTTATTTGAAAGAAATCGATATATATATGTTAATAAAAGATGATGTGATAGACGAAGTGAGGAGAGCTTTTAGGCTTCTTTCAAAACTTGGCTATGGGAAAGATACAAATCTTGGAAAAGGGAAATTTGAAATAGTGGATTTTAAAGAGGTTATTATGAAAAAAAGTGATATGTATATAGCACTTAGTGATTTTGTAAAAGTTGAGATTGATGGGAAAATCTATTATGATGTGGTTACAAAGTTTCCAAAAACAAGGGGAGATTTAAAAAATCCTTTTAAAAATCCTCTTTTAATGGCAAAGGTTGGTGCCGGGATAAAGCTAAATAAAAAAGATAAATTGTCTTTTATTGGTAAAGCGATTAAAAATTTTAGCAATGATTCAAAAATAGTTCATCAAGGATATGCAATAACTTTTCCTATTGGAGTTGAAAAATGAAAATTAAAGCAACTGTTATTTCTCCTATACATATTGGCACAAGTGAGATGTATGAACCTACTAATTTTATAATAGATGGGGATTACTTATATTACTTCAAAGAAGAAGATTTTTATAAAAAACTGCCTAAAAGTGATAAAGGGGAGTTTTTAAGGTTAGCTGAGAGTAATGTAATAGGACTTTGGAAGTTTGTTGCAAATAGAAAAGGTATAGCAAAAGAGATAAGTAAATATAAAGTAAAAGTTACAAGCGGATTAAAAGAGCATTATGAAAAAGCACTTGGAAAACCTACTCAAATATCACGCTCAAATCAAAAGACTTTTAATCAGTTTATGATTCAAAAAGCAGTAAGGACTCCTACAAAAAAAAGACTTTATATTCCTGGTAGCAGTATAAAAGGGGCTATTAATACGGCACTTGAAGAGAAGTATAAGTGGTATGAAGATAGTAAATATCATAAAGAAATTTTAATTTCAGACGCAAGAGGAGTAAAAATTTTTGAATTAATTGGTTATGCGGTAAATAAAGAGAGATTTGAAGATGATATGATTGGTCCAAAAACATTAATTGAAGTTATTATGTCAACTCCAAGTGATAGAAGTGAATTTATTTTTGATATTGATTTTAAAAGATACGGAGATGTTGATAAACATATCGAAATTAAAGATATCATAAAAGCTTGTAACGCTCATTATGAGCCACTTTTTAGAAGTATGTTTGAAGATGAAGAGATTAAAAGAGTGCTTGGCAGTAAATTTAAAGCAACTTATGAGAATTTAAAACTAAGAGATAATCAGTTTTTATTAAGAGTTGGAAAACACAGCGGAGCAAGGGCTGTAACTATTGAAGAGAAAAGAAAAATACTTGTAAAAATCGCAGAAATTCAAAATAAAAGGGGCGAGGCTGATTTTGGTGGAACTATTAGAGTGAGAAGAATGTATAAAAAGAGTGAGTATGAGAGTGATAAATTAGAAGATTTGATGGTAGATTTTTCAAAGTTAAGTGATAATGAAAAAAGAATTATGAGAACATTTGAGCAGTTTTACTTTGAGCCTGAAAAACTTGAAAATTTGGTTAGGAGAAAAAAAAGACTCACAATTAATGCAATTTTAAAAGAGGAAACTACTACTTGGGTTTTTGGATATAAAAATAAATTAGAAGAGAATAGACATTTGCCGTTTGGATGGGTTTTATGTGAGATTGTGGAATAAGGATTTGATATGGAGTTTATGAAAATAAAATGCGAAATTATAACTCCTCTTTTGATGCACGGGGCTGATGGGAAAAGGGCTGAATTAAGGGAGCAGAGTTTTAAGGGAGTGATGAGGTTTTGGTGGAGGGCTATAAATGGGAATTTGGGATTAAAAGAATTGAAAGAAAAAGAAGCGGAAATTTTTGGGGATACGAATAAAAAGAGTAGTTTTAGGATGA
>JBDONT010000025.1:0-21685 GCA_039831155.1 Nautiliaceae bacterium | reverse complement strand
GAATTGAAAACCTTCAAGTTTTAAGTGATTTTAGAGATAAATGTTTTTCATCAGCTTATGGAACTTTAATTGCTGAAGGACTACTTAGAGGACTTAGTGCAAGAGCTATTTTTGTAGTTGGGAAAGACGGAAAAATCGCTTATAAAGAGTTAGTAGACGAAATTACAGCAGAACCGGATTATGAAGCTGCTTTAAACGCTTTAAAAGAAGCTGCGGCTAAATAATTCTCTCTCCTTGACTTTTCCCCTTTTTTATTGAGATAATTGCATAACCAAAAGGAGTGTTAGATATGGATTTTAATGAAGAAACATCTATTGGTTATGCATTGACTACCACTTTAAATTTACTTCGTAAACATTTTAATAAAAAAATAAAAAAATTTAACTTAAGTTCCGAACAGTACGGAGTGTTAAAATTAATAGATGAAATTGGAAGTTTAACTCCTACTCAATTGGCTTCTTTGTTAAATAGGGATAAAGCTACTATTACAAGGATTATTAAATCTTTAGAAGCTAAGGAATTTTTGGAAAAGGAGTACATTAACAGCAGGTCTTTTGTATTGCATTTGACAAAATCTGGAAAAGAGAAACTGGTTTTGGCAGATAAAATTGCAAAAGAGTATCATAAGAAGATAGTAGATGAAGTAGGGGAAGAGCATTTGATGAATTTGCTTAATACGTTAAGTAGAATAAGAAATATTTTTGAAGGGGATAAATGAAAAAGTTATTAATTATAATCGGTTTTAGTCTTTTTTTAAGAGCTGAAGTTTTGGATGAAATAAAAGCAGTGGTAAATAATATTCCTATTACTTCTTATGATATTCAAAAAATAAAAGAGAATAAGAACATAGGAGATAAAGATGCTTTAAATTATTTAATTCAAAAGAGTTTAATTGAAAGTGAGATAAAAAAGAATGGAATTAGTGTGGATGATTTTGAAATAGAAAATGCAATGGAAAAAGTAGCTAACAGTAACGGTATGAGTTTATATGAGTTTAAAAGTATTTTACTTCAAAGGGGAGAGTATGAAAAGTTTAAAAACCAGCTAAAAGAGAGTTTATTAAGAGAGAAACTTTTTAATCAGATAGTAAAAAGAAAATTAAATATTTCGCTCCAAGAAGTTAAAAACTACTACGATACGCATAAAAATGAGTTTTCTATTTTTAAAACCATTCAAGTAACTAAATATAGTGCGAATAATTCTCAAGTATTAAAAGAGATTCAAAAAAACCCTTTGTTAAATATTAAAGTAAATACTCAAACTCAAGTTTTTTCTTATGAAGAGTTGCCTCTTAATTTACTGTTTTTGTTTAAAAATACAAAAGTAGGGGAGTTTACTCCTATTGTAAATGATGGAATGAATTATGTTAATTATTATGTTGCTAGAAAAGACGGAAAAGTTATATTGCCTTTTGAAAAAGTAAAAAATATTATTTTTAATAAACTCGTAGCTCAAAAAAGAGAAAATATCTTAAAAGATTATTTTGCTAAGCTAAAAAATAGGGCGTATATAAAAATTTATAATTAAATTTTACAAGAAGAGGTTTGGATATCCCCTTCTATTTTTTTAAATCCGTATTCATAAATCCATATTTCAAATTCAATATTTTCTTTGTTTAATATCTCTTTTATTCTCTCTTTTTCGTGTGTTAAGATTGCAACTCCACACTCTTTAAATATTTCATTGGGAACGGGGATTGATTTTATTTTTTCTTTTTTTAGAATCTTTTCTGCTTTTAAACCGGTTGGAATATCTTTAAAATGGAAATAGTAATAGCTGTTGAGATTGTCTGTTAATTTATAAATTATTTCTTTAAGATGAAGTCTTATACCAGCCGGTAAATATTTGAGTTCAGCCATATTTAGTCCTTAAATTCCGGGATATTGCAACTTTTTATTTCTTTTTCTCTTAATTGTCCACACGCCGCACTAATATCCATTCCTTTACTTTTTCTTACTGTACAAAGAATTCCTTTGTTTATTAAATAGTTTTGGAATTTTTTCATAGTTTCATCATCTGGCCTTTTAAAGTTGGTTCCTGGATAGGGGTTAAAGTATATTAAATTTACTTTACTTGGAATTCCGTTTAACAGTTTAACAAGTTTTTTTGCTGATTCTATATTGTCGTTTACATCTTTAATTACTAAATATTCAAACATTACTTTTTTTCTTTTATCAACTGGGAATTCTCTAATTGCTTCAATTACGCTTTTTATGTTGTAAGCTTTATTTAGAGGGATGAGTTTTTCTCTTAGTTTGTCATCAACTGCGTGTAGTGAAATTGCTAAGTTTACTCCTAAATTTTCGTTACCCAGTTTTTTAATTTTAGGGGCTATTCCGGAAGTCGATACCGTTTGACGTCTAGTAGATATATTCATTCCGTCTTGATGAGCTAAGATTTTTATTGCCTTTACCAAAGCATCGTAATTATCAAGGGGTTCGCCCATTCCCATATAGACTATATTTAAGGCTTTGTTTTCGTCAAAGCTTTTAAATTTTTTCATCCACCAAACTTGTGCTACTATTTCTCCGGCACTTAAGTTTCTTACAAATCCTCCTTTTGCTGTTAGACAAAAAGCACATCCCACTTTACATCCAACTTGAGTGGATACACAAACCGTATATTTTGCTTCTTTTATTTTTCCGTCTTTAATTTCTTCGTTTTTCATTTTAATAAGTACCGTTTCGACAGTATGGTTATCGTGCATTTTAAACAAAAATTTTTCCGTTCCGTCACTTGCTACTTCGTGGTTTACAAGTTCTAAAGGGTTTATAATAAACTCTTCTTTTAATTTTGCTCTTAAGTCTTTTGGTATATTTTTCATTTCTTCAAAATTATCCACATATTTTCTATAAACCCAGTTGTAAAGCTGTTTAATTCTAAATTTAGGTTCTATTCCCATTTCTAGCAGTTCTTCAGGTAAATAATCCATAAATATTTTTTTATTCATATTTTTCCTTTATAATGTTTTTTTCTATAAGTGTTGTTATTAAAAGCTCTTTAGCTTTTTTTATGTTTGATAAGTACTCTTTATGAGCTTCTTTATGACAAAAATTTGTGATTACAAAAATTCCGATTGTCGGAATTTCAAATTCTTTTGCTACGCTCATTACAGAATAAAACTCCATATTTTCTGCCTGAATATTTAATTTTAGGTATTTTTTTGCTATTTCTTCATCGGTTGTTATATAGTTTGATGAGTTTATTATTGTTTCACGGGAAACATCTTTTGCAAATGAAATTATATTATCTATTGGCGAATAACATTTTTTATTTAAAAAACATTGTTCTATATTGGAAGCACTTTGAGTTTGTATAATATTAAAAATCTGTTTATCCCCATAGCTACCGGCAGTTCCTATAAATATAAGATAATCGGGTTTGTCAAACAGACATAATCTAGTGAGATTTATAGCAGAGTTAATTAATCCGACTCCTATAGGGGTAGCGAAATTAAATGTTTCTTGATTTCCGGCACTGATTATTTTTATATTCATTCTTTCAAAAACTCCTTGTTTACTTCTTTTAAAATCTCTTTTTTTAGAGTTTCGTTATAGTCATTATAAAATCTTTTTAAAAATTTTTCTATAAAATTTACTCCTTGAAATCTATTAAGAGCTAAATCAATAACGTGTTGTTTTAACTGATATTTGTTTTTGGGATACTTTACTCCCATAAACGGACCAAGAATTGAGATTATAATTCTTGTAGATATTGAGTCTTCTTTATATATTTTTTTTAAAAGTTGTTTATACGCTTTTTTTGCATTTTCTTTATCGTTTTTAATTATATACAAATTTACTAGATATGATAAAAAGAGGGGATTATTTGATTTATTTATTTTTGAAATTAGCAAATCTGTTTTTTTATTTGCAGCTAAAACTTTTATATTATTTGGAAAATATTTAAGTGCATATTTATAATGATAACTGTCACCTAAGTAAAAATATAAATCCCTCATACAAATTAAAGCTTTTATATAATCTCTTTTATCATATTTTTCTAATACTCTTAATTCTTTGCTTGAGAGTTTTTTTAAATCTTTTTTAGGTAGTGGAGTATAGCCATACTTTTTGACTACATTGTCAATACCACTTGCAAAAGTTAAATTTCTTTTGAAGAATTTTTCTTTATTTGTAAAATATTCAAACAAATCCCATCTTTTGCTTTTTGCAATATAACAAGTTGTAAAATCGCTTATCTTTATATTGTGTTTTTTTAGTAATTTATCTATTTTTTTATAGTCCCCTTGAAAAATTGCCATATACGGTTCAGCAAGTGAGTGGGTAGTAATTTTAAGATTGCAGTTTAAAAGTTTATCTGCTTTATTGTATTTTTCGTTAATTAAAAAAGTAATAATGGCTTCTCCTCTTTTATAAGGGTCTAATTTTTTAAAGTCTTTACAGTTTTTTGTTTTTAAATATTCATAAGTTTCTTTCATAGTGGTAAACTGGTAATTAACAGTAGGTTTTAGGTATTTTAAAGATTTGATCGAATTGTTTTTTATTGCTTCTTTTAGCTCTTTTGTGTTATTAAATTGAGTATTGCAACAGACTATTATCTCTTTTGTGCTTTTATTATTTTCAAATATTTCAGTGGCTATGATTCTTTTATATGTGTAGGTTTTGTTATCTATTTTTATAGTGTAGGAGTTTTCATTTGCAAATAAAATTACTGAAAAAAAGAGATATTTTAAACGTTTCACATGAAACATTACTTGCAATCCAAAAGAATTTTATATTTTTCTTTGATATTTGTAGGTTTAGTGATTATTTTTTCTTCATCTGGGCTTAAAAATATTATTTTTTTTATTGAGCAGTTTTTATATGTGGATTTTAATTTTTGAATGATATTATATTGGATTTCATATTTGTCTACTACGGCTATTTTTATATTTTTAAATTTAGCATCGTCCGGGGCGTAAAAGTCGTTATTTAACCACATATTTATCTGTTCTAAATCTCCTATTAAAATATATCCTTTTTCGGTTTTTATAAATTTAAAAGGAAATGATAAATTATTTTTTTTTGTTTCTATTAAAATTGCGTTTTTATCCGGTATCACATATTTTGTATATATTTTAGTAAACTCCACTTCAAAAGCTAACAGTAAAAAGGGAAAAAAAAGGAAAAGTTTTTTCAATTTATATCCTCACGCTTATAGAATTTTCTTTTAGATAGTTTTTCAAATCCATAATATCAATTTCTCTAAAATGAAAAATACTAGCGGCAAGTGCTGCGTCTGCTTTGTGTTCGAATACTTCTTTGAAATGTTCTATTTTCCCGGCTCCTCCACTTGCGATTACCGGTACGTTTACAAGTGAAGATATTTTTTCTGTAATTTCTATATCAAACCCGGCTTTTGTGCCGTCTGTATTCATTGAAGTTAAAAGAATTTCGCCGGCACCTCTGTCTACTACTTCTTTTGCCCACTCGATTGCATCAAGTCCGGTATCTTCGCGTCCACCTTTTATAAAGACATTCCATTTATTAGAAGCTACTTTTTTAACGTCAATTGCAACTACAATACATTGACTTCCAAATCTTTTAGAAGATTCGTTTATAAAATTAGGTTTTTTAACTGCAGCCGAATTGATTGAAACTTTATCACATCCTACGTTTAATAAATCATAAATATCGCTAAGCTCGCTTATTCCTCCTCCGACGGTTAAGGGAATAAATACTTCACGGGCTACTTCTTTGATGATATCAACTATAGGTTTTCTTCCTTCATAACTTGCTGTAATATCTAAAAAAGTCAGTTCATCTGCTCCTTCTTCATTATAACGCACGGCAGCTTCTACCGGGTCTCCGGCATCTCTTAACCCGATAAAATTTACTCCTTTAACCACTCTCCCGTCTTTTACATCAAGACAAGGGATAATACGCTTTGCAAAATAGTCCATTAAAAGCCTTTTTTGTTATAATTTTATCAAACTATTTACATTAAAAAAAGGATATGATATAATCAAGGCAAAGAAAAAATTCGGACAAAACTTCTTAAAAGATAAACACTATTTAGAAAAAATCGTCGAAGCGATGCCCAACACCAATAATTTGGTAGTAGAAATTGGACCTGGCTTAGGCGATTTAACGGAAAAGCTGCTGGAAAAAAGAAGAGTAAAAGCAGTAGAAATTGATACTGACCTTTGTGAAATTTTAAAAGAAAAATTTCCAAATTTAGATTTGATATGTGATGATGTTTTAGAAATTTGGCAAGACAGCTTAGTGGATGAGAAGTATGATTTAATTGCAAATTTACCTTATTATATTGCAACGAATATAATTTTAAAAGCTTTAAAAGATAAAAATGCAAAAAACATACTTGTTTTAATACAAAAAGAGGTTGCGGATAAATTTTCAGCTAAAGTTGGAGATAAAAACTACTCCTCTTTAGCTATTTTAGCTAATAGTATGGCTAATGTTAAAAAGCTGTTTGATATACCTCCCGGAGCTTTTGTACCGGCTCCTAAGGTTACAAGCAGTGTAATTTTATTTGAAAAGTTTAAAGATTCATATGATGAGGATTTTGCAAAATTTTTAAAAATTGCGTTTGCAAATCCTAGAAAAACTTTAAAGAAAAATTTATCCGTAAAATATAAAAATTTTAATCCCGAAGATTTTGACCTTGCCAAAAATATAAGACCTCATCAAGTAGACGGCTCTACTTTTTTCCGGCTCTTTTCTAAAGTGCGCTAGGCTTTAAAGAAAGGAGTTAAAAATGGAAGAAAAAAATCAAAAAGCCGTGTTTAATAAATCTTCAAGAAAAATCGTTCAAAAAAAAGTTGACCCTAAAAATTTTGTTTGGTTTAAAGATTTAAACAAGGCTTTTAATGAAAATGAAAAAATACAACAAGCGAGACTCAATTCGCACACAAAAATAGATAATAATGCAAAAGGATGGGTTAGATTTACCCCTCTTGGAGGACTTGATGAAATTGGTGGGAACTGTGCGGTACTTGAAACTGAAAACA
Source organism: Nautiliaceae bacterium (assembly GCA_039831155.1). Lineage (GTDB taxonomy): Bacteria > Campylobacterota > Campylobacteria > Campylobacterales > Nautiliaceae > Nautilia. The sequence continues at coordinate 14,712 of JBDONT010000025.1, read as the reverse complement.
ATGCCGTTATTATAGATTGCGGGATGAGTTTTCCTAATGAAGATATGCACGGAGTTGATATTTTAATTCCGGATTTTAGTTATTTAAGAGAAATTCGTCATAAAATAAAAGGTCTTATTATTACTCACGGACACGAAGACCATATAGGAGCCGTGCCTTATTTGTTTAAAGAGATGCAATTTCCGATTTACGGAACTTCTCTTCCTCTTGCGATGATAGAAAACAAATTTAAAGAACATAAGCTTTTGCAGTATAAAAGTTATTTTAGAAGTGTTAAAAAGAGAACTCCTATTCAAATTGGGGATTTTAAAATAGAGTGGATTCATATGACTCACTCAATTATTGACAGCTCATCGCTTGCTATTCAAACACCAGTTGGTACTATTATTCATACGGGTGATTTCAAAATCGACCATACACCTATTGACGGATATGCACCGGATTTACATAGATTTGCTTATTATGGGGAAAAAGGGGTTTTAGCACTTTTTAGTGATTCTACAAACTCATATAAACAGGGAGTGACTCCGAGTGAGAGTGTAGTGGGAAAAACATTTGATGACCTTTTCCTAAAAGCTACAGGCAGGGTTATTATGTCTACATTCTCTTCTAATATTCATAGAGTATATCAAGCAATAGAAAGAGGTATTAAATACGGTAGAAAAGTTTGTATAATCGGTAGAAGTATGGAACAAAACCTAAATGTAGCAATGGATTTAGGGTATATTAAACTTCCAAGAGACATTTTTATAGACCCTTATGAAATAGGAAAATATCAAGACCATGAAATTTTAATTATTACTACGGGAAGTCAGGGTGAGAGTATGAGTGCTTTATATAGAATGGCGATTGATGAGCACAGACACGTAAAAATTAAAGAGGGTGACCAGATTATTATTTCTGCAAAAGCCATTCCTGGAAACGAACCGACAGTTTCTCAACTTATAAACTTTTTAATGAAAAAAGGTGCAAAAGTAGCTTATCAAGATTTTAGTGAAATTCACGTATCAGGACATGCGGCTCAAGAAGAACAAAAACTTATGCTTCGTCTTGTAAAACCTAAATATTTCTTTCCGGTACACGGAGAATATAATCATCTTGTAAAGCATAAAGAGACAGCTATGAGTATCGGGATGTATGAAAAGAATATATTTGTTATGGAAGACGGAGAACAGTGGGAAATTACTCCAAAGAGAGTTAGAAAAGTTAAATCTGTAAAAGTAGGAAAAATTTATATTGACAATCAAATTAATGAAAAAATAGAAAACGATATTGTAGTAGATAGACAAAAATTGGCGAATGAGGGTATTATTATGATAGTTGCCCAAGTGGATAAACAAAATAAAAAACTTATCTCACGCCCTCGTGTGACAACTTATGGAATTATTGCTGATAAAGAAGATAAAAATTTTGCAAAAGAGATGGAAGATATTTTAATTAATTATATCAATCACGCCAAAGATTATGTGTATGAGAAAAACAGAATTTTTGAAAACGAATTAAGAAACGTTATAAGAAAACACGTATTTAGAAAAACGAAAAAATATCCTACAATTGTGCCGGTGGTTTACTTTATGTAAACCGCTTCTTAACTTTTCCTTAAGAATTTGATATAATCTTAATTAAATTTTAAGTTTAAAGGAGGGGATTATGTCTAAAAAGGAACAAATAGAATATCCAAGAATGTGGGGATTTAGAATTATCGGAGAAGATAAAGAGAAAATGAGAGAAGCCGTAAAAGAGTGTATTACCAATCAAGAGTGTAAAATAGAAGACAATAACTCACACGGAAAATACCATTCTCAAAAGTTTGAAGCTTATGTAACAAGTGAAGAAGAAAGAAACGAATTTTTTAAAAGACTTCAAGAACATAAAAATATTAAATTTGTTTTATAAATGTTAAAATTTCATAAAAAAGGCTTTCTATGATTTTAGATACTCCTATTGATATGCATTTACATCTTCGCGAAGGTAAAATGCTTAGCGATGTTATACCTTATACTACTAAACAGTTTGCAGCTGCTGTAGTTATGCCAAATCTTGTACCACCGGTTGATAATATCGACAGACTTATTTCTTATAAAGAGGAGATTTTAAACAACTCTAAAGACTTTACACCTTTGATGAATCTTTTTATGAGAGAATATAGTAAAGACGAACTTGAGTTATTAAGGGATGAAATTTTTGCCGTTAAACTTTATCCGGCAGGAATTACCACTAATTCTGAAAACGGGGTGAAATCCATTGAAAACGTTTATCCGGTTTTAGAAATTATGCAAGAGCTTGGAATTCCTCTTTCGGTACACGGAGAAACAAACGGATTTGTGCTTGATAGGGAAAGAGAATTTGCCGTTGTGTATGAAAAAATGGCTAAAGATTTTCCGAACTTAAAAATTATAATGGAGCATATTTCAACTTATAATTTAGTTGAGCTTTTAGACAGATATGATAATTTATACGCTACCGTAACGCTTCATCATCTGCTTTTAACTCTTGATGATTTAATAGGCGGTAGTTTAAATCCTTATAATTTCTGTAAGCCGGTAGTTAAAACTCCAAAAGACAGAGATGCTTTACAAGAAATTGTAAAATCGGGACATAAAAAGGTAATGTTCGGAAGTGACAGTGCTCCTCATTCTATAAAAAACAAACTAAAAGGTGCTGCCGGATTATTTAGTGCACCGGTTATTTTACCGGCGTTGGCTGAATTTTTTGAAGGTGATGTTGATACTTTTCAAAAATTTATAAGTAATAACGCTAGAGAGAATTTTAATTTGAATATTCCTAAAAAAGAGGTTGAATTAGTAGAAGAGGAGTGGACGGCTCCTTATATTGTAGGAGAGGTAAAACCAATGTTTGCTGGAAAAAGATTTGCTTATAAAGTTGTTTAAGTGAATTTATTTGATTTGTATTATGAAGATTATGAAAGGTGGTTTGAAAAATACTCTAAAATTTATGAAGAAGAGTTAAAAACTATAAAAACTCTTTTGCCAAAAGGTAAAGGACTTGAGGTTGGAGTAGGGAGTGGAAGGTTTGCCGCTCCTCTTGGTATAGAATTAGGTATTGAACCAAGTAAAAAAATGGCCGAACTTGCAAAAAATAGGGGTATAAAAGTAATTGAAATAACTGTTGAAGAGATGGAGTTTAAAGAAGAGTTTGATTTTGTTTTAATAATAACTACTATCTGTTTTGTAAATGACCCTTTAAAAGCTGTTCGGAATTGTTATAATGCTTTGAAAAATGGTGGATATTTACTTATAGCTTTTGTGGATAAAAATTCTCCTCTTGGTAAAACATATGAAAAGAATAAACATAATTCAAAATTTTACGCACCGGCTAATTTTTTTGGTAAAGACGATATAATCAATCTTATGAAAAAAACCGGATTTAAAGAGTTTGAGTGTAAAGAAAATCTATACGGCGATACGCTTGAGAATTTAAAATTTAAAATAAACGATTGTAACGGTGGGGCTTTTAAGGTTATAAGGGGTAAAAAATGAAATTTTCAATAGTTTTCGATAATTACGTAGCAAATGAAAAACTGGAAAGTTTTTGGGGGTTTAGTTGTGTAATAAATGATTATTTTTTATTTGATACGGGAAGTAACGGACGTGCTTTATTAAGAAATATGGTAAAAATAGGTATTGATTTGAATAATTTAAAGTATCTTTTTGTTTCTCATCCTCATTGGGACCATATAGGAGGAATTGATAGTGTTTTGGATATTAATAATCGTTTGAGTCTTATATTGCCTAATTCTTTATCTAAACTTTATATTAGAGACTTAAAGAAACTTTCCCGTGAAATAATAGTTGTAAATGAAGCTAAAAAACTATTCGGTAGCTTTTATACAACGGGAGTTATGGAACCTATAGGCGAGCAGAGTTTGGTTATTGATGAGGGAGAGTTTGGCGTGGTGGTTACCGGATGTGCTCATCCGGGAATTGTAAATATAGTAAAAGAAGCGATAAAAATTATTAATAAACCGATTTTGTATGCTCTTGGAGGATTTCATTTAATGAGAAGTTCAGAAGATGAAATAAAAAAAGTTATTAAAGAGCTTAAAGCTTTAGGGGTTGAATATGTAACTCCTACACATTGTTCGGGTAATTTGGCTATTGAAATGTTTCAAGAAGAGTATAAAGATAATTATATTCCTGGTGGTGTTGGAAGGATTATTGAGTTTTGATTAGGTTTTTGTTGTTTTTTGTAGTGTTTTTATGGGCGAATCCTTTGGAGATGTTAAATAAATATAGAACATTGGCGGGATTAAATATTTTATTTCTTAATAATTCTTTAATATGTGCTTCTAAAATGCATATTGATTACTTAAAAAACAACTCTTTTTCTCATTATGAGTCTGTTTTAAAATTTCCTTTTTCCAGGGCTTTATCTTGTGGTTATGAATCTAGATTTGTAATAGAAAACCTATCTAAAGGAGAAATTGATTATAAAGAATCTATTAAAGATTTGTTTAGTGCTATTTATCATAGGTTCGGGTTTTTAGATTTTAATATTAATGAAATAGGATTTTATAATTATAAAAATATTTATGTGTACGAAATGGGAAATTCTTTTATAAATAAATTATGTTCGGAGAAAAATCGTATTTTATCAGGTGTGGCTGGAGTTTGTAAAGAATATGATAAACTTATACCTTTAGAAATTTTTAATTTTCAAATGAAACATAATCCTAAAGTAGTAGTGTGGCCTTATGACGGTATGAAAAATACTCCTGCCGTTTTTTACGATGAAGTTCCGGACCCTATGCCGGATTACGGAGTTTGCGGTTATCCTATAAGTATTAGTTTTAATCCTTATTATTTTAAAAATATTAAGTTGGTCTCTTTTAATTTGTTTTTAAAAAATAAAAAAGTCTCTGCTAAAATCATCGATTATAAAAATGATATTAATCATCTTTTAAAAAAGACTCAATTCGTTCTTTTCCCTTTAAAACGTTTAAAATATGGAGAAACTTATAAAGCAAAAGCTCAATTTTTAATAGATGGGAAGCTTTATAATTTCTCTTGGTCGTTTCAAGTGGAAAAACAAAAAAATTTATTAAAAGTCGAAGGTATAAAAGCTTCTTTTTTTATAAAACCTAATATCACTTATTTTTTGTATTTTAAGCCTTTGAATAAATACGATAGAATTTTGAAAGTAAATTATAAATATAGTCCGAATTTAACTTTTTATAAAATAGGTTATAAAGATGCAAACACTTTGTATTTTAGTATAAAAGGGGATTCGGGGAAAATAGTTATTAACGCAAATAATCGGTCCGTAAATTTGATAGTGAAAGAAAAATAAATTATCTTTTTTTTAATTCTTTTTCGATTATATCATCGTAAGCCCACTTTTTAAGTGTTTTTTCTATTAAATCTTGTGGAAGAGAAGGGGTGTCATACATTCTTTTTGTCGCTCTTTGTCTTTGTGCTTCATATAAAATTACGGCATTTGCTACCGATACGTTAAGACTTTGGCTCATTCCGTACATAGGAATTTTTACTTTTTTATCGGCATATTTTATACTTATATCACTTGCTCCTTCCACCTCGTTGCCTAATACTATAAGAGTGGGTTTCGTATAATCAATTTCCCTAAAATCAACCGTTTCATTATCAAGAAGTGTTACAACGACTTGATAACCTTCTTTTTTTATGTTTTTGTAAAAATCTTCAATATTATCAATATATTCGTGAAATATCCATTTGTGAGCTCCCATTGTAATTTCAGTATTCAATTTAACTTTTTTTTGATGTCTATAATAAAGTTTACCTATATTTACTGCATCGCAAGTACGTACTATTGCCGCAAGATTATGAGAAGAATAAACATAATCCATAAATACTCTTAAGGTGTTTTGACGTGTATATAATATGTTTTTCATTTTTTCAAAGCGTTCTTCACTTACAAGATACAAGATTTTTCCTTTTTGTTGAAATTATACTAAAAATAATGTCGTACTAGATTTTTTTTAGAAAGAGAACCGTTTTTTGAGGAGATGTATAAAATTTTCAGTGCAGTTGAAAATAAAAAGATTGAAGGGTTTTTATGTGCTTCGAGTATAGATATATAGATATAATATATTATTTAATTTCAAAGTCTCTTAATAAAAAACGGCGGATGAAATTGTCTATAAACTTTTAAAACTGTTTGAAATAGCCGAGGTTAACAAAGCGGTTTTAATGATTTTGAAGACAGTATTGTTTATTCAAGCACATATATGAAAGGTATAGATTATATAGTTACAAGAGATAAAAAATGCTTTAAAACCTCAAAAGTGAAAACTTTGACTCCTGCCGAAATGGCCGTTAAACTTTAACTTCTCCTAAACATACTCAAAAATAGCCCCGAAGCCGCAAGTATAACGATAACGGGTGTCGGGGCTAAATCGTAAAAATAGCTGATTATTATTCCTCCGATTATAAAAATTGCCGAAAGAAAAGAACTTAATATAATCATCTGATAAAATTTTTTGGTAAATTTTTCAGCAATTAGAGGCGGGATGGTAAAAAGTGCTAAGATTAAAATAATACCGATGGCCCTAACACTCATAACGATTGTAAGGGATGTGAGAATCAGGAAATAGGTATAAAGCAAGTTACCGTTAATTCCTCTTACTTTAAGAAAATCGATATCGTAACTCATGGCAAGAAATCTGTTGTAAAGTATGGTAATGGAAATTAAAAGCAGTAAATCGACTGCTATCATCATCCATAAGTCGCTGTTTTCGATTAACAGTATGTTACCGAATAGATAACTTAACGCATCCGCATTGTATCCGGGTGTAAGATTTAAGAATATAATACCCACACTCATTCCAAGAGCCCAGATTACGCCTATGAGACTGTCTGAGCGGTGTTTGTAATAAATCGTAATGATTGAGAGAAGCAGGGCTAAAAAGAGGGTAAAAATAGTGGTTGAGAGTAAAATGTTTATGCCTAAAAATATCCCGATTCCGATACCCCCGAAACTTCCGTGGGCTATACTTCCGGTAATTGCCGTTGCTTTATTGATAACTATCAGGCTTCCTATTATTCCTATCGCAATGCTGATAAGTATTCCGGCATATACGGAATTTCCTATTAAATCCCACACGATTCATCCTTTAAAAATTCGATTAGCTCCACTTCGCAGAAATGTTTGTCTTTTGGAATATTGAGTTTCGGTCCTTCGTGAATTACCGCTTTTTTGTTAATGAAGGCGATTTTATCCACCTTTCTTAAAAGTATTTTTATATCGTGGCTTACCACCACCCTTGTAATGTCAAGACTTTCGATGAGGTCTAAGATTTCTTTTTGTCCCGTAGGGTCAATTGCACTTGTCGGTTCGTCCATTATGACAATTTTAGGTTCGCTTACAAGAGCTCTTGCAATCAACACTTTTTGTCTTTGGCCGCCCGAGAGGTCTTTTATTTTTCTGTTTTTAAACTCTTCGATTTTCAGTGTTTTAAGGACTTCTTCGGCTTTTTCTTTGTCTTTTTTATCATAAAAAAACTTACCTTTTTTAAGCCTTCCCTGCAAAACTATATCAAACACCGTAATGGGAATGTCGAGTGAGAAGTTTGTATGTTGGGGAACGTATCCTATAATTTCGCTAATCTCATGAGGCGGTTTTGAGTATATTTTAATTTCACCCTTAAAGGGTTTTAAAAATCCCAGTATCAGTTTAAGAAGGGTGGTTTTACCTCCCCCGTTAGGACCGATAATCGCCATAAACTCTTTGTCGTTTAAATCGAAATTTATGTTTTCAAGGACGGTTTCTTTTTCGTATTTAAAATATAGGTTTTTAACTTCAAGCGCTTTCATTTAAGGGCCTCTATCAGTTGATTAATCGTATTTTCCGGTTTAGGGTTTAGAGGTGAAATAACCGCAACTTTCGCACCTATTTTAGCCGCTACGATTTTTGCGTATTTAGTCGGAAATTCGGGCGAAATTATTACCGTTTTTACGTTTTCTTTTTTTGCTAATTTTATAATTTTTGCGAGATATGCGAAACTTGGGCTTTTTCCTTCTTTTTGGATTGCAATTTGATTAATGTGAAAATCTTTTGCGAAATAGTAAAATGACGGATGAAACGTAATAAAGGCTTTTTGGCGGATGGTTTCAAGCCCTTTTACTTCAAGGTTTGCAAGCGTTTTAATATAGTGTTTGTAATTATTCAGGTAGTATGTTTTGTTTTTCGAATCGTTTGTAATTAATGTATCCAATACGACTTTTGCTTCAAGCTGTAAAAGTGCGGGGCTAAGCCAGATATGAGGGTTGTTTGTGGTTTTTATGAAACTACCGAAATAGACGATTTTTATGTTTGGATTGATTTCTTTGATTTTTGAGAGGTATTTTTTATCAAACGGTACTCCAATCGTAAAATAGATGTCCGAATTTTTTAGTTCTTTTAGCTGCTTGAAGTTCGGGGTGTATGTTGCCGGTGAATTACCGGGAGGGACCATTACATTTACGTTTACCTTATCTCCTCCTATTGCCTTAACAACGCCTTTTTGCGGCAGTATCGTTACGCTTATATTCAACGCAAAAAGCGGAGTTAATAAAAACATTACTAATAAAACTTTTAATTTTTTACTTTTTACTTTTAATTTCTTTACATTCATCGCATATTCCTTTAAATTTAACTTCAATTTCCTCTATTTCATATTTACTGTAATTTGAAAGGCTCAAAATATCTTCGGCGTTAAAGGGTTTTAAACAAAAGATTTTTTTACAGATTTTACACTCGAAATGAGAGTGAATGGGGTTGTGGATTTTGCAGTTTAGTTCGTAAAAACCCACACCTTCGCTGTTTTTAATCTCCCTTATTGTCTGTTTTTCAAGCATGTTTTTAATGTTTCTGTATATGGTAGCTTTATCCACTTCTAAAATAACCTGCAACTCTTTTGCGCTTAAAAGATGTTTTTCTTCAAGCAACAATGCTATTTTAAGTTCCGTTTTTTTGAGATTTTCAACGTTTTTACAATTCATAACGAAATTATATCAAAATGCAACTGAGTTGCAAAATTAATAGTTTTTATATATTTTTGTTTATTTTCTTGAAAAAAAGAAAAAATTTGATATAATTACACTTACATTCCGGCGTAGCTCAGTCGGTAGAGCAGACGGCTGTTAACCGTCGGGTCAGAGGTTCGAGTCCTCTCGCCGGAGCCATTTAAAATTATCAATTATAGTGACTGACACTTATTTTATTTTTAATAAAAGGCCAAAAGGCCTAATATTTAGAGGAGGTTTTAAAACTTTTAAGGAGGGGAAATTGAGTAAGAATTATATAAAAAAAAGCTTAATATTGGCTTAATTTTTTTCAAATTCTCTATTTGTCAATATATATTTATTATTCATAAATTCAAATTCTAAATAATAAGCGTGAAGCATTAGTCTTTTTGCTCCTGTTTTTGCTATACGCTCTTTTTCATCTACCAGTTTATTTAAATATCTATTGGCAAAATCGTTATCAACCCCGTATAAAGGGTCTCCGACAATTGGATATCCTATGCTAAATAGATGTATTCTTATTTGATGTTGACGCCCGGTTAGAGGAATACACTCAACTAATGTGTTCTCTCCTGTTTGCTTTATAGGTTTTATTATTGTCGTTGCCTCTTTACCTTCATCTGAAATAATAACTTTTACTTTTATATTTTCATCTTTATTTACTGCTATTGGTTTTTTAATAGTATATTCTTTGTCTAAATGCCCTTTTACCAATGCTAAATATTTTTTCTTAACATCTTTATTTTGAAACGCCACTTTTAAATAACTCTCTGCAAATTTATTTTTACTTGCAATAATAAGTCCGCTTGTTTCTTTATCAAGACGATGGACTAAGTTTGCTTCACTTCCCCATAAATTCCTTACATCATCAAGTAAACTCTTAGTATTTGCAAGTTTTTTAGGATGTACCGCAACCCCGCTTGGCTTATTAAACACACCAAAATGGGTAGTTTCAAAAATTGGCTTTAATCCGTATCCGTTGGGTTCAAATACTATACATTTTAATTTTCCACTGACCCTGGCACCTTTTTGAGTTACTCTTTTATCATTTACACTAATTCTCCCTCTGTCAATCGCTCTTTTTGCTTCTCTCATAGAAAAGCCGAGTTCTTTTATCAAAAAATCTATTAATTTAACATCATTTACATCAAATTCTTTAACTACAAATCCCATCTTTTTACTTTATCATATCCGAAAAGTCTCTTTTATTGCCAATTGTCGTTAAATCGTCAAGACTTGTTAAACCTTTGTTTATTTCTCCTACATCATCATTTACTTTTCTTTGGAGCTTTTCAAGTTCTTCTTTATATTTTTTCATCTCTTCTTTCATCTCTTCAAGTTCTATCTCTTTTCTAATATCGGCTGTTGCATCTTTCCACATTCTTTTTATTTTTCCTATAAATCTCCCGATTTGTACCATAGCATCGGGGAGTTTTTCCGGTCCTAGAACGATTATTGCAATTATAGCGATAAAAAGTATTTCACTAAAACCTAAATCAGGCATTTTAAACCTTTTTTATTGAATTATATCACAACTAAGCTAATTTGATACAATTACATTAAAAAAGGATAATTTATGGTTGAAAGATACGCAAGAGAGGAAATGAAAAAATTGTGGGATGAGAATGCAAAGTTTAATGCTTGGCTTGAAGTCGAAAAAGCAGCGGTAAAAGCTTGGAATAAACTCGGACTAATTCCTGATGAAGATATGGAAAAGATTGTAAAAAATGCAAAATTTGACATAAAAAGAATTCACGAAATTGAAAAAGAAACGAAACACGATGTTATAGCTTTTCTTACAAGTGTTGCTGAGAGTCTTGGAGAAGAAAGTAGATGGGTTCACTATGGAATGACAAGTAGTGATACAATTGATACGGCGGTTGCTCTTCAAATGAGAGATTCGCTTAAAATTATTATCGACGATGTTAAAATGGTAATGAAGAGTATTAAAAAAAGAGCCATGGAACATAAATATACCCTAATGGTTGGAAGAAGCCACGGAATTCACGGAGAACCTATTACATTTGGACTGGTACTTAGCATTTGGTATGATGAAATGAAAAGACATCTTAAAAACCTCGAAGAAACGCTTGAAGTTATCAGTGTGGGTAAAATAAGCGGTGCAATGGGTAATTTCGCTCACGCTCCGATTGAGCTTGAAGAATTAACTTGTGAGTATTTAGGTCTTAAACCCGCGCCTATTTCAAATCAGGTAATTCAAAGAGACAGATACGCAAGATTAGCTTCTGCACTCGGTCTTCTTGCTTCAACAGTTGAAAAAATAGCGGTAAATATCAGACATTTTCAAAGAACGGAAGTGTATGAGGCTGAAGAGTATTTCTCTAAAGGTCAAAAAGGCTCTTCGGCAATGCCTCATAAAAGAAATCCTGTTTTAAGTGAGAATATAACCGGACTTGCAAGAATCATAAGGAGTTATACGATTCCGGCTATGGAAAACGTAGCACTTTGGCATGAAAGAGATATAAGTCACAGTTCAGTTGAGAGATTTTGGTTACCTGATGCATTTATTACGACTGATTTTATGCTTCATCGTTTAAATAATATTATTTCTAATCTTGTAGTATATCCTGAAAATATGATGAAAAACTTAAATTTAACGGGAGGGCTTGTATTTTCTCAAAGAGTACTCTTAGAACTTCCTAAAAGAGGTGTGAGTAGAGAAGAAGCGTATAAAATCGTTCAAAGAAACGCTATGAAAGTTTGGGAGGAGCTTCAAAAAGGAAAAGCTCCTATAAATGAAAAAGGGGAAAGTTTATTTCTTGAAAATTTACTTAAAGACGAAGACTTGGTGAAAGTTATGACAAAAGAGGAAATAAGAAGTTTGTTCGATTATGATTATTATACGAGAAACGTAGATAAAATTTATAAAAGAGTTTATAATTAAAACTCTTTTTAACTTTTGTTTAACTTATGTCTTGTTTTTAAGTTATATTATATTGACAATAATTAATATTTATTTTAAAATTCGATTTGCAATTTGAAAATAAAATGAAAAGGGGGTTTTTTTGTGATTAAGAGAATCTTAAAAAACAATTACTTAAAGAGTACGGTATCTGGATTAGCTTTGGTTTTTTTTGCAGGTTGTGGAGGAGGTGCTGATAGTTCTTCTAATACTGTTTCTAATATAATTGCTTCCGATTTACAAAATTCTTCCGCATCAGTAACGGTAAAAGCCGTGGACGGTTATATTAAAAATGCGATTGTTAAAGATTCTTCAGGTTTGGTTGCCGAATATAATGGAAGCGGTACTTATGTTTTTAATGGTACTCCGGTTTATCCTCTTACTTTAAGCGGAGGGGAAATAGAAGATACCAATGTTGCTTTTGATATTAATTTAACTCTTAAAAACGAAAATACTTTTGTAATTTCTCCTGTAACGACTTTTATAGATGGTAACGATTCTTTATATTCCAGATTATCTCAATTGAATTTGGTAGGGGATTTTTATGGAGATTATATAGAAACAAATAATACTTCTCTTGCTAAGTTATCCGAATTTTTATATGTGGTATTACACGATACTTCTTTAAAAACAAACTTTAGTAATGATTTGGATTCTAATGATAGTGTAAGTAATTTTTCCGATATTACGGAATTAATAAAAAATGATATTTATAATTCGAATTTAAATGCGACTCAAAGAATAAATCTTTTGGCTTTGGTTAATTCTATATCGACTATTGATGAAACTCTTATTAGTGCTAATGAAATTGAAAATATTTTAAAATTTTATAAAATCATTGTAAAAAATTCTTATAAAGACCCTAGTTTTATTGCTACTATTGCGAAAGGTGCCGATAGAAATTTTACTAGAGATGATACGAAAGAAGTGGTAATTGATAATGCGACGAATCTTATTTGGCAAGATAATGAGGAAGTTAATACCAGTACTAAAACTTGGAATGAAGCCGTTCAATATTGTGAAGATTTGACGTTAGGGGGATATACGGATTGGAGATTGCCGAGTGCTGAAGAGCTTATAAGTATTACCGATAAAGGTAGAAAAACACCTGCTATAAACAGTACATTTAAATATGTTAAAAACGGAAATTACGTGGATGATACGGATTGGTATTGGACGGCTACTAATTATATAGGTGATTTTTCTCAAGCTTGGGTGGTAGGGTTTATTAAAGGAGATGAAAATATAAAACCAAAAACAGATTCTTATTATATTCGTTGCGTAAGAGATAATAAATAATGAAAGGAAAAGAGATGAAAAAGGTATTTTTTGTTTTATTGTTAGTAAGTGCTTTATTCGCTCAAGATAGATTTATAAGAGACGATATAAACGGTACCGTGATAGATACGAAAACTAATCTTATGTGGCAAGATAATTCTGATAATAATACTTCCGGTTTAGTAAGTGAGGGTTTGACAAATGCTTTAAAGTATTGTGAAAATTTAACTCTTGCCGGATATTCTGACTGGAGATTGCCTAATTATAACGAACTTGAGAGTTTGGTGGATAGAAGCAGGCTAAATCCTGCTATTAGTCCGATTTTTAAATATGTTGATACTTTATCTTACTATTGGACATCTACGATGTATGATGATAGTGATGCTTGGTTTGTTAGATTTAATAATGGCAAAGGAGCTACAGGAACAGCTTCTTTTGAGGGAGCTTATGTACGTTGTGTAAGGGATAATAAGTAGTATTTGATTAAAGGCTTTGTTTGTTAATCGAATTTAAAACTTATAAGTATGACAATTTGAAATTAATATCGATAAACGAAATTATATTAATTTCTCTTTTTTATTTTCTTCTTTTTCTTAAAATCGTTTTAATCCGATTTAAGTATCGAAATTCGTATATTAATTCGTTCGGGAAATATGTTTAAATAAATAAAAAATTCAAAGTATTATGATTATAAAAATAGAAAAATATGGGAATTAAATGAGTAAATTTTTAGCTGATAAATTGGCGAATTTATTAGAAATGGATATAAAAGAATATAAAGCTTTTTGTGAAATAGATAGAAAATATTTCGTCCCTCTTGGTTTTGAAAGAAAAGCTTATGATATTACTCCTTTACCTTTGGCGGATGATTCTACTATCAGTTCTCCTCTTACAATTGCTAAAATGACAAAATATTTGGAATTGACAAATGTTGATAGTGTACTTGAAATAGGTTGTGGAAGTGGTTATCAAGCCGCAATTTTAAGTAAAATGGTAAGAAGAGTGTTTACTATAGATAGAATATGTAAATTGGTGGAAATTGCTAAACAACGATTTAAAAAATTGGGTTTATATAATATAAATGTCAAATGTGACGATGGGAGAAAAGGCTGGAAAGCTTATGCTCCTTTTGATAGGATATTATTTTCCGCTTATGTAGAAGATATAGAAGAAGAATTGTTTTATCAATTAAAAGATGACGGTTTTATTTTAGCTCCTATAAAATCGGGAGAGAAACAATTTATTATAAAATTATATAAGAGCGGGAAAAAAGAGATTATAGAAGAGTGTGAGTTTGTTCCTTTAAAACGAGGGATTATAAAATAATATATTGTTTCGATTTAATAATATACTTTATATTTTATATGTAAGTAAATAAGCGGTTAAAAAACAAATTTTAAAATTTTTAAAAAATTTTAGAGGAAATACTTGACAAGGGGAGGGAAATATTATATACTTTCAATCCTCAAACGGAAGAAGGGGTTTGAGAGATGATAGAGAGCTTAGAGA
>JBDONT010000015.1:0-6244 GCA_039831155.1 Nautiliaceae bacterium | reverse complement strand
TTTTAAACGTAGTCCTTTTTATTGTTACTGACAAATTGCATAAAACCTGGAAAATTAACCCTTTAATCAAATCTAAAAGATATGAATTAAACCAAATGTTCGTTATGAAATTTGGACTTGGAGTTGACGAATGAAAATTTTTTGCTATAATATCTCAGACACAAAATTTTGGGTATGTCTCTAATCATCTTTTAAATAAACTTTTACTTTCATTTCTATCCTTTCCCCGCTGGGCTCCTCACTTAACATTATGTTTTTAATCATCTCAGTTATAATTTTGTTGTTGGGAGTTAGGAGATTTTATGTTATTTCGAAACGGAGGTGTTTATGGATATTGAAAAAATCTTTTTTGCTTTTATTGTTGAGGATTTTGGTGATGTAAAAGAACTTTACAAAACCGATCCTCATAAAGCTTTTGAGCTTTTTAAACAAAAGCTAAAAGAAATTGACGAAAACTCAAAAGACCCTAATAGTTTTAGGGGTGCTAAGGGTATGAAAATTAGCAATGTTTAGATACTTCAAATATTGTTAAATTAATTGTTTCTGAGTTATTTACAACTAATTCAGGATTTATTTTTAGCTCTAATATTCCAAATCCAGCCTTTTTTAAGGCTCTTGAAATTCTCTCAATTTTTGTTTTTTTATTTTTCTTTTTTTTCATCTTCTATCCTTTCCCTAACTCCCAACAACTCGCTTTCAATCATCTTGGTATAATTTAGTGTTAGCGGAGCAAATTTGCTTTAAGGAGTTGGTATGAATTTTGAACTTTTAAGAATGTGTGTTGATTTACTTGAAAAAAGCAACTTTTGCAAAGAACACAAATATAACTTCACAAAATCAAAAGAATTTGAAACGATGGATTTTAAAGGCAAAATTCCAGAAACTAATGAAGAGAAATTTAACTCATTTTGTTTTGAAAAACTTCATTAGTTGTATCTGGAGCTTGAAACTCAATTATATAAGAGTAAATAAATCCATCTGTGCCATGATAGACAACTTTTCTAATTTTTGGCTTTACTTTTATTACATTAAAGCCTTTAACTTCCATTTCATTGATTAGCTCTAAAACTCTTTTATCCATTTACTTCCTTTCCGCTCCGCTAACAACTAACTTTCAACCATCTCAAAACATCGTTTTGATGTTTTGTTACTGAAATAGTAACATTTAAAAAATCATTTATCAAGAGTTTTGTTACTACAATAGTAATTTTTTTAAAAAATTTTTTCTAACGGCAAATAAAAATAAAATAAAAATAGATGGAAAATAAAATAGTGTAATGTTCTTGGTAGAATACTTGGGGTGTTGTAGTGGGGGTGTTAAGACAAAGAAAAGGGAGTTAATTATAAATTATTCCATAATAGGAGAATAAAGTCCAAGATTTGTAAGTCTGATTTTTACAGATTGTTTAGATACTTGAAAAATATCTGATAGTTTGTTTATAGTAATTAAGCCAACATTCTTATTGAATATTGTATTAATAACCATTTTTTCGGGCATTAAAAGTTCTGCTGCAAAATTGTCGGCCTCTCTTTCGGTCTTTCTAACTGATACATTGTTTAATCCTCTTGCTGCAATTTTTTGAATATTTAGCTCTTCTATTTTTTCTAAAAATGTATCTTTAAAAGTTTTTTTATCTTCCGAAAAATGCAAAAATATATGTCCAAGTTCGTGTGCTATTGTAAAGCGTTCTCTAAAAGGGGATGTTATACCACTTTTGTAAATGATATAATAGCCCTCATCATATTTACTTAGTCCGTCTAATAATAAATTATCTTTTTTTTCTACTTTAATTTTGAAAAATTCGCAAATTTTAGTTAAATTAATTGGTGGAGTATTTTGGTTTGTGTATTCTAAAATATCTTCCGCATTTACTGGTTTTATTGTTATTTTGTCTTTATAAAGAGGGTTTTCTTTTAATTTTTCAAGGTTTTTAAATACACTACCTTCGTCAATTTTAAATAATCCATCTTCAAATTCAAGCTCATATTCTCCATTTATCACAAGTTCTATTGTTTGTCGATAAATGCTATCAAAGCACTCTTTTATATAAATATTTCCAAAAGCGTCAATTATTGCATCAAGCAAAACGGCTTTTGGATGTTTTAAAATTACTCTTCTCATTTTAATGCCTTTTGAAAGTTTGTGTAATAAACTTTTTCAAGTTTTGGTGGGAAATTTTCATTTTTTAGGACCTCTTTATATTTTTTAACTATCTCTTGCAAACTCATATTACCAAAATCTTCTGTCGATATTATGTCGTTTTCTAAAAGATACTCTTTAATTAATTGCTTTACGCTAAGTTCTTCACTTTTTTTTATTATCTCAAATCCCAGACTAACCCACACTATAAAGGCTTTTACTAAGGGCCTTAATGTTACCTTTTCAACTCCGTTTTTTCTCATATATTCGATACAATGAGGATGAATATAGTTTTTTAAAATACCTTTTCCTCTAAACTCTTCTTTAAAGCCGATATAGCTTAAATGACAATGATTATAACTCTTCTTATACCAAATTACAAAATCTTTTGTCAATTCTGTATCGTCTAAAAATATTTTATATTTATGCTCTTCTCCTTCTGGATGAATGTTTTGATGATGAATGTTTTTAAAGATTTTATTTTCTTTTGAGAAATTATAAAGTTTATTCATCTTTTCCCTTCTTGCACTTACTAAAAGGATAAGCCTGTTTTTTTAGAATTTTGTCTTTATATTAAGTATATCACAAAAATATATAACTTTTATACCCTAAGTAGAGTTGCTTGGGGTGTTGCAGTGGGGGTGTTAGGATGTAAAAAGAGGGAGTTTTTATTTTTATCCCATCCACCACGAAGTATTTATATAATTAGAAAAATCTTTATCGTCTGTAAGTAAAAGAAATTTATTTCTTAGGCATTGATAAAGAATGACTGAATCGTTAAAATCTAAATTTTCTTTAAAAAAGTTTAATTTATATTCATTAAAATTATCGTCAATAGGTTTTGCAAGTTTATATATTTTTTCTACTTCTTTTAAGGTTAGTTTTAGGCTTTCTTTGTATCTTTTGGAATTTTTATAATCTTTTTTGAAGTCGTTAAATTCGGGTAATGAATTAAAATCAATTCTTAGACATCTATTTATAAATTCTGAGATAATCAAAGAATTGAAAAGTAAAGTATTTTTTCCTAAAAGATTATTAAAAACTTCATCATATAAATTAACTTTATACTGATTTTGAGGGGAGGGGATAAAAGAAGGTGCAAATAAATATAACCAAATGTTAGTATCTACTAAAATTTTTTGATTCTTGACTTCTTTAATCTTGAATTTCATCAAAAAAATCCTGTTGACTTTTTTCTACTCTTTTATAATCTTTGTAAAGAGGAATTATTCTTTTGTTTAATATTTCTAAATCATCTTCTTCTAAGTTTTTGATAATTAGATTTTTTTCAAGCATGGGAATTAATTCTTTTTGTTTGTATAACTCTCCAATGGCTCTTCTTAAAAAGTGGCTATTTACAAGCTCAATTCCTTCAAAATCAAGAATAATTTTATTATCTAAATTTTGCTTTATAAATTCTTGGAGTTTATACCCTTTATCTCCTGATGTTGCTATGTTTGAATTAATAAAATCTTTTACTTTTATAGTCATTTTTCACCTTTTAGTTTGTAGTAATTATCTGTTTTTAGTTCTATGTATGCGATTGTTCCTTCAAAATTGTAAGGTATAAGTTTAGGTGTTTTCTTTCCGTTGTGAATTTTCATCCTTCCATTTCCTGAAATTATATCAAATCTACCTTTTTGAAGAGTAACCAAATCTATAACTAAATTAAGCCCAAAACCTCCTCCACTTGTAGAGTGTCCTTCTGTCAATGCCCACTGGATTGCCTCTATATCGGTTAATGTTTTACTTAGGTAGTTTGAAACGTTATAATTTATTCCTACTCCTCCGTCTGCTACGATAAAGCTAAATTTATCTTTACTTGGATAAAATTGACCTACACAAAATAATCCAAGCTCACTTTTAGAGTGTAAAAACACATTTGTAAAAAGTTCTGAAATTGCTTGATTTATCTTTTTTAGAAGTTGTGGAGATAAATTTGTGACATTGCTATTAAATCTTTCAAAAAAGTATTTAGCGAAATCTTCTGCTCTGTGTTTTTCTTTTAGAGGGATATGAGTATATCTTACCATTGTTTCAAATACATCCTCTCCGTCAAAAGAGGGATTAAATTCTTTTAAAAATCCTATGTTTTGAATATTTTGTCTGGCTTTGTAATGATTTGGAGGGATTATTTCTATTTCTTTATCGTTATGAAATTTTCTAAGAGCCAGTCCAAAAAGTGCATAAAATTGATTTTGAATAAAAGGAGATGCTGAAAAATCTAAAATTATTTTATCTCCTCTTGCGTTTTTTATTTCTTCATAAATTTTAAGAGCTTCTGAGAGTCTATAAACTTTTTTTATTTTAATTTTCATTCCTTATCCCCCTCGCAGTTTTTAAAAAAACATCTTATAAGTTTTAGTCTCTCTTTTTCGTCAAATTCCATCATATACTTTACAATTACCCCGACTTCGTGAGGGAGAGTCTCTATCGCTTCGTTTATGGAGATTTTTGAGTTTGGGGAGTTGTGGATTATGTGGGAGTTTATAATGTTTAATGGTTTGTCATCATTTAATAGATAATTAATATCAACATTAAGGAATTTAGCAACTTTTTTTAAATCTTCATAACAATCAAATCTCATGACTTCCCTTTCCACAATTCCTAAACACACAATGCATAAATTCACAACTCACTCACAACCCTTAAACATTTAGCCATTCTAAGCTCATCGCTTTCTTTTATCGGGATTGGGGGGTACTTTTCATTTAGAGGCATAAGCATTACCGCATTCCCCATTTCATCTCTTACAAGCTTTTTTATTCCGCTCTCTCCATTTAGCGTATAGTGGACTATATTGCCGTTTTCTGGGTAAATTTCAGGGTCGCAAATTACTATGTCTCCCTCTTTTATCTTTGGCTCCATACTATCTCCCTCTGCAATTATCGCATATCTTCCCTCTCTATACAAATCCGCAGTAATTGGTAGCTTTTCGCCATAATCATAATAGTGATACTCCACAGGCACACCGCAACTTGCTTTTCCGATAATCGGGATATAGTGGGTTAGGGGGATTTTGTCGTCTTCGTCGTGTATAAAATAAGCAGGATTTACATTGAAAAAAGTTGCTATCTCATTAATATATTCATAAGGAAAATTATATTTTTCATCTTTAACCCATCTTGTAACATAGTTTCTTGGAACATTTAGATATTGTGCTAATTGACTATAAGCACCTCTGCCTTTTTTTTCAAGCAATTCTTTTAATTTTTCTTTTGGATTCATTCATTTCTCCTTTTATGATGTTACCTAGATGGTAACATATTATCGGTTACTATAATAGAAACATTTAGCTTGACAATCGGTTACTAGAATGGCAACATTACAACTAAAAAAGGTTATTTGTGAAACCTTCAAGAAAACAAATTTGGGCTTGGAAAAATTTTAAAGCATTACCAAAGCCATCAACTTTAAAAAGAATTTCTGATGAAAATGTAAAAGAAGAAGCGGCATTATGTGCAATTCAACAATATGTGCCTTTTGTAAAAGACAAAAATAAGTTATTAAAGGTAATTAAATGAACTTCTTTCAAATGCCTAATTTCTTATGGGATAGAGATGATTTAGATATTTATGAAAGGGTTATTTTAACTCACATCGTTAGAAAAACAATTGGCTGGGGAAAGTCAACTGATGGAATTAGTTACTCGCAATTTCAAAAAGCGCTTGGAATTAGCAGACCCAAAATTGTTGCAACTATTAAAAAACTTGAAGAGAAAAAAATCATTCAAGTAATTAGACAAACAACTCCGCAAGGACATTCAATTAACTTATACAAAATTCACGATGAAATTATTGAAAAAGCTAATGAAGAGGTAATTAATGACATTAACAAGGGTAGTAAATCAGATTTACTAGGGGTAGTTAATGACATTAACAAACAAAATGCATCTAATACAAAATACACTATTACAAAAGACAATAATAAAAATATAAATATATATAGCACCCTCAAAGATTTTTTAGCAGATTCACGAGACATACCCAAAATTTTGTGTCTGAGATATTATAGCAAAAAATTTTCATTCATCAACTCCAAGTCCAAATTTCATAACGAACATTTGGTTTAATTCATATCTTTTAGATTTGATTAAAGGGTTAA
>JBDONT010000035.1:0-61980 GCA_039831155.1 Nautiliaceae bacterium | reverse complement strand
GGGGGGGGAAAGATTAAAAATTAGCAAGAGAACGTAGTTACGAATTCGTAAGGATGAGGTCTTCCTTCCCACGGCCAAATTTCAGTTTCAAATTTATAATGCTGATATGTTTGGATAAAATCTTCCGTCATTACATCGCCTTGTTTAAATAGCTCTTTATCTTTAAGCATCGCTTCAACAGCTTCCCTTAAAGTATGAGGCATCTGTTTAATACCTTTTTCCCTGATTTCATCAAGAGATAATTCAAATAGATCTATTTCCATAGGTTCACCCGGATCAATTTCATTTTTAATTCCGTCAAGTCCGGCCATTAACAGAGCCGTAAATGCAAGATAAGGACATGCTGAACTGTCCGGGAATCTAAATTCCGCCCTTACAGATTTTTTACCTGCTCCCCAAGGTATTCTACAACTTGCACTTCTGTTTTTAGCCGAATAAGTTAGAATCGAAGGTGCCTCAAATCCAGGAATCAATCTTTTATAAGAGTTAGTTGAAGCGTTAGTAAACGCAGCAACAGCCTGAGCGTGTTTTAAAACACCTCCTATAAAGTTTAGTCCAAGTTTGCTTAAATTTGCATATCCGTCACCATAGAAAAGATTTTCTCCATCTTTCCATAAAGAGATGTGTGTATGCATTCCGTTTCCGTTGTCACCATAAAGAGGTTTTGGCATAAATGTTGCGGTTTTTCCGTTTAGGTGAGCTACCATTTTTACAACGTATTTAAGTTTTTGCACGTTATCTGCAGCTTCTATAAGTGTTCCGAATTTAACACCTATTTCACCCTGAGCCTGAGCAACTTCGTGATGAACAACGAATGTTTCAAGTCCCACTTCTTTAAGAACTTTTACCATTTCAGCTCTTAGATCCATCATTGAATCAACAGGAGGTACCGGGAAATATCCGCCTTTTGTTCTTGGTCTGTGACCAATATTTAATTCATCTCCCCAGTCTGCGTAATCGTTCCATATACCTTCGCTCGAATCTACTTCATAACACTGAGCGTTGATTTCATCTCTGATTACAACATTGTCAAATACGAAAAATTCATTTTCAGGCCCGAAATACGCAACATCTGCAATATTTTGTTCTTTCATATATTCAAGTGCTCTTTTTGCAATGCTTCTTGGACATTTTTCATAAGGCGTTCCGTCAGTGTTGAATACGTCACAAAATACTACCATTGTAGGATCAGCTGTGAACGGATCTACGAAGTGAGTTCCGATTTCAAAATCAGGTTTTAAAATCATATCTGATTCGTTAATAGGTTGCCACGCTGGAATCGAACTACCATCAAATGGAAGTCCGTTAGCCAATACTTCTTCGTCAAGTGCATCAATATCGTAAGTTACGTGATGCCATACACCTTTTATATCAGTAAATCTAAAATCTACGAATTCAATCTCTTTTTCTCTACATTCTTGCAAGAATTCTTTTGAAGTCATTTGCTCTCCTTTTTAAAATTTGAAATAATTATATCCAACTTAAAAAACTAAAATCAAAAATTTTTGTATAAATTTTAATCATCGGAGGAAAAATGAGATTTATCGAAACACTATTGATAACGGATAAAATCGAAAACCTAAACTACCACAACGACCGTTTTAACAAAACAAGAAAAGACTTTTTTAATCTCAAAAAAGACGACCTTCAAAAATACGTAAAAATCATTCCAAATAAAAGAGTAAGAATTACTTACTCAAAAGAAATAGAAAAAATCGAATATTTCGAACTGAAAAAAAGAGAATTCAAAAAATTTAAACTCATTCACTCAAATATAGAATATTCCTACAAATACGCCTATAGAGAAAAGCTTAATGTATTAAAAGAAAAAGGATATGATGAAGTTATTATAGTAAAACACGGATTTATAACAGATACGACTATTTCAAATTTGGCTTTTTTTGACGGCAAAAAATGGTACACTCCCCAAAATCCTCTTCTTAAAGGCACAAAAAGAGAAGAACTTATCCGAAAAAAACTTATCCACCCAAAAAAAATCCATTACAAAGAGTTAAAAAACTTTAAAAAATTTGCTATGATAAACGCAATTATCGGTTTTTATGAAATCGATATAACCTCAATAGAAAATTTTGGTAAAATTAAATAAAAAAAGGATTTTAATGACATGGGATTTAACACCTCTATTTAGCTCCATTCCGGAAGCCGAAGAGTTTTTAAAACAAGCGAAATTTGAAGCTCAAAAGTTTGAAAAAAAATACAAAAACAGACTATACACCCTAAACCCTCAAGAATTTTTGAACGTTTTAAAAGAATATGAAGATATTTTGGAAAAAATCGGAAGAAGTTTAACTTATATATACCTCATATTCGCAACCGACACTTCAAAAGGAAATTTCTTAGCAACCTTTCAGCAATTTGCAAACGAAGTTGAAGAGCATTTAATCTGGTTTGAGCTTGAATTTATACATCTGCCTATCGATAAACAGCAAAAATTTATCGACAATGCTGGAATTTATAAATATTATTTAATTCATCTTCAAGAAGAATCTCCTTATAAACTTAGCGAAAAAGAAGAAAAAATATTAATGAAAAAAGATTTAACGTCAAGTTCGGCTTTTAGCAGACTTTTTGACGAACACACAAGCAGACTTAAGTTTTTCTTTGACGGAAAATATTTAAGTGAAGAAGAAGTTTTAAGTCAATTGTATTCAAGTGACAGAAACATCAGAAAAAAAGCTCAAGTATCTTTAACAAACGGTCTAAAACCTCATCAAAACCTATTTGCGTATATTTATAATCAAATCAAAAAAGACTGGAAAATCGACTATGTGGAGATAAGAAAATACCCTAACGTAGAAGAACCAAGACACCTTAGCAATAAAGTAACGAAAAAAAGCGTCGACGCTCTTGTAAACAGTGTAAACCAAAATACCGATATTGTGGAAGAGTACTACAATATAAAAAAAGAACTTTTAGGATATGATTTACTTTTTGATTACGACAGATACGCTCCTATTAATTTAACCGATAAAACTCCTCAAATCTCTTTTGAAGAAGCAAGAGAACTTGTCATTAAAGCCTTTAAAAACTTCTCTCCTAAATTTTACGAAATAGCAAAAAAAGCGTTTGATGAAAGATGGATTGACGTATACCCTAAAGAAGGAAAAAGAGGAGGAGCATTTAGCCACTCCGCAACTCCAAAAGCCCACCCTTACGTATTATTAAATTATACAAACAAAAGAAGAGACATATTCACTCTAGCACACGAACTAGGTCACGCAATTCATCAGTATTTAGCAAAAGAAGTCGGTTACCTAAATCAAGACACACCTTTAACAACTGCCGAAACCGCAAGTATTTTTGCAGAAATGCTTTTATTTGAAGAGCTTAAAAAATCTTTATCAAAAGAGGAATTAATAGAAACTTATTCCGCCAAACTTGAAGATATCTTCGCAACTCTCTTTAGACAAATCGTATTTACGAATTTTGAAAAAAGAGTACACCAAGAAAATGAATTAAAACCGGAAGAATTTAATAAAATTTGGATGGAAGAAAACCAAAAAATGTTTGGAAACAGCGTAATTCTTACTAAAAACTACGAAATTTGGTGGAGTTATATTCCTCATTTTATTCACTCTCCGTTTTACTGCTATGCATACTCATACGCTCAACTTTTAGTGCTGACTCTGTTTAAATTATATAAAGAGGGCTTTGAAAACTTTGAAGAAAAATACATAAACTTTTTATCTCAAGGTGGAAGCATACCTCCTAAAAAACAACTTGAAATATTCGGTCTTGATATAGAAAATGAAAGTTTTTGGAACAATGGAATAGAAATGGTAAGAGGTATGTTAAACGAATTTAAAGGAATTACAAATGATTATACAAACGGAAGAATTTAGAAACGTAAAAAAATCTCACGCAAGAAGTATTTTAAATATGTTGTTAATGACAAAAGAAGAGTTTAATGTCTTATGTCATGTAGAAGGAGTGGAATTTGATCCTCCTTTACCGGAAAAAATAATGAATAACTTCCAAGACGTTATTCTTTTTGCCATTGCAAATTATACACTTGAGAGTGCGAATCTTTATTACGATTATTTTACGTTTGAAGCCGGTTTCGGGGAAGAAAATATAGGAAGCCTGGTAACGGTGCCTTTAGAAAATATTCTGCAAATCCAACAAGACCAGCTGCCTATTCCTCTTTTTATCAACCCGGCAGCCACTTTACCAAAACAAAAAAAACCTAAAAACCCTTTTGCACTAAATCCTAGAAACAAAAGATTTTTAAAAGAGGATTAAGATTTAACGAAATTTAAAATCGCTTCGATTTCTCTCGTTTTATCTTTATAAGCGATATAAGTTTTTCTTTTTAAATTTAAACCTTTAATCTTAGACATAAACAATTTTCTCTCTTTCAACTCCTCTTTTATTACCATTTTCGAAATAATAGAAACAACCTGTTCGTTTGAATTCATAACCGTAAATTTAAGTGCGGTAGAATTATGAACTACACTAATAACATTTAAAGTATCACACGCAAATTCGTGTTCTTCAAATTCTCTTTTTATAAAATCCCTCGTTGACGAATCGGGCTCTCTACAAATCATATTATAGTTTTTCAAATCTTCCAAATCCATACTAGGAGGAAGAGGTTTATTGGAAAAGACTACAAGTTCATCTTCAATCCATTCCACATAATTTAAAGAGTTTCTTTTTTTCTTAGTAACAAATGCCATATCTATAGCTTTTTTTTCGACATCTTCTAGTAATGCATCATTACTTTTAATTACAAGATTTATTTCCCTATCTATTAAGCTTTTAAAATATTTAATGCATTCCGGTAAATTGTAATTACCCACAGTAGGTGAAGCTCCTATTAAAAAAGGAGAATCGGCATTTCTGAAATCTTCAAGCTTTCTTTCAAAATTATTTAAAAACTTCTCAAACTCCTTAGCATAAATTAAAAACGTCTGTCCTTCTTTAGTTAAAACAACTCCGTTTTTTTTACGCTCAAACAGACTCACTCCTAAATAGTCTTCCAAAATTCTAATTTGCTGGGTAACTGCCGGTTGAGAAATTCCTAAAACTTTACTGGCTTTTGAAAAACTGCTTTCTCTATTGATTACTAAGAATGTATATATTTTATCAAGATACTTTATGACCATCTCTCCCCTCTTAAGTTTATTAATAAGAATTATAACTAAAAATTATAGCAAAACAAATTCGACTTTTCTTAATAAAACATCTCAATTTTGATCAACTCTTCACAACTTAATGTCTATTTGTTATAATAAATATAAAAAAGCGAGAAAATGGATTTTTTAAACGAACTAAACGAAGCTCAACGTGAAGCAGTAACTCATATAGACGGTGCTTTGCTTATTTTAGCAGGTGCCGGAAGTGGCAAAACAAAAACAATTACCACCAGACTTGCCTATCTTTTAAGTCTAGGCATAGACCCGGTAAACACTCTTACTCTCACTTTTACAAATAAAGCGGCAACCGAAATGAGACAAAGAGCTTTAAATATGATGGAAAACACTTCTTACCCTCCTTTGCTTCTTACGTTTCATAAATTCGGTCTTCTGTTTTTAAAGCTTTATATTCATCTTTTAAACAGAAAAAACAACTTCGTAATAATAGACAGTGACGACCAAAAAAAGATTATAAAAAACATCTCAAGCGATTTGCCTTATCAATTCGTAAGCAAAGAGATAAGCAAATATAAAAATTCTTTTTTAAATGCCGATGAAGTATATGCACTGGCTAAAGATTCCACTTATAAAAAACTGGCTCATATTTATGATAAATATCAAAAATATCTTTTAGAAAACAACTTAGTGGATTTTGACGATTTGCTTTTATTAACATATACCATTTTAAACGAAAACGATGATTTATGTGAAGAAATTTCCAATAAATACCAATATATTATGGTAGACGAATATCAAGACACCAACGAAATTCAACTTCTTTTGCTAAAAAAACTTTGCAAAACACACAACAATATCTGTGTGGTAGGAGATGACGACCAGTCAATTTACGGCTTTAGAGGAGCTAATCACAAAAATATTTTAAACTTTGAAAAAGATTTTAACGCAAAAGTTATAAAACTTGAAAAAAACTACCGTTCGACAAATCAAATTTTAAAAGCCGCAAACAATCTGATAAGCTTTAACAAAAACAGATACGATAAAAAGCTAATCTCTGCAATAGGAGACGGAAAAGAAGTGGCTCTTTTAAAAAACTATAACGAAATAGCAGAAGCAGAAACAATAGCCAAAAAAATAAAATCTCTAATAAACCAAGGCGTAAATCCGAACCAAATAGCTATTCTTTACAGAATAAACGCCCTTTCTCGCTCAATTGAAGACGGACTAAGAAGTTACGGCATAAACTACAAACTAGTAGGTGGGATGAAGTTTTACGAAAGAGAAGAGATTAAAGATTTAATAAGCTATTTAAGAGTCCTTGTAAACCCAAATGACGACTACTCTTTTAAAAGAATAGTAAATAAACCTAGAAGAGGCATAGGAAAAACAACTCTTTTAAAACTAGAAGAAGCAAAACAAAACAAATCTTTTTATGAATTTATAAAAGAAAACGACTTGTCGTTTTTAAGCAAAAAAGCTGCAAACACCCTAAAAGAGTTTCAAAAAACATTAGAGTTTTTAGCCTCTTTAAAAATAGAAGAGCTCCCGGAAGCCATAGAAAGCACCATATTCCTTAGCGAAAGCTACAAAGACGAAGACAAAAAAAGAAACGTTGAAGAGTTTTACGGAATGATGAGAGAAAAGAAAGATTTAAGTTTAAGAGAATTTTTAAACGAACTTTCACTTGAGAGCGACCAGGACAACATCACAAACGAAAACGTAAACGTTATGACGATTCACGCAAGTAAGGGGCTTGAGTTTGATTATCTTTTTGTAATAGGAATGGAAGAAGGGTTTTTCCCTCTAAACGACGCCGATATAGAAGAAGAGAGAAGACTAGCATATGTAGCCATAACAAGAGCCAAAAAAGAATTGACCTTATCATATGTTGAGAGTCGTTATTTAAGAGGACAAAGAAGCAGAGTGAGCAAAAGCAGGTTTTTAACCGAAGCCGGACTTATCAGAGGTGAGAGGATAAATATAAAAGAAACTCCAAATCAAGGAGGATTAAAAGTAGGTTCTCTTGTAAAACACAAAGTATTCGGCACCGGAAGGGTTATAGGCATAAACAAAGCCGGAAACAAAACAAAATTAAAAATAGACTTCGGTCATAACGTAAGAGAAATTTTAAGTGATTTTGTAGAAAAAACCTAAAGGAGTAATTTGAAAAAAAATATGCTTTTTGTAGCCAATAAACCTATGTTTATAAGTTCCAATAAATTTTTAAACACTTTAAAAAGAAAATACAACACTAAAAAAATGGGATTTTCCGGCACACTCGACCCGTTTGCGTGTGGATGTTTGATTATAGCTTCCGGACAATACACAAAACTTTTTAGATTTTTTAAAAAAACTCCAAAAACCTATATCGCCACCCTTATGCTAGGAGCTTATTCTCCTTCTTTAGACATAGAAAAAATTGAAAACATCAACACTCTAAAACCTTTTCCAAAAGAAGAGATAATATCAACCCTTAATTCTTTCAGAGGAAAACAAAAACAACTTCCTCCAAAATACAGTGCAAAAAAAATAGACGGAAAAAGAGCATACTCTTTAGAAGATGAAAAAGTTTTTTTAGATAAAGAAATCGAAGTTGAAATTTTTGAAATTGAACTAATCAATTATTCTCATCCTTTCGTTACTTTTAAAGCAAGCGTAAGTGAGGGGACTTATATAAGAAGCTTAGGATTTGACATAGCAAAAAAACTAAACACCACCGGTGCTTTGACATATCTTGAAAGATTGAATGAGGGAAAATTTTTTTATGAATGTGAAAAACCTCTAAATCCTATCGAATATCTTGATATGGAAGAAAACATTTACTTAAACGATATCAATAACCTTTTACTGGGAAAAAAACTTTCAATTGAAGATTTTAAAAATAAAAAAAAAGGAATTTACTACGTTAAATATGATAAATTTTTTGCTATTATAGAAATTAGAGAAGAAGTTAAATACATTTTAAATAGGATTGAATTATGCTAGTGATATCAAGGAAGATAAACGAAAAAATCAAAATCGGAGAAGATATAGAAATTACTATAATTTCGGTAGATAAAAATCAGGTAAGAATAGGAATAGAAGCTCCAAAAGAGATTACAATTTTAAGAAGCGAACTTATAGAAGAGATTACAAAAGAAAACAAAAAAGCTGCAAAAGAGATAGACACAAATACACTAAAAAACATTTCTGAAATTTTCAAAGGAAAAAAATGAAAATAAAAGCACACGCGAAAGTAAATATATTTTTAAAAATAGTAGGTCATGACGGAATGTACCATTTGATTAAATCAAGATTTATGAAAGTTCAAAACTTATATGACGAAATAGAAATAGTAGAAGCTGAAAAATTTAACATCATAGGAGACATTAACTGTGCTTTAAGAGACAATAGTGTTTTTAAGGCTTATGTAGAGTTGATTACAACCTACCCGGAAATTAGAGAATGGTTTATAGGAAAAGAGATAAGAATCCACAAAAACATACCGGAAATGGCAGGACTTGGAGGAGGAAGCAGTGATGCCGCTGCTTTTTTAAGACTTGTAAACAAAGAAAGCAGACTAAACCTATCCAAAGAAGAACTTCTGGAAATAGGAAAAAAAATAGGAAGTGACGTAGCTTTTTTTATATATGATTATGACAGTGCAAACGTATACGGACGTGGAGATATTGTAGAAAAGTTTGATGAAAAGCCTTTAGATATTGAAGTATTTACACCACCTATAGAATGCTCAACTCCGGATGTTTACAGGGTTTATAAAGAGAGATTTTTCAATCCTCAAAATACCGACTTTGACAAATACGAATCTTTAGAACTTCTAAACAACTACTCTGCAGCTGAACTGAATGACCTTCTAAAACCGGCTCTTACGCTTTATCCGGACATCTATAAATATATGCAGGGATATTTCACGGGAAGTGGCAGTAGCTTTTTTAGAGTAAAAAACGGCTCTATTTAGCCGCTTTAAACTCCCCTAATTTAGTAGTAATAATATACCCTTTTTTCATCCAAGCTTTAATTCCCTCTTTTAATACGTAAATATGCTTAAAACCATATAATTTATGAAGTTTAGCTCCTATTAAAGTAGCTCTTCCTCCCGTTTCACAAACAACTACATACGTATTGTTAGGTTTTAAATAACCCACTGCGGCTTTTACATCCACTAAACCTCTAGGAATAGTTTCAAGCTCAACCCAGTCAATCACACCACTTGCCACTTCATCCGGTTCTCTTACGTCTAAAATTACAAAATCTTTATCTTTATTCATCCAGCTTTTTAACTCTTTAGGAGTTATATATTGAACATACTTCGCATTTTCTTTAACCTCTTTTTTAAACACCGAAGCCAAAGGTCCCGATAAAGCAAATGAATTTACACTAAACACTACACTTAACGCAATTAAAGCTTTTTTCATTTTTTCTCCTTCTAGCTCTTTTTAATATTATTTTAATTAAGAGCTGTTTTAAATTATATAAAATATAAACCGTTTTAGTCAAGAAAAACATTCCAATTTAAAAAAACTTTAAGTTTATAGTTATAAACTTCCGTTTAAACATTTGTTCAGGAGGATATTATGAGAAAGTTAGAATATTTTCCCGTTCAATTTTTTGCAATTATTATGGGAATTTCAGGTCTTACCATAGCATTTGCGAAAGCTTGGCATTTTTTAAAGATAGAAAGTCTTTATTATATCTATCAATTACTACTTATAATAGATACGGCCTTATTTTTCGTTATTTTTACAACTTACATTATTAAATGGATAAAATATCCTCAAGCCATTCAAAAAGAGTTTTCACACCCCGTAAAAAGTTCATTTGCCGCAACAATTTCAATTAGTTTTTTACTACTTTCCATTGCTTACTATGACATAGTTCCCACCATAGCAATAGTGTTTTGGTATATAGGTGCCCCGCTTCATCTGTTTTTTACATATAAAGTGATGAAATTCTGGATAGAACATAAATTTGAAATAACTCAAATAAATCCGGCCTGGTTTATTCCTATAGTAGGTAATGTATTAGTCCCGGTGGTAGGATTTGATACTCAAAACGAATTTATAAATCTTTTTTATTTTTCAATAGGTATTTTCTTTTGGATTGTTTTATTTACAATCGTAATGTATAGAATGATTTTCCACCATCCTATGCCAAAAAAACTATTACCTACTCTTTTTATTTTAATAGCCCCACCGGCAGTAGGATTTATAAGTTATTTCAGATTGACTTTCGGACTTATTAATTTAGAGAGTCTTTTTTTATATTTTATCGCTTTATTTATATTCGTACTATTAATCAGTATGGCTAAAAACTTCTTAAAAATAGAGTTTTTTATATCTTGGTGGGCTTACACTTTCCCACTTGCAGCATTTACGATAGCTACTATCCTAATAGATTCGGCTTATAATAACATTACTTTAAAACTGTTTTCACTTATTTTACTAACATTAACAACTATTATCGTGGGATACGTATTTCTTAAAACTTTAAACGCAATCAAAAACAAAAAAATCTGTATCGAGGAGGAATAAAATGAATAAAAGAACACTTATAGGCGGAATAATTATAGGTCTTGTAATAGGAATGTTTTTAACGGGACTTTTTTTAAAAATTTCGGCTCGAAATATGCTGTTTAAACAAGTATCAAGCCCTTATTCTTTTGAAAAAACGGTAAATTTAATTACAAAAAGAATCTCAAACACCCCAGGTTGGCACGTAGTAGCCGTTATAAATCAAGTAGGAAAAGTTAAAATTATTAAATTTTGTAACGCAAAATATGCTTCAAAGATGTTAAGTGATGATGATACAAAATTTATGGCAGTAAAAATGCCTCTTAGTATAGCCGTATATGAAACAAGTAACGGAGAAGTAAAAATATCTCTTATGAATGGATATTTGCTTACAAGAATGCTAAGCGGTACAAAAGAAGCTACAATAATGGAAAAAGTAGTGAGGGATATTCAAAACATTCTAGGATTTTTACACTTTAGATACTCTATCTTTTAGGCTTTAAAATCAAAAGCCTTATGCTCTTTTAAAGAGTTGAATTTTTGAAGCTTTTTTATTTTCTGCATATTTAAAGCCGTCTTTTTTTTCTCTTTTTCCAAAATTCCAACAGCCTTTTTAATAAAAGCTTGAATCTCTTTAGCCTCCTCTAAAGAAGAAAAAGAAAACTCTTTTTTTGAAAGTTCTTCTAATTTTTTTAAATCTTCGTTAATTACTGCAACTTTTAGTTCATTTAAATAACTCATCAACTAATCCCCGTCTCTTCTTTCCAAGCTTCGATAAGTCCTTTTAAAACTCTAATTACATCATCTAAATATTTAGTTTCATTTTCTAAGTTGGCTTTTGCTAAAAGTTCAAGTTGATACGCATAAAGTCCGTTCAAATAATAAGCCACATCTCCACCTTTTTCAAAATCCAAAGAATTCAAAAGCTCTATAAAAATATTTGAAGTTTTAATTATATACTTAACTTTCTCTTCTATATTTCCTTCTTTAATAGCTTTCTTAGCAAAATTTGCAAATCTTAAAGCCCCCTCATAAAGCATTAAAATAAGCTTTTCAGGTCTTTCTATATTCATATTTATCTGATTATAACTATTAAGTGCTTTATTGTATGTCATTTCTCACCTTTATTTTGTATTTATAGCTTGTTCGATTGCCATAGTTATACTTTGGCTTTGAGCGTTAAAAGAGTTTATCATTTCATCATACGCTGCAAACTGTTTTGCCATAATTTCATATTTCGTATCAAGATACTCTTTCATAGCATCAATTCTATCTTGATACCTATCTTCTTCATCTTTAATTTCTTGGTCTAAAAGATTTAAATTGGATTTATCTCCGGTAATATTCGTATCAAAATCCGTTTTTAAATTAGTAAACATCGTCTCAAATAATCTATCGGTTAAATCCGGGTCTTTATTATAAGCTTCCCTAAAGTTTTCTTCATCAAAGCTAAGCATTCCGTTTTTATCCATACTAAATCCTACATCAGCTGCCGTAAAAACGGTATTAACGGTATATTCGTTTCCGTTTAGGTCTTTTTGAGTTGATTTATTGGAAAGCACAACCCCAAACAAATCGTTACTAAATTTACTACTAAGCATGGTAAAGTCACTATCACCTTGAAAAAGCCCTACATTCCCTGTATCCTTATCATATGCCGTTAAGCTTTGCAGATTTGAGATCATAGCATTGTAATCAGATACAAATTTTTTAATAGCATCAACCATATCATCAACGTTTGAAGTAATAGAAACGGTTGATTCACCTTCATTCTCAAGGTTTATTGTAACACCTGTTATTAAATCATCAACCTCATTTGAACTTCTTTGAATTTCAACTCCGTTGTATTCAAACAGAGCATCTTGTGCTGTTTGTAATCTGTTTGCATTTGTAAAGTCGGTATTATCGTTAAAATCTGTAGTTAAATTGGTATCATCTATGCTAATATCTCCAATCGCTTGAATATCAAAATTAATAGCACCGGTATCACTATTATAACTTGCGTTTACACTTAAAGAATTTCCGTCACTATCTTTTAAATCTCCGTTATTTAAAGCGTCTATAAAATCGCCAACAGTAGTACCATCAGCCACAGTCATTGAATAATCAGTCCCGTTTACGGTAATTTTAAACGTCTGGTCCGCTCCCGAATCGTTAACCGAATCGGTATCCGAATCATAAGTAGCGGACGTATAAGTCGTAGCGTTTAAACCTAAATCATCAATACCCGAATAATTAAACTTTATATAATTATCCTCTCCCGTATCATTTGCTTTTAACACAAGTTTATAAGGATTATCACCTATTCCCGTATCAATAATAGAAGCGGTAATTCCTATATCCGCATTGTTAATAGCATCTTTTAAATCACTTAAAGTAGCCCCGCTTTTAACGGTTATTTGTGTCGTTACTCCACCAACCCCTATATTTAACGTTTGGTCTTTACCGCTACTATTGACACTTGCATCTTCGGATACGAACCCTTTCGATTCGAAAACATCGTTTTGAGCTAGTTGAGTTACGTTAATTTTAAACGTTTGAGGCTTTACTCCGTCATTCACACTTACATTCACGCTACTACCGCTTACGCTACTAGAAACTTTAGCGAATAAAGTCCCGTCAGCTAAATCCAAAATATCGGTTTTAACGGTAGAACCTATGGTAACGAATTGAGACAAAGCGGTTTCTTTTTTTTTCAATAAATCCAATTTATCTTCCAAAGGTTTTACCATTGCATCTTCATCGGCATTTTTAAGTTTATCGATTACATCGTAACTTAAAACACCGTTACTCCCGGCTCCAAGTGAGCTTAAAACACCTAAATCCGCCATACCCTATCCTTTTTTATCAAGTAGTAAACCTACCAGTTCTCTCATTTTTTCCATAAGTTCCAAAGCTTCTTTCGGGGGATATTCTCTAATTGTTTTATTATTTGTCGTATCGACAACTTTTACAGTTAATTCATCCACTTTGTCGTTAAATTGAAATTTTAACGTAGTATTTAAAGGATTCAAAGTTTTATTAAGCTCTTCCGTAACCCTTTGTAACTCTTTTTTCAATTTTTCCTTATCCTGATTTTCAATAACGTCTTTTTGAGCTTCTTCCACTTTTTGTACTCTGTGAACTTCGGATTGATTCATATTCTCTACCGGCTGTACTTTTTGAGTATAATTTTTAATATTACTGAAAATATCCATAACAGCCCCCTTTTATATATGTAATAATATCGTCGATATTATATAAAAGTTTAATTTTTTGATAAAATTTTCAAAAAGGTTTTTCTTGAGGAAATATAAAATCGAATGCTTATCGCCTTTATTGCAATATACCTTAGAATATTTTCTAAAAGACCGCTTAGACCCAAACGGTATATTAATAACGGACGACCCTCAAAAAGAGGGAATAATAATAGGAAAAGATATAAAAAAACCTTTTAGCAAATCATCTTTAATAATTCAGCTCGAAAAATTAAATATCAATACTCCAAGGGACTTAGACGAATTAATAGAAGAATTGGTAGAGGAATTCAAAGAAAAACTAATAAAAACGATAAAGGATTACAATGGAAAAGAGTAATATTAAAATCATAGGAGGCAAATATAGAGGGAAAAAACTCTATATGGGAGACAAAGAGACTACAAGAAGTACCAAAAACATTTTAAAAGAGAGCGTTTTTAACACTCTTCAATGGGAAATAGCGGACTCTACCTGGGTGGAAGTATTTAGCGGAGTCGGTTCTATCGGGCTTGAAGCAATAAGCAGAGGAGCTAAAAAAGCCTATTTCTTGGAAAAAGACCCGTATGCCGCGAAAGTTCTTAAAAAAAACATAGATTCAATGGAACCTCAAAAGTGTGAAATTATCTTAGGAGATAGCTTCGAAACTATATGGGATGTTATAGAAAAACTAAAAAGAGAAAAAGATAAAGCGTTTTTCTATTTCGACCCTCCGTTTGCCATAAGAGAAGGTTATGAAGATATCTACGAAAAAGTAAAACACCTAATAAAACAACTTCCTAAAAACAACGTGGAAAAAATATTAATCGAACACCAAAGCGATTATGAATTTCCTCAAGAATTAGGACTTTACAAAAAAATAAAAACAAGAAAATTCGGTAAAAGTTCGGTAACTTACTATGAATAAGGTAAAAAATATGAAAAAGCTTTTTTTAATCCCTCTTTTCTTCTTAGGGTGTAACAATTACCAAATCACTCGACTTGACACGACAAAAAACGTTCAACTTTTAAATAAATACGGCGTAAACGAAGACTCTTTAATAAAAGTAAAAGACGGATATATTTTCCTAACTCCGGCTGCAAACGGAATTTATATATATAAAATCTCCGAAAATTACAATTTAATCTATAAAAAAGAGCTTCATATTTTAATAGATATCATAAAAAGCTCAATAAAAAACAACACTCTTTATATATTAGGTTACGATCAGAAAAAACAAAAACCTATTTTAATAAAATACGACTTAATCTCTCAAAAGTTTTCAAAAGAATTTTACGGAGAAAAATACGACGTAGCAAAAGATTTTACTTTCAAAAATAATCAAATTTTTATAACCGCCACTCATTACTCCCAAGACAATCCGAAAATAGTTATATATTCGAAAAAAAATAAACTAACCTTAAATTTACCTTATAAAGAAGACGCTCAATACATATTACCTTTTAAAAAAGGCCTACTTATAATAGGAACGGTATATAAAGACTCTTATGATTTATTAATAGCATACAAAACTATAAACAATAAAACCGTATGGGCTAAAACTATAGATTTAGGAATGGACGAAAAAGCTAAAAAAGTAAAAATTAAAAATGACAAAATAATCATAACCGTTATTTCTAGCGACGAAATGGGAGCTAGTAAAGAGGTTACCTTTACATTAAATCCGAAAGGTAATATAATAAAAGTTAAAAAAGATTCGGAAATAAAACCACTCCCTTTAAAAATGAGGACATAATGAGAAATTTAAGAAAAGATTTTTACAACAACGATTTTTTAAACTTCATTACCGATAATAAAACTTTTTTTGAAAAATATAAAAAAAGATTTGTTTTAACATTTATTGAATATCTCAAAAAAATATCCAAAAAAAACATTAAAAACGCCGACTCTATGATAGAAAAATTTTACGAAAGACTTTTTATCTCTCCTTTTTTAGAAGACAAAATAGTAACTCTTAAAAAAGAACTTCAATTAGCTTTCATTCTCAAAAAATACAATATAGATATAAGCGTAATTTTAAACAGACTTTTTCTATTAATGTCAAACGCTTATATAAAAGAAGTTTTAAAAGAAAAAAAATCGATACACAAACTAAAAACAATTACTTTCTTATGTAGCTTTTATATAGAATATATCAGCTATCATTCAAACTCTTTCGTAGAAGAAGATGTTTACGCTCTACCAAAAGAAATAATAGAACTCTATTTATTAAAAAAAGATATAAATTTATTCAGTATTTATAAAGGAGTTCCGATTGCACATAAAACGAAAATCTTAGGAGTGGACGAAAAAAACGGAACCATTCGTGTAAGTGCCAATAAATATCAAATAGTAGCGGCTAAATTTCATAAAGAAGTCTTTTTACTGGAAAATGATAAAGAATACTCATATAGAGCGAATATAATTCACTGCATACCTCATGCAAAAGAAATAATATTAAGTCACATAGAAAAAAAACAGAGAAACGCCCCAAAAAGAAATTATATAAGAGTACAACCAAAAGAAGAAGTCGAAGTTACAATAAAAAAAGAGAATGAAACAATTAATGCGAAACTATACGATTTATCTTTAAAAGGAATGTGCGTAATCACAAATCAAAAATTAAACCTTGAAATTTCAGATTTAATAAACTTGGAATTTTCCATTTATCACAACAACAAATATCAAAACATAAAAGCCGAAGGGGAAATCAAATCCATTACTAAAATAAACGAAGACACTTACAAATACCATATTCAATTCGAAACTGAACCTCATTACGAACTTATTTTAGAAAGGTATATAACTCAAAGAGAAAAAGAAATTATAAAAGAACTTAATAACTATATCCAAAAAGAGTTTATTTCTTTAAAAGACTAAACTCTTTTCAAATAAAACTCTTTTTTAAACTCTTTAAATTTTCCTTTTAAAATTGCTTCTCTGGCTTCTTTTACCAAAGTCAAATAATAGTGCAAATTATGAATACTGGCAAGTCTTGCGTAAGTCATCTCTTTAGCTTTATAAAGGTGATTTAAATAAGCCCTTGAAAAATTACGGCAAGTATAACAACTACACTCCTCATCAATAGGTCTATCATCCAGTTTATATTTTGCGTTTTTAATCTTTAAAACCCCTAAACTCGTAAAAAGATGTCCGTTTCTGGCATTTCTGGTCGGCATAACACAATCGAACATATCAACCCCTCTGTCAATTGCCTCGATTATATCTTCAGGAGTTCCGACTCCCATTAAATACCTGGGTTTATCTTGAGGCATATAAGGAGTTGTAGCTTCAATGGTATCATACATTGCTTGATTCTCTTCCCCTACACTAAGCCCCCCTATTGCAAAGCCGTCAAAACCGTATCCTTTATATTCAAGTTCGACTAAACTTTGTGCACTGATTTTTCTCATCTCAAAATCAATACCACCTTGAATAATTGCAAAAAGATTGTTTTTTTTACCTTTTTTAACGTGATGTACCAAACTCCTATAAGCCCATTCGGTTGTCCTTTGAATAGACTTTTTAATCCTCTCACGTGTATTTGGAAGAGGTATCAAATCATCCAAAACCATCATAATATCACTGTTTAAATTATATTCGATATCAATAACCTTCTCCGGAGTAAAAAAGTGCTTAGACCCGTCAATATGACTCTTAAATTCAATCCCCTCATCACTAAATTTTACGTTATCTCCCAATGAAAAAGCTTGAAACCCTCCACTATCGGTTAAAAAGCTTCTATTATAACCCGTAAACTTATGAAGTCCTCCCAGTTTTGCTATTACCTCATCTCCAGGACGAAGATAAAGATGATACGTATTCCCTAAAATTATAGGAGCCTCTAAAATTTCCGTCATATCTATAGCATCCAGACTCTTAACAGCCCCAACCGTCCCGACCGGCATAAAAATAGGCGTTTTTATTTCACTATGGTCGGTTTTTATAGTACACGCCCTTGCTTTGTTATCTACAGCGTCTATTGTAAATTTCATATTTCTCTCCGTTTTGTATGATATAATTTTGTGAAATTTTAACAAAAGGAATTACTTGAATAAAATTTTAATATTTGCAGGAGCGGCAGAAGCAAACTTATTAATAGAAAAAATCTCCCAAAACTACTTGAATTTAGGCGAATTTCACATTATTTACGAAGAAGATGAGATTAAAAACAGTTTTTTAGAAAAAGAAAACCTTTTCTTTTATAAGATTAACTTTTACGCTTACGAGCTTTATAAAAACTTACTATATAAAGACTTAAACAAAATAGTAATTTTAGTAAAAAACAAAAAAGAAGCCGAATTTATCCTAAAAAACTCTCTTGATAAAAAAATTCCTATTTTATTTGTAAAATTCTGGCTTGATTTTGAAGTACCAAAACAAAACAACATAGAAGTAATAGACCTACCGGAACTTCTAACCAATAAAATTATAGACTTTCTACCGGGAGTACCTCTTTTTGCAAGGGATATCGGTCTTGGAAAAGGGGAAATTTTAGAAGTTGAGGTACCGCCTAACTCTCCTTTTGCTTATTCACACCCATCAAAACTTGAAAACGAAGAAGCAAAAGTAGCAGCCATTTATAGAAACAACGAATTAAGACTTATAAATAAAAACACAATGATTTTGCCAAACGACAGACTGTTACTTGTAGGTAAACCCGATACCTTAAAAGACTTATTCAAAAAAATCAAAAAAAATATAGGAGCTTTTCCTCAACCATACGGACAAAACATATATTTGCTTTTGGATATGAAAGAGCTTTCAAAAAGAGAAATATCTCAACTTTTAAGAAGTGCGATTTTCCTACACAGAAAATTAAAAAACAAAAAATTAATTATAAAAATAATAAACCCTTCTTTAAACAACCAAATCTACAGACTCTATAAATTCAAAAACATAGAAGTCCACACCGATTATCATCAAACCTCTTTTAAATCCCAACTAAAAAAAGACGTTTCAAAATACAATATAGGCTTAATCATAGTAAACGAAAATACTTTTTATAAAAACGGCGATTTATTATTTGATATTAAAATACCTATCTTTAAAAAAGGAAGAGAATCCATAAAAAAATGCAAAAAAATAAAAGTCTTGCTTCAGGAAGAAGAGATAAAAAAAATAGCATCGGTAATTTTTGATTTATCTTTCCAACTTAAAAAACCACTAACATTTATAGAAGGAGACCCGGAAAAAGAACACAAAAAATTAACGGAATATTTAATTAATTTTGCTAAACTTTTTAACTTCAAAGATGTTAAAATTCAAAAAATAAAAGACAATCCTATTTTCGAATTAAACAAAGAGTCAAATCAATGTATCGTTACACCTTTTACGAAAAAACCTATAAATAAAATATGGCAAATACTAAATCCGAAAATGGAATACAACTATTTACTGGTAAACAAATTCAACCAGTTTTTAATACCAATTAAATAAGGATAAAAATGAAAGCAACAATCACTACCCCAAATAAAACTTATGATATTTTAATAGACACATTACCTCAAATTACACTTGATAAAAAAGTAGCGATTATCACAAACCCTACAGTCGCCGGATACCATTTGGGATATCTTTTAAACAACATAAAAGCAAAAGAGTTAAAAATCATAACCCTCCCGGACGGCGAAGAGTATAAAACAATGGAATATATTCAATACGCACTTGATAGAATGTTTGATGCCAAATATGACAGAAACAGTGTAATTATAGCTTTTGGCGGTGGGGTTATAGGAGATATGAGCGGATTTGCAGCTTCTATTTTTCTAAGAGGAATTG
Source organism: Nautiliaceae bacterium (assembly GCA_039831155.1). Lineage (GTDB taxonomy): Bacteria > Campylobacterota > Campylobacteria > Campylobacterales > Nautiliaceae > Nautilia. The sequence goes on along the minus strand of JBDONT010000035.1, from coordinate 42,358 downwards.
AATTTATCCAAATCCCAACCACCCTACTTTCTATGGTGGATAGTTCGGTTGGTGGAAAAACCGGAATCAACAACAAATACGGAAAAAACCTAATAGGTGCATTTTATCAACCGGAAGTTGTTTATATAGATACTCACTTTCTATCAACCCTTCCCAAAAGAGAATTTTCAGCCGGGATGGCAGAAGTAATCAAAATGGCAGTAATGTTTGATAAGGAGTTTTTTGAAAATTTAGAAAAAGACTCTTTAAAAATAGAAGAAATTATAAAACGCTCGGTAGAACTTAAAGCGTGGGTTGTAAATCAAGACGAAAAAGAAAAAGGCATAAGAAGCGTTTTAAACTACGGTCATACATTCGGACACGTAATAGAAAACCTCACAAACTACAAAACCTACCTTCACGGAGAAGCAGTAGCAATAGGTATGGTAATGGCAAATGAACTATCAAAAGAATTGGGTTATTTAAGCGAAGAAGAAGCTAAAAGAATTAAAAATCTCTTGAAAAAACACAATCTACCAACATCTTACAAAATAAAAGATATAGAAGAGTTTTACGAACATTTCTTTGCAGACAAAAAAACTCTTAACAACAAAATAAAATTCATAATTCCCGAAAAAATAGGCAAATATAAAATTTTAGAAAACATAGACAAAGAAATTATCTTAAAAGTACTTAAAAAGTTCGCTCAATGATAAGAATAGTTTTTCTATTTTTATCCATTTTTTTACTACTATTACCGGCAAAAGACATAAACGCAACGACTCTATCCGACGAATTGAAAAAAGATGAGTTTTTTATTAATTATCAAGCTTATTTGAATTATAAAAAAGTACAAAATCAAATATTTAATTTACAAAAACTAGCCTTAAAAAATCCTAGAAAATATCAAGAAAAGCTTCAAAGACTTCAAACCGAACTGGAACTTTTAAGCAAAAATAAGAATATTTTTACCACTCTTTTAAAACTAAAAGAACTTCCCAAACCTCCTCTTGTAAACAACCCTTTTCAAATATTTAACGCTTTAAATTACGAAAAAGAGGTAAAACAAGTCGTAAACGAAAACTTAAAAACATACGAACAGTTTCAAAACACACTTAAAAAATTACAACTCTTAAAAACTCTTTTAAAAGAAAAAAATTTAACTAATCCCGATATAAATCAAGCGTTAGAAGATTTTATAATGATAAACAATATTTATAAAACAAAAATAAAAACTCTTCAAGCGGAATCAAAAATATATATACAACAAGTAAAAAAAGAGATTCAAAAAGAGATTAACAAATTAATTTCCCTTACCATTTCAATCGCCATTAGTATCGTTATATTCTTAATAATCAAAATTGCCGTTAGAAAATACATCAAAGAAGAATCTGTTTATTTAATAAATAAAATCTTAAATTTTGCAAATATTACAGTTATTTTAATTATTATATCATTCTTTTACATCAATAACGCTACTTATTTAATTACCATCTTAGGATTTGCATCTGCCGGTATAGCTATTGCTATGAAAGATTGGTTTATGAATATTTTCGGATGGTTTGTTATAATGACCAGCGGAAATTTTAAAGTAGGAGATAGAATAAAAATTTATCTCCAAAACGGACAAGTAAAAATAGTAGGAGATATTATAGACGTAACAATTACAAGAATAGTATTATATGAAGACGTAACACTCACAACCTACCAATACAACAGACGTGCCGGAAGAATTGTATTTATTCCAAACAACGTAATTTTTACAAATCCGGTATTTAACTACACCCATCACGGACTTTCAACCGTTTGGGACGGGATAGATATTACTATTACATTCGATTCAAACCACAAAAAAGCCGTCTATTTAGTTAAAGAAATAGTAAGCAAATATTCAAAAGGTTACACCGAAATAACCAAAAGAAGACTTCAAAAATTAAAATCCGTTTATCACATAAAAAACGCAAACGTAGAACCAAGAATCTATACTTTTATAGAAGAAAACGGAATTCGCATAAGCTGCTGGTATTTAAACAATTACGCAACTTTAAATTTAAGAAGCAACATCTCTTCGGAAATTATAGAGGCTTTTAATAAAGAAGAGGAGATTAAAATAGCATATCCGACTTATACCATTATAAAGAAAGAAAATGAACGATTTGATGAAACTAAAGTACCTTTATAATTTAAAACTCTCCGGGCATAAATATTTTGAGGGTTTTAAATCAAAAGAAAACAGCATAAAAATGCCCTCTCAACTTAAAGAATTAGAAGAAATTTGCAAAAACTGCACTCTTTGCGACTTGAGTAAAACAAGAACAAACGTGGTTTTCGGAGAAGGAAACCCGAATGCAGATTTAATGTTTGTAGGTGAGGGTCCCGGGGCTGAAGAAGATAAAACCGGTCGTCCTTTTGTAGGAAAAGCCGGCAAACTTCTAACAAAAATCATTCTAAACGTATTAGAACTTACAAGAGAAGATATCTATATAGCAAATATAGTAAAATGCAGACCACCGAACAACAGAGTCCCGACAATTGAAGAAGCCAACACCTGTAAACCATATCTTTTAAAACAAATTGATATAATAAACCCGAAAATTATAGTATGTCTTGGGAAAACGGCTTTTATGTATCTAATGGACAGCGATATGCCTATTAGCAAAGTAAGAGGACAAATATTCGAATTTAAGGAGAAAAAAGTGATACCGACATTTCACCCGAGTTTCCTACTTAGAAACCCGTCAGCCAAAAAAGAGGCTTATAAAGACTTTTTACTTATAAAGAGTATGTTATGAGAGTTTTAATACTGTTTATAGCAGCACTTCTAAGTGCCCAAACACTCAATTTTATTATCCCGCAAATAGAAATCAACACTTCTTCGACAACCACACAGCCCATAATTCAAACCGAGGAGCTAAACGACACTTTTGTAAGTATAAACTCAAAAGCCCAAATAGCAGTCGTAATAAACAAAAAAAGATTTTACAAATATATCCCGTCTCTTATGAACTCTTTAATAGCTTACTACTCTCAAAAAAGCATAGATTACAATATAACCCTCTATGACAGCGACGTAAACCTATCATCTCTCCCTCAAAAATACATCCTTTACTATACAACCGATAAAACCAAAATCGCTTCTTTAAAAGATTATAACAAAACATTCTTTTTACCTCTAATAGACAAAGAAAGCAACTCTTCAGATAACGTCTTTTTCGGAGGTATAAACTTTAAAGCCCAGATAAAAGCCCTAAGCGATATTACGGATAAAAACACATCCGTAATTACAAGCAACACCCAAATATCAAAAACCCTGCTTACCTACGAACAAAACCTAACGAACGTTCAAAATGTATTCCGATACCCAAACATAAATTATAAAGACCTAAACGACTCTTTTGTTTTCTTAAACACCATATCAAGCAAAACAGCCCAGGTCCTTTCCAAAATAACCCAAAAAAACATCCAAACAAAATTAAATCTCACACCTCAAATAGGATATTCTCCTTTAATTATCCTTTTAACCCAGCCTCAAGATATCGAAAAATTAATAATCGCAAATTCAATTATAAATCCTCCTTTGATTATAAACGAATACACAAATCTCCTAAATTCCGACATAAAATACAACTGGTTTAACTATTCAACTCTAATTCTTGCCAACAAAGCTTACAATATGCAAAATCAAGAAGACGAATTTTATATGAGCGATTTTAATATCTATATTTTCGACAATCAAATCAATTACAAAACCAAACTTTACAGAATCTCTCAAGGGGCATTTAAAGAAGTGGAATAAAACTTCTTTTATTTTTTGTTATAATTCGCTTTAAAAAAGGATGTAAATGGCAACTTACGTTATCGGGTTCCCAAGAATCGGTGAACAAAGAGAACTAAAAAAAGCACTTGAAGCTTATTGGGCTGGTAAATCAACTCAAGAAGAACTTCAAAAAGCTGCTTCAGAACTTAGAAAAAGACACTGGACTTATCAAAAAAACGCCGGAATCGATTTAATAAGCGTAAACGATTTCAGTTTTTACGATAATATGATAGACGCTATGACTATGCTAAACGCAGTTCCGGAAAGATACAAAGATATAGACAACTGTATGGACAGATACTTTGCAATTGCAAGGGGTGATGCAAACCACAAAGCTATGGAAATGACAAAATGGTTCAATACAAACTACCATTATATCGTTCCGGAACTTGATGTAAATATGGACTTCAAAGCAAGTATCGATAAAATCAAAATCGAATACAACGAAGCTAAAGAACTTGGAATTAATCCTAAAGTAAACTTCATAGGCCCTATTACTTTCGTAAAACTATCTAAAATAGTAAACGGCAGTGAAGATGAAATTATCGAAAAACTAATCCCTGTTTATGAAGACTTAATAGCTCAATTAAAAGAACTTGACGAAAATATCACAATCCAATTCGACGAACCTTACTTCGTAACAAACCCTACTGAAAAAGACCTTCAAACACTAAAAAAAGTTTACGACAAGCTTGGAAGTCTTGCAAACATTTTCGTTGCAACTTATTTCGAACACTCAAACGAAGCAAATGAAATACTTGCTACTACTCCTATTAAAGGAATGTTTTTAGATTTCGTACACGGAAGCGAAAACAGCATAAAAGCACTTGCTAATGCCGGTAAAATCGTAGGGATTGGAATTGTGAACGGAAGAAACGTATGGGTTAACGACATCGAAAAATCAGTAGAATTCCTAAAAGGTATCGCAGAATCTTACGATGCCGACAAAATAATGGTAGGAAGCAGCTGTTCATTATTACACGTACCTTACACACTTAAATACGAAACAAAAATGGATGAAGATATCAAATCTTGGATTTCATACGCTCTTGAAAAACTTGATGAGATTAGAGTAATTGATAAACTATTCAGAGGTGAAGAACTTAGCGAATACGAAAAAGAAGTTCTTGAAGGCAACAAAATCGCAATAGCTACAAGAAAAACAAGCGATAAAATCCACGACCCTATTGTTAAAGATAGAGTATCCAATCTGACAGACAAAGACAAACACAGAAGCGTTCCTTTTGAAGAGAGAATCAAACTTCAACACAAAAACTTAAAATATCCTATTTTACCGACTACTACAATCGGTTCTTTCCCACAAACACCTGAACTAAGAAAACTTAGAAGAGATTTCAAAAACGGTGTAATTAGCGAAGAAGAATACAAAACTCAAATTAAAGCTATGATTAAAGAACTTGTAGAATATCAAGAATTAATCGATATTGACGTTCTTGTTCACGGTGAGTTTGAAAGAAACGACATGGTTGAGTATTTCGGTGAGCAATTAAAAGGTGTTGCTTTTTCACAAAACGGATGGGTTCAAAGTTACGGTAGTAGATGTGTAAAACCTCCTCTAATTTTCGGTGACGTATCTAGACCTAAAGATATGACGGTTGAATGGATTACATACGCTCAAAGTTTAACCGATAGACCTATGAAAGGTATGCTAACAGGTCCTGTAACAATGCTTAACTGGTCATTTGTAAGAGACGACCAAGACAAAAGAACAACTGCATACCAAATGGCAATTGCTATAAGAGATGAAGTAGAAGCTCTTGAAGCTGCCGGAATTAAAGTTATTCAAGTTGACGAAGCGGCACTTAGAGAAGGATACCCTCTAAGAAACGAAAAAAGAGCAGAATATGAAGACTGGGCGATTACAAGCTTTAGAATCACTACTTCAAGCGTAAAACCGGAAACTCAAATTCACACTCATATGTGTTATTCTGAATTTAGCGATATTATGGACGCTATTGAGGATATGGACGCTGACGTTATCTCAATCGAAAACGCAAGAAGTGATAATAGCCTACTTAAAATCTTTAAAGAAAGAGGATACAAAGGTGAAATCGGACCAGGAGTTTATGATATCCATAGTCCTAGAATCCCTTCAACAGAAGAGATGGTAGAGCAAATCGAAGCAATTTTAGAAGTATTACCGGCTGAAAAAGTATGGGTTAACCCTGACTGCGGTCTTAAAACAAGAAAATGGGAAGAAGTGAAACCAAGCCTTGAAAATATGGTAAAAGCCGCAAAAGAAGTAAGAGCCAAACTTCAAAAATAATCTCCCTTCTTTTTCTTCACTTTTCAACTATCTCAAAAATCATATAAAAGTGCCAATAATGTGCCATAATTAAAATATATTATTAAGTTTTTTACACTTTTTTCAAAAAAAGTTGTATCATTATTATGTAAAAAGCGAAAAGGAGTGCTTATGTCAATGAATAGAAGAGATTTTCTAAAAACAACAGCAGCGGTAGCGGCAGCAAGTGCGGCTGGTATTGCAATTCCTCAAGAAGCCAAAGCAAAAGCAAACGAATCTGAAAAAGATTGGCAATGGGATAAAGCGGTATGTAGATTCTGTGGTACCGGATGCGGTATTATGGTAGCTACGAAAGACGATAAAATCGTAGCGGTAAAAGGAGACCCGGATTGTCCCGTAAACAGAGGTATTAACTGTATTAAAGGTTATTTTAACGCTAAAATTATGTATGGAGCGGATAGACTTACTCAACCACTTCTTAGAATGAACGATAAAGGTGAGTTTGATAAAAAAGGTAAATTCAGACCGGTTTCTTGGAAAAGAGCTTTCGATGAAATGGAAAAACAATTCAAAAAATATTACAACGAACTAGGACCGACTGGAGTTGCAGTATTCGGTTCCGGACAATACACGATTCAAGAAGGTTACGCAGCGGTTAAGCTTGTAAAAGGCGGATGGAGAAGTAACAATATCGACCCAAATGCTAGACACTGTATGGCAAGTGCCGTTGTCGGATTTTATCAAACGTTCGGTATTGACGAACCTGCCGGATGTTATGACGATATCGAAATAACAGACACTGTAGTAACTTGGGGTGCAAATATGGCTGAAATGCATCCGATTCTATGGTCAAGAGTATCTGATGCTAAACTAAACAACCCTGATAAATATTTCGTAGTAAACTTATCAACTTACAGAAACAGATGTTCAAACCTTGCGGATATGGAAATAATCTTCAGACCAAATACGGACCTTGCAATTATGAACTATATCGCAAGAGAAATCGTAAAAAGAAACGCTATTAACTGGGATTTCGTAAATAAATATACAATCTTCGCAACCGGTCATGCCGATACGGGATACGGATTAAGAAATCCTAAAGTAGCAAAAAAACTTGGTTACTCCGAAAAAGAGATGCAAACAATAAAAAAACAAGCTGCTAAAAAAGTAACTAAAGAAGAAGCTATAGCTTTAGCTCCGATTGGCAAATGGAAAGCCGGCGAAATGATGGAAATGAAACACGCAAAAGGTAAAGCACCTTTCTGGCATTGGGAAATCAGCTTTGAAGACTTTAAAAAAGCAGTAGAACCTTACACATTAGATTATGTAGCAAAAGTAGCAAAAGGTGATAAAAACGAATCACTTGAAAGCTTTAAGAAAAAACTTAAAAAACTGGCGGACCTTTACTGCGACCCGAATAGAAAAGTGGTATCTTTCTGGACAATGGGATTCAACCAACACGTAAGAGGAAGCTGGGTTAACGAACAAATTTATATGATTCACTTACTACTTGGAAAACAATCACTTCCGGGAAGCGGAGCATTCTCTTTAACCGGACAACCAAGTGCTTGTGGTACTGCAAGAGAAGTTGGAACATTCGCTCATAGACTTCCGGCGGATATGCTTGTGGCAAATCCAAAACACAGAAAAATTACTGAAAAATTATGGAAGCTTCCAGAAGGTACTCTAAATCCGAAAGTCGGTAGCCACTTCCTAAAAATTATGAGAGATATGGAAGAAGGAAAAATTAAGTGGGCGTGGGTGCACGTAAATAACCCTTGGCAAAATACTGCAAACGCAAACCACTGGCTAAAAACAGCTAGAACTATGGATAACTTTATTGTAGTAAACGAAGCATATCCGGGAGTATCCGCAAGAGTTGCAGACTTAATCTTACCGGTTGCTATGATTTACGAAAAATGGGGAGCTTACGGAAATGCTGAAAGACGTACTCAACATTGGAGACAACAAGTAACACCTCCTGGTAAAGCAATGCCAGATTTATGGACTATGATGGAATTCTCAAAAAGATTTAAATTAAAAGAAGTATGGAAAGAACATAAACTACCGGATGGAACAGTACTTCCAAACGTACTTGACAAAGCAAAAGCTATGGGATATGACCCTGAAATGACTCTATTTGACGTATTATTCAACAGAAAAGAGTATCGTGAAAACTTCCCATGGCCTGATCCGATTGCTAAAAATCCTCAAACCGGAAAACTACACAAAAATACCGAAGCTGCCGGAGACGGTAGAGAAATTATAGGAGAAGACGGTAAACCTTTTAAAGGTTACGGATTCTTCGTACATAAAGCACTTTGGGAAGAGTATAGAAAATTCGGTATCGGTCACGGACACGACCTAGCAGACTTTGATACATATCATAAAGTAAGAGGTCTAAGATGGCCGGTAATTAACGGAAAAGAGACTAAATGGAGATTTAACGCAGAATACGATCCATACGTAAGAAGATACGCACCTGGTGAAAAATTTGCATTCTACGGTCCACTTCTAAAAGCACTAAAAAGAGGTGATTTACAAGGACCTAAAACTAAACAAAAATACAGCTTAAAAAATAAAGCTAAAATATTCTTCAGACCGTTTATGGTTCATCCGGAAGACCCTAAATATGATGAAAACGGATATAACTTCTGGTTATGTACAGGTAGGGTTCTAGAACACTGGCACAGTGGTACAATGACAATGAGAGTACCGGAACTTTATAGAGCAATGCCGGAAGCACTTTGTTATATGAACCCTGAAGATGCAAAAGAGCTTGGAGTTCAAAGATTCGATTTAGTCGTAATAGAATCAAGAAGAGGAAAAGTAAAAGCAAGAGTTGAAACAAGAGGTAGAAACAAACCTCCAAGAGGGCTTGTATTTGTACCTTGGTTTGACGAAAAAGTACTTATCAATAAAGTATGTCTGGATGCCACTTGTCCGATGAGTAAAGAAACCGACTATAAAAAAGCAGCGGTTAAAATTTACAAAGCATAAGGATTTTAATGGATAATAAAAGGCGTTCTTTTTTAGTTAATATCGCTCAAGCTGCTGCGGCTTCGGCCGTAGCCGGGAGTGTAGTAGGAGCGTTTGTCGAAGAAAATAAAGACAAACCTCTTACATTAAGACCTCCCGGAGCTTTAAACGAAGAAGACTTTCTCAAAACTTGCATTAGATGCGGTTTATGCGTAGAAGCATGTAAAAATAGAAAAAACAAAGTAATAATAGACGGGAAAGAGATTATTACTTTAAAATTAGGAGCACCGGGAGATAACGTAGCAATAGGTACGCCTTATTTCATAGCCAGAACCGGACCTTGTTTTATGTGCGACGATATACCTTGTATGTACGCTTGTCCGACCGGAGCGTTAACTCCGAAAGAATGCCGAAACGAAAAAGGAGAAGTCGCAATAGATTACGCAAAGATGGGTGTAGCGGTAATCGACCCTAGTAGCTGTATAGCTTACTGGGGATTACAATGTACGGCGTGTTATAGAGCATGTCCTGAAATGGATAAAGCTATTACAATCGAATGGAGAAAAAACGAAAGAACCGGTAAACACGCTTATAGAATTCCTATAGTAAACGAAAAATATTGTACCGGATGCGGAATGTGCGAAGAAGCCTGTGTAACTGAAAAAGCGGCAATTAAAGTTTTCCCAAGAGAAGTATTCTTAGGAAAAGCCGGAGACAGATACGTTAAAGGCTGGGATAAACAAGATGAAAAAAGAGTGCAAAACGCTTCTTTAAATACAAAAACAGTTACCGGAAGAAGCCAAAAAAGTGCTATTGATAACTTAAATGAAGGTGTTTTATGGGATCAATAATTAAAAACAAATATCTAATCCTAAGACGTATAACCCAGCTAAGTATTTTATTTTTATATTTTGCCGCTAACGCATACGGCTTAAAAGTGTTAAGCGGAAATTTAAGCTTTTCAAAATTATTTGATAAAATACCTTTAGCCGATCCTTTTGCAGTATTACAAATGGTGTTTGCCGGAGCTGTTATAAGTGCCGATTTATTAATAGGAGTAGCTGTTATCGTACTCTTTTACGCTCTTATAGGCGGTAGAGCCTATTGTAGTTGGGTATGCCCGGTAAACATGATAACAGACCTTGCAGCGTGGGTCAGAAGAAAAACCCATCACGAAAAAGATAATCTAATAAGTACAACCAAAACGAGAAATTTTAGATACTTATTTTTAGTAATTTTGCTAATTACGTCGGCTATAGTAGGAGCGGCGGCGTTTGAATTTATAAGCCCAATTGGTATCTTTACGAGAAGTGTGGCTTTTAGCGTAGGATTCGGATGGGTATGGCTAGTTGCCATATTTTTATTTGATGCTTTTATATTAAAAAACGGATGGTGCGGACATATATGTCCTGTAGGAGCGATGTATAGTATTATAGGTTCAAAAAGCCTAATTCGCGTAAAACATAATGCGGAAAACTGCACAAATTGTGGAGAATGCTTAAATATATGTCCCGAAAATCAAGTATTAACGCCTATAATAGGTAAAAAATCCGATTTTATTAACAAAATAGAATGTACAAATTGCGGAAGATGTATAGAAGTGTGTAATCATAACGCACTTAAATACTCTTTAAGATACTTTACCTCAAAAGGAGAAAAAAATGAAAAAACTATTAATTAGTTCACTAATCGCAAGTATTGCTCTTATAGGATGTGGTCAACAAACAAATTCTACTAAACAAGAAGTAAAAACTTCTAAAGAAATAGTAATCAACGGTATCAGAAAAAGTCCTTTAAACGCCGGAAGTGAAAATCTTCCAAAACTTGACTTCAACGCACCGGCACCGGGTGGTGCTAAACTTATTAAAAAATCTTTTCCTGATGCTCCTCCTATGATTCCTCATAGCGTAAAAGGTATGGTACCTATTAAAATAGGACATAATCAATGTCTAATGTGTCATATGCCGCAAAATGCTGAAATGTTCCATGCCGTACCTATGCCGCAAGATCATTTTGTAGATAATTTCGAAGGTGATAAGAAAAAAAGAAAAGTGGCCGGAAGTAGATATTTTTGTATGACTTGTCATACTCCTCAAGCAAACGTAGACCCGGTAATTGAAAATAACTTTGAGAAAATGAAAACAAAAGCCGGACTTCAATGATAAATAAACAAAGAAGAAATTTCTTTAGGAGAGTTTCCTCTCCTTTTAAGTCTTACTTATATCCTCCTTATTTTAAAGAAAAAGAAGATTTTTTAAGATGTATGGAATGTGAAACAAAAGATTGTTTGAATGCATGCAATGAAAAAATTATAAAAATTGAAAATGAAATACCGATTTTAAACTTTGAAATTTCAGGATGTACATTTTGCGATGAGTGTGCTTTAGCTTGTAAATACGGAGTTTTAAACCTTGAAAACAAGAAAAAAATTAACGCCGAAATGATTATAAATCCAAATAAATGCATTGCATGGAATCAAACAATCTGCTTTTCGTGCCAAGATATATGTGAAGAGAGTGCAATTAGTTATAATGGTATGTTTAATCCTGTAATTGATTTAGACAAATGCACAGCCTGTGGATTTTGTATAACTGTATGTCCGGCTTGTTCGATTGAAATAAAAGTAATCTAAAGGAGCTTTATGAAAAAATTTCTTCTCTTACTCAGTTCAACTCTACTATTCGGACTGTCGCACACAACAATAAAATATAAAAAAGGCTATATCTCTAAAATAGCATACAATAAAACTTATCTAATTGCTGCTTTGGAAGAGGGAAAAATAGTTATTAAAAACTTTAAAACTCTAAAAACAAACCAAACTATCTCAATGCCTAAAATACACGATTTTATGGGCGATTTAATACCTATGCCGGTTTTTTCCGTAGACATATCGCCGGACAAAGCACATATTTTAATACTTACCGAAGGAGAAAACGGTAAAAGAGAACTTTTTATATACGATATCACATCGAAAAAACTATCTCATATTTTTACTTCAAAAAAAACTCTTATGAAAGCTAGATTTGTCACAAAAAACACTATTTTATTCGGACTTTTAAGTGATGAAGTAGCTTTATACGACTTAAATAAAAAAAATTGGGTATATCAAAAACAAATAGGAAATTATGTATTTTCCACATTTGCTATAAACGACAAAAAAAATAAAGTGGTAATAGGAGATGAAAGCGGAAACGTAAAAATAGTAAATATAAAAAACGGAAAAAAAATAACTACAATAAAAGGTTTTAATAAAGATAAAACTTTAAGTTTGGATTATAAAAAAAATTTTATTATTAATGCAAGTAGCGATATGAGAGTGGCTATTTATAATGAAAAAGGAACTGAAAAATTAAATTTAAAAACCGATTTTCTACCTTACGGAGCCGCTTTATCTCCTGATATAAAAAGTTTCGCTATTCAATACAATGAAAAAAACGATATAAAAGTATTTGATTTTAATAAAAAAGTTCTTTATACTCTACACGGTCACACAATGGCACTAAACGGTATAAAATATTTAAACGAAAACACTATAATCAGCTATTCACCGGCTGAAATAATAATTTGGAAATTAAAGGATGAAAAATGAACATTTCAAGTATTATAGTAAAAACAAAACCTCAAAATTATGACGCGGTTTTTTTAAACCTTCAAGAGTGTGATTTTTGCGATGTACACTTCGGAGACAAAGAAAAAGGTATTATCATAATCACAATAGAAGGAGAAACTGTAGAAGAAGAAATTGAAAAACTTACTAAAATAGAGCAAATGCCTTTTATAATCAGTGCCGATATGCATATGAGTTATTGTGAAGAGGAATTGGATAAATTAAAAGAAAACATAGATTTGAACTCAACGGTTGAAGAATTAAATACTGAAAACAAAGCGGAGGAAATTCAATATTTCGGAAGTTTAAAAAACAAATACTAAACTTCCTTTTTTTGCACCTTTCCAATATAAAGTGTTTGACACTATCTTAATTAAAATCAAAAACTCCCAAAAGGGAGAAAAAGAAACCATTACTCGTGAGTAACAACCGGCATTGGAGGTTCATTATCAAGAACTTTCTTAGCGTTTCCGTATTTTTTAAGCATTTTCATTCTATAATCATAAATATCTTTCATTTCTCTAATATCTTGCATAACTTGGAACACTCCATGCCAATGAGCATAATCCGGGCTCCCCATTGCCGCACCATGTCTCATTCTTCTACCTTCATGATGCCATAAATAATAGTATAATTTAAAGAATGGGTCACTCCATACGTCAGATTTAATTAAACCTTTTGCTTTTAAATCAGCCATCATTTTATTAGCATAGCTAAAATATTGATTATATAGTTTTACATGAGCATCAACTCTTTGGAAATAATTATCAGTAAATGTCGCTTCGTGACAAACCATACATACGTTTTTCATTTCCGCTCTAGCAGCTTCCGGTCCTTTAGGATTTCCTGCTTTAGGATTTCCTCTAGCAATTTTTCCTTTGCTCCAATATAACCAGCCTGCAGTTTCATTACCTCCAGTTCTTAAAGCACTACTCGGTGCCCATAAATTCCATTTCAATCTTTCAGAAACGTTATGAGTAGCTTTATTTCCTCCTATTGAAGACATATGGCAAGTAAAACAAGTCGCCGCTCTTAATGTTTTTCCAGGAATTTGTGCCCCGGTTTCAAAGTTGTAATCTTCTTCATTAGTATCAAAAATATGTCCGTGAACAGAAGATTCGAACACTTCTTTATCCGGATGGTCAGGTCCTAAGTGACAGTTTGTACATGCACCAGGTTGTCTAGCTTCCGCCGCAGAAAATTTATGTCTACTATGACAAGCCGTACAGTTACTTACACCTCCATCCGGATATAAAGTACCTATACCGTCATTCGGCCAAGTAGCTGCATCAGGTTTTCCGTTTTTATGCAATTTAACAACTGCACCGTGACATTGAATACAAATATTAGCCACCGCTAAATCTGACATTCTAGGATTTTTTTGATTAGCTTTTACAATAGGAATATCTTGTCTGATTCCTTTCATTAAACTAGAACCTTTTTCGTTCCAGCTTTCGTTGTTACCTTTTAAAGTTTCGTAATTGTAAGCAAGTTTAGTCATCAAATAACCGTGTTTATTTTTATGATCGCTAGAAATCAGCCATTGAGCGGCACCTCTTGCGTGACCTGAATTTAAATACTCTTTAACTTCTTTTGCGTGACATTTCGCACAAGTTACAGAAGATACCGCAACTTGAACAGCCCAGTTAGCTTTTGAAGGTGTTCCCGGGTGAGTTTTAAATGCAGTCGGATAATCTTTAGGTACAACGTGACATTCAACACATCCCACACCAACGCTTGCGTGTTTAGAATGTTGCCAATCAGCTACAATACCAGGGTCTTGCCCTTTATGACATCCTAAACACATTTGATTATTTATGTCTTTCGGATGAAAATTCATCAACTTTTTATAATTAGGATTGGAATCTAAGCTATTTGCGGCAAATGCAAAACTAGCTACCGCAGCCGCACCAATCCCGGCTGTAAGTGCTTTTTTCATTTTAGCTCCTTTACTAAATTAAGCTTTTTTTCTCTTTAGCATTTTAGTTAAAAAAAGTGTCTTAAAAGTGCCAAATTTAATAAAAAATTAAAAAATAAAGGAAAAAATTATTTTTTCCCATATTTTTCAGCTGATTCCTTTATTTCTTCATCACTCATAGATTTAGCTATATTAACCATCATCGAACTACCTTTTCCGGCTCTATATTCTTTCATTTTTTCAATTATTTGAGCCGGTGTTAAAGTATCCAATTTTTGAGCTCCCATCATTCCGGTATCGTGACAACTCGCACAATCCGGATAAGCAAACGCAAAACCTGCAAATGCTATAATCGCCAATAATTTTTTCATATATGCTCCTTGATTTAAACTTAAGTCTATATTATAACAAATTTAAATTAATAAAAATAAAGACTTATACACAATAAAACAACCTACCGCTATCAATAATCCCCCGGAAACCTTTTCTATAATCCCCATATAACGCTTTAATTTATTTATAAAATTCAAACTCCAAACACTAAACAAAGCCATCAGTAAAAACGGCGTGGCAAGACCTAAAGTATATAAAATCATCATAAAAACGGATTTTGTAGGCTCCGTCGCAGCCATTCCGACAATAGTACCGAATATAGGACCTATACAAGGAGTCCAACCGAACGCAAAAAAAACTCCAAGTAAAAAACTTCCAGCGTTTTGAAAGTTAAGCCTCTTTTCATATTGTAAAAATCTAAATTTCACAAAACCGGCAACGTTAATACCAAAAATAATTATTATTATCCCGGCTATTATATTAAAAAGCTTATTCCCAAAAAAGTTTCCTATCAAATGAGCCGCAGCAGCTCCCAACAAAATAAATACAAGACCAAATCCGGCAATAAAAAGAGAGGAATTTAAAAATATTTTAAGTTTTTCTTTTTTACTAAGCTCTTTTTCTTTCAACTCTTTAGCACTGATACCACTTATATAAAAAAAATAGACCGGCACAAGAGGCAGTACACAAGGAGAAAGAAAAGACAAAATCCCGGCTACATAGCTCACAATAAAAGGCATTTTGTCAAAATAATCAAAAAGTTGATAACTAAGCTCCATTTTCTTCCTTTATCCTAAGTGCTAGGTTGTAAGAGTTTTTAATACAATCATTAAAACTTACTCCGTAATATGCATTACCCGTTAAATAAATTCCGGCTTTTCTAGCCTCTTGCATAATTTCTTCAACCAGTTTTTGATGTCCCAAAGAATAATTCGGAATAGCTTTTTTATGGATTTTTATCCATTCAAACTTAGGATTTTTGGCATCAGTTATTTTTTTTATGTCTTCTTTGGCTATTGAGATAATCTCTTTTTCATCCAAATCAACAATCTCCGGATACCTGGCCCCACCTAACATAACCCTAATTCCGTTTCTATTCGGGAAAATATACTTATCCATCAAAATCCCCAAAGAACGCTCTTTAACACTCAAAATCCCAAAACAAACAGGATTAATCTCTTCATAATCAAATCCAACAATAGCCACCGGATTATATTCGATTTTATTTAAAAGTTCACTTAAAAGAGAATATTTTTGCAAAATAGAAGCAGCCTCATAACTAGGAGCGGCTATCACTACCATATCATACTCTTTTAATTCGTCAATATCTCTAATTTCTTGCTCCACAAAAGAAGCTTTGGTTTTTTCTTTAAGTTTTTGAATAAATTCACTCATTCCCCATTCAAAACTGTGAAGCTCCCCACTAGGTTCTCCTCCCCTTTTTAATTTCATCATACCTTTAAAAAGCCCACCATATTCACACTCTATTTTTTTCAGTTTAGGAAAAGCGGCATTCATAGAGGTTTTTTGAGGAGTTGAAGCGTAAATTCCGGCAAGCATAGGCGTCATCATACGTCTTGTAAACTCTTTACCAAATCTCCTATTGGCAAACTGCTCAACCGTCTCTTCCCTATCACAAATGGGCTCTACGAAAAACTCCATAGCAACTCTTAACTTACTCCAAAAAGATAAAATATCACTCTTTAGAAAATCTTTAGGTTTAGTTGGAATTTTAATTAGTTTATCATCATAAATATATCTGATTTTTGAGTTTTCGTCTGCTTTAATAGGAGATATTCCAATCTCTTCACAAAGCTCTAAAGTTTTTGGAGAGTTACTCAAAAATCCGTTTACACCCTCTTCCAAAAGATAATTATCAACTTTTTGAGTATAAGCCTTACCACCCCATTTTTCTTTTTCAAACACCGTTACGTCAAATTTATCTTGCAAATAATAAGCTAAACTAAGACCACTTATTCCTCCTCCTACAATAGCTACTTTCATGTTAACTCCTAAATCTTCTTTTTATAAAAAGAATCACTCCAAATAATATCATAAAAAAGCTTAAAATTTCCCCCATAGTAAAATGCATAAATATAAATCCTAATTGAGGGTCGGGCTGACGCCACATCTCACAAAAACTTCTAAAAACCCCATATAAAACCATATATAAAGCTATCAATTCTCCGGAATTTTTCCTAAATTTTTTATAATACAAATAAAGAAGCAAAAATAAAACAATCCCTTCGAAAAAAGCCTCGTAAAGTTGACTAGGATGGCGTAAAACACCGTTTACGTAAATTCCCCAAGCAACGTCCGTTACCCTTCCTACCAGTTCTTGATTTAAAAAATTCCCGATTCTTCCGAATACATACCCAAGAGGAATAGCCAAAGCAACCACATCCAAAATCTTCCACATATCCACTTTTTTTATCTTCCAAAAAAGAAAAGTAGCTATACCAAATCCTATAACGGCACCGTGATAACTCATACCTCTTATTCCTACGAATTTACCGTCCACAAAAGGGTTAAACATCTCCCAAGGATGTAAAAGATAATAAGAATTATCAGGCACATAAAAAATAAAATACCCTATTCTAGCCCCTAAAATTATTCCTATTTCAGCCCATACGAAATAATCGTCTATAATTTTTCTCTCAATACCCTCTTTTTTAGCAAAAAAAATAGCCATATAATAACCTACAACCAAAGCAAGTACATACATAATACCGTACCAATGAACTTTAAAAACCCCTAAATTAAAAGCCACCGGATTAAAATGGGAATATATATGTTGCCAAAATTCCGACATCTAATTTTCCTCAATAGCTTTTGCTATCAGTTCTAAAGGATGTTTAAAAACTTTATTATCTCCCACTTTATCTAGCTGTTCGGTAATTTGCATTCTACAGGCACTACATTCGGCACTTACTATATCAGCTTTTGTTTCTTTGATAATTTCCGCTTTTTTTCTACCGGCTTTTATCGCCAAATCAAATTTTTCCGTTTGAATAGTCAATCCTCCGAATCCACAACACATATCGGCATCTTTCATTTCGTTAATTTGATACACTTGTTTTAAAAGAGAACGCGGTTCTTTTTTAATATTAAAAACCCTTCCGAAATGACAGGAATTGTGATATGTAATAACTTCTTTTTGTCTGTTTTTTAAAGAAAGTCTTTTTCCCAAATCCGTATATCTATAAAGCCATTCGGTAGTTCCGAATATCTTGGCTTTTACTTTTTTATGTCTCTCTTGCCAGCTTTTATCCATATGAGTGTGAATATACTCTTCATAATCTTTTTTCAGCATCGCCGTACAAGTAGCTTCCGGAACCAAAATGGCATCCACTTCATCTATAAAACTCTCAAAATATTCGATATTGTATCTTATAAGCTCTTCTGTGGTTTTAAAATCTCCGGTAAAATAAGCCGGTGCCCCACAACAAAGCTGTTTTTTTGGAATAAAAATATCAATATCCAAAAACTTAAGAATTTTAACCAAAGCATCCCCTACTTCAGTATAATGATAATTAGCTAAACACCCTATAAAAATAGCAACTCTTTTTTGAGGCTTTTTAGCCAGAATTCTTTCGGGATATTTTTTTAAAAACGAAGTTTTTTTCATAGAAGGTACAAGTCTTCCCTTTTTTAAAAGAGGCAGAGAAAATCTGGCCCTCATAGCGTTTTTTTCTTCCTCTATCTTAAATCCGCACGTTTGAAACATAAACCCTAACTTGCTAACCAAATCATAAGCCCATCTGTTTTTAAGTAAAAAGAAAAAGATTCTCTTAAACCACGCAATTCCGTATTTATCTGCAATTTTCGCTCTTACATTTTCAATCATAAAATCGGTCGGAAGAGAATTAGGGCAAACCTCCACACACTGATTACACAAAAAACAACTCTCAAAAATATCCTTTGTCGTTTTATCCAGTTCTATTTCCCCCTCTTCAACTCCCTTTAGCAAATCCAAAAATCCCCTAGGGGAAGTCGCCTCATCAGGATTTATCCTATGAATAGTACATCCCGGAATACATTTACCACATTTTATACACATATCTGATACATCGGAGAACTTAAACAATGTATTTCCTTTTTGAATTGCAATTTATCATACTAAAAAAATTATGTCAAGATTTTTGATAAAATCAAAAAAAAGTTTTCTCATATTCAATTCCATATATTTATTATATCAAATAAGAAAGGAGAAAAATGCAACTCCCTCAAGACCAAAAAGAACTGTTAAAAAATTTAGAAACTTTAATAGAAAAAACCTATGAAGTTGAAAAAGAATTTATAGAACTCAAAAATATCTTAAACGGAGTTATAGAATTTTTACCTCAAGCTTTATGGGTTATAGACAATAATAAAGAAATAATCGTCCAAAACTCAAAAACAAAAGAATTCGCTTCAATTCCGAATGAAGGTGAAATAGAGATAAATAATAAAGTGTTTCTTATTCAAAAATCATCAATAAAAGATAAAACAATAATAAGTGCAACCGACATAACCGAACAAAAAAGAAACGAAAGATTAATAGCAATGGGACAAATGGCAGCTCATTTAGCACACGAAATAAGAAACCCTATAGGTTCTATATCTATATTAATTTCACTTTTAAAAAAGCAGTATCAAGAAAACGAACTTCTTGACGAAATGAAAAGCTCAATTTTCAGAATAGAAAGAATAATAAAATCAACACTTCTTTTTTCAAAAGGTCTTCAACCTAAAATAAAAACTTTTCTTTTAAGCGAACTTAAAAACGAACTTGAAAACTCCATTAAATACTACTCTTTTTCAAAAAATATAAAATTTTTGTTTTTTTTACCGGATATTGAGATAAAAGCGGACTTTGATTTACTGCTATTAGTCCTTCAAAATATGATTTTTAACGCTATAGACGCTATTGAAGAAAGTGAAGAGGAAGAGGGAGTAATTGAAATTTTATACGAAACAAATCCAAATTATCATATAATCAATATCTACGACAGTGGAAAAGAGTTTGAAGATGAAAAAATATTATTCGAACCTTTTAAATCGACAAAAACAAAAGGCAACGGCTTAGGACTTGCTTTAAGTTTAGAAATAATAAACGCTCACAACGGAAAAATAGAAATTTCAAAAAAAAAGAAAGGATTTAAAATATTTCTGCCACGTTAGTGGATTATTTTTTCACACTCTTCTTTTGTAACCCCTACACCGTCAACACACTCTAAAGTACCGTTTGATTGATTATAATCGAGTTTTAAGATTTTACCACCTGTATAGTAATACTCATATCTGTTATCATCATACTCTTCCCAACAACCTCTCGTTTTTCCTTGACAAGAAGGTACGGGTACTTTTAAAACATAAGAAAACAAAGAAGTACTTCCACTACCGTCATCCAGTTTAGCCGGATAACCGGTTGTATTATTAAAATCACTACTGTGGTCTGCTCCATCGGCACCTATCCATGCATAACTATCGTTAACTATCCATTTACCGTGAATATTTTCGATAGAAGAATCTATAGAAGTTACCAAAGATTTTACGCCGGCAGATTTGGCATTTGTAGCAAGATGAGTAAATTTGGGGATGGCAACTGATGCCAATACCCCAATTAAGACTATTACGAAGATAAGTTCTATTAACGTAAAAGCCTTTCTCATTTATTAGTCTTGAGTTGTTAAATCAATAATATAAGTTTTACCTGTTGCAGAACAATCATAACCTTTAGCTTTTAAAGCGTTTTCGAAAGCTTTACCACTTCTTGATTTTGTATCACAGTAATATTTAACAGTTACGTTAGCTTCACCTGTACTATGATTTGCATCATAAGTAAATGTAGCATTGAAATCATATTGACCACTTCTGTAAGTAACTTGTTTGTTAGTAGTGTCAGCTGTCCACTCTTTACCTGTAAATTTGTAAAGATTAGTCATATTGATATCTTCTAAATTTACGCCGTTTAATTCAGCTTGGTTTAAGAATGAAGAAGCACCACCTGAAGAATTTAAGTCAGTTAAAGGTTGAAGTGCACCTGTTACGATTGCATTTTGTCTTAAGTTTTGGAATTTAGGAATTGCAACCGCCGCTAATAAACCGATAATTACGATCACGAAAATTAATTCGATTAATGTAAACGCTTTTTTCATTTATTCTCCTTTTACAAATTTTTTTTGCGTCGGTGTAATTATAACAAATAATTACACCGATGTAGTGAAAATTTTACAAAAAAATTATAAAAATTTCATTTTTATATATTTGAAATTTTATGCACAACCCATAAAATAAAACCTAAAATAAACATACTTACTATCGCTGTCGCTATACTGCCTGTTTCTATTCCCACATTATCTCCTATTGTGCCGCTTGGGTTAAACTCCACATTGGTAAGAATATACCAAGGGCTAAAGTAATTACGAATCCTGCAATCGCAGCAATTAAAATCGGTTCTATCAATACCGAGATATTTTCAACTAAAAATCTGTATTTTTCCATATAATATTTACTTACCTTTTGAAGCATTAAAACCAATGCTCCTGACTCTTCGCCGGCTCCTACCATTTGAACCGCCATATTTTCAAACATTTTAGTATCCTCAAATCCTTGCTTAATAGTCCCTCCCGTAACAATCGAATTTTTAATATGCATAAATTGTTGTTTTATATATGAGTTTTCTATAATATTCAAAGCGATATCAACCGCATCCAAAATAGGAATACCCGATTCTATAAGTCTTTGTAAAACGTAAACAAACCTTCCTATCATAGCAAGTTTAATAACCGGCCCTACAATATATACTTTTAAAAGCAATTTATCCATAAAAAGTTTCATTCTTTCCGATTTATTATAAAGTAAATTGATAATACCGAAAATAATTACCGCTCCTACCAACGTATAAACTCCATAAGTTTCAAGAGCCGATTCAACCCATATTAAAAATTTAGTAGGTAGAGGAAGTTCACTTTTTAATTCGGCAAATAAAGATTTAAAAGGAGGAATAACAAATAAAATAACAATTACAAATGCTATACTCATAGCAAAAACTATAAAAATAGGATATCTTGTAGCTTTTTTAAGTCTTTTTCTATTATCTAAAATTTCGTATAAAATAATGGATAAATCTTTTATAGCCATTGCTATATCCCCGGTTTCTTCTCCCAACTTTATAAGTGAAACCGTTAATTTACCCAACTCCTTTTCAAATTTTTCAAAAGCCGCCGTTAAAGAAAGTCCGGCTTTAATATCGTTCGCAATAGAATTAAAAATTTTTTTCAGTTTTTTATTTTTAATATTGTCTTTTATATCGACAACTACCGCATCAATAGCAAGTCCCGCATCAAGCATTACATACATTTGGTCAAGAATACTTATATACTCTTCCAAGTCTATTTTGGAAAGATTAAGCTTATCTCCAAGTTCTTCCAAAAAAGATTTTTTTTCTATAATCTCCATATTTCTAAATATACCCAACTTCCTAGCTCTAAACTTTCTAACGGCTTCAAGCGGATTTTTCGCCGGAATAATAATTTCTTGTATTTTTCCTTTTGAAATATATTCAATCTTAAAATACATCAACTTTTACCACCCTTAATACTTCTTTTAATGTAGTAACACCCGTTTTAATTTTATTAATAGCATCTTCTATCATAGTTGTAAATCCGAATCTTTTAGCTGTTTCCAAAATTTCCAATTTATCTTTATTAATAGCAATCATATGAGAAATAACATCATTTACCACCAATACCTCACTAACCATTTCTCTCCCTAAATAACCTGTAAATCCGCACTCCTTACAACCTTCTCCCTTATAAAAAGTAATCTCTTCTTTTAAATAAGGTTTAATAATTTCCAATTCTTCTTTAGAAGGATAATATTCCGTTTTACAATGAGGACAAATTCTTCTTACAAGTCTTTGGGCCACAACTCCCACTAAAGAATCGGCGACCATATAATTTTCGGCACCCATTTGAATCATTCTCGTAATCGCACTAGGAGCGTCATTGGTATGTAAAGTGGCTAAAACCAAATGCCCCGTTAATGAAGCTTGAATAGCAGCTTCTAAAGTTTCTTTATCCCTAACCTCACCTATCATAATGATATCCGGGTCTTGTCTTAAAATACTTCTTAAAGCCACCGAATACTCAAATCCTATTTTATGATTCACCGGTATTTGCTGAATTAAAGGAATTTCATATTCTATAGGGTCTTCAACCGTAATAATCTTTTTATCAACTCCTTTAATTTCATTCAAAGCCGCATATAAAGTTGTTGTTTTACCACTTCCGGTAGGTCCTGTTACAAACACTATTCCATAAGGCGTATGAATTAACTTTTCGAATCTTTTTAAGTTATATTCGCTCATTCCCAATTCTACCATTCTAAGTAGAATTTTTTCTTGGTCCAAAATCCTTAAAACGACACTCTCCCCATGTAAAGTAGGCGTGGTGGAAACCCTAAAATCATAAGTATGCAAATGGAATTTTTTAGTAAAACGACCGTCTTGAGGTTTTCTTTTTTCACTAATATCCATACTCGCAAGAAGTTTTACTTTAGATACCAAAGGATAATAAATATCTTTTTCAAAAGAAAAACTCTCATGCAAAACACCATCCACCCTCACTCTTACCGAAAAATCATATTTTAAAGGTTCTATATGTAAATCCGTCGCTCTTTCTTTAATAGCGTTTTCCAAAATCAAATCCAAAAGTTCGTCAATGGCACTAATATTTTCACTACCACCGCTTTTAAGTTCTTTTTTTACTTTATCGATAAGTTCTTTTTGAGAAAGTTTAATTTTTAACCTGTCTATTACTATTTGAATATCTTTACTTAAAGCTATAAAAATCTTAAGAGGTGCCGGTGAAAATTTTTCAAAAAGTTCGATAGCATCATAATCCAAAGGGTCGGCAGTCGCTACATAAATATAATTATCCTCTTGTTTAAAAGGAACAAGATGATATCTTTCTATTAAAGAAATAGGAAACGACGCTATAAAATCGTAATCTATTTGCTCTCCGTATAAGTCTACAAAAGGAAATCCCAACTGACTCGACAAAATTTCCAAAATTTGCTTTTCGGTTGCAAATCCAAGTTCTATTAAAATTTCTCCTAATTTTTTATAATTACCTACCGCTTTATACTCTTGTTGTTTTTTTAAAGCTACTTCAAGTTCTTCCGGTTTAATTATTTTTTCATTTATTAATAAATCCCCTAATTTTATTTTTTGTCTAATCATCTGTACCAATACCTTTTTATTAGTTTATCTCCTTCAAATTTATCAATTATCATTTTATCATTTTTTTTATAAATATAGTAAGAGATATTTTTATTATTTACGATAATAAAATTATTTTTTCTTACATATTTTTTATTTTTAACGGCATCAAAAACAATAGATAAAACATAATCTGTTTTAGGAAACGAAAAACTATTAATGTCAAAACCATCAAACAAATAAGAATATAAAAGTTTCTTTTCCATAAAAATAGTAACGAAATAAATAGCGTTTTTTCTACCGTATGAAGTTTTTTTCAATTTATTCACGATAAAAGGCAACAAAAAAAGTTTATCGCTTCTCACGCAAGAAACCCCTATAATACTCAACATTTTTTCATCTTTAAGATATGTTCTGATATTATTAAAATTGCAAATTTTCGCATATTTGTTATTCATAAAATCTTCAACTATTCCGGCATAAGATAAAGTTACGAAAAATAATAAAATTAAACTCAACTTATTCATTCAACTCCTTTAAAAGTTTTTTTATCTTTTCACTTTTATTATAATTATAATATATTCTCAAAACTTTTACCGCTTCTTCCTTTTTACCTATTTTATATAAAGACAAAGCCGTAATAATCCAAGAATCTTCTTTTTTATTATTTTGCATATTAGCGTTTTTAGCCCATTTTAAAGCATTTTCATAATCTTTTTTATTATAAAATTTTTTAGCTAAACGAATACATTCTTTATAAGAAGGAAGTACATCGCTATTTAAAAAAGAACTTTTTTTCTTAGATATTTCATTTTTGTTTTTAATTTCTTCTCGTTTAGGTTTTTGTTTTAAAGTTTTTAAAGTTTTAGGAAATTCGAAACTTAAATCCGGAAGTAATATCTGTTGATTTTTCGTAACTTTCGTAGAAGAATATTCAAATTTTTGTTTTTTAATTTCTATTTTATTAAGCTTAAGTTTATATGCGGAATTCGAAGTTTTATTAATCAACTTAACATTATTTAAAGATTTGTTATTCACATAGATATTTTTAAATCCGATAAAATAAATAATTCCCGCTCCGCTTATTAAAAATATTAAAATAAAAAAAATAACAATTTTTCGCTTCAGCCTTCTTTCTTTACATTTTTTTTCCAATTCTAAAAAAGTCATTTTAAAAGTCCCAATTCAATAGCACTCATTTCTATAATGCAATTGTCTATTTTAGTATATTTTAAAGAGTTATTAAAAGAATAATTTAACAAATTCAAACACGTAAACACAAATTTTTTAGATAATCTGAAATTACCCTTTGAAAATTTATAAATTTTTTTTATTCCTTTTTTATCTATTAAATCAAACCTTCTTTTTTCTATAAATTTTGACATCACATATTTTTCAAATTCTTCTTTAGTTAAAGGTTTCATATATATTTTTTGAGTATATCTGGAATTAAATTGAGGTAAAGAAGCTATTTCTTCACCTTCTTTTTCATGCATACTCAAAATTATTCTATTACCTTCATCACTTAAAATTCTTAAAAACTCTATCATCTCTAATGATAAAAGTTGAGCTTCATCTATTAAAACGGTTTTATTTTCTAAATCCTTATGAGTTTCTAAAAACTCTTCTTTACTTAAAAACGGTGCTTTTTGTAGAACATAACTTTGAGGATATTTAGCTTTTAATAAAGCAAGCATATAACTTTTCCCTATTCCGGGAGCACCTAAAAGAAAAATAATATTACTTTTAGAGGAAATGAGTTCCTCTTTTACCATTTCGAAATTAAGATAACTAAAAAAATCGTTTATATCGATTTTATCCCTAAAAGCTTCTATTAAATCATTTAACATCTAATTCCTCTAAAGTAGGTAATTTTTTAAATCCGTAATCTTTTAAACGTACTTTTTTATCTAAATTAATAATATGAGGAGTAATTACGAATACCAATTCTTTTTTATTAGTAACCTTTTCTTTAGAAGAAAAAAGATATTTAATTAAAGGAATTTCTTTTAAAACCGGTACTCCGTTTACTTTTAAAGCCCTATCGTCAGTAATTAATCCGCCTAAAACTAAAGTATCGTTATCTTTTAGTTTAACAACGCTTATCATAGTGTTTTCTTGAGTATCAGGAGGCATATCTCTATTTATATTAGATAATTGAGAAGTATCTTTAAAAGAGCTTATTCTAGGATTAATACTTAAAATTATCTCTCCGTTATCACTAATTTGAGGTGTTATATCAAGTAAAACTCCTACAAATTTACTATCTATAGTATAAGTAGTGGTAGGATTTCCGTTATCGTTATTTTCCACTTGAGAAGCATACTTATAATAAATAGTATCCCCTACGCTGATTAAAGCTTTTTGATTATTAAGCGTTACGATTTTAGGATTTGATATGGAGTTCACATCTCCATTTTGAGATAAGAAGTTTAAAAAACCGCTTATATCGAAAGTAGCGTTTTTAAACACGGTATTTTTACCTAAAATATTAGTTCCTCTAAGAGGCACGGAAGTAGTAGGTAAAGTAACGGAAAGTTTAGACCAATCGATACCGGTTTGATGAGACTTAGAAAGCGTAACGGTATATATCTTTACATCTATCAATACTTGCTTATGCAATCTTTCATTCAATTCTTTAATATACTTTGCAACTTCATTTATTTGAGCTCTATTACCTGTTACACTTATAAGTCCGGAATTTTTATCTATTACCGGCTTTTTAAAATTCTCATCCACATTTCTTAAAATTTGTACTATATTAGCTTGTAAATCGCTCCAAAAATCAAATTTATAGTTATTAACTACACTATTATCGGTAGAATCTATATTTGAAATTCCGGTTACAGTATTAGGAATAAAATCCACTTTAAAAGTTTTAGTCTTAGTATAAGACACGTAAATAGTATTGTTTTTCATTTCGTAAAACAGATTAGCATGTTGAAATATAATATTCAAAAGTTCTTTTAAAGTCACGTCTTTTACATTAATCAATTCTATATTTTTATTAATCAATCTACTAGAAATATTGTCTTTTAAAACTACGTTTAATTGACATTCATTAACTAAATCCGAAAGAATAGATTTTAATTGTACCCCTTGTGTAATATGAAGATTAAAAAGCCTCTTATCACATACCCCCGCAAACAAAAACGTCCCTAATATTAATAATAATATTTTCTTCATTTCACAACCTTTATTACTGATATTTTGACTCTCAAATATAATCTTTTTCTAAATTTTTGTAACAAAACTCCGTTCGCATCCACTCTAATCACTCTATAACCCCCTATTTCATCCCCAACCTTTACCCATTTACCGTTTATATTAGCTTTTTTATTAAATATAGCTTTCAAATAAAGTTTAGGTTCTACAACTATAGCTTTTATCGTAGGTTGTTTTTTATTTATTTTTATTACTTTCGCCGCATCAAACACATCGTATCTTACAAGAGGTTTAAAACGCGGCTTAAAAGACTCTATTTCTTTAATTTCGGTTATAATATTATTAATATCGGCAAACAGTAAACTCCCTAATAAAACGACCGCTTTTTTCATTTAAGACCCCAAAATTTACAATTTATCTCAAAACCTACATTTTCAACTTTATAAAAAGTTAAAGAATCTATACTTTTAATAGCTTTAATAGCCTCCAAATCTCTTATAAAAGCATAAAAATTTTTAAAATTCTTTCTTTCGAAAGCCCCTTTTATATTTATAATATAACTTACGTAATCCCCTTTTTCTTCATCAATTACATAAGAAGCGGTAATTCCGTTTTCCGAAGCGTGCAAAAGAACTTTTCTTAAAATTTCTAAAAAACTATTTTCATTAATATGTAATACCGACGAAGTTGCAATTAACATCTTCAAATATTTAACGTTTTCGCTTAAAAAAGTGTTTTCTTTTTTTACTTTATTAAGTATCTTTTTTTTCTTTTTTAATTTAACTCTTAAAACTCCCGGACTTTTCATCTCTTTTTTCAATTTTTCTATAACATTTACGTTATAATCGATTTCATCCTGTAAAAAAGATAAATTTATATTATAATAAAGAATTATACCTGCAAATATAACCGACGCATATAAAACCAATCTGTTTTTTTGATCTAACGATTCCAGATAATTCTCTAATTTCTTTAAAACGGCTAACTTATTCATCATAGCTCACTTCCGAAATATAAATTCCGTTAAAGTTTTCAATTTTAGCCAAATTAACATTTTTATACCCCCTTTTATACATCCCTTGCATAAATTTAGCAACATCAGCCGAATTATCAAAATCACTTATAATAGAAACTTTAATATGAGATTGCTCTTTTTTAAAAGATAAAAGTTTTAAATGATATTTTTTCAATTCAAAAGCTAAATCCGCCAATTCGTTAGCACTAAGCTTTTTCATTTGAATAGAATGCAAATAATCTATTTTTTTAGAAATATCCTCTATTTCGGATTTTAGTTTTTTATTCTTACTTTCTAAAAGAGCTATTTGTTTATCATATTTGTTAATCAAAGCTTTTAAAGTCTGAATCTGTTTTTTTCTATGAGAAAGTTGATTTCTTAATTTCACTATATATTCTTCTTGTTCCAACATAACACGATATTTCAAAAAAGCATCAACGGCTCCCCCTAATCCCACCACTAAAATAAGTATAATCAAAATTCCGCTATGAGTCTTGTAAAAAGGTATAGGTCTAGGAAAAATAGAAAAATTTTCTTTTTCGTTTTTGTAATGTTTGGAGTTGTAAACCACAGCGGTATAATCAAAACTATCATAATCCGTTTTTACTTTATATTCTCTAAATTCAACTCCGCTTAAATTCCAAAACTCCTTATATTTTTCAAAAAGCCCCTTAATCTCGAAAGAAGAATAAAAAAACATTCTCTCTAAATTATCCACTTTATAATAACTACTTGCATAACTTAAAAGATGATTAACTTTCATAAAAAACTGAGAAAAAAAAGATTCCACTATTTCAAATTGAACCTTTTCTTCATAATTTTGAACGTCCAAACCTTTCTCTTTTAACAAAGCAACGGTATCTTTTATACTTAAATTAAGTTCCTTAGCTAAAGTAGCTAATTTATTCAAACTTTTTACAAATACAAACTCTCCGTCCACAAAACAACTTAAAAAAGCGTCTTCTTCATTAAAAAAAATAAAAACATCTCTTTTTTTAGGGAGTTTAGCTATATCGTAATACGCTTCGAATACAAAAGGTTTAAGAGTTATGAAATCTATAAATTTATAAGTTTTTAAATACTCTTCATACTCTCTTTTTAAAACGTCCATATCCACAACAAAAGCTTCGACGTTATAAAAATCTTCATACTCTTTAAAAAAGAAATTAATTTTATAATCCTTAGTGTAATCCAGAGAACTTTCGGTAAAAATATACTTCTCAGCTTCTATTTCCAACATCTCTTTATCTAAATTTTTCGGAAGTTTAAAAGTTATATTAAAAACGTGCTTATATTCTAAAATGGAAGTTATAACACCTTTTTCAAATCCGAAATCTTTCCTAACAACTCTACCGTTTTCATTTACGTAAATTTTATCCTTAGCAAGATAAACTATTTTCACTTTTTCACCTTATTTCTCCAGTTAAAGGATAGAGAGTTATATTTTCATCGTGTTTTTTGTATTTTAGATTAAGAATTATAATCGTATCTACTAAATTTGTCAACTTTTCATCGACATATCCGTCATACATTCTCCCTAAATAATCGAAACAAATAGTATTTCCGTTTTTTAATCCCGAAACAACCGATATATCGGATTTAAAAGTATAATGTATTTTATCGCTTATATTATCCTCTTCATTAAGCCAAGTCTTATTAATTTCCAAACAACTATAATTATTCTCACCTGTATAATAATACCCCAACGCATTCGATTTTTTTTGCATTATTTTCATTTCCAGCATCTGTTTATCGGAAGTAAAAGTTTCATCCGGTAAAAACTCAAGCCCGCTTATCATTAAAATGATTCCTATTACCAATACAAAAATAAGTTCGATTAAAGTAAACGATTTACTCATCTAAGGCCTTTGTAAAGTTACTTGAGAGAGTCTTATCTTTTTGCCGTCCAATAAAGTTTCATTTCCTTCGACAACTATCTTTAATAAAACATATCCGTTTGATTTATCGGTTTTTATTTTTTTAGTCAAACTTCCGCAAGGACAATCATCCGTATCATAACAATAATATCTAAGTACCGTTACATTAGCTTCAAATTTTTTATTTTCATCCACAAAATGCATATTAGCCAAACAATTATTATTCTCTTTTCTATTGTAACCCTCTATAGCTAAAAGAGCGTTTTCGGTAACACTTTGCATAAATAACTCCGCTCTTTGTTGTAAATAAGTATCGCTGGTATGTTTAACGCTTATAAAAGCCACTTTAACAACCACCGCCATTAACGTAGAAACTAAAAGTAAAATAATAATAGACGAAATTAAACCGAATCCTTTTTTCAAAATGCCACCTTCTGTTTTGAAACGGAAATATTAATATCCCCTTTAGATTTAAAAAGTTCTATTTCCAATTCTAAATGAGAATTTACTTTTTTAATTTTAAAAGACCTAACGTTATGAGCGAGCACCGTTACGTTTCCTTCCGGTGTCCCGTTATTATCCGCACAAAAAGTTTGCCCGAGCCAAGGTCTGTAGTTATAAAATAAAACTAAAGTATTATTATCTTCTTGCGACAAATTTATATCTTTACAATTATTAAACAAAGAAGAATTTAAATCTTTAACCAATGCCACGGCATAAGCACTTTCCGCTAAATAAAATTTCTCATAAATATTTCCGTGAGTAAAATTATTAAGAGTCAAATTCACATCTCCCCCGTCAGATGAATTTTTCTCAAACGTAAAAAGATACTCGTGTTTATAACCGTGCCAACCGAAAGAATCATTATAATCACTTAACGCCTCTTCATCTCCCCTATCGAAATTTCCGGCAAAAATAATAGCGGTACTTTCGTTTAAATCTCTAGTAAGAGGATATTTGAACTTATTATTTATAACTTCCTGAACAAAAGAGTAATTAAAATCCAAACACGATATAGTTTTACTGTCTCTATCACTGTCATATAAATCTACAAAACCGCTTAAATTTCTATCCACCATAGCATCTTTGGCATATCCTATCCATTCTAAAACCGTATAATTATTATCATCCTCTATAAAACCTATATATTTAAAATCGTGCTTTATAGGATCATATCCTATAACGCTAATAGGTATTCTACTATATAAAATACCGCTTAACTCATCCAACACCTGCTGAGAAGAAAATTCAAACTTCGAAGTTTGTTTTACCAAATAATTTCTTAAATAAAGCTTACCTATAATTTGAAACCCCCCTATTAAAACGAAACTTAATATAATTATAACGAAAATAATTTCTATTAAAGTAAAAGATTTCCTCATTTTTACCATCTCACACTCTCTATTCTTATATGTCCTATATTAGCACTATAGTAATTTACCGAAGAAACATTATTTCCGTTTTGAGAAACGACTATATGTATTCTTTTAATATTAGTCTTATTATTATCCGATACGGAACTGAAATCGTAATCCAAAGAACCTTTTGCATAATCATAATTACTTTTATTCCATTCTCCGGTATATCCTACTTGTATATAAAGAGTGTAATAAGTCCTCCCGTATAAAGAAGTATTTTCCTCCACTCCGTTATACCCTTCTATATAATCATATTCTCCGCTTTTATTAGTAGGAATATAACTTTCGCTTATATCATTTAGACAGTTTCTGCTACCTTTAAACCCTCCTATTCTATATCCGCTCGAAGCATTACAATCAAGTACATATCTAGGAGGCTCGTTAACAACCAAAATATCATCCGAATTCGTATTGTTTTCATCGTATTCTTTTAAAGAAATATCCATAATTTTTCCCATCATATTAAACATAGAATCTTCTCTTTTCGAAAATTCCAAAGCCTTATTACTTACGTAAATTATTCTAGGAATTACGGTAAAAACCGCTCCTATAATGATAATGGTAAAAATAAGTTCTATTAACGTTAATCCTTTTTTAATTTTCCGTCTCCTTTTGAGAAATCAATACATCCTCTATCACTTCATCCAAATCTCCGTCCAATATATCGTCAACTTTCGAATAAGCTTTATTACTTCTATTATCTTTTACCTGCTGATAAGGAAACAAAACATAACTTCTAATCTGATGTCCCCATCCCATTTCGTCTTTCGGTTTTCCTTCTTCTTCCGCTTTTCTTTTTTCAAGCTCAAGTTCGTAAAGCTTAGATTTTAGCATTTTAAACGCCATTTCTTTATTTTTATGTTGGCTTCTGTCTGTTTGACACCCTACGACAATTCCGGTTGGGATATGGGTAATTCTAACGGCACTCTCGGTTTTATTAACATGCTGTCCTCCGGCCCCACTTGCACGAAACACATCTATTCTTATATCTTTGGGGTCTATTTCTATTTCTATATCGTCATCAATCTCCGGAGAAACTTGCACGGAAGCAAACGAAGTATGGCGTCTTCCGGCACTGTCAAACGGACTAACCCTTACAAGTCTGTGAATTCCGTTTTCAACTTTTAAATATCCGTAAGCGTTTTCACCTTTTACAAGAAAACTCACATCTTTAATCCCGGCTTCATCCCCAGCCTGATAATCAAGCACCTCAACCTTCCAGCCTCTTCTTTCGGCATATCTTAAATACATTCTATAAAGAATGGAAGCCCAGTCGTGAGACTCCGTACCCCCGGCTCCCGGGTGAATGGTAATAATTGCGTTTTTAGAGTCATTCTCATCACTAAGCATAACTTCAATTTCCAAATCTCTAATAACTTTTTTTAACTCCTTAACATCCTCAAAAACCTCATTTAAAGTCTCTTCATCCTCTTCTAAACTCGCAAGCTCGAACATATCTTTATTATCTTCCAAAGCACTTTTAGCTTTTCTATATTTTTCAAGTCTTCTTAAAACAGAATTTTTCTCTTTTTGAACTTTTGCACTGGCTTTAGGGTCATTCCAAAATTCGGGAGAATTTTCCAGCTCTTCTATCTCTTTAAGTCTGGCTTCAAGTTTTTCAGGTTTTAAAATAGTTTCGATATTTTCTATTTTATTCTCAAGCTCTTTTATTAATTCTCCATATTCATAAGCATCCATAATCATCCTTTTATAACTTCTCCGAATTTATATATAATTTTACCAAAAAAGGCGGATTATGAAAATCTTAAATTCTCCTAAAGAAACTATAGAATTTAGAAAAACACTCAAAGGCTCAATAGGATTCGTTCCTACAATGGGAGCCCTCCACGAAGGACATCTTAGTTTAATTAAAAAGGCAAAAGAAGAAAACGACTATGTGATAGTATCCATTTTCGTTAATCCGACTCAATTTCTACCCGGCGAAGATTTAGACAAATACCCAAGACGTCTTGAAGCGGACTTTGAAATATGCAAACGTGCGGGAGTTGACGCAGTATTTACCCCAAATGCAGAAAATATGTATTCAAAAGACGAAGTTTTAATAAAAGCCCCAAAAATTAAAGGCTATATTTTAGAAGGTTTCAATCGCCCCGGACATTTTGACGGAGTTTTGCAGGTTGTAAACAAACTATTTCATATAACCCGTCCAACCCGTGCTTATTTTGGTAAAAAAGACGCTCAACAGTTATATTTAATAAAACAGATGGTAAAAAATTTCTTTTTCGATATAGAAATAGTAGAGTGTGAAACAAAAAGGGAAAAAGACGGTCTTGCCTTATCAAGCAGAAACATATACCTAAACGAAGAGGAAAGAAAAAGAGCCTTAACAATAAGTAAAGCTTTAAAAAGAGCGGCGAAACTATCAATAAAAATCAAAGATACCGAAAAATTAAAAGAAGAAATGGTAAATATTTTAGATGTGGACGAACTTCAATACATCGCTTTCGTAGATAGAGATTTCAATTATATAAATAAAATAAAACCGAATAACACTATTATTTTAATAGCTGCGAAAATAGGAGATACAAGACTTATAGATAATATCTTTATCTAAAAATCTTAACTCCGGTTTTAGAAGTATTGCTTTCGGTTATATTCACTTCCGTACCGTTAAACTCTCCGCTTCCCACTTCTCCTTTTTCGTTATTCAAACTTTGCCAAGTAATAGTAAAACAAAAATGATTTAAACAAGAAGAGTCGTTTGAAATATTATATTCATCTCCGAATCTGGTATACCATAACCATTTAAGATTAGGAGATA
The DNA here is from genome assembly GCA_039831155.1 of Nautiliaceae bacterium. GTDB lineage: Bacteria > Campylobacterota > Campylobacteria > Campylobacterales > Nautiliaceae > Nautilia. The sequence continues at coordinate 7,997 of JBDONT010000035.1, read as the reverse complement.
AAATATGTACAACCGCAAAGTTTAAAGACGGGTCGGTTTTTTTTATACCGAAAGTTATATTTCCGTCTTTCACTTCCGATACGTTCACTTCCACACCCGTTATTACGTTAGAAACGTTTCCGTCCGATGAAATTATAATTTCCGAATCGCTTATATTTCCGTCCGTTCCGTTATGATAAGAATTTTCATACCAATTAAAACCGTGTTCTTTTGTCGGAGGTTTTAAAGAATCACTTGAATTTTCATCGTACATAACAAAAGCGAAAGTTTTACTTAACTCGTTACTTGAAGTCAAAATATCATTCAAATCAAAAAAACCATAATAAAACAAAGCTTCCCCGCTAATATCTTCAAACGATAAATTATTATCTTTATTCGTAACGTTAATATCATTTACAATCAATTTAAAAGGATTGGAAGGAAAAGAAACGTTTCTGTCAAAATTAATATAAAGCCTTAAAGCAGTAGAACCGTTATTATCCGTAGTAAAATTACCTTCGGTATAATTAATCTCCAAATTACTTAATACGGGCAACTGCATAAAAGACGAATTCTCTTCTTTTACATCTTCCAATACGAATCTTAAATAAGTGACGTTGATATCTTTATTATAATAAGAAAGTTCGTAACTGACATTAACCTCAACATCCTTAGCATAGCACTCTTCATTATAATTCTCAACGGTTTGATTATCTTCGTTTTTGGCACTGATATTTATATCCAATACCGCACTCAAATTTAAATCTTTGTTTAAATAAGTAAATCCTCCGTTCGTATCATAATTAATCAAGCTAGCGTTAACATCGAAATGATGTACGACAAATTCGGTACTATTAACATCTTTCATAATTAAACGTTGAGAAATATTAGTATCGTCATTATCTATAAAAGCAAACTCACTTCCGTTCACTTCTTGAATAGTAAAATTAACATCCCCGACTTCCGGATATTTAAGAGTTAAATTCGATTCTCCGTCTATAAAATCTCCTCCGTCGGTTTTATTAATTTCCGCAGTTATACATTTAGAATTAGTATCGTTATATTCCAAATCCGCACTCTCCCCTCTAATATAAATCGTTTCATTATAATCTTTTACTTTATTTCCTTTTTCATCCAAAGCTTCTACGGTTACATTAAATTCGCTTCCGGCTTTCACTTTAGAAGGAATAGTAACTATTTTAAATCTATAAGGTCTAATAGCAAAATCATCCGTAGCATTACTTTCATTCACATCGGGACTGCTATTTTGAGCGGCATGACCTTCAATATAAACCTCTACACATTTAACCGCCCTATTCAAGGACAAATTATCATCATCTAGAGTCATACATCCGTTACTATTCGTATTACCGCAATTTTCACAAATAACTTTAGAACCTATCAAATCTCCGCTACATTCACTTTGATTACCTTCGGAATAATATAAAAATTCAACTTTAGTCACATTAGCTTCAACCGGATTTCCGTTCTCGTCCTTAGCCAAAATAGTAAGATTATAATCACTTCCGGCTATTTTCGTAGTAATATTATCGTCCCAATTATAACTAGCGTTACATTCCCCTATATTAACATAATCAACGGCATTATAAACAGTAGCTATATCGCATATATAACAAATTCTCTCCCCTCCGTCCCAACTTTTAGAAGAACTTTCATTCTTATATATATAAGAAATCATATCTTGGCTTAAAGCTTTATTAAATACCTTAAATTCATCTATATTTCCGTTAAAATAATAATTATTGTATTCTCCTCCTATTATATTCTCGGAATTACCGGTATTAACTATTCCCGATACGCTTTTACTAGCATCCAAATTTCCGTCTATATAAATTTTCATCGTATTTCCGTCATACGTTACGGCTATATGATGCCAATTCGTATCGGTAATGGAAGTGTTCGAATATAAATATTCTTCAGTTCCGTTAATACTTAATTGAAACAAAATCTTATTTTCTTTCAGACCGTTATTATAATACCCTTTTTCCGTATATCTCAAAGCGTTAGCCCACGTCTGATTGGTAAATATATTTTCCAATCTATCACTATTTCCCACATAATTAGGGTCTGTTATTTTTATCCATCCCATATAAGTTAAAGTTTTTTTAAGAGTTAAAGAATTACTTGCCGATACTTTTACGTATTCTTTATTAAGTGCTTCAAAAAGTCCGCTTCTACACAACACTCCCGTTTTTACCGTATTAGCCCCGTTTACAGCGGTTCCGTTATTTTCATCTTGAGTATCTCCCACTTCATAATCTTCTCCTATCCATCTACACTCGTCCATTCTCCATTCCGCAACCAAACCGATACAATTATGAGAACATTTCGTTAAAAATTCACTATCCCATATAGTAGAACTTATTTTATCGGTATCATCGTGAGTTATATTACCGTCTCCGTTAATATCGTTAACCCCCAACCAAAAGTTACCGTTCCAACTATGGGTATCATAATCATCATAAGCATAATTACCGTTATTAAAAGAATAAAAGCAGTTATCTGTTACGTTTACGTCATAACTGTTATCGTCCACATAAACACCGTAGTTAGTTTTTATAGAAGAGTTGTTGTCTATACAATTGGAATAAATCAACGTATCTTTAATATCGCTACCGACATATATTACGTCTTTGGAATCGGTTTTTAAATGAGAAGAATTTATCTCCATATTCGTAGCGGTTACCAGATAAACGGCATAATCGTCACTAGTTATATTGGAATCTTTTATATAAAGATTTTTTGCCGACGCTTCTTTATAAAAAATAATTCCGCTCCCGCTTTCAGAATCCAAAGAAGAATTATCGACAAAAACGTTATCATAAGCATTATTCCCGAAATAAGTATTGGAATTATAAGCACTTAATTCGGAATTTATAATATGGGTTTTATTTGAGGTTTCGTTAAAATAAATATTATATCTACTATCACTAGATAATTTGGAATCGCTAATAATTACATCTCCGTTTACCACACCGTTACAATAAATATTGGTTCTATCGGAAGACAATGAAGATTTATCTATATAAATTCCTTTTGATTCGTTTTCAAAATCCACGGTATAACTATTAGGAGCTTTTAATACGGAATTCGAAATATTCAAATCTTCTTGCATATCTCCGCCGAAATATACAGCATAGGAAAAAGAAGCCGAAATATTACTATCCGTAATGCTTAATTTATTAGCATCATCTCCTTTAAACTCCAATCCCCCATCACCAATCAAAGAACTATTAGAAATATTCATATCCGCATAAACGGAATCGTTAAAAGAAAACACTTCATAGGATTGAGCGTAAATATTACTATTTTCAACAATTATAGGACCGTTTACATTTCCATATACGTATAAAGCGTTTCTGGAACTAACGTTTATTTCGGAATCGGATATCAAATTCGCCGCGGAATTGGAATTTAAATTTCCTCTTATATAAAATCCGTAATTACCAACGGTCACATTCGAATCTCTAAGTTCGAAATATCCGATATTTCCTCCTCCCACATATACTCCCGAACTTTGAGAAGAAAGTAAAGAGGAAGTTATATTAATATCTTTATAAACGTCTCCTCCGTAAATATATAAAGCATTTTTATAAGAAGTGACTTTACTATTTACGATATTAATCGTATCCGCATTTTTATCCACTTCTATTCCGTCGTCGGAAGTCGAATTCAAATCACTATTTATAATGTTTAAAGTCTGATAAATACTCCCTAAAAGCTTTACACTTTCATTATCGGAAGTTACTTTACTATCGGTTATATTCAAATCTTTATTAATATTACCGGAAAAATAAAATCCGCTTCTGGAATCACTGGAAATAAGCGATTTTTCTATATTCAAATAACCGTTTACGTTATCGTTCACATAAAAAGCGTTATCATCTACGGAAATATTAGCATCATACATTTTCACATTCCCGTTTAACGCTCCCATTATATCGATACCGTCATCGGAAGAAGAAGTTAAATTAGAATCTTTTATAATTACATCGCTTCCGGAACCGCCTATATAAATAATTTCCCTACCCGCTTGAAGAGTCGAATTTTCTATATCCAAAAGAGTATAAAGATTTTCAACAGAAGCTATTTGATTTTTAGCTTTCAAAACGGCGTTTTTTATAATTATTTTCGTCATACTTATATTTGCTTTTATACAATTTCCCAAAGTACTTTCGATATAAATTCCGTCTATATAAATATCGTTACCACCGTTTAAAGTAATAGGATTTCTAGCCGTCCAATTAACATCCGTAGGTTTTTGAACGTTAGCCGCCGCTACGAAACTCAAACTTTTATTTAAAGTAATATCGTCACTATAACTTCCCTTACATATTTTAATAGTATCCCCGTAATAAGAATTATTAACCGCATCGGTAATATTAGAATAAGTTTTATCTCCGCTTTCACATCCTCCGTAACATCCCGAAGGCTTACAAATCGCATTACTATCCACTATAATAGTTTGAGCGGCAAAAACATAAAACGCACTCAAAAACAAAAATAAAATTTTTTTCAATTTAAACTCCTTTAAACCCTAATAAACAAATAATTAAACCGTATAACAAGGGCGTTACAATTCTTAACGTTCCTTTAAAATACCTAAAAAATTGATAACAAACCCAAAAAACGAATATGTTTATCATAACAAAAAAAACATACTTTCCAAAATAATCCAAAGTAGGAATCAAAAAAAAATCCAATTTAAAAATTCCGGCACCCACTAATAAAAAACTTAAAATCAAACTTATTTTTTCCATTTTTACCTTTCATTTGACACTCGTAAGATATAGGTCGGATTTTATTATAATATTTTTTTTGATAAAATTCAATTAAAAAGGATTTATTTGAAAAAGCTATACTTAGCATCTCTTGGATGTGTGAAAAACTTAATAGACAGCGAAGTAATGCTTGGAAAATTAAAAGACTATTCCCTCACCCAAAATCCCCAAGAAGCAGACGTAATAATCGTAAACACCTGTGGCTTTATAAACCCGGCAAAAGAAGAATCGATAGAAACAATCCTTGAACTTGCAAATGAGAAAAAAGAAAACGCCCTTTTAGTGGTAACCGGATGTTTTAGCGAAAGATATAAAAAAATTCTTCCAAAAGAACTACCCGAAGTAGATATATGGAGTGGAATTGGGGATTTTGACAAAATAGACACTCTTATAAAAGAAAAAAAATCTCAATTTTCTCCCAAAGTTTTTCTTATTCATAACGAAGAGAGAATAATTACCGGCAGCAGCTACCACGCTTATATAAAACTTAGCGAAGGATGTAATCAAAAGTGTGCATTTTGTGCCATTCCGAATTTCAAAAGAAAATTAAATTCAAGAGAAATACCGGAAATTATAAACGAAATTAAAAGATTAAAAGAAAAAGGGTTTAAAGACTTCTCCCTGGCAAGTCAAGATTCAAGCTCGTACCTTAGAGACAAAGGCGTTAAAGACGGGCTTGAGAGGTTAATTGACGAAATAGACAAAATAGAAGGAATAACGGCAAGGATTTTATACCTATACCCGGCTACCACCACAAAAAGATTAATAAGAAAAATATTCGCTTCAAAAAACGTTCAAAACTACTTTGATATGCCAATCCAACACATAACCCCTAAAATGCTAAAAATTATGAAAAGACCGGGAAGCGTTGAGAAATTAAAATCACTTTTAGAAGAAATGAAAAAAGAGTTTAGCTTTATAAGAACTTCTGTTATAGTTGGTCATCCGGGAGAAAGTGAAGAGGATTTTGAAGAGCTTAAAAACTTTATTAAAGAGTTTGAATTTGACAGAGTAAACGTATTTGCATATTCTGACGAAGAAAATACGGCGGCATTTAAAAGAAAAGACAAACTACCTCAACAAATAATAGACAAAAGAACAAAAGAGATGGGAAAAATCGTAAAACAAACAACCAAAAAATCTCTTAAAAAATATCTAAACAAAAATATAAAATGCTACTTAGACGGCTTAACCGAAGATGAACTCTTCTACAGCGTAAGACCGAAACTATGGGCACCGGAAATTGACGGAGATATTTTAATAAACGAAAGTGAAAAAGAAAATCTTAAAATCGGAAATTTATACGACATAAAAGTAGAAAATTTAGCAGGAGACCAGCTCATTGGAAAAATCATCTAACCTACTGGCTTTTTCAGCCGGAGTGGATTCAACGGCTCTGTTTTTTTGGCTGCTTGAACAAAACATACCTTTTGATATAGCCATAGTAAACTACCATACAAGAGAAACAAGCGACGAAGAAGTAAAATACGCCAAAACCCTAGCAAAAAAATACCACAAAAAAATCTATATAAAAGATTGTTTTTTAGAAAAATTTTCTGAAAAAAAAGCCAGAGAATGCAGATACGGATTTTTTGAAGAGATAATAAAAACACACAACTACAAAACCCTTATAACAGCTCACCAGTTAAACGACAGATTCGAATGGTTTTTAATGCAACTCTCAAAAGGTGCCGGTTTAAAAGAATTGATTGCAATGAAAAAATGGGAGGAGAGAGAAGGGTATAAAATATATAGACCTTTTTATAACTTATCTCGTGATGAAATTTCAACATTTTTAAGTAAAAGAAAAGTGAAATATTTCATAGATTCTTCAAATTTTGACAAAAAATACAAAAGAAATTTTATAAGGCACGAATTTTCGGATAAATTTATAAAACTTTTTAAAGAAGGAGTAAAAAAAAGTTTTGAGTATTTAGAAGAAGATTTAAACCTCCTTTTTCAAAAAGACTGGCAAAAAAACAAAAAACTCTATAAATTCAAAAAAACCTCTCCAAAAATAGATATAAAAAAAGTGGATTTAATTACTAAAGAGTTGGGAATCATTATGACAAAAGCCCAAAGAAACGAAGTTATAAAAACCGATTTTTCATGTGTTATTCAAGGAAAAATCGCTATAGACTCAAATGAAAACGAAATTTTTATCTCCCCTTATCTAAAAACGACTATGCCAAAAGAGTTTAAAGAAAAAATGAGAAAATTAAAAATACCTCCGAAAATCAGAGGATATATCTATAAAGAAAACATCACTCTCTAAGAGTCGCTATTAATCTTTTCGGTTTTAAAACAAGCCCTAAAGCCTCTTCAATACTCCTACAAACCACATCGGCGTTTAATAAACTTTTTACACTAGCCCCCTCGTCTTCAATTACACATACCCCAACTTCAGCCTCTTTTAACATCAATAAGTCGTTACTTCCGTTTCCAACGGCAAAAACATTTTTTAAAGATTTTACAAACTCCTCTTTTTCTTTCGTATGATTTGAAGTTTTTAAAATTTGAAGTTTTACATCACACTCTTTTAAATTCTCCTTAGCACTTCCGTGAGTATCGGCTGTTATTACAAATATTTCAAAATCTTTTAACTCTCTTAAAATCTCTTTTACACTATTTTTTACTTTCCCATCCTTTGCTATAGTTCCGTTATAATCCAAAACTATATATTTTATCTCTTTTATCCCGATATTCGGTATTTCTATTTTCATTTTCTTCCTTTTTTGTGCCAGACACTTACAAATATAAATCAGTGGTTCGCAGCTACTTTATAGTAAATCATTTTAAAGCACCTAAATTTAGCAATTTTTAAACTTTAGGGTAACTCATAAGTTACCCCTTTGTTATCCTAAAAATCAATCTGTATCCGCCATCTAAGTGACGGAAGATACAGATTAAAGCTACGACCCGCACATTTGAGCTTGCAGACGCAGAGGCTTTGCGGGTTCTGTCTTAAAATTATAACATATTTCCAGTTAACATATTATAAACATCCTCACACCTTTGCCCTACCTGCCCGCACCACCTGCTGTTTTTAGCCTCTTCCGCCGCCCGTTTAAAATCACCATCTTTAATAGCTTTTATCATCTTTTTAAACTGTAAAAATCTCGGTTTTCCTAAATTGAAAATCATATCAATAAGTGCATTTTTTACGTTTTCCGGAAGTTCATCGAAAGGGAGTTAAAATAATTTTGTGTCTGTTAT
>JBDONT010000028.1:0-6521 GCA_039831155.1 Nautiliaceae bacterium | reverse complement strand
ATTCAACCGATACATTTGAAGTATTGAAACGCATCTTTGTTGTAGCTTGCACGTATAATGTTAAAAATTCAATCGATACACTTAAAACACCGGTATATGATATTGAGAAATATTTTGAAAGGAAAAAAGAAGAAAAAATTAAGAAATCAACTCCTTCATTTTTATAATAGCTTCTTTAAGTCCTATAAATATTGAGTTTGCAATTATGCTATGTCCTATATTTAATTCTACTATCTCTTTTATAGTTACAATCTCTTTTACATTTTGATAGTTTAGTCCATGTCCTGCTGCTACTTCTAAGTTAAGTTCATTTCCGAGTCTCGCAGCATCTTTAATTAAGGTAAGTTCTAATTCAATCTCTTTTTGAAGAGTTTTTCTGTCTAAGTTTTGGTAAATTTTAAAAGGGGTGTGGTTTATGTTTGTATTTAATGCCAGATGGAGGTTTGCATATTTTCCCGTGTGGAGTTCTATCATTTGTGCTCCAATTTCTGCCGATTTTTTTATTTGCTCGAAATCCGGGTCTATAAATAGCGATACTTCAATATCGTTTTTATGAAGTTTATCTATTGCTTTTTTTATCTCATTTTCGAATTTAATTATATCAAGCCCCCCTTCTGTTGTTACTTCTTCTCTTTTTTCCGGTACAAGGGTTGCACGATAAGGCTTTAATTCACAGATGATATCTATAATTTCCGGGTTTATGGAACACTCCATATTTACCGGTAAAAAGCTATTTTCTACTATTCTTTTAGCGTCAAAATCTTTTATATGGCGTCTATCTTCTCTTAAATGGATTGTTACTTGATCAGCCCCCGCTTCTTTTAATATTTCAAGAGCCATTAGAGGGTCTGGTTCGTTGATTTGACGGGCATTTCTTAGGGTTGCTATGTGGTCGATGTTTACTCCAAGTTTCATTTGTTTCCTTTTTTGTTATAATTTTATAAAAAAAGGGCATAAAATGAAATACTTTATAGGAACTGACCACGCCGGGTTTGAGATTAAACCTTTTGTAATTGAGTATTTGGAAAAAAGAGGAATTGAAGTGGAGGATGTGGGCACATATTCTACTGATTCGGTAGATTATCCAGATTTTGCTCATAAAGTGGCAGAAGCTGTTATTAACAATCCTGGTACAAAAGGTATTTTAATTTGTGGTAGTGGGATTGGTATGAGTCTTGCGGCAAACAAACACAAAGGTATTCGTGCAGCACTTTGCCACGACCATTATACTGCAAAAATGGCAAGACTTCATAATGATGCAAATATTTTATGTTTTGGAGCAAGAATTGTTGGACTTGGAGAGATTGAGTCTATTCTTGAAGCTTGGCTTGAAACAGAATTTGAAGGTGGAAGGCATCAAAGAAGGGTAGAAAAAATTGATATTTAACTGGATAACTCTTACTTTTTTTATAATTGTTATTCTTTTTTTATCATTTAAAATGTTTTATTATAAGCATTTATGGGAGAAGGCTGAAGAAAAAAGAACGCAATTAAAAGCCAACCTCATAGATGCTGAAATTTTAATTAAAAAATATCAAATTCAACTTCAAAGGGCTCTTGGAAATTTAGAGCTTTTGGATGAAGAAGTTACAAAACTTAAAAACGATTTAAAATCGGTTAAAAGCAGAAACGCTCAATTAAGGACGGAAAACGAGCAACTTAAAAGAAAAATCAGAGAGCTTGAAAACAAAATCGAAGCTCTTCTTTAGATTATTTCTTTTTGGGTCTAAAAGCAGTGGGACTTTCTATATATTCTCCTCCTATAAGGTCAATTGCATAAGGGATTGCCGCCCATACGGCTTCAAGATTTTCGCGAATTGCTTTAGGGCTTCCCGGTAGATTTAAAATAAAACTGTTTTTCACAACTCCTGCCGTTCCTCTTGCTAAGATTGAAGTAGGGACGTATTTAAGAGAATGCATTCTCATAAGCTCCCCGAATCCCGGTAGTTCTTTTTCGATTACTTCTTTTGTGGCTTCCGGGGTTACGTCTCTTGGTGCTGGACCGGTGCCTCCTGTAGTAAGTATAAGAGAACAGTTTTCATTAACGGCTTCTTTTAGAGTGTTTACGATAGTTTCATAATCATCCGGGATTAATTTATAGATTGTTTCATAATCGTTTGTTATGTTTTCTTTTAAAAAGTTTTCGATTTCTTTACCGCTTTTATCTTCATAAATTCCAGCACTTGCTCTGTCGCTCATTGTAATTATTGCAATTTTAAGCATTAAAATCCTTTGTAGTTAATGTTTTTGTCCAGTGCCTGGCACTGCTCTTGATGAAAATATTATAAAGCAATTGATTAAAGCGTTTTAAAGACGAAAGAAGGAGGATTACTCTGTGTCGTAATCGATTCCTTCTTTTTCTTTAAGCATTTTGATTAGATGTTGTCTGTATCCCTCAACCCATTTGTCGATATCGTCAACTTTAATTCTTGCAACACCCGTTTCAAGTGCCGCTCTCGCAACTGCCACAGATTCGTCAACAAATACTCTTCTATCGAAAGGTTTCGGGAGGATGTAATCTTTTCCGAATTTTAAATCGGCTCCACCGTAAGCGTCTTTTACGTATTGAGGAACCGGTTTTTTAGCTAAATCTGCCAATGCGTGACATGCCGCAATTTTCATTTCCATGTTTACCGCACTTGCGTGTGTGTCAAGAGCACCTCTGAAAATGAACGGGAATCCAAGTACGTTGTTAACCTGGTTAGGGTAATCGCTTCTACCCGTTGCGATAATTAAATCGTCTCTTACTTCAAGAGCCAGTTCAGGTTTAATTTCCGGATCAGGGTTAGCCATAACGAAAAGCATTGCGTTTGGAGCAAGTGTTTTAACCATATCCTGAGTAATACAGTTAGCTACCGAGTTGCCGATTACTGCGTCAGCACCTTTTAAAGCGTCTGCTAAAGTTTCGATATCTTCATCGATTGCCCACGGTTGTTTGTATTTATTTAAATCATCTCTTTTTGTAGTTACCACACCTTTTGAGTCAACTAGTACGATATTTTTAGCACCCATTGCTTTATACATTTCAGCCGCCGCAAGACCGGCCGCTCCGGCACCTAAAATTACGATTCTGATATCTTCGAATTTTTTACCTGTAAGTTCACATCCGTTAAGAAGTGCCGCTGCAGAAAGAATAGCGGTTCCGTGTTGGTCGTCGTGGAAAATCGGAATATCGCAAATTTCTTGAGCTTTTTTTTCAATATCGAAACATTTCGGTGCTTTTATGTCTTCAAGGTTGATACCTCCGAATGTAGGAGAAATAGCTTCGACTACTTTTACGATTTCTTCTGTGTCGTGAACTTTTAGTTCAATGTCAAACGCATCGATAAATGCGAATTTTTTGAATAATACCGATTTACCTTCCATAACCGGTTTACCCGCTACAGGTTTAAGCGTACCAAGTCCTAGTACCGCTGTAGAATCTGATACAACCGCTACAAGGTTTGCTTTGTTTGTATATTCGTAAGCTAAATTTTCGTCTTTGTCTATTTCAAGACAAGGAATAGCAACTCCCGGTGAATATGCGATTGATAAGTCTTTAGAGTCTCTAACCGGTTTGGTAACTTCGATTGCAATTTTACCAGGGACAGGTTTGGCGTGATATTCTAACGCTTCTTCTTTAGTGAAAACTGGTTTTGACATTTCGTCTCCTTTTATATTTTTGTTACAATTATATTCAAAAGTTATTGATATTTACAATTATTGGATTAGTTTAATCAATAAGTGTTACAAATCGTAAAGGGTAAAAATCGTAAAGGGTAAAAATGATAATAGACACTCATACTCATTTGGATAACGAAAAATTTATAGAAGATATCGATGAAGTTATAAAAAGAGCAAAGGAAGTGGAGGTTGAAAAATTTATAATTCCGGCGGCCGATCCTAAGGATTTACCGAGAGCCGTCGAACTTGCAAATAGTTATGACGAAATTTATTTTGCTGTCGGTTTTCATCCGGTGGATATAGATAAATTCGATGAGAAGCTTATCGAATGTTTTATAACCCATCCTAAATGTGTAGCGGTAGGAGAAATAGGACTTGATTATTATTGGGTAAAAGAACCTTCTCAACGTTTAAAACAAATCGAACTTTTTCATAAACAAATAGAAATTGCTAAAGAATATGACAAACCCGTAATCGTTCATATAAGAGAAGCGACGGAAGATAGTGTAAAAGTGATAGAATCTCATCCTAATATTAAAGGAGTGTTCCATTGTTTTAATGCGGCGGAACAATTACTTAAATTTTCCGATAGGTTTTATTACGGAATAGGCGGGGTTATTACTTTTAAAAATGCAAAAAAGCTTGTAAATGTATTTCCTAAAATTCCGAAAAATAGAGTTGTAATCGAAACGGATGCACCGTATCTTACTCCGCATCCGTATAGAGGAAAAAGAAACGAACCTGTATATACTGCTTTGGTAAGAGATAAAATTGCCGAATTTTGGGGAGTTGAAGCAAAAGAAGTAGAAGAAATTACTACACAAAACGCAAAGGAACTTTTTGAAATATGAAGAGATTGATTTTAATTTTTATATTTACGTTTGCATTGGGGGATATTGTTAATAATAGAAATTTGAATGTTTTGGAAGCTTTAAATATAGAAGACGGTTTTATTAAAAATTCCAAATTGAAGTCAATTTATAAATTTTATTTAAATAGAAAAAAAGAGTATTTTTTAAATGCTCTTGAAAACGGCTATGATTATTTGCCTCTTATTAAAAAAAACATAATTTCCTCTAAAGTTCCAAGAGAACTCGTATCGGTGGCAATGGCGGAGAGTTATCTTTCTACTTCCGCTAAATCGCATAAACACGCTGTCGGGCTTTGGCAATTTATGAAAAAAACCGCCAGAAGATATGGACTTAAAATAAACGAATATGTAGATGAAAGAAAAGACCCGGTTAAATCCACTAAAGCCGCGGTTGCTTATTTAAGTTATCTTCATAACTTTTTTGGTAAATGGTATTTGGCTATTATAGCTTATAATGCTGGAGAGGCTAGAATAGTTGAAGCCGTCGTAAGAGCTAAAGTCGATAAATTATGTAAACAAATGGGAAAAAAATGTAAAAAAAGTAAAAAAATTAAGAGATATAGAAAAATTATAAAAGAGTATCAAAGAAAAGGAAAGTATGCTTTCGGAGCTCTTTATAAACTTTATAAAAGATTGAGTTATGTTGATATCTCTTTAGAAGAGCTTTTAAGGTATCAGAGAGGTTTAAAAAGGCAATATATACCTAAAGAAACGAGAAAGTATATATTAAAAATCATAGCGATGTCGTTTTTGTTTAATAGTGACGATTTTATAAAATATAGTGATGCTTATCTTTTAAATAGCGGGGTGGTTTCGGATTTGAAAAGAGTTGATGTAGCGCCTGGGACATCTTTGTATTATGTTAGTAAGATTTTGGGGATACCTTATAAAAGACTTAGAGAATATAATCTTCATTTAAATTACTCCTTTACTCCGCCTTATAAATATTATATTTATATTCCGTACAATAAACTTGCTGCATTTAAATTAAAATTTCATCCTAAACATTATTTTATGGTTTATAAAGTTAAAAAGGGGGATACTCTTTTAAAAATAGCCCATAGATTCGATACGAAAGTAAAAATTATAAAAGATTTTAATAAATTGGGAAAATTTTTGCATATAGGAGAAAAGATAGTTATACCTCTTAATAGCGTTTATGTAAAATATAAGGTTAAAAAAGGGGATTCTTTAAGAAAAATTGCAAGGGAGTTCGGAGTGGATTATAAAAAAATTATGAGTGTAAACGAACTTAAAACACCTGTTATTTATGTAGGACAAATACTTAAAGTTCCACAAGGATTAAAATGAAACGATGGTTAGTTTTAATTCTGTTTTTAGCGGGATGTAGCAGTAGATATGAATATCAAAATATACCTTCTATAAACAATAATAAAGCTAATCCTTATGTAATTAACGGGAAAGTTTATTATCCTAAAAAAAGTGTGCCTATAGGATGGACTCAAAGAGGTATCGCTAGTTGGTACGGACCTAATTTTCACGGACGACTTACAAGTAACGGAGAGATATATGATATGTATGCTTTAACGGCGGCACATAAAACTCTTCCTATGAATACGATTGTAAAAGTAACAAATTTAAATAATGGAAAAAGCGTAATTGTGAGAATAAATGACAGAGGACCTTTTGTGAAGGGAAGAATTATAGATTTAAGTTATACCGCCGGTACTAAGATAGGTTTAAACAAAAGCGGAACGGCTCCGGTTTTATTAAAAGTTATAGGATTTAAAGGGGATGTTCCGTTGAGCGGATATATGCTTCAGGTCGGTGCTTTTATGAAAGAGGATAGAGCTCAAAAAAAAGCTTCAAAATTAAAAAGATTAGGTTATAATACGAAAGTATTAAAAATGGGGCTTTTTTATAAGGTTTTTATTGTGGGATTTAATTCTTACAAAGAAGCGAAACGCTTTAAATTGGAACATAAATTGAACGGATTTATAGTAGGAGAGTAATAGTAGGAGAGTAA
>JBDONT010000024.1:0-1910 GCA_039831155.1 Nautiliaceae bacterium | reverse complement strand
TCCAGAGTAGAAAGTTAAAAGACCTTTTTGGGAGTAGCTATATTTTGAGTTGTATGAGTGAAATTGGTATGAGGATTTGTAAAAGAGAAGGAGGAGAATTTATTTTTCCAATTTTGCAAGAAGAAAAAGAAGTTTCTTATCCGAATAGGTTTTTGGTTGAGTTTGAAAATAAAAGTATTGATGAGATTAAAAGTATTGCAAAAAATATAGAAGAGAATTTATTAAAATTTTTAAGAGGACTGAACGATTTAAATCATCCAAAAATTTATGAACATTTAGAGAATTATTTTACTTTTTATTGGGCTATTAGTGAAATTGAAAGTGATTATAAGAATAGTTTTGATAAAGTAGAAAAACTGCTTGCCGGTGCTAAAAATACGAGATTTTTTAATCAACTTGGAAATCAAGAAGGTGAAAAGGGAAGAAAATGTAGTGTTTGTGGAGAGAGAAATGTTGTTGTTTATAATGGAAATTTAAAATTTCCAGAAGAGCAATATAAAAATGATGATCCTAAAAAAAATAAAATAGCTCAAAAAAATGAGGGGCTTTGTGGGGTGTGTTACGCAAAAAGAAGATATGGGGATTTAACAAAAGGAAAGTTTGATTCTACTGCTGATATAGCTTTAATGCATATTTTTGATAAAGTTAAAAGAGAAGATTTTGAGTTATTAAATCACAATTCTCAACTATTTTTTAAAGAAAATTTAACTCAAAAGTATCTAAAAGAGCAAGGATTATTAGGAAATAAAAAAGTAGAAGATTTCTTAAAAGTGTGGGAAAAATTTAATAAGTTACTCAAAGAAAATAACTTAAAACAAACTTCTTATTATGGTGTTATTATGTTTGATGGTGATAGTATGGGAGAGTGGCTTAGTGGTAGAAATTTAAAACATGGAGATATAAAAGAGTTTCATAAATTTATGAGTGAGAGATTATCTGTTTATTCTATGGAAGCAGAAGAGATTGTAAAGTTTCCAAAAGGAGAAGCAGTATATGCTGGTGGAGATGATTTTTTGGGGTTTGTAAATTTAAATTATTTGTTTGAAGTTTTAAAAGATTTGAGAGAAAAGTGGGATGAGGTTGTAAATGAACCTTTACAAAAAAATTTTGAATTAAAAAAGGATTTTACTTTTTCTGCTGGGGTTGTGGTGGCTCATTATAAAACTCCCCTTGCCTATGTTTTGGGAAAAGTTAGAGAAGCTGAAAAAACAGCAAAAGAGTTTAATGATAAAAGAAAAAATGCTGTTACTTTTATGGTATTAAAAAGAAGTGGAGAGATTAGAAAGGCAAGTATTGGCTTTGAAAAATTGGATAATTTGATTGAAGTTCAGAAGAAATTAAAGAATTATTCGGATAGTTTTATTTCAAAACTTGAAAAAGAGTTTAGTTTGATGAATGAAATTGATTGGTATATGGTTGAGATTGAATTAAAAAGATTATTGAAAAAATCAGAAATTTTTGATAATGAAATTTTAGAAAAATTGGATAACCTTTTTGAAAATTTTAATGATTTTTCTAATTTGTTAAATTTCGTAAAGTTTTTAAATAGGGAAGTGCAATGACTATAAAAATAGAAACAATAGATACTCTGTTTTTTAGGGACGGAAGGCCTTTTGGAAGTAGTGATGATAATTGGGCTGAGAGTTTGAATTTTCCAAGTTTATCTGTAATTTATGGAGCAATTAGAAGTGCTTATTTTTCTCAAAATAATTTGGATTTTAATTTGGCTAATACAGAGGAAGATATTACTAAAAATTTAAAAATTAATGGAGTTTATTTTTATAGCGAAAAAGAAAATGATTTGATATTTAAAGTTCCGCAAGATTTGTATATTTGTGATGGAAAATTGAAATTTTTTAATTTAAAAGAAAATATTTCTACTTCTAATTGTTTAGATTTTATTTTTGAAG
>JBDONT010000019.1:0-23749 GCA_039831155.1 Nautiliaceae bacterium | reverse complement strand
GACTATGCCGATTAGAAACTGGAACCTTACACTCTCTCAACTGGCAATTTTCTTTGAAGGAAGATTGGATGAAGCTTTAAATCTATGATATAATTTTCTTAGCTGACACGGAATTATGAACGGTCTCCTTATTACTCCGATTGGTTGGGATTGGGGATTATTTTTACTTGGATATACCATTGTATGGTTCTTATTTAACGATTTTGTTAAAAGACTTGTAGTAAAATATTACAGAAGAGTAAAAGGAATTGATGTATTATGAATAGTTTGCTTATTCATTTTATCATCACTGTTGTTTTTAGTTTTTTAATAGGTCTTGAAATAAAAGCCTATAAAGAGATTAAAAGTGAAGAGTTTTTTATAGGTTCTACCAGAACCTATACGTTTTTAGGAATAATAGGATTTTTGTTTTTTAAAATCAACCTTAATCTTTACATAACGGGCTTTATCGGCTTTACCCTTCTTTTTTCACTTTTTTATTATAAACAACTTCAGTCCAATAAAAGCAGTATTATTATCTACTTAATTGCAGCCATTGTCTACTCTTTAGGACCCCTTAGCGTCGAATACAATATCTGGTTTCCGGCTTTAATATTTGTTCTGGTCGTTTTTATTTTAAACTCTAAGAAAAAAATCCAAAAAATAATTACTCAAATTGAGCTTGAAGAGTTCGAAACATTGGGAAAATTTATACTTTTAAGTGGAGTTATTTTACCACTCTTACCGGATAAAAAAATAGCTTTTATAGATATTTCTCCTTTTAAAATATGGCTGGCGGTCGTCGTTATTTCCGGTATTTCATACGGAAGTTATATACTTCAAAAGTATCTTTTCAAAAACAAAGGTTATTTAATAACCGGTATATTAGGAGGGCTATACAGCTCAACCGCTACAACGGTAGTACTTAGCAAAAAAGCCCAAACAAATTCGCTAATCCTAACAAGTGCGATTATAATAGCTACTGCTATGATGTATCTAAGAATATTGACAATCGCATTTATATTTAACCACCAAACAGCAGCCAAAATGGCTCCTTTTTATATTTTATTTGCAATTGCTTTAATCTTCATAGCCTTTTTGTTTTACAAAAAAGACACCACATCAAATTACATAAACGACCAAAACCCTCTGGAGCTGCAAACGGCTTTTATTTTTGCTTCTTTGTTTGTAGCGATGATAGTAATTACCAAATACGTTACAACCCATTATGGAAATACCGGTTTACAGATACTCTCGTTTTTAATAGGATTTACGGATATCGACCCTTATATTTTATCTCTATTAACCTGTAAATACTCAATCTCTCAACAAACAATACTAAAAGCCATATTTATAGCAACCGGAAGTAATAATATTCTAAAAGCCCTGTATGCTATCTATTTTGGGAAGAAAAATAACTTTAAAGACTTTTTAATTCTATTAATATTCGGAATTATCACTATTTTCACCGGATTTTTATTTTTTTAAGTCTATTTTAAGTAAAGTTGGAGTAAAATGATAGTAAATCAAAAAAAGGCAGAAAAATGGACTATATTAAATTTTTTAAAGACCTAAGCTTAAAAGACGTAAGTGAAGTCGGAGGTAAAAATGCAAGTTTAGGTGAGATGTATAACCATTTAACTCCACTTGGAGTAAATGTGCCAAACGGATTTGCAGTAACTGCAACTGCTTATAAACATTACTTAACTCATAATAATATATGGGAAAAATTAAATAAACTATTTGAAAACTTCAATCCAGACGATATTGATGAATTAAAAAGAGTAGGTAAAACCGCAAGAGAACTTATAATGAAGGGAGAAGTTCCGGATGATTTAAGAGAAGAAATTTTAAAAGGATACGAAGAGTTAAAAAAAGAGTATGGGGATTTAAGCCTTGCCGTTAGAAGTTCAGCAACGGCAGAAGATAGCCCGACTGCTTCATTCGCCGGACAAAATGAAACTTACCTAAACATAAAAGGAGAAAAAAATCTTCTTTGGGCTTATAAGATGTGTCTTGCAAGCAACTTTACAGACAGAAGCATAAACTATAAATACACTCACAACTTTGACCCTATGAAAGTTTATCTATCAGTTGCAGTTATGAAAATGGTAAGAAGCGATATAGGAAGCAGTGGAGTTATGTTTAGTATAGATACGGAGAGTGGATTTAAAGATGTTGTATTTATCAATGCGGCTTTTGGGCTTGGTGAAAATGTAGTACAAGGGACAATTAATCCGGACACTTTTTATGTTCATAAGCCTACATTTAAAAAAGGATATAAAGCCGTACTTAAAAGAAAACTCGGCAGCAAAGAAAAAATGATGATTTTTAGCGATGAGCTTCAAAAAGAAAATCTTGCAGAGCAGTTTACAAAAAATATCCCTACTCCAATAGAAAAAAGAATGAAATTTGCAATAAATGATGAAGAAGTATTAACTTTGGCTGACTGGGCTATAAAAATAGAAGAACACTATACAAAAGCAAGAAATACTTACACTCCTATGGATATGGAGTGGGCAAAAGACGGAGTTGATGGAAAATTATATATGGTACAAGCTCGCCCAGAAACTGTTCACTCTCAACAAAAAGCAACTACTCTTGAAATCTATAAACTTAAAGAAAAAAGCAGAGTTTTACTAACAGGAAACGCGGTTGGCGAAAAAATTGGAGCCGGAAAAGTTAAAATATTAAAATCTATGGCAGAAGCTGATAAGTTTAATGAAGGAGATGTATTAGTAGCCCACACTACAAGCCCAGATTGGGAACCTGTTATGAAAAAGGCAAGTGCAATCGTTACAGAAACGGGCGGTAGGACTTGTCATGCGGCAATTGTAAGCCGTGAGCTTGGAAAACCTGCAATTGTTGGTGCAAAAGATGCTATGAAGATACTTAAAGAAAATCAAAAAGTGACAGTTAGCTGTGCAGAGGGTGAGATTGGAAAAGTATATGAAGGAATACTCAAATTTGAAATAGAAAAAACAGACATCTCAAAACTACCTCGTCCAAAAACTAAAATTATGATGAATTTAGGAAACCCGGAACTTGCTTTTAGCCTTGCAAAACTTCCGGTTGATGGGATTGGTCTTGCAAGAATGGAATTTATTATCAATAACTACATAAAAGCCCACCCAATGGCAATAAAGCACCCTGAAATGCTAAATGAAACTGAACAAGCTTTAATTGATGAACTAAGTTTTCCATTTGATGGAGATGCAGAAGAGTTTTTTGTAAAAACTCTAAGTGAAGGGGTTGCAACAATTGCAAGCAGCGTATACCCAAAAAAATGTATCGTTAGAATGAGTGATTTTAAAAGTAACGAATATGCAAATCTACTAGGTGGAAGACACTTTGAGCCAATAGAAGACAATCCAATGATAGGGTTTAGAGGAGCTGCAAGATACTCTCATCCAAACTATAAAGAAGGATTTGAGCTTGAATGTAAGGCAATGAAAAGAGCCATTAAGACAATGGGATTTGATAACATAGTTTTAATGATTCCGTTTTGTAGAAGAATTGATGAAGCAAAAAGAGTTAAAAAAGTATTAGAAGAAAATGGCTTAGGAGATGTAAAAACTTATATGATGTGTGAAATTCCAAGCAATGTAATTTTAATTGATGAATTTTTAAAAATATTTGACGGAATAAGTATCGGTACAAATGACTTAACTCAATTAACACTTGGAGTTGATAGAGACTCTCAAATTGTTGCATTTGATTATGACGAAAGAGATGAAGCAGTTAAAGAGATGGTAAAAATGGCAATAGAAGGTGCTAAAAGAAATAATAAATATAATGGCCTTTGTGGTCAAGCCCCAAGCGATTATCCGGAATTTGCTAAGTTTCTTGTAAGTATCGGGATTGAGAGTATGAGTTTAAACCCGGATAGCGTATTAAAAGTTATTCAAGATATAGTAAATATGGAAAAGGATAAATAATGAAACAAGCATACGAACAAAGCTTTGGAGCTGCAAAAATCGTAACCGGTTCTATGCATATGCTAGAAACCGAAAAAAGCAAAATTTTAATTGATGCCGGAATGTTTCAAGGAATAAACGAACATTTAAATTATGAACCTTTAGGTTTTAACCCAAAAGATATAGACGCATTAATCCTAACGCACGGACACCTTGACCATGTAGGAAGAATTCCTATTTTATATAAATATGGGTTTAAAGGTAAAGTTTTCGCTCATCCTGCAACATTCGATATCACTAAAATAGTCCTTTTAGACAGTGCAAAACTTCAAGAGGAAGATTACAAAACAAGATACAAAAAAGCCCAAAGAAGAGGAAAAGAAGACAAAGTAAGAAAACCTCTTTATACGGTGGACGAAGTAAAAGAGATTTTTAAAAAAATGGATAGAGTAAAAGTCGAATACAATAAAACCGTAAAAATAGCAAAAGGCATAAAGGCAAAATTCAAAGACGCCGGGCATATACTTGGGAGCAGTTTTATTGAAATTGATTTTAAAGAGTTCGATATTAAAAAAAGAGTCGTTTTTAGTGGAGATTTAGGCAACAAAAACAACGGTATCTTACCAAAACCTCAAAAACCCAGCTTTGCCGACGCTTTATTTATTGAAAGCACCTATGGAGACAGAAACCATAAAAGCATAGATGAAAGCATAAGAGAATTTAAAAAAGTAATAATAAACACTCTCTTAAACGGAGGAAATGTAATAATTCCAACATTTGCAATTGAAAGAGCTCAACAGGTTTTATGTATTTTAAAAGAAATGAGCGAAGAAAAATCTCTTCCTAAATCAAGCAGAGTTTTTTTAGACTCCCCTATGGCTACAAAAGTAACTGCCGTTTATAAAAAATGGTCTAAATTGTTAAGCAAAAAATGTAAAAAATTTAAAAAACACCCTTTTGAATTTCCTCAATTAAGACTTGTTAAAGATGTAGAAGAGAGCAAAGCCATAAACAACTTAGAAAGAGGAAACATAATAATAGCTGGTAGTGGAATGTGTAACGGAGGTAGAGTCCTTCATCATTTAAAACACCGTATATGGAACCCTAGAAACTCTATTTTATTCGTAGGATACCAGGCAAAAGGGACTTTAGGCAGAGAAATAGTAGACGGGGCTAAATTTATAAAAATCTTTCACGAAGAGATAATGGTAAAAGCAAAAGTCCACACAATTAACGGATTTTCGGCTCACGCAGACCAAAACGAGCTTATTGAATGGATGAGCGAATTTAAAAAACTTGATAGGATTTTCCTAATACACGGAGAGTTCGACAAACAGGTAATCTTTAAATCGGTAATAAACTCATATTTTGAAAAAAAAGCCCATATAGTAGAAGAAGGAGAAAAGATTTATCTTTAAATCTTATCCTTCGAAAATCGTATCTGCAAAATCTATTTCGTTTTTCATAATTTTAGGGAAAGTATTGAAATAGATATCTTTTGCTTTGTCTAAATTAACTTCAACATCGTTTATTCTGATTTTATCTCCACCTACACGCCCTACTTTTTCAAAATAAATACCTTTATTTTTACATAACTCTTCAAAAGCTTCTTCGTTTTGAGGTTTTACTTCAACAAAAGCACGACTTAAACTTTCTGCAAAAATATCTTTAGGAGAAGAGACTTTCATATCAATTTCAACTCCCTTATCACTCACACAAGCCCACTTATAAGCGGCGATTGCGGCTCCTCCGGTTGAAATGTCTTTTGCACTTTCGATTAAATCGCTTTGAAGCACGTCCCAAAGTTTAAGCTCTTTGTCAAAGTTAACTTCCGGATGAACTCCTCCGACTTTTCCTCCGAATACTTTAAGATAAAGACTTCCTCCGAATTCCGGTTTTGTTTCTCCTAAAATATAAATTGTATTACCTTCTTCTTTAAGTTCACTGCTTCTAAAATCATCACTTGCTCCAACCATAGCTATTTCCGGAGTCGGATATACACCCTCACCTTCATTTTCGTTATAAAGAGATACATTTCCACTTACAACCGGCGTATTAAGTGCGGCACAAGCCTCTTTTATACCCTCACATCCCATTTTAAACTGCCACATAATTTCAGGGTTTAGAGGGTTTCCGTAATTTAGACAGTCGGTAATTGCAAGTGGTTTTATCTTTTTAACGGCTACGTTTCTTCCGGCTTCCATTACGGCAGCTGCAGCTCCCTTTTTCGGGTCTATATAATTTAATCTGGCGTTACAATCACACGCCATTCCTAAGAATTTTCCGTTTTCTTTTACCCTTATAACACTTCCGTCAACCCTTTTGGTATCAACCGTATTTGTTTGTACCATAGAATCATACTGCTCGTAAATCCAAGATTTATCAACTATTTCACTCTCACTCATAAGTTTTTCAAACGCTTCTTGAGGGTTAACATCCGGAATTTGAATATTTTTGATTTCTTTTAAATATTCCGGTTCTTTTACCGGTCTAGTCAGTTCCGGTGCTTCTTCCGTAATAGGGTCTACCGGAATATCCGCAACTTTTTCTCCATACCAGTATAGCTCAACCCTTCCCGTATCCGTAACCTCACCGATTACCTCTGCGTCAAGGTCGTATTTTTTAAATATTTCTACTACTTTATCTTCGTAACCTTTTTTAGCACAAATAAGCATTCTCTCTTGAGATTCGCTAAGCATAAGTTCATAAGGGTTCATTCCCTCTTCTCTCATAGGAACTTTATCTAAGTGCATAATAAGCCCACTTCCACTCTTACCGGCCATCTCAAAACTTGAAGATGTAAGCCCGGCAGCTCCCATATCCTGAATACCTACGATATAGTCGGTTTTAAAAAGTTCCAAACACGCTTCCATTAACAGTTTTTCTGTAAACGGGTCTCCGACTTGAACTGTAGGTCTTTGGTCTTCGTCTCCCTCTTTAAAACTGTCACTACTCATAACAGCCCCACCAAGTCCGTCACGTCCCGTTTTAGAACCTACGTAAATTACCGGATTTCCGATACCTTCGGCTTTTGCGTAGAATATTTCATCTTGAGGACAAATTCCAAGAGAAAAGGCGTTTACTAAAATATTACCTTTATAACACTCTTCAAAAGCAGTCTCTCCACCAATTGTAGGTACTCCTATACAGTTACCGTATCCGGCGATTCCTGCTACAACCCCACTTAACAAGTGTCTATGAAGTTTGGCTATTTCATCATTTCCTTTAATATGAGCAAATCTGATAGCATTTAAATTCGCAACCGGTCTTGCACCCATTGTAAATATGTCTCTAAGTATCCCTCCTACACCGGTTGCCGCACCTTGATAAGGCTCAATAAACGAAGGGTGGTTGTGAGATTCCATTTTAAAAACAGCTGCCATTCCATCACCTATATCAATAACCCCGGCATTTTCTCCGGGACCTTGAATTACCCAAGGAGCTTCTGTCGGGAAACCTTTTAAATAAACTTTACTCGATTTATAAGAACAATGCTCACTCCACATTGCAGAAAAAATACCAAGTTCCACAAGATTCGGTTCACGCCCTAAAATTTTTTTAATATGCTCATAATCTTCCCACGATAATTTATGTCTTTGCAGAATTTCGTCTAATTGACTTTTATCAATTTCATATGCCATAACGAACCTTTTTTTAAAGAATTATAGCATATTAATTATATTCTTAAAACTTCACAACTTTTATCCTAAACTGATATAATTCCACCAAAAAAGGAGGGGCGATTGGATTATTATGAAATATTAGGCGTTGAAAGAACGGCTACAAAAGTAGAAATAAAAAAAGCTTATAGAAAACTCGCTATGAAATATCATCCGGACAGAAATCCTGGAGACAAAGAAGCCGAAGAGATGTTTAAAAAAATAAACGAAGCTTATCAAGTCCTAAGCGATGATGAAAAAAGAGCGATTTACGACAGATACGGAAAAGAGGGACTTGAAGGACAAGGCTATAAAACCGACTTTGATTTCGGGGATATATTCGATATGTTTAACGATATTTTCGGGGGAGATTTTTCACAGTCAAAATCACAACAAATGCCTTATGACATAGACAAAGCCGTAGAAGTTACTCTGGAATTTGAAGAGGCGGTATACGGAATTAGTAAAGAGATAGAAATAAGCTATTTCAAACCTTGCAAAGAGTGTGAAGGAAGTGGAGCCAAAGAAAAAGAAACGTGCCCTACCTGCCACGGAAGAGGAAGTGTGGTAATGGGTAACGGATTTATGAGAATATCTCAAACGTGTCCTCAATGTAACGGAAGAGGATTTATAGCCAAAAAAGTGTGTAACGCTTGTAACGGAAAAGGCTACGTAATAGAAAAAGAAAAAGTAAAAATAGACATCCCAGCCGGCGTAGATACCGGAATGAGAATGAGAGTACCTAGCAAAGGAAACGAATATCCGGGATTCGGAAGAGGAGATTTGTATTTAATCTTTAAAGTAAAAGAATCAAAAATCTTCAAACGTCACGGAAATAATTTAATAGTGGAAGTTCCTATATTCTTTACAAGTGCGATTTTAGGAGATAAAGTCAAAATCCCAACTCTAAACGGAGAAAAAGAGATAGAAATAAAACCTTATACAAAAGATAAAACGAAAGTTATTTTTAAAGGAGAAGGAATTCCGGACCCTAACACGGGATATAAAGGGGATTTGATTGCCATTTTAAATATCGTATACCCTAAAAAACTAACCGATGAACAAAAAGAACTGCTTGAAAAACTTCATAAAAGCTTCGGTGGAGAGATAAAAGAACATAAAAGTATCTTAGAAGAAGCAATAGAAAGGGTTAAGGGGTGGTTTAAAAAATAACCCCTTACCTTAAAAGAATATCGATTAAATAATAAGCCGGTTTAAAAATAAAATCTCCAAGAGGCGTAAACAAAAATATCATTAAAATAATCATTCCGTAAGGTTCTATTTTATTGAAAAACTCAACTATCTTGTACCACTTAAAATGTAAAGAGAGATATTTAATAGCATTTGCCCCGTCAAGTGGAGGAATAGGCACCATATTAAAAACAGCCAAAATGACATTGACTATAATAATATAAGCTAAAAAGAGATAAATAAAAAGCTCAAAATAACTTTGTGGTCTATCAAACATCCACAAAACGCTAGAAGCAAGTAAAGCAAGAGTCATATTATAAACAACTCCCGCAATAGAAACGTTAAAAGCCCCTATATAACCACCTCTGTTTACAACAGTAAACATATTAACGGGCACCGGTTTAGCCCACCCGAATACTATAGGATTGGCAACCCCCATAAGTTTTTGAGATAAAAACAAAACCAAAGGAAAAACAATACTCCCAAAGGGGTCTATGTGTTTTATGGGATTTATACTAAGTCTTCCCTCTTTCGTAGCCGTTAAATCACCGTAATATCTAGCCATTAGCCCGTGCATAATTTCGTGACCTATAATGGCTATTAAAAACGCAAGAATTAAAGCTGCGTATTTTATAATTATAAATTCCACTCTCTTCCTTTAGTCTGCTTTAGGATTACATCCGGCGGTTAAATAAGGTTTTTTACCCTCTCTTAGTTCTTGTTCAATTTCATGTATGGTTTTTCCGACTCTGTTCCATCTGATTGTAAAATTAGGACAGTTTTCCGCCTCGTCTTCGCCTTTTTTTTGCATAACCCAACTCATATAAATAAACCAAGGTTTCCCGACTATCAGTTTGTAAGGCACCGGTCCCCAAAATCTACTATCGTTGCTGTGGTCTCTGTTATCTCCCATCATAAAGTAATTATCTTTTGGGACTATTATAGGTCCGTAGTTAAACACTTCTTCCGGAAAATCTACGTTAGAGTCGTGGTGAATACCGGGATGCATTTTCATATAAGGATTCTTAGCCCATTTTTCCCCGTTTATATCCACAACTTCGGCTTTCATTTTTTTTGCAAACTCTATGGTTTTTTGGTCGTTATTTTCAACTCTTAAATACAAGTTTTTATCTCTTACCATTAATTTATCGCCACCTACTGCCACACATCTTTTTACAAAGTGCATTTTAGGGTTTTCCGGCCAACGGAAAATCACTATATCACCTCTTTTCGGTCTAGGACCGTCAATTAAATGACCATCCCCTTTAAAATCGGGAAGTATAGGAACTTCTATCCAAGGAATATGAGGAATAGGCACTCCGTATGCAAATTTTTTAGCAAACAGAGCATCTCCCGGAAGCAGAGTTCTTTTCATACTTCCACTGGGAATTACAAACGCTTGAGCCAAAAAGAAAATAATAAGTAAAACAATAACTATAGTCCCGGTCCAAGTCCCGGACCACTCATAAAGCTTTTTTAATTTTTCTTTCATTTGTTATCTTTAAAGTTTTTTGCAGCTTTTACGGTATTTTTAAGAAGCATAGCAATAGTCATAGGACCTACGCCTCCCGGTACAGGAGTTATATATGAAGCTTTTTTACTAACGTTTTTAAAATCCACATCCCCTACAAGTCTTCCGTCATCAAGTTTATTAATTCCGATATCAACTATGATTACATCATCTTTTACCATATCTTCGGTAATTAAATTAGGTTTACCCACACCCACTATTACGATATCGGCTCTTTTTGTATGAGTTTTTAAATCACGCGTTTCAATATGACAAATATCCACCGTAGCCCAGGCGTTAACAAGCAGTGCCCACATAGGTTTACCTACTATATTACTAGCACCTACAACGCATACGTCTTTTCCTTTTAAATCTATATCGTACTCCTTAAAAAGCTCCATTACCCCAAGAGGCGTACAAGGTGCAAACGTATCAAGCCCCTCAACAAGCCTTCCCATATTGTAAGGATGAAACCCATCAACGTCTTTTTTAGGATGAACTCTCTCTAGAATTTCTGTTGTATCTATATGTTTTGGCAAAGGAAGCTGAATTAAAAGTCCGTGAATAGAATCGTCGTTATTTATTTCGTCAATTTTTGCCAAAAGCTCTTCTTGAGTGATATTTTCATCCATCTCATAAACGACAGAATTAATACCTACTTTCTCACAGGCGTTTTTTTTCATTCTGACATAAGTGTGGCTTGCCGGGTCGTTTCCCACTAAAATTACTGCAAGTCCCGGAGTAATTCCCTCTTTTTTCAGTTTTTCTACTTCAAGTTTTAATTCTTCTTTTATTTTCTCCGATAGTTTTTTTCCGTCCAAAATTGTCATTTGTTATCCTTTTTGATAAAATGAGAAATATTTGAAATTTTAACATAAAAGGAAAAATTTAATGTTAATTCGGCTCTTAATTATCCTAATAACCTCATTATACGCAAAAGAAGAGAGTTGGTTTATTACAAAACTGGAATACGGAAAAATGCTCTACCATAACCCTAGGGGAATTAGCTGTGCAAAATGTCACGGCGAAAAAGCTCAAGGAAAAATAATAACAAGCTACATCAACTCCAAAAACGAAAAAGTGATAATAAAAACCACACCTTTTAAAAACTTAACGTTTGAGAAGCTAAAAAAAGCTCTTTTTCATCAAATAAAAATAAAACCCTTACTGAAAAAAGACCCTAAAAACCCTATAAGATTTATAAACATTATGCCAAAATACGACTACTTAACCGATAACGAAATCCAGGCTCTACTGCTTTATATAAACTCAAAGGAGAAAAAATGATTTTTGAAGATATAAAAGAACTGGAAAACATCGTAAAAAATAACGACGTTAAAAAAGCTTTATCCTTAATAAAACCGATTAAAACTTTTAACCTCCCCAAAACAAAAAAACGCTCTGTTTTAATGGTAAGTGGACACCAAGTAAAACACCTCAACAAAATAGACGAACTAAAAGCAGACGTTATTATGCTAAACCTTGAAGACGGAGTACCCAAAGAAAAAAAAGAGATTGCAAGAGTTATGATAGGAGTATTTTTAAGCCGTATTGAAAAGATTGATAAAGAAATAGTCATAAGAGTAAACGCACTTGATGAGGGTGGAATAAAAGATATAGAATTTTTAAAACAGTTTAACTTTAACGCTTTTAGAATACCGAAAATAAACTCAACTGAAGAGATTGAAGACGTTTTTTTTATGAGAACAGAAAAGGAAATCCACGCTTCCATCGAGACAAAGGAAGCTTTTTTTAATTTAAAAGACCTAAAACACCCAAAACTCACAACATTTTATATAGGAATTTATGATTTATTAAACGAACTAAAACTCCCTCATTCTATAATATCCCTTGAAAATCCCTTAATTCATAAGATTTTAAGCGATTTTTCATTAACTTCAAGATTTTTAGACATTACTCCAATTGGTTTTGTCTATCAGCAGTATAAAGATTTAGAGGGATTTAAAAAGTGGTGCCTGCTTCAAAAAAACTTAGGCCTAAATGGAGTTGGATGTATAACTCCTGCACAAGTAGAAATGGCCAATAAAATTTTTGATGAAGATAAAGAGTTTGCAAAAATGATAGTAAAAAGGTTTGAAGAGGAAGGCCCGTTTACGATTGACGGGTTATATGTGGATGAGCCGATTTATAAGAATTATAAACTACTTCTTTAAATACTCAATCACTTCTTTTACTGCATCTTTAATACCAAAAAGCTCAAACGCCTCTTCATCCACATAAATTTTAGAATCTTCCACATAAATTTGCATATCGTTTATCTCCAAAAATGTAAGATTATTTTCATCTATTTCCTGGTATTTTAATAAATCATCATCAAATGTTTTTGCAATAGGCAGCAAAAATACATTTAATCTCTGATTTGATATTTGGGTATGTTTTTGGAGCTTTTCAATAGATGAGATATCTCCCTCCCACTCTCTTATCCATCCTATTACGTTGCTAAGATTTTTATATTTGCTAAGAATAAGAGGATATTTTAAGAAATAATAAATCCAGTCTTTATTTTTTCCGTCATACTCTTTTAGTTTATTTTCAATGCTACTATCCAATTTATCCAAAGAATCAAAAAATCTGTTATAAACTTCCAAATGCTCTTT
Organism: Nautiliaceae bacterium; assembly: GCA_039831155.1. Lineage (GTDB taxonomy): Bacteria > Campylobacterota > Campylobacteria > Campylobacterales > Nautiliaceae > Nautilia. The sequence goes on along the minus strand of JBDONT010000019.1, from coordinate 10,875 downwards.
TGTCTGGGTGTTAGTTGTAAATATAACCTCCCAGTTTCCTTTTTGTCCGAAAAAATATTTATTACCTCTAAAAATACTGCCGATTTTCAAGCTGTAATCCCCAAAACTAAGAAATGCCCTTGCTATAAAACTATCATCTTTTTTAAATAAATCAATAAAATGAGTATGAATAAATTTTATTTGGCCTAAATCCTTAATTGAAGAGAGTATAAGCCCCAAATCTCCTTTTAAATATTCAAAATCTTCAAGCTCAAATATCTGTTTTTCAAAACCTTTTAAAACAAATTCAGCCTTTTTCTGTTCCTGTTTCATACTCTCTGTTGAAAATCTATTTTCCAACAAAGCTTTATAAGGATTATCGTTTAAAAGTTTATTATATTCACTTAAATATTTTGGGATATCTTTGTTTTCTATTGTTAAGTTATATTCAATCCTACCCGTTTTTAATGTTCTGCCTCTATTTAAATCGTTCCTTACAACTCTTAAAAGGTATTTACTGTCTTTATTTAAAGTTTTTAAAAGCATATAAGCCAAAACTTTATTTGTAATACTCATCTTAAAATAATTTTCCGTTATCTCCTCAAAAAAATTTATATGTTCTTTTTTATCAAAAAGCTTAAAACTTTCAAATTCCTTAGAAAAACTTTTAAACTCTTCTAACTTATCCAACGAAGAGATTAAAAAATTTAAATTATCTTCATTCGAATAAAACTCTCTCAAAAACGAAAAGCTTTTTATATTAAGCTCTTTTTCCCACTTAATATCATAGTATCTCATTTCGGTTAAAAAATAAACAAAATTAATAAACCTTTTATCAACATTCTTAGCATCTTCACAACTGCCTCTCCAAAACTCATTTATCCACTCTTTTTCAAATTTAGAAGCAATAGTTTTGTATAAATTTTCATCTCTTTTTTCAAGGACAATCTGCTCTATTTTTGCTTTGAAATTTTCAAATTCACTCAAAGCTTTTCCTCTTGAATTCATTTTACTGTAAAGTTCTTCTGCCTGCTTTTGAGAAAAATCGCTTAATTCAAAAATCTCAAACGTAAGTAAACTTAAATCTTTAAAACTTATATTTTTATCCTTTGCTTTTTTATGAATCAAATCAAGAACTTTTAACATAGACTTAACACTCGGGTCGTTTTTCCAATAAGGTATAAAATCTTTGTGATTTTCTATTTGCAAAGACAACTCATCCTTATTTAAATCAATATCAAAAGAATTTAATTTTTTAGTAAATTCTCTGGCTAACACCCTAGTTTCATAAATTAAACCGTTTTTAAAATCGATATTCTCTTTTTTGGCGAAATACCAGTGCAAAAGATACAAAAGCGTAAGCCTCTGCTGTCCGTCAATAGGCACAAAGTATTCATCTTCATAATTTCCATACACAAAATCCAAATGAAAATTTATTTTATTCTCTAAAGCAAAAAATATATCATCCAAAAAATTTTCTATAACCTCCCTTGCCTTTTCATCGTCTCTACCCTGGGCGTAGTCCCTTTGAACAATAGGTATTTTTATGTGTCTGATATCTAAAAAATTAGTTGCCATTCTCATCACCTTCTAAAAATTTTCCCAACGTATTTTTTATAGCCTCTACATATCTTTTGCCGTCATCTTTACTCCACTTTAAAAGACTATCATTTTTTACGGCGTCACTATAGTATTTCAAAAATAGATTTTTAGTAGCAATCGGCACAAACTCTCCGTCTTTGTCTTTTTGGACTATATAGTTTCTTTTTACCGGAAAAAAGTTGTTTTTTAAAGAAGAATTAAGACTTCTTGGCAAGAGAGTTAAATTTTGAATATTATGTTTTTCTTCGGTATCTGTAAAGTCGCTAAATTCCTTTTCAATATTTTTCCTAAACTCATCAAACTCTAAATCAAAATTTAAATTCAAATTTAATTTTTTAAGTTCTTCTTTTATTTTATTAAAATCCTGCTCTTTTATCTTATCGGTTTGAGGCGTTATATGTTCAATAGACCATTTTTCACGGTTAAATTTATCAAACGAAAACTTCACATACACATCTTTTGTAGAATTAATAAGACTCAAAACATTAAATAAAAGCAAAACTTTATGCACTTTTTCCTTCTCTAAATAACTAAGCGTTTCAATCTCTTCCACTTTAATATTTAAATTTCTTTTTATTAACTCTTTAAGTTTGTTTTTAAAATCTTTTTTATTTTCACTTTCGCTATATAAAACGAATATTTCGTTAATATTTACACCCACACTGATTAAATATCCTATCAAATGATAAAACTCCCTATCCTCATACCAAAATTTCAAAAGATAAAAAACCTTTCTTACCTCATCCCAAATCTCTTCTAAAGAAAAATCTTTGTATTTTTTAATAAAAGCCTCATAAAGCTCATATTCTTTATATTCCGTCTTATTTAAAAGAATCTGAAAAACAACCTCCATTCTGGTAGAAAAATCCTTAGCAGATAAAAATCCGAAAAACTCATCATTTTCAAGGGTATATTCAACCTCATCCCACTCTTTTGAAAACTCAAATCTTTTTTGTAAAGAAGACTCCTTTTGAACCAGAAAAGATTTAATAAGCTCTGTATTGGTAAGAGGAATCCTACCTATATTTAATCTTATAAAAACGTCAAACTCATCCTTTTCGTCTATTTCATACCAGATAAAACGGATATTGTTTTTTCTATCTACACCGTTTATTTTTCTTGAATTTCTTACTATAACGTTTCTTAAATCCAAAACATCTTGCTCTTGAAGCCCTTTTTCTTCTATCCATTCAAAAACCGTATTATATGCGTTTTTCATATAACAGTAATCTAAGTTAAATTCATCAGCCTCTTTTTCTATATTTTTAAGAAACTCTTTTGAACCTCTTTCATAATCAATTTCAAAGGTATATTTATCTTTTTCTTCTTCCAGATAGTTTTGAAAAGCTTTTAAAATAATATAAATCGTAGTTAATCTCTGCTGACCGTCCACTACTTTGTAACGTTTTTCATCCATTTTTACAACCACTAACGGCTGGAGCGAATAGTACTTATAATTTTCATCTTTTTCATACTCCACTTTTTCACAAAAATTCCAAAAATCATCAAGCATAGCCTTTACCTGATGTTCTTCCCATTTATATCCTCTTTGATAATACGGAATAAAAAAAAAGATTTTTTCATTAATAATATCGCCTACGGGCATAAAATCCATTATCTGCCTTTTTTTTACAAATTATGCCATATTTTAGAAAAATATAAAAAATTGTTAAAATAATATTAAAAAAGGAATTAAATGAAAGAATTTCTAACTCAAATAGTAGAATACAACGACTCTACCCCAAGCAGAGTTTTTAATATCTTTATCCAAATAGTAGTAATTGTTTCTATCCTCAATTTTTCTATTTTAACTATTCCTAATTTATCCTCTTCAACCAAACAAATCCTAGATTTTATAGAAATAACAGCCACTATAATTTTTACAGTCGAATACATCCTAAGAATATATGTCGCCAAAAACAAACTAAAATATATTTTCAGTTTTTACGGTATTATTGATTTAATATCCATTTTACCTTTTTATTTATCTCTCGCAACAGACGCCCAGGTACTCAAAATTTTAAGAATATTTAGAATATTAAGACTTTTTAAACTGGGAAGATACCACAAAAGCATAATTCATTTTCAAAAAGCACTCAAAGAAGCAAAAGAGGAGTTTTTTTTATTCCTCTTTTTTACGCTTGTTTTATTTTATATTTCGGCAGTGGGAATATACTTTTTCGAACACCAGGCACAACCACAAAACTTCCCAAGCGTATTTGCTTCAATGTGGTGGGCAGTAGCCACTCTTACAACAGTAGGATACGGAGATGTATATCCAATAACTGTCGGAGGTAAAATATTTACAGCTATTATACTGATTTTGGGCTTAGGAATTGTAAGCGTACCGGCTGGAATAATAGCCTCTGCCCTTACCAAAGCAAATGAAGAGAGAAAAAAAGAGTTAGAAGAGGAAATTAAAGAATTAAAAGAAAAATTAAGTAAATATGAATAATCACCCCTCAATCCCACTTAAAATTAAAACAACTTCCATCTCTTCTTTGTCTAAAGAATCGTCCGTTGAATTTCCAAAAATAATATCGGACTCCTCACTTCCCAGTTCATAAACCTTACCAACTACACGTTCTATTTCCAGCAACGGAAACTCACTGTGGGTTTTAAAATAAATCAAAGCCCCTTTAAAAGAAGAGATATTTTTAGGAAAAAGAGTTTTTAATATATCATCCGGTTTTCCTCTTTTTTTATTTACAAAAGCAAAACCTAAATGAGAACATATCAAATCCAAATCGTTAAAATCCAAATTTATATCGTTTTCATCTGATTTTAAAATCTCTTTTAGTATCATAATTTCCCCTTTTTAAATTAAATAATACCAAATTTGATAAAATTACATAAAAAAAGGAAAATGATGTTAAAACCACTACTCATAGAAATAGGAGTTGAAGAGTTACCGGCTATCCCTCTTTTAAAAGAATTACCGAACATCGAAAAAAAATGGCTGGATATTTTGGAAAAATATGATTTAAAAACAAATTTCAGTTTTTATTACACACCTAGACGTTTAACTCTTTGGCATAGAGAATTTCCTATCAAACAAGAAGACAAAGTAGAAGAGATATGGGGAGCTCCAAAAGAAATAGCTCAAAAAAACCCAAAAGCCCTTGAGAGTTTTGCTAAAAAGTGTGGAATTGAACCTCAAAACGTTTTATTTAAAACAAAAGGCAACAAAGAGTTTTTATATTTCCAAAAAAAAGTAAAAGGAAAAGAAGCTAAAGAACTTCTACCTCAAATGATAAACGAATGGCTAAACTCTTTAAATTTCGGAAAAACAATGAAATGGGGAGAGTGTGAAGCTGAATTTATAAGACCGGTTAGATGGATATTATGTATGCTGGAAGACGAAGTTATAGAGTTTAACTCTTATTGTGTGAAATCCTCCAATATCACAAAACCTCATAGAATTTTCAAAGAAGATATAAAAATAGAATTCGTAGGGGAATATTTCTGCAAACTTGACAAACACGGAGTTATTCTCTATCAAGATGAAAGAAAAGCCAAAATCTTAAGAGAAATAAAGGCACTTGAAGAAAAAGAAAACATAAAAGTTGAAATAGACGAAGATTTACTTGCTGAAATCGTAGCAATTACCGAATACCCTACAGCCCTTCCTGGAAAGTTTGACGAAGAGTTTTTGGTTCTTCCTCCGGAAGTTATCATTACATCTATGAAAGAACACCAAAGATATTTTCCGGTTTATAAAGACGATAAACTTACAAACGCTTTTATAGTAGTAAGCAACGCTTATACAAACGATTTTTCAAAAATTATAGCAGGTAACGAAAAAGTACTAAGGGCCAGACTAAGTGACGCTTTATTCTTCTGGGAAAACGACCTTAAAAGAGGTCTTAGCATAGAAGGTTTAAAAAATATCGTTTATATGGACGGGCTTGGAAGCGTATACGATAAAGTAAAAAGAGAAGAAAAAATAGCACAAATTCTGGCAGATAAATTCAAAGCAGATAAAGAAAAACTTCTAAAAGCCGTAAATCTAGCAAAAGCAGACCTTTTAACAGAAATGGTATATGAGTTTACCGAGCTTCAAGGAATTATGGGGTATTATTACGCAAAAAAAGAAGGAGTTGAAGAAGAAATCGCAACTGCTATTAAAGAACAATACTCCGACACTGCTACAAATAAAACCTCTGCCCTTTTAAACATTGCAAGAAACCTTGATACCCTAATGGCTCTGTTTAGCATAGGTAAAATTCCAAAAGGAAACAAAGACCCGTTTGGACTTAGACGTGCTGCAAACTACATAATCAAAATAACAAACGAAAACAATATACCTTTGGAAATAAAAGAAATTATAAACGAACTAAAATCAAACTATAAAGAATTTGACACAAATCAGCTAATAGAGTTTATTTTTGAAAGACTTTACAAATTCTATAACGTAAATCCTTCGGTTATCAGAAGCGTGCTTGCTACGGGTGAGAGTAATTTAGTAGAAATTGACAAAAAAGTAAAACTAATTAACGAAATGGTAAATTCAGAAGACTTCAAAGAACTCTCAACCACCTTCAAAAGAGTTGCCAATATTGTTAAAGACTTCGATTTAAATTCGATTAAAGTAGACGAAAAATTATTTGAAAAAGATGAAGAAAAAGCGTTATGGGAAGAGTTTAAAAAAGTAAAAGAAATTAATGACCTTGAAGAAAAACTTGACTTTTTAGTATCTCTAAAACCTCTTATCGATAGATTTTTCGATAATGTAATGGTAAATGTGGAAGATGAAAAAATAAAACACAACAGAAAAAGCCTAATAGCTTCAATTTATAAAGAATTCCTTGACATTGCAGATATAAAAGAGATTACATTATAAGGAAGATTATGAAAATAAAAATAAACGGAATTGAAAAAGAGATAAATGAAAACACAACAATAAGACAACTCCTAGAGGACCTTAAGGTCCTTGATAAGACTATGGCAGTTGCTGTTAATATGAAAATCGTAAAAAAAGACGAATGGGATAAATTCGTACTAAAAGAAAACGACAAAGTGGAGGCTTTAAACTTTGTAGGTGGGGGTTAAGACTTTTTAAATATAAAAACCCCAACCTGACCGAAATTAAAACTATCTATTTTAAGGGTTTTAAATCCTTCTTTCTCAAAAAGAAGCCTAAGTTCATTAGGAGTATAAAAATTCTCTATAGAGTTTGGAAGATACTCATACGCTTTTTTATTCTTGCTAAGAATTCCACCAATTTTAGGTAAAACTTTATTAGAATAAAAATCCACACATTTTCTAAACTTATTAGGGGTATCTGCTTTTACAAATTCCAAAACAAGCACAATTCCTCCGTTTTTTAACGTTCTATAAAACTCTTTTATCGCTTTTTTTATTTCTATTACGTTTCTAATACCAAATGAAATACTAATACCGTCAATACTTTCACTATTACAAGGAATTTCAGTTGCATACGCGTGATAAAACTTAATCCCCGGAAATCTGTTTTTAGCAACCTCTAGCATTCCTACACTCGGGTCTAATCCACAAATAGTCGCTTTTATATTTTTCTTTTTGGATTCGTTTTGCCAAATCTCAATCATATCCCCCGTTCCACACGCTACATCTAAGATTTTAACTTCTCTTTTGTCGATAAGTTCTAAAGTATCTTTTATGGCCTTTTCTCTCCATCTTTTATCTATACCGAACGTCAATACTCTATTTACAAAGTCATACCTCTTTGCAATAGAATCAAACATACTAACAATTTCTTCCTGTTTACTCACACACAACTCCTAAATGATTATTCATATACTATTTTACCAAAAATTTAACAAATTCTAGGCAACAATTCTCCTTTTGGTAGTTCAATATATCTTTTAGAACCCCAAGGAGACGTTAAGACAACTTTATTTCCCTCCACTACTTCCCCGATAATTGAAGCTTTATCGTTAAACTGTTTTAATACCTGCTCTGCTTTTTTAGCATCTTGTGCATCAACTGCAACTACAAACGTACCTTCATTTGCCAAATCCATAGGCTCAAACCCGAATATCTCACAAAGCCCTATAACTTCATCACTAATAGGAAGCTTTTCTTCTTCAATTTCAATTCCTACTCCACTGGCCTTACTCCATTCATTCAAAACGGCACTAACCCCTCCTCTTGTCGCATCACGCATAGCTTTTATATCAATTCCCGTATCAATAAGGGCTTTTACCTCATCCCATAAAACTTTACAGTCACTCTTTAAATCTGTATCAACCCCGTATCTGTGAGCCATTATAACAGTTCCGTGTCTTCCAATATCACGACTAACTATTATCTTATCGCCAGGTTTTAAATTATGGGCACTAATTCCTTCTTTTACAATTTTTCCAATTCCGGAAGTATTTATAAAAATCTTATCTACACTTCCGGCCGGAACTACTTTCGTATCTCCGGCAACAATTTTTGCCCCGACTTTTTTAAGCTCATCAGCCATTGACTTTACTATTCTTTCAAGCTCATTAAATTCAAGCCCCTCTTCTATCATAAACCCACAAGTTAAATATTCAGGCTTACCTCCCATCATAGCAATATCATTACAAGTCCCAGCAATACTAAGCTTTCCAATATCCCCTCCGTTAAAAAACAAAGGACTTACCGTAAAACTATCGGTAGTAAAAGCAATTTTTCCATCTGTGCCGATAACCGCAGCATCTTCCGCACTTACTAAAATATCATTATTAAAATATTTATAAAACAAATCGTTTATTAACTTGTTTGTCTCTTCTCCTCCACCACCATACGCTAAAGTTATTTTCATTTTATTCCTTTATCTAAAACACTTTTATTTAATTATACCATATCCCTAAGTTTCATAAACTCATCCTTATTGATATTTAACTGATTTAAAATTCCCTTTAAAAGCCCGGGCTTTAATATTTTTTTCTTATAAGCAGGAATAACGACAATTTCTCCTTTAGGGTTTTTAAAAATCCTGTGATTTCCTCTATTTTGCCTATCAAAATAAAACCCAAGCTTTTTTAAAATCTTCATAAGTTCTCTTCCGGTAATGTTAGTAAGTTTCATAATTAAATCTTAGAAAGTCTTTCTTTTATTTTTTCCACTATTTCACTTTCTCCCCATTCCTTAGCATAATCCAAAGCACTTTTTTTCTTCTTAATCAACTCTTTTTTTATTATATCTTTATCCATTTTATCTATTAAATAAAAAGCTATTTTTCTTCTCTCTTCATCAAGTGGATTTTCAAGAGCGGCAATTAAAGCCGTATAATTACTTACTTCATCCGCACAATTAACATCAGCCCCAGCTTCAACCAATCTTTTTACATCTTCAAAACTCCCTTCTCCCGCAAAATGCAAAAGCTGATGAATTTTATAATTTTTATAAGGCAATTTTATTTTTTTATTAGGTTTTTTTAAATCAGGCTTTATTTTTTGAATTTCATCTACCAAACCAAAATAAACATTTTTATTTCCTGCTTTTAAAGTTTTTAATTTTCCATATCTTCTTTCAAACTCCAATTTATAATCATTTAAAATAGGTTTAAAATCTTTTGGATAAACCAAAACACCTAACCTATACCCTTCAAAATAAAATTTAATAAAATCAGACTTATTATTTTTAAAATTTATTGTGAGTTTTTTATTGTTAAGTTTTGCACTTACCATTAATCCAAATTCAATTACTTTTAAAATATTACTACCTATACAATTAACTCCATTTAAAGCCAATTTAAATTTTTCTAATGCCTCTTTTAACTTTCCTCTTTTAACAAGATAAATTCCCATAAAAAATTGAGCCAAAGGATAACTTTTATCTTCTAAACTTTCATATAATTTTGAAAATTCACTTATAAACTCCTCTTTACCTAACCTTGAAATTTCATCCAAAATTATCATATCGTTATCTATTTTTGTATACTTTGAAACTTCTTTAATTTTTTTATCAACTTCACTAAAAGGCTTTTCCAAATTTAATCTAATATAATCAACAAAAAAGAAATCATCTATCAAAGAAAAAAACTGATTTTCATCTAAAATTACCATACTTTTGTAATTATAAAGCTCTTTTATTCTTATCAATATTTCATTAACATAAAATTCATCTACACGCGAGTCATCAAACCCTACAAAAACATAATCATTTCTTTCAATATATCTATAAAAATACTCTCTTAACATCCAAGAATTTTTTAAATTAAGCTTTTCTAAAATAGCTTTATAACCATCCCTCTCATCTTTCATAGCAAAATCAAAATCTATTAGCAGATTAATATGAGAAAATATGAATTTTGATATCTTTTCTCCAAAATAATTTCTTAAATTATTTATTACTCTCATAACCCACAAAGATATTAAAAACTCCTCTTTCTTATCTTCATCAATTAACTCTAAAATCTCATTAACTGAGGATTTTGAGATATTTTTTCCATTTATCCAATTTTTTAAATTTTTATAAGTAGTATCAATTCCTTTTTCTTCTATTAATTTCTTTTTTAGCTCTAAATAATCATCTAAAAATTTTTCAAAAGGCGATTTGCTATTAATATATTTTTTCAAAATCTCTAAAAATTTATAATCAGCCTTCGAAATAAAAAATGGAATAATCACATCAAAAAGCAAAATAAAATCAAGTTGTTTTCTTGATACATTAAGAGTTGGATTATGAATTTTTATCTGATTTAAAACATTTAAAAGATGAATTAAATCAATATATCCTATTTTTAATTTTGAAGAAATCTCTTTTAATAAATACTCTTCAATTTCTTTATATTTTGATATGGAAATATTTTCAAATTTAAAAAACCTTTCTAAATCTTTATTAACTATTCTTTTATTATCTGGTTCGATATCCAAAATTTTTACTACAATTCCTAAAATTTCTTCATTACTTATCCATTTAGCACATTTCATTTTGACTCCTTTTTTATCGGAATTTTAACCATTATCATAAAATATAAATAGGAAAAGAAAAAGACAAGAAAGCGAGTAAAATTATTTTTAACTTTCTTGTCCTTTAAAATTCCTATATTAAAATTAAAAAAGCTCTTATAATTTCTTGCCCAAAAAACAAAAAGGAGGAAAAAATGGCAAAAATACCTATGACATCAAAAGCGGCTTCAAGAATTCAAAGTGCAACAGCAAAAGCAAACGGAGGAAGAGTTCCAAAAGGAAGCTTTGCCACAAGAGCTCAAAGAGCAGCTGCTAAAAACTCTTCAAAAAGATAGCAGCTTCTTTTCTTGCTACTTTTATTCTAAAAACACCAACTGAGTAATTTTCTCTTTTAACTCGTCAAGTTTTTCATTGCAAATATCACTCT
>JBDONT010000009.1:0-64587 GCA_039831155.1 Nautiliaceae bacterium | reverse complement strand
ATCATTTTCTGTTCAAGTCGTTGAATATGAGTTAAATGTTTCGTCTCAAGCTTTTTAACATCATTAATTAAACGATTAATAATTTTTTCTATCTCTTGTAAAGAAGCATTTATATTTCTTTTTTTAAGCTCTTCTTTTAAAAAATATACCTCTTGATTTAAAGTATCCAAACTTCTTTCGAAAGCAGCCGCTTTTTCTTCTATAAATTTATCTCTTTTCATTATATATAAAAACAAAAAAAATAAAAACCCGCTAAGCCCTAAAAACATTATAATTACGGTCACTTTATCCACCATTGTTAACCTTCATTTCTCGAATAATAGCCCTCTCTCTTGCCATAATGTATGCGTTATAATCTTTAATATCTCTTTCGTGCATTAACAAAATTTTAGCCAAATTTTCTTCTTCAGCTTCAAAAACGACTCCTACTTCTCTTTGAGGAAATACGGGAAGCTGCATTCTCCCGTAATATTTCATCCCTTTTTTTAAAAGATTATCTTCTATTTCAAAATATTCAAACCCTATTTTTATTATACGGGTAGTAAAGTCAAGTTTTACAAGCTCTTTTTTTTCATTTTTCACATATGCACTAAGTTCGTCCACTTTTCTGTGAAGTGCTATTAAAAGTTCCAGTAAAACCGGGTCGGTATCTTTTGTTTCTCCTCTTGCTTTTGCAAGTTTTATATATTGACCTATAGGGTCGTCGGTTTCACTTCCTAATTTATCAAACTCCTCTTTTAACTCATCGTTATAAACACTAAACTCAAAATCTATATAAGCCGGTATAAGTCTTGGCATATCAAACCTTATCTAGAATAATTAAAATTAAAAATATAATTCCCAAAAACCCGTTTACGTCAAAAAATGCTTTTGGAATATTTTTAAAATCTTTTTTTACCAATCTGTGTTCGTAATAAAGCATTAAAGCGGCTACAAATACAGCAAGCCATCCGAAAAATCCAAGCTTTGCGTAAGCTGCAAACAAAGCCCAAAATACAACACTAAAAAGATGAAACATCCCCGAAATAAAAATAGCTCCCCTCTCTCCGACAACCGACGGAATCGAATAAAGCCCCTCTTTTTTATCAAACTCCATATCCTGAAGAGAATATAAAATATCGAATCCTCCAACCCAAAACATAACCCCCAACGCTAAAAACACGGACCAACAAGGAATAGACTCTTTTATCGCTATAACACCCGCAATAGGAGCAAGTCCTAAAGCAACGCCCAAAACCAAATGAGCGTACTCGCTAAAACGTTTAAAATAACTATACCCTCCAAGCACTGCCAAAATAGGAATAGAGAGTTTAAAAGCCAAAGGATTAATCAAATAAGCGATTTCTATGAAAATCAAAGCGTTTGCAATAATAAAAAGCTTTATTTGAGATTCACTAATCTCTCCCGTTACCGAAATTCTATTTTGAGTTCGAGGATTTTTAGCGTCTATATCTTTATCTACAAGCCTATTTACCGCCATGGCAAAATTTCTGGCACTAACAGCCGCCAAAATACCCAAAAACAACAGCCTAAATCCAAACCAACCGTTAGCTGCAACAATCATAGAAATTAAAATAAAAGGTATACTAAAAATCGTATGAGAAAATTTTACAAGTTCCATATATTTTTTTAACATCTTTTTCCTTTGGATTTATTGTATAATTGTAACAAAAAAGGTAACAATGTTTGCTATAATAGGTCCTACTGCAAGCGGAAAAAGCGATTTAGCCATAAAACTGGCACTAAAACTAAATTATGAAATTTTATCTCTTGATTCTTTAAGTATTTATAAACAAATAGACATCGCTTCCGCCAAACCTTCAAAAGAAGAATTAGCACTAGTTAAACATTACGGAATAGATGAAATTTATCCTAATGAGAAATTTGACGTTTCAAAATTTATAGAAATATACAAAAAAATCCCTCATAAAAACATCATTATAGTAGGAGGTAGTAGCTTTTACCTAAAAGCGATGATAGAGGGCATTTCTCCTATGCCTAAAATAAGCGAAGAGATAAAACAACAAGCAAAGAAATTAAATTATGAATTTTTACAAAAAATAGACCCTCTTTTTGCTTCTAAAATATCTTCTAAAGATACTTATAGAATTCAAAAAGGCTTAGAAATATACTTAGCTACAAATATGCCTCCTACATTATATTTTCAAAAAAAACCTCCAACACCCATAATCAAAAATATTCCGATTTTTGAAATAGACGTAAAAAGAGACGTTCTAAGAAAAAGAATAGAAAAAAGAACCCGAAAGATGTTTCAAAAAGGTTTAATAGAAGAGGTCTCTTTTTTAGAAAAAACCTATAAAGACAGAAGACTTCCGGCACTAAAAGCCATAGGAGTTAAAGAAGTGCTCGAATACTTTAACGGAAAACACTCTTTAAAAGAACTAAAAGAAAAAATTATCACAAATACAAGCAGACTGGCAAAAAGACAACAAATTTTCAACAAAACCCAATTCCCCCAAAAAATTTCAGCCCCTCTTGAAAATCTTGAGGAGATTATCCTAAAAAAGATTTAAAGCATCTTTACAAAGACCTCTCCATAACTTAGAACCTTTTACCTTTATACATTTTTTAAGATACTCTTTATTTTCACTCAAACTAGCAAGCATATAATAAGCCCTCGCCTTATCTTCCCCTTTTACTCTTTTAAGCAGAGATTTTAAAACTTTAATAGCTTCTTTTTTGTTTTTAGTATATTGAGCGTAAGTGAACTCAACAAAAGGGGAATAAACATAAGTATGGTATCTGTTTTGTAAATCTATAATTTTTTTTGCATATTGAACGGCTAATAGAGGATTATTATGAGATAAAGCGTAATTTACCACTTTAATAAATACGTCACTTACTCTTATATCGTCATATTTATTAAGCTCATAAGCAACCTTTAAAGCTTCTTTAAATCTTTTTAATTTCCAAAGAGCAAAAAACTTTTTAAATTTATACTCCAAACACTCCTTAGCCGCTTCACATAAATCATCAACCCCCGTGATAACATCTTCATAATCCCCCATTCCCCATAAAGCGTCTATTTTTCTTTTCATCCACTTAACAAACACTTTATCATCGGGTGAAGTTAAATATTTATTACAGACAATTGAAGCTAAAGAGTAATTTTTTGTTTTCATAGCACACTTATATATTTCATCGTCATATTTTTTTTCAAGTTTTATTTTATACTCTTTTAAAAGTTTTACAATCTTAAAACATTTTTTCTCTTTTAAAAGCTCTTTTGCGTACTCTTTTGCCACTTTTTCCAAAAACTTACCGTCTTTAAATTCGTCAAACTTTAAAATTTCATCTTTTAAATCTAAAATTTCTTTATATTTCTTAAGCTTATACAAAAGCATAACTTTTTTATAAAGTGCCTTTTTGGCTATAGGAAGACCTTTATATTTTTCAATTACTTCATCTATCTTTTGCAATTGAGCCGTTACATTATCGTCCGGCACTTCAAAAAGCACCTTATCTCTTAAATCGTCTATTTTATCGCTATAATCTCCATAAGGAAAATTTTTCAAATATTCATTTATATAATAAGCGGATAATTTATAATTTTTATCTTCATAAGCCCAAAGAGCCAAATAATACTCCAACGGCTCATACAAATCATCAAGTTTTTTAAGTCTTTTTAACAAATCAGAACCTATATCAATAGCAAAAGAGTACATTTTATGAGAAGCTAGGTTTTTAGCCAAATCAAAAGCTTTTAATTTATCCCTTAAAACAAACTCTTTATTAGCTTCATACACTTTTTTGTAGTATTCAATCGCAGTTTTTATATCGCCTTTATCCATATATCTTTGGGCAAGTCTCATAGCTGCTAGTGATGCAACCTCTATATTTTTAGTAGAATACAAAGCTCTTTTATATAAATCCAAAGCTTTTTTACTCTCCCCTGTCATATAAAGCTGGTCCGCCCAGTAAATCATAGCTAAGTAAGCCTCATCACTTTTTGGATATTCGGTAATTATCCTTTGATAAAAATAACTGGCATCCGTTAAAAAGCCCAGTTTTGTATAATTTTTTGCAATTAAAAGAAGTACTTTAGGCAGATTTTCATTAAAAGAGTATTTTTTAATCCACTCTTTTCCAAGTTGAATTACATCATCTGGCATATTTTTTTTATCCAGCAGCTCAAGTTTCATAAACAAAACATCCGGCACAAAAACGGAATGAGGATACTCTTTTAAAAAAGAATCCAAATCATCCGAAATATCTTTACCCTGTAAAAAAGCTTTTTGAAGCTCAAAATACCTTACCACATCAGCCGATTCTTTATTGATGTTTATAGGATTTCCGTTTTCATCAATTGTTCCGACATAAAGTTTCGGAGAATTACGGTAATAAAAATTAAGCCCTTTATTGTCTTCTTCTAAACTAACTCCAACCAAAATAACCCATTTTTTAGATTTTACAATATGTTTTCCAATTAAAGGAGCGTTATACAAATTGTCTCCTAAGGGTTTTAAAATAAAAGATTTTTTAACTTTTATATCCAAAAAAAAGCCCTTTTTAAAAACGGGAATAATATTAAAATAAATAGTATTCGCCTTAAAAACCGGTGTCGAAGGAGTTTTATCAAATTCACAAACAACTTCTTTTTGTAAACGCATACAATGAAAAGGAAAAGTATTATAAAGAGTTAGTATTTCATAATTTTTTGCATAATCCACATTAATTTCTAATCCGAAAGAAAATACAAATAATAAAAAAGAGAAAAAAACTCTCAAATGTAGCCTTTTTTTGATAATTATATCAAAAGACTACATTGAAAGTGGAACCGTCGTAGCAAAAACATCGGCGGCTACGATACCGAAATAGATAGTACCCGCTAATAAGATCAACTGACCTATTAAGCTTCCACTTGAAATATTGATTTTATCTTTTACAATAGCTTTATCAAAGTAAATATGTTTTATTATCCAAGCATAATAAGCAACTGCCAAAGCCGAATTTAAAAGAGCAATCAATACAACCCACCAAAGTCCGGCATCAACACCCGCATAAAACGCTACTGCTTTAGATAAAAATCCTGCAAGTAAAGGAATACCGGCAAGTGAGAAGAGTTGTAAAGTAAAAAACAGTGCGTGAACCGGTGCTCTCTCACCAAGTCCTTTAATATCTTCAAGATATTTAACACCCGCTTCTCTTCTTAAATCGTTAAGAAGTAAAAATACACTCGTTTGCATAAAGATATATGCAATCGCATAATAAAGAACCCCTGTATAAGCGTACATACTAGCTGCTGCCGCAAAAGGGATTAACGCATATCCACTGTGAGCGATTGAAGAATAAGCAAGAATTTTTGAAATTCTTTTTTGCCACAACGCCATAAAGTTTGCAAGCGTCATTGTAAGAATTGCAAAGAAACTGAAAATTAAAACGGTTGATAAAGGATAAGCGATTAAAAACTTATAAAACGCTTTAAATACAGCCACTAACATTACACTCTTAATAACCCCGCTTAAAATAGCGGCCGCCGCGTGGTTTACTTGAGCGTAAGCATCAGCCGCCCATCCGTGCATAGGAACAACTGTAAGTTTATAAAAAATACCGGCAAGCATAATGGCAACCGCAATTAAAGTAAATTTTCCCTCTACATTCATAGTTTCGTAATTAAAACTATCCGTTACAAAACTAAAAAGAGCAAAACCAAGCAAAATAATACCACTCGCAACCGCACCTGCTATAAACGCTTTTATAGCACCTTCGGCATTATAAAAGTTTCTGATATTTGCAACTAAAACATAAGAAATAATAGCAATTACCTCAAACAAAACAATAAATAAGAAAAAGTTGTTTGTCTCTAAAATCGCAATACTTGCACTTGCCACAAAAAGCATTTGAGCGATTAAAGGTCTTTCGAATCCCGTTAAAGAAAGAGTAACCGCCGCCAGAGTCGCAAGCAATACATACTCCATTAACTTAGTCGAATCATCCGATACAAAAAAAGGAAACACACTATTTAAACTAGCACCGTTATAAATCGCTATAGCACTGGCAATAAACGCCACTATAGCTATTAGCTTAGCAATAAAGATATTGCTTTTATAAAATACCGGTACGAGTAATCCCGCCGCTACTAATATTATAAAACTCATTACATCCCTCCAAGAAAGCTAAATGCTTTGTTTGCTAAATCAAAGATTGGTTGTGGTTGAATACCAAAATATACAATCATAATTGCAAATATAGCTAAAGCAAGTTTTTCAGGAAAACTCATAGTAAAATCCGCTTTTTGTACAATCGGAGACATCTCTCCGTGAATTGCTCGTCTAACCGCCCAAATAATATACCCGGCACTGATTAACGAAGCTATTGCAATTACCGCAACCCACCAACCAAACGATTTAATAGCCGAAACTATAATGGTAAGTTCTCCTACAAATCCCATAGTACCGGGAAGTCCAAGAGCCGCCATACCGGCTAAAATAAAAATCGCACTCACATAAGGAGCTTTTTTCATAATTCCGCCCATCTCATCCATATACCACGTATGAGTTTTATGGTGAAGCCATCCGGCAATTAAAAACAGTGGCGAAATCACAAGTGCGTGTCCTATCATTTCATAAAATGCCGCACTTAAACCGTCATAAGTCATTGTAGCAATTGCAACCACAACAAGCCCCATATGCGAAATGGAACTATATGCAACCATTTTTTTGATATGTTTTTCATAAATCGCAAGCATACCGGCAAAAAGTGTAGTATTAATACCGATAATCAACATCCAGTTTGAAAAGTCAGTTGTTGTATAAGGCATAAGTTCAACCGTAAATCTAATTAAACCGTAAGCACCCATTTTAAGAAGTACCCCGGCAAGAAGTACAGAAATAGAACTAGGTGCCTCAACGTGTGCATCAGGTAGCCACGTATGAAACGGAAATACAGGAAGTTTTGCTGCAAACCCTATAAACATCAACCACCAAATAAGTGCCGGAGTTGCAAGCATAACTTCTTTTATTTCGCTTAAGTCCCAATAACCGGTTTGTTTATAAAGAAGATAAAAACCTACAAACATAAACATACTAGCAAGGTGTGTATATAAGAAAAACTTAACAGCTGCGTAAATTCTTCTCTCACCACCCCAAAAACCGACAAGAAAAAACATAGGAACTAAAGTCAATTCCCAAAACATAAAAAACCATAATACGTTCGTAGTCATAAATACACCGAAAATCGGACCGCTAAATAGTACCAATAAACTAAAATAAGCCGCTTGGTTTTTTTCTTCCCAAGATGTAAATACAACCAAAATAAGAAGTGCAGCCGTTAATATAAGCATCGCTACACTTAAAGCGTCAATTTTTAAAGTTAAAGAAAAATCAAAATAAGGCACTTTTAAAAACGTACCCAAATTATAAAAACCCTCCGCCGGTAAAGCGTTATACCAACTAATCGCAATAATTAACTGAACGACAAACCACCCCAGTGCAATATACTTTGCAAGTTCTTGATTATTTCTTGTTATAAAATACAAAAGCACCGACAAAAAAATCGGAGCGAAAATTATATCTACAGCTACCATTACAGACCCTTTACAATTATTAAGATAGCAATAACTATAATTGCGACACCAATTACGAATTGCCCCATATAAGTCCCTATTTTACCGCTATGACCGGCTCTAAATACTCTGTATACCATTTGAGTAGCCGGAATTGTAGCGTTAACCAGATAATCAATAACATTAGTATCAAACCATCTAGCCGCTTTTGCTAAAGAGTTTACAACAATTGTTTTTGAAATCCACGTAATTATTCTTTCTACATAGTATCCGTTAAACAGAATTTGATGGATTGTCTGTACAAAATGGTGTGATGCAATTTTATATAGTAAGTTAAGACCTTTAACATAAAGCCCAACCACAATTAAGAAAATAATAAGCATTCCTGTTAACATAAATGCCGTTAAACCTACAATATGAGGTTCAACTTCCTCTTTTCCGTTTAAAATAAAACGAACTATATCGCTTTGCCAAATTGAAATTGCCAAAGTTATTACCGCTAAAACACCAAGAGGTAATCTCATCCAAAGGTTACTTGGAGCATGAACGCTTCCCGCTATATCTTCGTTTCTAGGTTCTCCTAAGAAGATTAAAATCCAAAGTCTTGTAATATATGCAATTGATAAAAGTGCCGCAATAGTTACAAACACTTTTGTAAATTCGTTTCCGTGAGCCCAAGCCGCAGAAACAACCATCTCTTTTGAGAAAAATCCACTAAAAGGAAGTACACCGGCAAGACTTAGTGACCCCATAGCCATAAACAACGCCACAAACGGAGCCGTTTTAATAAGACCACCAAGTTTCCAAGCATCTTTTGTATGATGTGCTATATAAATTACAGCCCCAGCACTTAAGAAAAGTAACGCTTTAAAAATTGCATGGTTTACAAGATGAAGCATTCCGGCTGCAAGACTTCCAACTCCAAGCCCCACAAATGCTATTGATAAGTGAGACATAGTTGAATATGCAAGGATTTTTTTAATCTCTTTTTGAACAAGAGCCGAAGTAGCACCGATAAACGCTGAAAGTGCCGCAACGTTCGCAACTATAAATAAAGCATCGGTATATGCAAAGAAATCAAAAAGTCTAGCTACGATATAAATACCGGAGTTAACCATTGTAGCACCATGAATAAGTGCCGAAACGGTTGTCGGACCTTCCATTGCGTTCATAAGCCAAGGGTATAGTGGAAACTGACCTGATTTACCGACAGCACCCATAAAAATAAACAGTGCCACTACTAAAGCTACGGTTTTATTTATTTCACCTGCATTTGCAAGCTCATTTAACTCAACTAAATTTAAGGTACCTACATAATAAACAAGTAAACCGATAGCCGCTAAAATAAAGATATCACCGAATCTCGTATATAAAAACGCCTGCATACCAGCATCTGCAGCTGAATTTTTATAATACCAAAAACTAATTAGTGCATAAGAAGCAAGCCCCATAAATTCCCAACCGACAAAAGCACCGATCAAGTCTTTTGTAATAACAAGTAAAATCATCCCACCGATAAAGAAAAGAACTTTTGCATAATATCTAGGTTGATCCGGGTCATCTCCCATATAATCATGGGCAAAATGAATATCAGCCAATCCAAGACCTGTTGCAATTAAAAGCATTACTATGCTTAAATGGTCAATATAAATACCAAAAGGAAGTTTCAAGTCCCCATACGCTATCCACGTATAGTCAATATCAATCGGTGACCCGCTATGAATCGTAAATATCACTAAACTAGCGGCAAAAAGCATAATACCTACAATTTCCGCTACCCAAAACGCTAAATTGATTTTAATTTTTCCCAATACATATGCTAAAACAGCCCCTATAAACGGAGCCATTAATAACACTAATACCGCATTACTCATCGCTCACCGCCTTATCTAATTTATCCGGAATAATTTCTCCGGTTATTCTATAACTCAATAAGAAAATAAGTACTCCCGCCGCAGCTTCTAAAGTAGCTATCACTATAATTACATAAGCTATCGCCAAACCTTTAGTTAATCCGAAATGATAAGCACCGCTAGCTAGAAATAAAATAACCGCATTAAGTAAAATTTCCAAAGAAAAGAAAATTTTTAAAAAATCGCTTTTGCTCGTTACCCCGTATAATCCCACTCCAAACAAAATAATCGCAAAAATCGTATCAATATAAAAACCTATCATTTTTATTCCTTTTCATGCTTTAAAGTATGTAACATTCTAATACTTCCGTATAATACGCTAGCCGCTACCACACCCATAAAAATTGCAATTTCAGAATAAAAATCAGTAAAAATTTTCACTTGTTCTTTCAAAGGTAAAGCTTTGACTTCATACTGAATAGGAGGTAAAATAAACGGAATAATTAAAAGCCCTATAACTACTACAGTAACAACAGCTACAGCCCAAGGTCTTATTTCAAACTTAGGAAACTTAGACCCTATTACAGTAACACCAAATAGGGTTAAAACTACAATACCGCCCGTATATACGAAAATTTGGAAAAGTCCAAGTAGTTTTTCATCCATTAGAATATAGTAAATCCCCAATAAAAACATCATCATAACAAACGCAAGTACCGCCGGTACCGTATTTTTTTGAGTTAAAGACATAACGGCAAGTATTACCGCTAACGCTAAAATCAATACACTCATTACGCCTCTCCTTTAGCAGCTTCAGCTTTTTTCTTAGCCATCATTTCTCTTTTTTTTCTAGCTTTTTCTTCTTCTTCTTTTTTCTTCTCTTCTATCCACTCTTTAGGTACATCACATTTAACCCAATATTTATCCAAATCCTCATTCGTACCACCGGTAATCATTTCAAACGTACCGCCGCTAAGCTTAATAGCTTTTTCCGGCTTAGTGGGACAAACATCCTCACAAAGACCACAAAAAATACAAATAGCCAAATTCACTTCCGGCAAAGCTTTCGGTCTTTTAATAGGAAGAGGTGCCATTACAATAGCATCTACCGGACAAATTTTGGCACACGCTTCACATCCGGTACAAATTTCATATTTAATTTCGTGTTTTCCTCTAAACATAGGAGAATGATGCATAACGTCCTTACTAACATTTTTCGTAGCGATTCTAGGTTCTTTAAAAGCTTTCGTAACTTTAAAAGCTTTTTCAATAATATTAAAAAACATCTTATACTCCTAAAATATAAATTTTCGCAAAAATTATCCAAACTAAATTTAAAACCGCAAGAGGTGTCAACCAACTCCAACAGAATTTAAGCATCTGATCAAGTCTAAGTCTCGGGTTTGCCGCCCTAATAGCAACCATTACCAATGCAAGTAAAACGATTTTTAAAAACAAACACCAAAAACTGTCAAAAAACAGCCCTCTATACCCTCCGAAAAAAAGAGTAACCGCAGCTGCACTTACCACTAACATTTCAGTAAATTCGGCAAATTTTAAAAGTACGTAATTAGTTCCCGAATATTCGGTATAAAACCCGTAAACAATCTCTTGTTCCGCATCCGGAATATTAAAAGGAGGCTGTTCAAGAATTCCGAGCATTGCTATAATAAATATAATAGCTCCCGGAAGTAAAATTAAAGTCGTAAGCCACGTATTCGAATACATAATATCATATAAATTCATCGTACCAAAAAGAAGTGCCGGTGAAAGTGCGGCTAAGAAAAACGGTGCTTCCATTGAAAGCATTTGAGCTAAGATTCTCATACCTCCTAAAAAAGAATATTTATTATCGGAACCGAACCCCGTTAAGAACAGTAAGAAAGGTTCAACCCCAATTAATACGACAAGTCCGAGCACTCCGTATTGAGTATCCAAAATCCCGTGTCCGTTATTAATAAGCGGAGTCCAAGGAATCAAAATAACCGGCAGTGCCGCTACAAGAGGTGTAATAATCGGAATAATATTAAAAAGATAAGGGTCGGCACTTTTAGGAGTAATCGATTCTTTAGTCAAAAGTTTCACTATATCGTAAAAAGTTTGTAAAGTACCCGCCGGTCCGTTAAAGTGAGGTCCTACTCTTTTATGAATATAAGCTAACGCCTTTCTTGCAAAATAAAATACAAAAAACGTCCAAGCAAGCAAAAAAAGTAATCCCGGAAAAACAAAAATATAAAATAACATACTTCCTACACTCATTTTCTCTCCTTACCTATCAAGGTCACCCTGACAGATATGCATACTTCCGTAAAGAAGCGGAATATCCGATAGGGATTTACCTTTTAATAATTTATCAAGTACCATAGTATGGTTTACACTAGGTGCTTTAAGTTTTAATCTATAAGGGCTTGTCGCTTTTTCCCCTGTAACCAGATGCATAAGCATCTCACCTCTTGCCCATTCAACCCTAGTTACAGCCTCACCTGCCGGCATTCTTTTTGGCATTCTGATTAAATGATCCTTTTTAGGATCCATTTCACCTGCTTCTATTCCCGCTTTAATTCTTTCAAGAGCCTGTTTAATTAAATCAATAGATTGCTCAATTTCTTTAAAGATAATAAACAGTCTATCTCTTGCATCTCCGTTTTCACAAGTTACATAATCCATTTTTAAATCACCGTATCCGGCATAAGGCTCATCTATTCTCACATCAATTTTAGCTCCACTTGCCCTAGCAATCGGACCGGCTAAATAATATTTTTCAACATCTTCAAGTGTAAATACACCAACCCCTTTTGCCCTTGTATTCATAAGAGGGTTTTTTAAGAAAATATCGGTAATATCATCTTTTGTTTCTTCAAATTTATTCATCGCCCTATCTAAAGAATCAAACCATTTTTGAGGGTCTTCAAGTGGATATCTAACTCCTCCCGGTTCTATACAAGCTGTTGCGATTCTGGCTCCACTGTAATCTTCCAAAACATCAAGGAAATATTCTCTGATATCAAGACACCACATCATAAAAGTGTGAAGCCCCATAGTACCGAAAAAACCACCAAGAGAAATTAAGTGAGACGCAATCCTTCCCGTTTCACCTAAAATCACTCTCATATATTTAGCAAACGGTGTAATCTCTTTCCCGGCAATTTCTTCAACGGCTTGAGAATAGCAAATCATTGGATTCGGATTATCCATAAAACAGATTCTCTCAACAGCAACGATAGTCCCTATAAAGTCTTTTCTCTCAGCCAAATGCTCCAAAGCTCTCCATACATAACCTATATCCGGTTGAACTTTTTCTATTTTTTCTCCGTCTATATAAACTTTTAATCTAATAGGTCCGCTAGCCGGATGCGTAGGTCCCCAGTTTAGAACTGTTTTACTTCCTTCGTGTCCGAAATCTTTTTCGTGTTCGTCATACTCTTCAAAATATTCTTCAGTAATTGCATTTACATTTTCAACTAAATTTTCTTCGTGTTTTTTCCAGTCAAAATCTTTTCTAAAAGGAAACTTTCCATAATAGTCTCTACTGATTAAAAAGTATCTAAGATTCGGATGTCCTTTAAACTTAACTCCGTAAGTGGAATAAGCTTCAAGTTCGTGCCAATTGGCACTGGGCATTAAAGGGGTAATTGAATCAATTTCACAACTTTCAAGCTCCCTTGGAATATCCACTTTTAACCATACGTTTCTTTTATTGAATAAATCTTCAAGGAAATAATTAACTTCTATTTTATTTTCATCAATAAAATCGGTAGGAGAAACCGTAGAACAAGTTTTTACACCTTCATTTATTAAATCTTGAACGACTTTTAATAAATCTTCTTTATTTTTAAGTTTTGCTTTAACCCACGTAGTTTTGTAATCTTCTACATATTCCGTATCGTATTTGTTTAAAATCTCTTTAATTTTCTCCATAGTCTTTCCTTAAAATTTCATTTGTTTCCAAAGTCCGCCTTGACTGGATGCGGAGGGTTCGCCTTTTTTGATTTTTTCTTTCAATTCTTCAAGTCCGGCAATAATAGCCTCCGGTCTTGGAGGGCATCCGGCAACAAACACATCAGCCGGAAGAATTTCCGTCATATTTTTAATAACGGCTTCAGAATCGTTATAAGGACCACCATCATACGCACAAGCACCAATTGCTACAACATATCTTGGTTCTGGCATTTGCTCATAAGTTCTAAGAAGAGCCGGAAGAATTTTTTTACTAACAAGCCCTGTAATAAACATAATATCAGCCTGTCTTGGAGTCGGAGTCATAATATAACCGTATCTCTCCCAATCGTATCTAGGTCCCATAGCCGCCAACATTTCAAGAGAACAACAACCACTACAAAAATGCACAATCCACGGCGACTTACTTCTTGCATAATTAAAAAAATCAAGCACTTTTAGCATTTCTATACTCCTTCATACTAATCGTAATAGCTGCAAATAATAAGATTCCAAACACCATAGCCCAGTTTAAAGCTTCAGTTGTATCGGCAAATACAAACAGACTAAAAAATAACCCTGCCATATCAAATACGATAAAGGCAATAGCAAAAATAAAATATCCGAAATTAGCCTTCATAGGTACTTCAGAACTAGGTGGCAAACCACATTCAAAGTGGTCGTTTTTAATTTCCCCCGGATTTAAAGGTGCAACCGCTATACCTATGAAATATAATAATATTACTCCCAATAAAATACCCGATGCAAAAAACATAATTGTTCCCATTATCACTCCTTATTAAAGATGTAAGCACTCTCATATTATAAAAGAAAAAACTTAATAAAACAAATATTATCCGAATTTTGAAAGTTATTTTCAAGCTAGTTACCCTGGGTAATAAATAACTATTCAGTGAAGCGTCCAGATTTAACAAACTTATCTTTTCGTTTAAACATACAAAATCTTCAAATCTTAAAGCCCAATTCATTTTGAGAATCAAAAGCGTTTTTTTGTTCTCTTTCTATCTCTTCCGTAAAATCTTTCACTTTAAATACCGGTTCTTTTTTTAAAGCCGTTTTTAAAGCGGTATTTTTAATAACAACCTCTATTTGGGCACCGCTTAATTCATATCGACTTAAAATTTCCGTACTAAAGTTTTTTTCATATTCGGCATTTTTAGGAAGTTTAATATCCCACAACCTTTTTCTCTCTTTAAAAGAAGGTTTTTCGAATTTTATTTTATAATCGAATCTTCTTGAAAAAGCACTATCCAAAGTTTCGAGCAAATTGGTAGTTGCTATTAAAAATCCGTCGAATTTTTCCAATTGCTCCAAAAAAATATTTTGCATTTGATTATGCATTTTATCCGCACTGCTAAAAGAAGCACTCGTTCTTGTACTTAAAAATTGGTCGGCTTCATTCAACAGTAAAATAGGTTTGGTCTTTAATTTTTCACATATGGAATAATATTCATCAAACATTCTTCTTACGTTTTTTTCACTCTCTCCTACATACATCGAAAGTATTTTACTAGAATCCAAACTCAAAATCGGCTTATCAAGTTCTTTAGCAATAGCATAAGCGGTTAAAGTTTTACCCGTACCCGGCGGTCCGTAAAATATAACTTTCGCTTCAATATCGTTTGAGGTTTTAATCCCCCACTCTCTTAAAAGTTTAAGAACCTTTTTATCCGCTTGCTTTAAAAGTCTAACAACGCTCTCTTTCGTAGCTTTAGGCAACACCACCTCTTCAAATCCTTTTACCGGCTCATAAAAATCAAATATACTCTCTTTTACAATATGTTCTATTTTATGCTTTTTCTTAGGATAAATAAGTTCTTTTAAAATATCCTCATTAATAAAAAACACTTTCGTATATCTTCCCGTTACGTTAAAAAGCTCATCATATTCCAAAACACCATCTCCCACTAATTTCGAATTATCATCAAGCAAACTTCTGTTTTTTATCCTTTCTATTTCATTCTCACTAATTAAACTCAAAAGATAATTTTGTTCTCTTAGTCGTTCGTTACCGGAAGTATATTCCTCTTTTAAAAGAGCCCAAAATATCAGTTCCTCTTTTTCATCGAATTCACGTTTTCGGATAAAATTTAAAACCGGTAAATCTATTTTAGTTTTTTTTATTTTTTCCTCAATTATATCTTCTATCAATTTTAATTTATTTTTCACTCTCTTTATACTTGCAGATTCTTTTAAAAAATCGGATTTTAAAGAGTATAATCGCTCGTAAAGTTCCACCCTTAAAAATTCGTCGTGTAAAAACTCCGAATGTTCTTTATAAGGCGTTTCTTCGGGAATTACCAAATCGGACTTTCCTTCTAAAAGTTTTAAAAAAGAGACGGATAAAGAAACGTAAGAGTTAAAAAGCTCAAGCGTAGTCAAATTATCGTTTACTCTATTAAAAGAGTCCAAAACAATCCATCCCTCTTTTAAAAGAGTTGTTATATGCTCCGTTTTTTCCAAAGCTTCCAGTCCTTCGACTTTAAATACTTCTCTTAAAATTTCCCTAACTTTAACCTCTTCCCCCGATTCCAAATAAACGCTTAACATTTTTTGAAGAATTTTTAATTCATTATAATCCGAATTTAAAATTTTCGTTATATTACTTTGTTCCGGATTAGTTAAAAACAGTCTTATTTCTTTTAGCATTAATTTCCTTTAAACGAATATATTATAATTCTATCAAAAAAAGGTTCGATATGCAGTTTCTCTATCATCCAGACCCTAAAACGAACTTAATTCTAACCGGGGAAGAACATAAATATCTTTTTAAAGTAAGAAGAACGAAACCGAACGAATCGGTAAACATAAGAAACTTAAAAGACGATTATCTTTATATATACAAAATAACCGCAATTAATAAAAAAGAAGCTTATTTATCTTTAATAGATAAAGAACTAAAACCAAATAAACCTCATAAATTTCTTCATATCGGCTGGTGCATAATAGACCCTAAAAATATAGAAAAAATTTTACCTTCTTTAAACGAAATAGGAGTAAGTAAAATAAGTTTCGTATATTGTGATTTTTCTCAAAAGAATTTCAAATTAAAATTATCCAGAATTGAAAAAATTTTAATAAATTCTTCTCAACAATGCGGAAGAAGCGATATAATAGAAATAGAAATTTTAAACTCTTCAAAAGAGTTTTTTAAAAAATATCCCGATTTTTACGCTTTAGACTTTAACGGAAAAGAAATAACGGAAAATATAAACTCTCCGGTTTTAATAGGACCG
This sequence comes from Nautiliaceae bacterium, assembly GCA_039831155.1. GTDB lineage: Bacteria > Campylobacterota > Campylobacteria > Campylobacterales > Nautiliaceae > Nautilia. The sequence goes on along the minus strand of JBDONT010000009.1, from coordinate 48,016 downwards.
GAAGGGGGATTTAGTGACAAAGAAAGGATATATTTTACAAAAATCTTACGTTTAAACGGTTTTATTTTAAGAAGTGAAACCGCAGTATGTTCAGTTAGTTCGAAATTAATTTTATAACGCTAAAAACACCTTGAATTATAACAATCCGATTGTTATAATTCTGAATTCTAAGCTACAAAAGGGGGTTTATGAAAATAGCGGTATTAGAAGATGAGAAAAATTTAAACGACGCCTTAACTATCTATCTTGAAAGCGAAGGATATGAGGTAAAATCTTTTTACAGCTTAAAAGAGTTTTTTTCATCTATAAAAAATTATCAAGACATAGATTTAATAATAGCGGACGTGCTTTTACCCGACGGAAATTTCTTACAAGAATTAAAAAAATATCCTCATTTGGCTCAAAACGTAAAAGTCATAATAATATCCGCCAAAACGGATATAGAAAATATAAAAAAAGCCTTTAACGTAGGTGCGGAAGATTTCATTAAAAAACCTTTTGATTATGAAGAGATAATTTTAAGAATAAACAAAATTTTTCATCTTAAAAAACAAAAAATTACCGATAATATCTATTATGACTTTAATTCGAAAGCATTAATTAAAAACGGCAGAAATATTCTTCTTACAAAAAAAGAATCCAAACTATTAGAACTGTTCTTAAAAAATAGAGGTCAAATTTTATCACCCGATTATTTAATAAACGCCATATGGGAAGAACCGGTACCTAAAAACACTTTAACGGTACTAATAAAAAGAATAAGAGAAAAAATAGGAAAAAAAGGTATAATAATCTCAAAAAGAGATTTAGGATATATTTTATTTTAAGAGAAAATGATGGAAAGAAGACTTGTACATACGATTAAAAACAAATTAGGAGCTATAAAGTTCGCTTCCTCCGTTTTAAACAATAAAAACATCCCTTCTCATAAAAAAGACATCATTATCAACAATCTCAAAGAAGCAGCAAACGAAGCTATCGAACTTTTCGAAATATTTTCGGAAATAGACAAATTTAAAAAATCAACTTTAAACAAAGAAAAAATTTATATCGTATCTTTACTGCAAAAATTAACGAATGTTAACTTAAATTGTGAAGATAAGGCGATTTTTTTCGATAAAATATGGCTGGAAAAGGCTTTTAACAATATTTTAACTCAAATAAAAGAGTATAAAATAATGCTCTCTTTTAAAGACAATCAATTAAAAATTATTTTTCTTTTTTGTAACGAACCGATTTATATAGACTTAGCAAAAGAAATTTTCTCGAAAATCGGAATAATAAAAGAAGATAAAGGAAAAATAGAGATTATTTTATAGTACTTAAAATAATCTTAGCTAAACTCAAAGCCTTAAAACGATGAGAAATTTTCGCTTTCACACTTTCGTCCAATTCACCTAAAGTCTTCTCAAAACCTTTGGGGATAAACATAGGGTCATATCCGAAACCTTTATCGCCCCTCGCTTCATCTATAACATCCCCTCTCATAAAGCCGTGGGTTGTAAAAACCCCGTAAGGGGTTGCAAGGGCTATTGCGGCAGTATAAAAAGCCGGTGTTTTTCTTAAGTTATGCTTTTTCAACTCATTTATAAGTTTGTATAAATTATCCTTATCGCCCGCATTCTTTCCGGCGAATCTTGCGGAATATATCCCGGGAATTCCCCCTAAAACAGGAACGCTTATACCGCTGTCATCAGCTAAAACAATATTTCCCGGTATTTTTTCATAAATGGCTTTTGCTTTTATAACGGCGTTTTCCTTAAAACTTTTTCCGTTTTCTTCTATTTCAAAAGGCTCCATAATTTCCGAAAAAGAGACAACTTCCATATCTTTAAAAAAACTTTTAATCTCTTTAATTTTCCCTTTATTGGAACTTGCGACTACTATTTTCATTTTTCTCCTTTAAATCTGACTAAAAACATTCCGCAAAAACTTTTTTTATCATAAATTTCCACCCTATAAACAGAATGATTCACATCCACACTGAATTTCGGCGGCAACATATTTCTGGTAATTTTTACACCCGTCTCGCCGTCTTTGGAACTAAAACCTATAACGTTAACTCTTCTGTTAAGATTTTTAACTTCAAAATAATCTTTTACCTCTATAACGGAAGGCAACTTGACATCCCTCTCTTCTCCGTCCGCAATAACCTTTAGAGATTTTAATCTGCAATAATTATTAAAATATTGAGGGTAAATAACCGCCAAACGGTGGTTTCCTTCATACAATACATAATAATCGTGTTCTTTTACCACGGCAACCAAAGGATTTTTGGAATAATAAGATATTTTTCTGGAATTCAAAGGAAAATATCTTATAACTTTAACCAAACCTTTAAGAGGCAAAATCGTATTATTGTTAATAACTACATACTCTTGTTTTTTCAGCAAAGTTTTTATCTCTTCCACACTTAAATTAAAATCCCTTTTATACCCTATATTCATAATTTTCATATACTCTTCAATTGCCCTCAACTGATAATAAATTTTAAGAGGCAGCTCTTTTATGTTTTTACTTGTTTCAATCGCAAAAGCCGGTTTATTATGAGTAATGGCAAAATATGTTAAAGAAAGCCTCATCTGCTCGTCTTTAAACTTTGTTTTTGTGTTTTTTACATTAAAATAGTGATAATCTTTTTTTAAATCCTCATTTAAGTTTTGAGAGACTTTTCTTGCGATATCCCCCAAATTTCCGAATTTATTGGTTTTTATTTTTTCCTGGTCTATTATACACGTCTGTCCCCACGCGGAAGGATTGAAAATGGAATTTTGCCAGGAATACCTATAAAACCCGTGCCCGTCGTGAAGATTTAAAATCATATCAACTTGAGGATTTAAGATAATCTTTTTTATATCCTGAACTATCTTATAATCTTTATCCTTAACGGATATAAAAGCGAATTTTCTGTTCATATCCCCGTAAATTCCTCTTCTAAACTTAATAATAGAATCAAAATTCAAATTAGGTACAACCCACAAAGCCCCTTTTGTTATATGGTAATACTTTACCAAAAAAGAAGCCGCGTAATACCCTCCCGGTTCGTTTCCGTGAATACCGCCTATAATAAGAAGGGTATTTCCCGGAAGTGCCTCTTTTTTGTATAAACTAAAATGCAAATTCGCCCCGAACAATATTACACCAAAAAAAATCAACAGCTTTTTCATTACTATTTCTCCGTTAAAATTTTTATACCGTTTTTATCCATTTTTACGTAAAGCTCTTTATTTCCCCTGTATTTAAAACTTCTCGAAGAGTAAATTTCATACATATTAATCCTGAAAATTTTTTCATTAAAAAGGTTTTGATAGGGAATGATGCTTATATCTTTAAAAATTATACTGACTTTTTGGTTTTTTTTATTTTCAAACACCCTTTTTTTATACTCCAAAAACTCCTTTAAATTTTTACCGTCAAATCTTTTAAACGTCTTATCATAAAAGTTTTTATATTTTTCAAAATCGCTCTTTTCCCACGCATATCTCCATTTATAAATAAAAGCAAGCAATGAAGCTATTTCGTTTTTGGTGCTTTTAAAAGGTTTATTTTCGCTTATCAAAAGATAAGTGTCTTTGAAGTCTATTTCATTTTTTAAATTTTCCAATTTATCGTTTTGCATAACGATACAGCCTTTGGTGTTATTGGAATCCCTCTTCCCGACCAAAGGCACCCCGTGTATCCAAATACCGTGTCCGTCTTTATCCCTTATTTTGTCAAACAAATTGGGATACCCAGTCTTAAACGCAAAAGGTCCGTAAAACGAGTCCACTTTGTCTAAAAAAGCCGTTAATTTATACACACCTATAGGTGTCTTCAAATCTCCCTCTTCCTTTTTATCCCCGTCAAGTCCGGTCAGTACCTTAATGGTATCCACTTTTTTCAAACTCAAATTCTTAAATTTATAAACATTCAAAACTTTGCTTCTTTTAATACATACCAAAATATCTTTGGGGGATTCGTAATATCCGAAACTGACATTTTCGTCTTTTAATCTATTCATCCAGTAAGATTTGCTTTGCAAAAGAGCTTCCAGATAATTAACGACCGCCTTCTCTCCTTTTAACCTATAAAGCTGCACATAATCTTCGGCATACAAAAAAACAGCAAACAACAAAATTATAAATTTCAATTTATAACCTTTTTTGGGGGAATTATATCAAAGAAAAATTAGGAGACTAAACTTCTCCTAGTCCGTATTTTACGTGTTTTTCTTTTTTGTGTTTAGATACGAGATATCTCCAGTAAAGCACCGGTACTACAATTACCGAAAGCAATGTAGAAGCAAGCACACCAAAAATTAGTGCAACCGCAAGTCCCTGCCATACCGGGTCAAGAACTATTACAAACGATGCTAGAATAATAGCAAACGCCGTTAAAATAATCGGTCTGAATCTTGTAGCCGCGGCTTCAATTACTGCTTCATTAATAGTTCTGCCCTGTTTTATAAGTTCGTTTGTAAAGTCTATAAGCAGCAACGAATTTCTAACGACAATACCGGCAAGTGCAATAAATCCAATCATACTTGTTGCGGTAAAGTATGTTTTAGAATGTAAAAACGTTAATGTTATCCAGTTCATAACAGCGTGCCCCGGAAGCACACCTATAAATGTAAGCGGAACTGCCGCAAGTACGATTCTAGGGACTCTGAAGTTTTTATAATATGCTACCATCAACAGATAAATTAAAACAACCGCAACACCAAACGCACTTCCTAGGTCTCTGAATACGTCAAACGTAAGCTCCCATTCTCCTCCCCAGATTAAATCATATGTTTTACCGGTTTTTTCGTCAATAGCTTTAAGGTTAAGTCTAGGGTCACCGTCATAAGTGATTTTATACCCCGCTATTCCTTTGTCTTTTAATTCGCTGAATATATCAAGCAATGCATATAAACTACCTCTTTTATCCATTTCGCCCGTAACCATTACCATAGGTCTTAAATCTTTACTCGTAATCATTCCGTCATACGCAACTGGCACTACTTTCACAACCTCTTTTAAAGGCACCAACCTGTGCGTTGTCATAGACATTAATTTAATCTTATCAAGTGCTTCGATTGAATTTCTTGCATTTTTTTCAAATCTTACGAATATTCCTACCTGGTCTTTTTCATTAGGAATATGAGCGACACTAACCACTGCTCCTCTTAATCCCGCTCCTAACACTTTCGCTATCTGTTCCGTAGAAATTCCGGCTAAAGCGGCTTTTTCTTTGTCGGGAACTATTTTATACTTAACAATTTCCCTATCTCTCATAATATCTATATCAACAACTTTTTTTGTGTGTTTATAAAGTTTTTCTATCTCTTCTGCAAGTTTTACCCTTCCGTTTTCATCCCCACCGAATACCTGCATAAGTAATGTGGCAATTACCGGTGGTCCCGGAGGGTCTTCTACAAGTTTAATGTTCGCATTATGGAAACTACACTGATTTTGAATAATAGGTCTTAAACGTGAAACCATATCGATTGAACTTTCAATTCTGCCCTCTTCTTTAGGGAAAAGATTTACTCTAATCTCACCTATATTTTCCCCTCTTTTCATACTGCTACCTCTAAGCAGACCGTTAAAATCAACCACTCCGGCAGTTCCTATAAACTGTTCGAAATCGTGAATTTCCGGTTCTTTTTTCAATATAGAAGCCACACAGTCGCTAACTTCTTTAGTTGATTCGATACTACTTCCTTTTGGAAGGTCGATAGTAATATTGAATGTATTTTTATTGGCACTCGGAAGCATTTTAAATAAAACTATCTTAAATGCCGGAAGTGCCATAGAACCTACAAGAAGTACTATTAATCCCACAAAGAATATCACTCTTTTTGAAGTAGAAGTCAATAAAGGATTTAAAATACCGTAAAAAATCTTATAAGTTTTTGTTTCTCTGATATCAAAAGGTCCGTGATTAGCTTCTTTTTTATGTTCCGGTAAAAATTTAACTGCAGCCCACGGCGTAAACATATAAGCAATTACAAGTGAAGATATCATTGCTACCGGTACGTTAAACGGAATCGGTCTCATATAAGGGCCCATCATTCCCGTTACGAAAAACATAGGAACGAATGCTAAAATAATCGCAAGAGTAGCAATATTTGTAGGATTTCCTATTTCATTGGTTGCGTAAATCGCCGCACATTCTCTTGGTTTATCTCCAATTTCAAAGTGTCTATGTATATTTTCAATAACGATAATAGCACTGTCAACCAAAAGACCAAGTGATAAAATAAGTGCGAATAATGTAATTCTATTAATTGTCTGTCCGGCAAGCATACCTATAAATAATGTAATCGAAAGAATAAGTGGCACTGTAAATGCAACAATTAACGCTTCTCTCCATCCAAGCATTACAATAAGTAAAATTACGATAATTCCAAGAGAAATCAATAAGTGATAAATCAGCTCGTTTACTGCGTGATTTGCTTTTTTACCGTCATTTCTAGTTACGTAAATTTCAACGTCTTTTGGAAGAGTTTTTTTAAGTTCCTCAACTTTTTTAAGTACGTCATTTGCCACAAATACGGCATTTGTTCCTCTTTTTTTACCTAAGAAAATAGTAACTTGATTAAGTTTTTCTCCCACCGGGAATTTTTCTTCAACTTTTCCGGTTAACTTAGGATCTTCATAAAACGCTTTTCCACCAACAAAAGTCGTTTCGTGTTTGTTTTGAAAATCAACCCCGTCTTCAACTTTCGCTATATCTTTAATATAAACAGGTCTTCCCATATAGTTTGCAACTATAATGTTTTTTACGTCTTTAATTGATTTTATAAATCCGTCAAATTCAACGGGAATAGAATATTTTTTATTATCCACCCCTCCTAAAGAATAATCGACGTTACCTCCTTTAAGAGCCATAGCTATTTGACCAATCGATAAATGATAAGCCTCAAGTTTTTCCGGGTCTATAATTATATTAAACTGCCTTTTATGTCCACCTTTTATTCCTATAATACTTACGTTTTTAACAGCCGCTAACGGAGATAAAAGTCTTTGAGCTATTCTGTAAAGCTGGGCATCGTTATATTTTTTACTTGAAAGTGCCAACGTAACAATAGGTACTTCGTCAATATCTATCGGTTTTACAAGAGGTGGCATTATACCTTTTGGAAGTTTGTCTAAGTTTTGCATAACTCTATCGTAGAGTTTTGACATACTTCTAACTTTATCTTCTCCGATTTTAAATCTAACCGTTACAATCCCAACACTATTCATAGCCATACCGTAAACGTGTTTAACTCCGGTCATAGCTTTTAACGTTCTCTCAAGAGGGTCTACAATAATATTTTGAACCTCTTTAGAGCTAGCCCCCGGATACATAACAATGACATTTGCAGCGGGTACGTCTATTTGAGGGTTTTCCTCTCTTGGTGTAAAAAGAACCGCAATAAACCCCATTAACATAAGAGTTAAAGCAATTACCGGCGTTAAAGGGTTTTTAAGAAATGTTCTGGCAAGTTTACCGGCAATATTTAAAGACAACTCCTCCTCAATAGCCTTAAGTTCTCTTTCTTGTTTTTTTATTTCTTTTTCAATACTTTTAAGTTCCTCTTCTTTTTTTATCATCTCTTCTTCATCAAAAAAACTTCTTTTTTCTTCCAGCTCTCTTCTTTTTTCTTCGAATTGAGCTTTTAATTTTTCAAGACGCTCCATTGCCACTCCTATAATTTTTGTCCGTCCGTTAAATTAGCCGGTGGATATAAAATAACTCTCTCCCCACCTTTTAAACCTTTAACAGCTATAAAATCTTTCTCTTGTGCAATTTGTTTAACAGGTACAAAATGGGCTACCGAATTATCATCCACAAACACACCCACAATACCGCTTCTTGTAGTCAAAGCACTAAAAGGTACCAAAACCGCCTCTTTTTTATCCACTACCACTTGAGCTTTTGCATACATCCCCGGAAGCAGACCTTTTACGTTTTTAAACGCATACTTTACGATATAAGAATGTGTAGCCGAATCCGCACTAGGAATAATCGTAGCGACTGTTGCGTTAAACTCTTTTTTTAACGCCGGAACTTTTATAATAACCGGCATATTTAGTTTAAATTTATCTATATCGCTCTCTTTTACGAAACTTTTTGCTTTTAAACTGTGAATATCGCTTAATACTAAAACCGGATATCCGGGTAAAGACATTTCGGCAACTTTTTTCATTTTTGAAGTTACAACCCCGTCAATCGGAGATACCACTTTTGCGTATTTTAATTGATTTTTAGCCATACTAAGACCGGCTTCGGCTTGTTTTAGCATACCTTTTGCCATATCCACTTGTTTTTTTCTAATATCCATCATAAGTTTCATTTTTTCAAAATCTCTCTTACTAACCGCTCCGTGAGAATAGAGATTTTTAAATCTCTCATAATCTTTTTTAGCATCAGCATAAGACATTTCAGCCATTAATACACCACTTTTCGCTTGAAGCAACGCTCCTCTTGCCTGATTTAACATAGAATAAACGTCACTAGGGTCAACTACAAAAAGTTCTTGACCTTTTTTTACAACATCACCCTCTTCTACATTTATTTTTTTAATGTATCCCATAACTCTGGTAGCCACCATAATTTGTTTTGGCGAATAGATATCCGCTACATACTCTTTTTTTATTTCTATCTCTTTTTTTTGAGCGACAGCCGTTTCAAACGCAAACAAACCGGCAACCGCCATTGAAATTAAAGTTAACTTTTTAATCATTTACTCTCCTTTACTAAATCTCCTAGTGCCGCTTTAAGTTCAGCAGCAGCCAAAGCCTCGTCATATTTTGCTTTTATAAGTTCGGCTTCCGCTTTTCTTGCATCAGCCTCTTTCATAAGCAACATAGTTACGTTTACCATTCCCTGTTTATACATAAATTCATACTTTTTAAGTATCTCTTGAGCCAACTCTTTATTTAAAAATTTATTTTTAAGCACGGAAGCTTTTGATTTTAAATCAAGATATTTTTGCTCAACTTCAAGGGCTATACCTTTTTTCATATATTTATAATAATACCCCGTTTGCATAGCTTCTATTTTACTTTTTTGAAGTCTTGCGGTTTGAGATTTATCCAAAATAGCGTAATTAATTCCTATAGCACCTAAATAGTAATCTTTATTACGGTTAAGTTTAAACGTATCGTCATTCCATCCGTATTCAAGATGAGCCCCTACCATAGGATATTTTACTGATTCGTCCATTTTAACTTTCTTTTGCATAGTTTCTACGTTTTTTTGCATCCATTTTAAATCGTTTCTATTTTTTAAGGCTTCTTTTTTCAAATCGTTTAAATCCGATTTCGGAGACACTATCACTTTAAAATCTCCGACATCGCTTATCTCTTTATCTCCGCTTAAAAATTTAAGATAAGAAAGTGCTAAAACGTATTTGTTTTTAGATTCTGTAAGCATTGCATCAACTTCACTCTCTCTTTTTTCAGCTTGTAACAAATCAGTTTCGGTAGCCATTCCCACATTTTTAAAATCTCGTACCATTTTTACAAAACTAGAGGTTGTCTCTTTTGCTTTTTCTAAAGCGTGTATAAAATATTTAGCAGCTACAGCCCCGTTATAAGCTTTTAAAACCTCTATCGCAAGTTTATTTTTATCGTGTGCGTATTTAAATTTATTGGCAAATACTTGAAGTTTTGCCATCTCTTTTGCATATTTTAATTTAAAACCGGTAAAAAGAGGCACTTCATACACAAACTTTGTTTTAAAATTGGTTCTAGCATCCGGATAATTTAAATCTTTAGGCTGTGTGGATAAAAGTTGAGCAGCCATTGCCGGATCGGTCATTTTGTTTTTAAAATCGGTAAATGTATTCGATTGATTTAAAACATTAACTACTCCACCCAAAAAGTCTGCAAACCCGAAATCTTTAAAAGTAGCCTCACGACTTTCAAGTTTCATTCCGAATACATACATAGCGTTATTAGTCCTACTTATTTCCTCACTAAATATCAATTTACCCCAATCATATCCCTTAGCTTCTTCCAATTGTGCTTTCGCTTTGTCGATATTAAGCTTTTTTGCCTTTAATTCAAGGTTATTTTGTAACGTCTCTTTTAAAACCGTATCAAAATTTACACTCTTAGCCAAAAGCATACTCGACAAAGCGGCTGAAAGAATGAAAAACTTTCTCATACCGCTCCTTTAATCATTTTGTCGAATTTTATCAAAAGCTTTAAAGTTTCGAATAAATATAAGAAAAAATTATAACAAGAAGAGAAAAGAGGAGTTATTTTTTATTTCTACTCATTCTTTTTCTAACCGTAGGGTCAAGATATTTTTTTCTAACGCGAATTGACTTTGGAGTAACTTCCACAAGTTCATCCTCTTCAATCCACTCAAGAGCTTTTTCAAGCGTCATTTCAACGGGAGGTACAAGTTTTATAGCCTCGTCACTTCCGCTAGCACGAACGTTTGTTAAGTTTTTACCTTTAATAGGATTAACCTCAAGGTCGTTACTTCTACTGTGCTCTCCCACTATCATTCCGTTATAAACTTTATCGCCCGGTTTTATAAACATTCTACCTCTCTCTTGAAGGTTAAATATCGCATATCCGACGGCAACTCCGTTTTCCATAGAAATTAACGCTCCGTTTTTTCTTGTGTAAGGCTTAGTGGTTGCCGGACGAAATTCCAAAAAGCTTGAGTTTAACACCCCTTCACCTTTCGTATCTGTCATAAATTCGCCTCTATAACCTATAAGCCCACGTGCCGGCATTTCAAATTCGATTCTTGTACTACCGTCACTTAGGGGCATCATATTTTTCATAATTCCACCACGCGTTCCAAGCTTTTCAATTACCGCTCCGCTATACTCCTCCGGAACGTCCACAACAACATACTCATAAGGCTCAAGTTTTACGCCGTTTTCTTCTTTTATAATTACTTCAGGACGTGAAAGCGAAAATTCAAAATCTTCTCTTCTTAAATTTTCCGCAAGGATGGCAATTTGAAGTTCACCTCTTCCGCTAACTTTAAATTTACCCTCGCCCAGCTCTTCTATTTTCATCGCAATATTCGTTTCCATCTCTTTAAATAGTCTATCTCTTAGTTTCGGAGCCGTTACGTTTTTACCTTCAGTCCCGGCAAGTGGTGAATCGTTTACACTCATAATTACGCTGATTGTAGGCTCTTCTATATGAAGCGGGTCAAGTCCTACCGGATTATCTTTATCGGCAATCGTATCTCCGACATCAAGTGCATCAAACCCGGCAACCGCTACGATATCCCCGGCACTAGCTTCGTCTATTTCCATTCTGTCAAGTCCTATAAATCCTAAAAGCTTTGTAATTCTTCCGTTTATTTTTTCTCCGTCGGCTTTTACCAAAGTTACGTTTTCACCTTTTTTAACGCGTCCGTTAAAAATTCTGACAATTCCGATTCTTCCTACATAATTATCGTAATCAAGCGTAAATACCTGCATTTGAAGTGGAGCGTTTTCATCCCCGGCCGGTGCCGGAATATGCTCTACAATCGCTTCAAAAATCGGAGTCATATCTTCATTGTCATCTTCCAAATCCCATTTTGCTATACCGTTTTTTGCCGCTGCGTAAATTATAGGAAAATCAAGCTGGTCTTCATCAGCCCCCATACTTACGAACAAATCAAAAACCTCATCCACCACTCTATCCGGTTCTGCTGCCGGTTTATCGATTTTATTTACTACAAGAATCGGCTTAAGCCCAAGAGACAAAGCCTTTTTTACAACGAATTTAGTCTGTGGCATAACACCTTCTTGAGCGTCTACAAGAAGTAAAACCCCGTCAACCATTTTTAAAACCCTCTCAACCTCACCACCGAAATCGCTATGCCCCGGTGTATCAATAATATTGATTTTATAATCTTTCCATTTAATTGCAGTATTTTTAGAAAGAATGGTAATTCCTCTCTCTTTTTCTAAATCGTTACTATCCATAACTCTCTCACCAAGCTCTTTTCTCTCATCAAGAGTACCTGATTGTTTTAGTAATTCATCCACTAATGTAGTTTTTCCATGATCAACGTGAGCTATAACCGCTATATTTCTAATGTTCTTCATATAATACCTTTTTTTTCGAAATTATACATCAATTCCCTAAATATAAAAAATTTGACACTATTATTACAAAACGTACGTTTTTTAATCGCTTTAGATTGAAAAATCTAAATACAACATTACAAAAATTGTTATAATTAGAAAAAAGGGGTTGATATGAGCTCGAAAGTTAAAATTATCTTAATAGTGGTAATATCCTTAATTCTAATTTTAATTCCCGGATATATAGTAGTAAAAAAACAAATTTTCAACCTAGCCGAACAAGAAAACATAGATAAAGCCAGAAAAGCGGCTGAAGAACTTATAGCAATGCGTCATTATATGGCAAAACTAGCCCCAAACGTAAAAATCATAAATCCTAATATGTCAAGATGGGCGGCAACACCGGCATTCTCTGGTAAAGAAGTAGCAAAAGAAGTTACTCAAAAATCCGGATTTTATATTAAACAAACTTCTCTTAAATACAGAAATCCTCTAAACAAACCTACCCAGGAAGAGGCAAAAATCCTAAAATTAATCGAACAAAAACATCTAAAAGAGTATTGGGAAATAGGCAAAAACTCTAAGGGTGAAACGGTAATTAGATACGCAAAACCTCTTTTTATAAAACCGGTCTGTTTAAAATGTCATGGTGTGCCTTACAAAGACGTACCGGCAAATCTTTATAAAGCGTTGGTAAAAGATTACGGAAACGTAGCGTTTAATTATAAAGTAGGCGATGTTAGAGGAATGGTAAGCGTGGAAGTTCCTATGGTACAAGTGAAAAAATCTATCCGAAAAACGGAAAAATATATGATTACAGGAGGAATAATTTCCGTTATCGTTTTTATAATGGTAATTATAATAGCCATAAACATATTCTTTGAAAAAACTATTATAAAACCGGTAAAAGAATATGCCGAAATACTTACTCAAAAAGAAGACGATTTAACAATTCACTTAGAGGAAAAAGGCTCTAAAGAAATTACTTTAATCGCAAGAGCTATAAACAAATTTATAGAAAATTTAGCTCAAATTATCAAAGAGATAAAACTTACGATTCAAAACACTTTATCTTTAGCTCAAAAAACTGACGATATTTCTAACAAAATAGATAAAAACGTTCAAACTCAAGTCGAATTGGTAAATAAAGTGAAATCTCACACATCCGAAATAGAAGAAGATTTGGAAGTAGCAGAAGAAAAAGTTATTCAAACGGTAGAAGACATTCAAAATACAAGAAATTCTCTAGAAGATATGATTAATTCTTTACATAAAGTTATAGAAGAGATAAAAAAAGATTCTCAAAAAGAGATTGAAATTTCAAATAAAATCTCTTCTTTAGCTCAACAATCAAATCAAATTAAAGACGTTATCTCAATAATTAAAGAGATAGCGGACCAAACAAACCTTCTCGCTTTAAACGCGGCTATTGAAGCGGCACGTGCAGGAGAACACGGAAGAGGTTTTGCGGTAGTTGCCGACGAAGTCAGAAAACTAGCAGAACGTACCCAAAAATCTCTAGGAGAAATTGATGCGGCGGTTAATTTAATAGTCCAAGGTGTGCTGGAAGCACAAGGAGAAATCGAAAGAAATTCCAAAGAGTTCGGCAAATTATCGGAAGAAACGGTAAAATTAATGGAAAAAACGGACAATACTAAAAATTCTTTAGACGTTACTATAGATATATCTCAAAAAGCCCTAAACGAAACAACCAAAATCAACACCCACGTAAGAATGCTTATAGAAGCGGTAGAAGGACTTGTGCAAGAGAGCAAAACCTCAAAAGAGATATCAACACAATTAAAACAGATTTCATCCTCTTTAAAACATATAATTCAAGATTTGGAAAATAAAACAGGCAAATTCGTAATTTAAAAAACTATCCTATCTTTCCCTTTTCTTTTAGCCTCATACATTTTCTCGTCAGCAGTTTTTAACAATTCTTTATACTCTTTTATTTCCGGATAATAAGAAATACCAACACTAGCCGTTAGATGATAAATTCTTAATACTTTTTTAATTTCGTTTATTATCTCTTGAAACAATTTAAAAGCATCTTCTTTAGAACACTCCTTTATCGCAATCAAAAATTCATCACCCCCGAATCTAGCTATAATATCACCGCCCTTTAAATTTTTCTTTAAAATTTCTGAAACTTGAATCAATACTTCATCTCCCACTTTATGTCCGTAAGTATCATTTACGAATTTAAAATTATCCAAATCCATAAACGCCAAAGCGAAAGGCTCTTTTTTTCTAATTAAAGTTTTAACCTTAGCTTCGAAATAAGACCTATTATACAAATTCGTCAATAAATCGTGAGTCGATTTATAATTAGCCTCTCTTAAAAGTCTCTCTTTAATTTCGAAAATTTCATCGTATCTTTGGGTAACCTCATCCAAAATATTAAGCAAAACTTGAATTTGAACGTCTTTCATCATTTCTCCTTTAACGCTACTACTAATGAAGACTGATTATAAAGTCTTAGCGACGAAAAATCGAAATTAGGACCTATTTCTCCGTATGTAAAAAATCCGAAAAGAGGAGCATTTAAAATTTGAGAATAGATTTTGGGTTCTTCTTCTTGATATTTACCTAAAACATACTCTCTAGCCACACAAGAAAAATTAAAAGCAAGCTCCACATATTCAATTTTTTCTCTTAAATTAAGAGCCACTTTTTTATCTTCTTCCAATAGCATTTTTTCCGTAGCAAAAGAGAGTTTTAACATATCTCCTACTTCTATATTTCCGAAAAATTCGACATATTCGTTATCCTTTATCTCCTTAAAAGTCCTTACAAAATCCACATAACCTTTCTTTGAGATAATAATGACGGGAGAATACCATAAATTTTTTATATCGTTATCAATATTTTTTAAAAGTCTCTTTGCTATCAAGGAAGCATCTTCATAATTAATAACGTAAACTTTTCTTTTTTTCGCAACTTGAACTTTATAAGTGGGACCCATTGGCTTATACCCTAAAGATATTCCGAATCGATAATCGACATTTTTAAAAGTAAGCACCACATAATCGTCTTTAACGATTTTATTATCATAATATAAATAAGCCCTCTCCCCTGAAGCTATCCCGCCTATACTCAAATGAGGTATTTTATTTAAAAATTCACACTCGCTTCTATTTTCCACATAAGGTAAAAAAACCAAATTCAATCCGTTTTTATCCGGTTCGTTTATTAAAATTTCCCCTTTTCTTTCAAATTTGATAAAAAGTCCTACCACACCTTCTACGACTTTATCGTTATTAAAAGCGTTAATAGCGTTAAAAGCGAAATAGTTATCCGTATTAAATATTTTTTTTATACTATTATTCACATCGTTCGGATTATATTTAGGAGAAATCGCAAAAAAAATAAAATCATAATCTTCTAAAAATTCATCTTCTTTAATCTTGGTATAAAGTTCCTCAAGAGCTAAAAACAAAACATCTTTAGAACTATAATACACCCTACTTTTCACATTTACTCCTTTTTAATCGGGGGGGGGTAAAAAAGTTATAATAAACTTAGCTCCTCTTTGGGTGTTTTCAACCCAAATTTTTCCTTTAAAACTCTGCTCTATAATCTTTTTACTAAAAGCAAGCCCCAAACCAGTTGAATCTTTAGTGGAAAAAAATTCTTTAAATATTTTTTCTTTAAGTTCTTCAGGAACTCCTCCAGCGTTATCTTCTATTTCTATTCTTACCGTTTTATCGTCACAATAACTGGTAATAAAAATTTCGCCTTTTATATTTTTTCTTTTAAATTCGTCTTTAGCGTTACTTAAAATAGTCAAAATCACTTGTTCCAGTTCATTTAAATAACCTAAAAACTCACAATCTTTTATATTTTTATGTATTTTAACATCGGAAGTATCAAAAATCAAAAACACGTTATCAAAAACCTCCTTTAAAGTAATCAACTCTTTTTTTCCGGAAATTTTATATAAATTTTTAAAAATATCAATAATACAAGCCATATTTTTAGTAATTTTGTGAACTTCTCTCAAAGAAGCCCTAAACCCCTCCTTATCACACACTCCGAGCTCAATGTCCAATAAAACGTTATTTATAACATTTGAAATAGCATTTAAAGGCTGTTTCCATTGATGAGCGATATTTCCGACAACTTCTCCTAAAGCCGCCGTTTTTTCTTTTAAAATAAGTTCTCTGTCTTTTTGTTTTATCTCTTCTATTTGCCGTTTAATTTTTTCTCTTAATTTTTCTTCATACTTTTTCTTATTAAACGCCAAATAAAAAATAGAAGCTATATGGTTTAAAATAGGAAGATACTCATCTTTTTTTTCTTCGAATACAAAATGATAATTCCTATATCTAATAGCGTTTTTATCATCCCATAAAGCATCTCCGAAAATTTTTTTCCCGTTTTCAAAAATTCCGAATCTTTTAATCTCCATTAAATTAAAAATCCCCTTTAAATAAGGGGAATCAAAATTAAATCCCATAATATCTTCATCCATTAAAGGAATTAAAGTTAAAATATCCTTTTCGTGAGTTATCTCTTCTTGTAATTCGTCCAATAATTTTTTATGCCAATAAAAAATTATCAACGCCGTAACAATCATAAAACCGAACACTATAGCCATCGTCGTAAAAATATATCTCAAAAGGCATTTTTTATAATGTTCGGTAATACCGTTTATATAATTCATATAAATTCCGGATGCCACAATCCAATGAATTTTAGGCAAATAAATCATATAAGTCAATTTCTTAAAAACTTTTCCGGTTAAAGGGTCTAAATAATAATAAGTGATAAAACCTTTTTGAACGCTTCTTGCGATTTTTAACATCTCCTCTCTAAAAGCTTTACCTTTTACATCTTTAAAATCGCTATCAAGAAATTTGCCTTCCAAATTTTTCACATTCGGATTAATAAGCATTTTAGCAAATTTTTTTCCTCCGTTAATATTATAAATTTCATAAACGAAAATATACCTATGCACTTCTTTAGAATTTTTCTTTTCTATTATTTCTTGCAAAACTTTTTTTATCTTTTCCGGAGGAAAATTTTGATAAAGAAGAGTTTTATAAACAACTTGAATATTTTCAAGACACTCTTTAGTATGAGTTTTCTCGAATTTTAAAATAATTTTTTGAAGTTCGCTAATAAATTTGTAAGAATTTATTTGGGAATTGATAAAAAGTAAAACGATAACCCCGAATAGATAAAATCCCGTTAAAAGCATTATTATTTTTAAAAATTTTTTCATTTCTTTCACTTTTCGTCGATTTTTTTGATATCATTTATGTATAAATATTGTAATAAAAAAGGCAAAAAAGTGCAAGAACTATTGGAAGTTTCGAAAAAAATATCGGTTTTATACATAGAAGACCACGAAGAAACGAATAAAACCACGACCGTTTTACTAAAAAAATTATTTAAAAACGTATTTTCCGTTCGCTCTTATTCGGAAGCTAAAGAGATATTTAACGACGAAATAGAGCTTTTAATTACCGATATTTCACTTCCTGAAAAAAACGGAATCGAATTGGCTAAAGAATTCAAAAAAAAATCTCAAAAATTAAAAGTCATATTCATATCCGCATATAACGACAGTGAATTTTTACTAAAAGCCATAGAAGTGGGAGCGGACGGTTTTTTATTTAAACCTTTTTTACTCGAAGACTTTTTAAAAATTTTAAATAAAATCGCAAAAATCATACAAATAGAAAAAGAAAACGAAAATTTGAAAAAAAACCTGTTAAAGATTATAGAAGAAAAAAATAAAGAACTTGTAACCGACCCTATTACCGGTATAGGAAATATAGCTAAAATGAATATGGAACTAAACGATAACAACAAACATTTCGTAGTTTTAACGGATATAAACAGATTTAGAAAAATAAATTCGGCTTTCGGATTTGAATTCGGAAACAGAGTGTTAAAAGAAACCACCGATAAATTAAAACCTTTTTCGGACAAAATATACAGAATAGGAAGCGACCAATTCATATTAATTTTAAAAAACGTAAAAGATTTTGAAACAATAAAACGCTCTCTTGAAAATATCAAAATAGATTTTAACGATTTTACGGTAATTATCACTTATTCGATAGCAGGTTTTTTTTCAAACGCTCAAGATGTAATAAACAACATAACAAAAGTAATCGATTATTTAAAAGAAAACTGTCTTGTAAACGACGCGGTTTTTTTAGACGAACAAAAACTAAAAAACGCTTCTTTTAAAAACAAAAAACTCTCTTGTATATTAAAGCTTCTAAAAGAAGAAAAAATCGTACCTTTTTTTCAACCCATAGTGGATATAAAAACAAAAAAAACGATTAAATACGAAGTATTAGCAAGAATTATAGACGAAGAAAAAACGTATAATCCTTTCGAATTTATAGAAGATATAAAAAAAGCTGGACTTATTCACGAATTAACCAAACAAATTTTTATCAAATCTTTAGATAAAGCTAAAATTTTTCCTTTATCCGTAAATATTACGGATATGGATTTAAACCATTGCGAATTAATCGACTTTATGATTAAAGAAACTCAAAGAAAAAACATTCCGCCTCAAAACATAACCTTAGAAATTTTAGAAGATATTTCAACCTTTAACAAAACAAATATGAACAACTTAAAAAAACTCCAAAAAAACGGTTTTAAAATAGCAATAGACGACTTCGGAAGCGAATATTCGAATTTCGAAAGAATCTTACAAATTTCTCCGGATTACATAAAAATAGACGGCAAATTCATAAAAACTTTACCCAACGAAAAAAATTCGCATAAAATAGTAATGTCCATTAATATTTTAGCTCACTCAATAGGAGCTAAGGTTATAGCCGAATTCGTAGAAAACGAAACCATATTAAAAATAATAGAGGAAATGGGAATAGAGTACGCTCAAGGATACTATTTTTCAAAACCTAAAAAGGAGATTGATTTTGAAAATTGAAGATATAAAAAGCTTAGCTTCTCAATATTCGGTATTAGTAGTGGATGACGACGAATCGATACTCGAACAGATGAATAAACTTTTATCCAACTTTTCATTCAAAAACATATATCTCTCCGTAAACGGAGAAGAAGCGATAAAAATTTTGCAAGAAAATCACATAGACATCGTAATTACGGATTTAAAAATGCCTCGAATGGACGGAATAGAACTGACCGAATTTATAAAAAACTTAAATAAAGATATTTCGGTTATAATAATTACGGCTTACACTCAAACCGAAGATTTGATAAATTTAATAAAAATAGGAGTGGACGGTTTCTTAGTAAAACCTATAATTCTTGACAACTTCTTAGAAGTTCTCTCAAAAGAGCTTATTAAATTTCACAATAGAGATTTCGTAAAAACTTATTCATACCTTAACACTCAAAAAGCCAGAAAAGAAGAAATCAAATCGGTAATAATAGATTTGATGAATTTTTGCGATATTCCTATGTTCGCAAAAGATAAGGACGAAATATTCTTTATAAACGACAAATGTTTCGAAAAATACGAAAGTAATATAAAAGAAGAAAATTTCATATCCAAACCTCTTATTAAAGAGATTACAATATTTAAGGAGAGAAATTGAAAATTTTTAATAAAATATTCTCATCAATAGAAGATTTGGAAAGGTTTTTATTAAAATTCGATAAAAATGATTTTTGCTTTATACAAATTTTTACGGGGGTTTATGAAAAACAAGTTTTGCGAAAGATTATAAAAACTTTAAAAGAGTATTTTGAAAAAGCAGAAATAATAGGACTTAGCAGTGCCGGAGAAATTTACAATAAAGAAATCCTAAACGAAAAAATTTTAATATCTTTTACTTTTACGAACAACCCCATAACGGTAAAAGAATTCGACCTTTTAAAAATATCTTCGGAAGAAATAGGGAAAAAAACAAAATCGCTAATCTCCCCTTCCACATCCGCTATGATAATATACGCCGACCCTTATAAATTTAATCCGGACGATTTTTTAAAAGAATTAAACGAATCCGAATTCAAGCCTCCTCTTTTCGGAGCTTTAGCGGCGGATAACGGCATATTCCCGGGAAGTATGATAATAAGCAAAAATAAAATATACAAACACGCAGCGGTAGTGGCTTTAATAGAAAACATAAGTACTTTCAATTTTTCGATTTTAGAATACATAAACGCCAAAGCGTTTTTTGAAATTAACAAACATAAAAAAAACAAAATATATTCGATTAACAATAAACCGGCACTGGAGTTTTTAAAAGAATATTTCGGAGAAAAAATAGAAAACGCAAATATAAAATCGGCTTTTTCCATTCCAGTTATGTTTAACAAAATTCCAAGAAGTATACTAAAAATCAATAAATCACATATAGTTTTACTAGGAAATGTCTTATCCAAAATAGCCTCATTCGGTCTTCCGGACGTAATATCTTTTATAAATAAATTTCAAACCTTAAAACAAATAGAAGCGAAAGAAATAAAACAAGGTCTTTTAACCTTCTCTTACGGAAAAAAATTAATTATGGAAGAAGAAATAAAAAAAGAGCTTCAAAAACTTGATATTAAAATAATAGGTTTCATAGGGTACGGAGAAATGTTTTTAAAAGAAAACAAATATATTTTCGTTACTAATTCTTTATCGCTTTTAGCTTTAAAATCGGATAAAAATTTCTCGTTTGAAGACGAAGTTTATTTCGACGACCCGGAAGTTACGAAATATTTTTTATTAAAAGCAGCGGTTAAAATTTCATCGGAATTAAACAAGAAAAATCTTCAAGCTCAAAAAATCATAAGTAAAAAGTATAAAAAATTATTAAAACTCCAAAGACTTTTTTACACTCAATTAAACGAAATTTACACAAAAGAAACAGTGGCTTTATTTTCACATCAATTAAGGCAACCTTTAAATTCCATAGCCATAGCTATGAGTAATTTATCCTTAAATACCAAATTCAATAAATTAGACCCGAAAGAAGTGGAAGAAATTTCAAAATTCGTTCAAAACCAATGCGTAAGCATATCTCAAACGATTAACGATTTCTTTCCTTTCGATAATAAAACCGAATATATAAAAATATCTAAAATTTTATTAAAAATAAGCAAAATACTCTCCATTCAACTATACAACAGAAAAATAGACTTCAAAATAGAAATAAAAGACGATTTTTATATATGCGGAAACATATCTTTGTTTCATTCGGCATTAATAGGAATTATTTTTTACTTAAGAGACGAAGTCCAAAATAAAAAAGAAAAAAAAATCACAATAACAACAGAAAATCACTCTATAACAATAACCGCTTCAACACTTCCGAATTTAAAAAATATTTTATCGCTACGTTCTAAAGATATAAGAATGCTAGTAGCCAAAAACATATTGACCCAAGAGTTCGATATCTCTTTTAAACTCCAAACGCAACCCGATTCTTTAATTATAATTTTAAAAATAAAAGAGTGAAAAATGAAAAGAGAAGATTTAAAAATAGGAATTTTTACATCCAAATTTTTAAATTATAAATTCGAAACTTATTTAAAAGAAGAAGGTTTTAAAAATATTTACACTTTCACTTCCTTTTGCAAATTTATAAATAATCTGGATTTGCTCTTTATAGACGAAGAATATTTCCGAACTTATAGACATTTGATAAACAACACTTTGATTTTTGCGGTTTTAACTTCAACTATAGACAAAGACAGATTTTTAAAATATATAAAAAAAGGAGCAAAATCGGTTTTATTAAAAAGTGCCGATAAAGACGACTTCACATTGAGTTTAGAAACGTTAAATTCATTTAAAAAACTTGAAAATAAAATAATCCGCTACGCAAAAGAACTGCAACAAGTAATAAAATATAAGGACAAACAAGAAGACTTAGCTCTTAATAAACAATTAAAAATTATCAAAGACGACGTCAATATGAAATTTTTTAAAGATAAAATAGTAAGTATCTATTTTCAACCGAAAGATATTTTAAGCGGGGACTCCTATTTCGCCATAAGAATAAACAATTCGAAAAACTTCTTTTGTATAGTGGACTCTATGGGTAAAGGACTTAGTGCATCTCTTACCGCAATGCTTAGTATAAGTTTTTTATCTTATCTTTTCCAAACTATAAGATACAACTTCGAAACATACATAAAAAAAACCATAGACTACATAAAAACGATTCTTTTAAAAGACGAAGCTTTATGTATTATGTTCGTGGAATGCGGAGAAAAAAAAGTAAAATACGTAAACTTTTCAATGCCTCCTATTTATATAAAAAGAAATCAAAACATCATAAAATTAAAACCCAATAATCTCCCGCTAATAGATACTTTTAATTCCAACAACATACAAATAAACGAATACAAAGAAAATTTCGATATGATGCTTATGTTATCGGACGGTCTTTTAGAAAAGGAGATAAACGGAACTTTACTTTTTACAATTTTTCCTCAACTTTTAAAAAAACACTATTTCTTAAACGATATTATTAAAGAAATAAATAAACAAATAGAAGATTTCGACGACGACGTCACTATAATATCCGTTACGAAAGAAAATTTCAAATACCGAAAAATATTTGAAAAAGAGTATTCGTTTCAAAAACAAGACGTCGATATAATTTTAGAAGATATAAAAAATCTAAATCTTGAAAATTTCGAGATAATATCCCTCATTTTAATAGAACTTTTACTAAACATATTCGAACACCAAAAAATCATAAATAAAGAAAAACTTATTAAAGAAAACAAAACTATAGAAAATGAAAAAACTTATGTTAAAATATCGGTCTTCTTATCAAAAGAATACGTAAAATTCGAAATTAAAGAAAACAAAAAAACAAACTTTAACATAAGCGAAATTTTCAAACAGGAAAGATTAAAAAAATATTCCGGCAGAGGAATATTAATGGTTAATTTTTTTACCAGTGCGACCGCATACTCTCCCAACGGAGACACGGTCAAATTTTTTATAAGGAGAAATTATGGAATTTAATATTCATCAACACGGAAATACGATAGAAATAGAAGGTGTAATTAAAACCATAGCAAACGCCGAAAGCGTAATAGACGCTTTAAAAAGTATCGACAGCGATTATATTATTCTTAAAGTAAAAGACAGTTTCGGAATGCCAAGTAGTATTATAGGATATCTTGTAAAACTAAAAGACGAAGGAAAACAAATCTCACTTGAAATAGGTTCTGATATTTTATATGAACTTTTAGACAACCTCAACCTTATTCATACCTTCAACGTAAAAAAAATTTAATCTTTTAGGAACAAGTTTTGCTTGTTTCCTAAAAAGGCTTTTTTATGTCGATAATCGAGGGGGTATTGGAATCTCTTTTGTCTTTAAAACCACAAAAATCAACTAAAAAAAACAACTCCGAAAATATAAACTTTTTAGACGAATTATTAAAACTCTCAAAAGAAAACCCGAAAACATCCAAAAGTATAAAATTAAATATCGATACGAATATAAAAAAAACGGAAGACAAACCGCTTACAAAAGAACCGAAAAAATCAAATAACCAGCATTTACAAAATCCACTCTCACAAATTACTCAAGAAGAAATTTTAAAAATACTAAATACATCCACCCAACTTCAAACCCTATCCAAAGAGGAGAAACTTGAATTTACAAAAAAA
Source organism: Nautiliaceae bacterium (assembly GCA_039831155.1). Lineage (GTDB taxonomy): Bacteria > Campylobacterota > Campylobacteria > Campylobacterales > Nautiliaceae > Nautilia. The sequence continues at coordinate 24,425 of JBDONT010000009.1, read as the reverse complement.
ATAGTCGAATCGGAAATAAAGTTAAAATATACAATATTAAACGAAAAAGAAACTAAAGAGTTTCAAAATATTAAATCTTTTAAAGAATTAATCGCTTTTGCCGATAAGAAAAAATTAAATATTAAAAAAATAGTAATCGAACATTCTAAAAACAATACTTCAAAATCAAAATTGCAACTAAAAATCAATTCTCCCAAACCCAAAATAACAACTCTTAATCTAAAAAAAACCGAAATCCCTAAACATCAATCTCAAAATAAAAAATTAAATTCTTTACCCTCCGCCCTATCCGTTTTACTACAAAAAGATTCTTCCACCAAAAAGCATCCTAAACTTTCGACTAAAAATTCTCAAGAAAATACGGAAAATTTCCGTTTAAACTCTCTTGAAGAAAATATGAAAAGTACGGACAAAAATTTTAATAAACCGGATAAAATCGAAAAAACGGACAGCAAAGAAACTAAAAATCAAAAACCCCCGACCACTCATTTAGAAAACCGACCGCAAAACGTTAATATTATAAACGAACTAAAAACCAACATCAAAAAAGCGAAAGAAACAATAAAACATTTCGCTACATCCTTACAAAAAAGCATCGAAGAGTATAAACCTCCAATTTCTAAAATATCAATAGAAATGAATCCTAAAGAGATAGGAAAAGTCGAAGTCACCCTAATTCACAGAGGAGACAATCTTCAAATTCAGATAAATTCAAACAATACGGCAATAAACCTTTTAAACACCCACCAACAAGAACTAAAACAAAACCTAATCAATATGGGCTACAACGAAGTAAATATGAGTTTTAATTCAAACAGCCAAAATCAGCAACAAAAACACAACAACCAAAACCAACAAAAAAAATATACTCAAGAAGATGAAGAACTAATAATAGAAATACCTTATCAATACGCCTAACGGCACACTTTTTGCTTAATTAAACAAAAAAGGTTTACTATGGCAGTTACTTCAGTATCTCAAACAACTTCTACAAGTGATTTCGTATACAACCCGAACTCTCAACTAACAAACGACCAATTTATGCAACTATTTTTAACCGAACTTCAATACCAAGACCCTACAGACCCTATGGATACAGATAAAATGCTGGAGCAAACAGCTCAACTATCCACAATGGAAATGAACCAAAATATGCAAACAACCCTTGATTCTTTAAATAAAACCCTAAGCACTTCAACACAGTTTAATACAATAGCCGCTATCGGTAAAATGGGAGATACCGGATACAGATACATAAACGTAACGGACGATGACAGCAGTATTAATTTTGATTTATACTTCGGAGACGACATCTCAAACGGAGAAATTCAAATAAAAGACAAATCCGGAAACGTAGTAAAAACATTTCCTCTAGAAGCCCATACAAAAGGCGTATTAAACTTCGATTGGGATTTAATAGGAGACAATGGAGAGAGAGTACCTAGCGATACATACGAAGTAACGGCAACTTATACATCACCGGACGGCACCGAACACGAAACGAAACTGGGAGCCTATCCAATTGAATCCGTAAAATTCGAAAACGGAGAGCCTTACGCAAAATTGGGAAATAATTACTATCCGTTTAGTGAAATTCAAGAAATATACGAGTGGCAAGGATAAAGATGACGACATCTTTTTATAACGGAGTTATAGGACTTAAAAGTTTTCAAAACGGAATAGATATCTGGGGAGATAATATATCAAACGTAAATACCGTAGGATATAAAAAAAGTATCCCCGAATTTTCTACGCTTTTTGCCCAGACTTTAGGAACCAACGCCGTAAGTTCAGATATAGGAATAGGTTCTAAACTTTCATCAACTGCTATGGACACTTCTCAAGGCAGCTTAATAAAAACCGACAATCCTTTCGATTTGGCATTAGATGGCGAAGGTTGGTTTAGAATTTTAAAAAACAATCAGACTTTTTATTCAAGAACCGGAAGTTTTACAAGAGACGCAAACGGTGATTTGGTAAACGATAACGGAGGATATTTACTAGTAGCAAACGCAAACAATCTAATTCCAACTCAAAACGGCTATATAGTGGATAGAAACGTTGACACGACAAACCTAACCCAAACAAAACCTCTATCAAAAATATCTCTTCCTAATAACGTAATCCTTCCCGCACTTGCAACCAAAAACGTAAAAATCGCTACAAATTTAAACGATGCAAATCAAATAAGATCCGTTAAACCTGCTTCAACGAATAGTTACTTTAGTGCCCTTTACAATAAAGACGGCGAAAATATGAATATAAGAGATTATGACGACTTCGTATATAATGTAGGAGAAAAAAGCGATTATTCAAACGGCGTTTTATCAAGAGAAGTTTGTATTAACGATGATTTTAAAGACGGAAAAGAAGTAAATATAGACTTTAGCGTAAATGGGGTTGATATAAAATTAAACCTCCCGGACGGTTCTACAAAAGAAGAGATTCAAAACGCTTTATATAATTACCTCCAAAGCCCGGATATTTCAACCAAACTACAAGAAGCAAACATCAAATACGAAAAAACAACAAACGGAATTACATTCTCAACAACCGATAACGATTTAAAACTAATATCAAACTCATTATTTACCAAAAGTTCAGAAGCTAAAGTATTAGTTTATAAAAACAACCCTATAAACAATAACGAATTCTCAACCGTAAACGATTTAATATCCCAAATGCAAAGCGTACTAAACGACGTTTATCCCAGTATGAGTAAAGTATATCTAGAAGATAACGGACAGATTACGGTCAGTAATTTATCAAATGATACGATAGACACTAGAATTTTGAAAGCTTCGAATACAAACGAAGAATTTTTTAATAATCTATACAATGCGGCAAATACAATAATAGCCCGCACAAGTGCGAAAAGTTCGGAGTTTTTATCGAATTCTCAAAGTTTCGGAGGAGTGATTTACGATACAAACGGCAATAAAAACACTTTATCCGTTACTTTTACGAAAAAAGAAGTTTTAAACGATTCTATTATTTGGGAAGGAAAAATTAATATTTCGGACAACGAAGGTAATTTAATATCATCTCAAACCCAAGATTTTACTTTTAATTCGCTAGGAAACTTAGTCTCCTCAAATACCGTAAAAATATCTTCTCCTCAAAATATAACTCTTACTTTAAACCTTACCGCATACCAAAAAGACCAAAACGCACCTACCTATACGTTCGAACAAGACGGCATGGAAGAGGGACATTTAAAAAATTATGAAATAACCGAAAACGGAGAAATAAAAGGGATTTTTTCCAACAATCAAACCGTAACGTTCGGTCAAATTCCGATATTTCATTTTCAAAACGACCAAGGTCTTGAGAGTATGGGAGATAGTCTTTTCAAACAAACCGATAATTCAAATCAAGCGTTTTTATACCAAAACAACAACACCTATATACCCGGGGCTAAAGTACTCTCATCCACTCTTGAAGACTCAAACGTCAATTTTACTCAAGCTATGACCGAACTTATAGTAACTCAAAAAGCCTTTTCATCCGCGGCAAAAGCCGTTACAACAAGCGACGAGATGATAAAAAGAGCTATTGATATGAAACAGGGCTAATATTTAGTATCATTTTAAAAAAGGATTTAGAATGCTAACACACATAAACGAAAAACACAATCCAAAAATGGTAGATGTAGGAGATAAGGAAGTTACCAAAAGAGTAGCAATAGCAAGTGGAAAAATATATATGAAAAAAGAGACAAAAGAGGCTATCTTAAACGAAAAAACAAAAAAAGGAGCCGTACTTCAAACTGCAATAATAGCGGCTATTATGGGAAGTAAAAAAACAAGCGAATTAATCCCTATGTGTCATAACATACTAATTGACGGCGTGGATGTTGATGTGGAAGAGTTTGAAGAAGGATTCGAAATAAAAGTTACTGCAAAAACCTCATCCAAAACCGGTATAGAAATGGAAGCCCTAACGGCAACTTCAATAGGACTTTTAACAATTTACGATATGGCAAAGGCTATAGATAGAGAAATGGTTATAAGCGATATTAAACTTTTATATAAAGAGGGTGGGAAAAGTGGGATATTCAAAAGAGACTAATATCCCATGTTTTATTTTAGTAGGAGGAAAATCATCCAGATTTAAAAAAGACAAATCCAAACTCTTTTACAAGTCCCAATACAAAAAATGTAAAAAACTATTTAAAAACGTCTACTTCGTAGCAAAAGAAAAAAAATTTAAAAACTATCCCTTTTTTATAGAAAAATCAAAAACTTACGCTCCCGTTTTCGCTTTAAAAGAGATAATAAAAAAACACAAAAAAGTATTTGTCTTAAGTGTGGATACTCCGTTTGTAGATATCAAGTCTTTACAAAAACTTTTAAAACAAAAAGCCGTCGCAAAAGACAACCCCTTAATAGGATACTACGACTACACAATGCTTAAAAATTTTACCTCCTTAAGAGTTTTTCCGATAAATCCTAAAAAAACAGAAATTAAAAACACATTTAACATAAACACTCAAGAAGAGTTTAAAAAAATTAAACCTCTTTTAAATCGTTCCAGATTTTAGGTGGAAGTTTATAAGAAACCCAATTTAAAACGTTCGATTCGTTAGTGTGAAAAATTTTTACTTTCATACCCAATTTATTAGCTTTTTGCACTAAATCTTCTATCTCCGAATCGTATCCGAAAAGTTTAATATAATTATCAACCGCTTTTTGAAGATAAGCTTGAATAGTCTCTTTTTTTTCTCCTTTTAAAACTTTAGCAAGCAAAGATAAAATCTGATTTAAATAAGCACTTCTTAAAATTTGACCTATTTTCGCCGCTTTTACTTTTACATTTATATAAGGTTTAACAGTTTCGAAAATACTTGATATATCTCCTTTAGAAGCAAATTTTTCGGCTCTTTCAAGTGCCTCCGACCACTCTTTTTGCAATTTTTTATAATCTTCGTTATCTTCTAAAAACGGATGTTCGTATACGAATTTTTCTATTTTACTAAAATCTTTTTCGGCTAAAAGTCTGTGAAACTCTATAAGAGTTTCGGCTTGTTTTTCCAACTCTTTCACTTCTTCTTTATAATTAGGAAAACTTTTTAACATCTCCGCTATATGCAATACTTTTTTATATTCTCCCTTTTTTAACAACTCGTAAGCTTTTTTCAGTAAATTTTCTCCGTATAAAACCGCTTTTTGATACTCTTCGCTTTCCGATAAAAAAGGGTATCTGTTTACCAACATAAAAAATTCGGTAAAATCCCTTTTAGCAAGCTTTTGGGACAAAAGATGAAAGAGTTGTTTTTGATTAAAAAGAGACTGAATAAAAGGAGTCTTTTGAGTAACTCCTCTAAAAGGCTTTAAAAGCTCTTTTACTTCTTCGTCACTTCCTTTTTTCATAATCAAAGTTTTAGCTTTATTAAAGGCCTGTTTCCAAATATTCTCCATTTTTTTATAATAAACTGTATTTTTTAAAAAAGGATATTTTGCGGCTATAGAGTAAGCTAAAGGATATCTTTTATTTATTACCGCGTTTTTAAATTTTTCGAATTCGTTAAAATCGTTAATTAAAGATTGAATAAAATTTCTTTTTAAAGCCACTTTTAAATAAGGAGACAATATCTGTTTTGCGGCGTTTATTTCTCCTCTTTCCAAAAGTTGTTGAGATTTACTTAAAATTTCTTCCCATTTCTTTTCCATAAGTTCATATGTTTTCGTAGATTTTAAAAAAGGATTACGGATTACCAATTCATAAGCCGCGGACAAATCGTTGGAAGAAATAAACGAAATTAATCTTTTCTCATCCGAATACAAATCATAAACATATATATTTCCGTCAACAGTCCCTATTACCAGATAATTAAACTCCGCTATATACTCCAATTCACTAGGAGTTTCAAGCACTTTAATAAAAGAATCCGTTATTAATTCGCTATTTTTTAAAGAATAAAGAGCTATTTTTTTATTTCCTTTAGCCACAACAAACATATACTCTTCATTTACATCGAAAACAACGCTAACTATCATATCCGTCATACCGATAAATCTATTCTCAACCGTTCCTTTAGCATAATTCCATAAAGCCATCTCTCCGCTTTTATCGCCGCTTATAAGTTTTTGTTTACTTAAAAATTTCAAACAAGTAACAGCACCTTTGTGGACTCTTTTTTTATAACTTACCCCCATTGAGGATATATTCGTAATACAAACCGATTTATCGTAACTTCCGGTAGCCGCCCACAAAGAATTTTTAGAAAAAGCGACACTTGTTACGTAATCTGCGTGAGGAGGCAAAGACGAGACCATTTTCCCCGTTTTCATAGACCACATATAAGCTCTTCCGTCTTCTCCTCCGCTTAAAAGATACTTCTCTTCCGAATCGAAATCCACACTTAATATATCTCCCTTATGCCAACCTAGCGTATATAAAAGTTGTTTTTTATTTACATCCCAAACAGTCGCTTTATGTTTTCCTCTTACGGCAATAGCTACGAAATTACCGTTTTTAGAAATAGAAGTTTCATTTGAAAAAACATTATTTTTAGGAAGTTTAATTCTAAATCCCCCTACTAATTTAAACTCTTTCAAATCGTAAATTCTAACCGTATTATCCTCATCAACTACACAAATTCTCCCCTCTCCTATATATCTAATCTTGCTAACCGCCGCTTTTAAATTAATAATTTTTATAGGCTGCAAAATAACTCCTTGTAAATTTATGTTAACATTTTATCAAAAAAGGTTTTTTTATGACTTTAACTATAATCGATACTTTCGGATTTTTATTTAGAAACTTTTATGCCCTTCCTCCTCTAAAAAGCAAAAAAGGCTTTCCAACCGGAATGCTAACCGGGTTTTTAAACTTTATAGCTTCGCTTGGAAGAGATTTTGAAACGGACTATATCGTCTTTACTTTAGACAGTAAAGAAAAAGAGACATTCAGAAAAGAGATTTTCAAAGACTACAAAGCCAACCGCCCGGAAGCCCCTCAAGAGCTAAAAGCCCAACTTCCCGTAGCCGTTGAGCTTATAAAAGATATGGGCTTTAAAATGCTAGAAATACCGGGATACGAAAGCGACGATATAATAGCAAGTCTTGCAAAACTAGCGGCAAGCAAAGGCATAAAAGTTAAAATAGTAAGCCACGATAAAGATATGTACCAGCTAATAGACGACGATAAAATAGTAATTTTCGACCCTATCAAAAAAGTAGAAATAAACGAACAAAAATGTATGGAAAAATTCGGAGTTCACCCTAAAGACTTTACTAATTTCCAAGCACTTGTGGGAGATAGCAGCGACAATATCCCGGGCGTTAAAGGAATAGGAGTAAAAACCGCCGCAAAACTTATAAACAAATACCACACCCTAGAAAACATATATGCTCACATAGACGAAATAAAAGGGGCTTTAAAGAAAAAACTGCTAGAAGGCAAAGAAAACGCGTTTTTAAGCAGAAAACTGGTAACCCTAAAAACAGACCTTTTTGATAATATAAACTTAGAAGAGTTTAAATACCCTCAAATAAACCCTATTTTAAAAGTAGCCGATAAACTTATGGATTTGGATATAACTTCGGTTTTAAACAGAGTAAAAAAAGAAGGGCTTTATGTCAAAACCCAAATGCCAAACAGCCAAATAAAATTTGACGCCGTTTTAATCGAAAACGAAAAAGAGCTTTTCGAAACGATAGAAAAAATAGGAGATAAAATAGTAGCTTTTGATACGGAAACCGACTCTCTTGAAAATCCTAATATCGTAGGATTTAGCTTCGCTTTTGAAGAAAACAAAGCCTACTATGTACCGATAAACCATTTTTATTTAGGAGTTACCCAACAAATCAATCAAGAAAGTGCCCTAAAAGCCATAGAACTTATTTTGCAAAAAAAAGTAATAGGCCATAACTTAAAATTCGATTTTAAAATGTTAAGAAAATACAACCTAAAAACCCCCACCCCTCTATCCGATACGATGATTTTGGCGTGGATTTTAGACCCGGATTCACCAGTAGGACTTGATAGTGTAGCAAAAAGATACCTAAACCACCAAAACATAAAATACAAAGAAGTCGTAGGTAAAAACAAAAACTTCTCCGAAGTAGATATAAAAGAAGCTACAAAATACGCAGCAGAAGATGCAATAATCACTCTAAAACTCTATAAATTATTAAAAGAAAAAATATGGGATGAGATTAAATGGGATATAGAAAACATTGAAATGCCTTTTATAAATCTTTTAATAGATATGGAACTTGAGGGAATCACACTAGATATCGAATATATGCAAACCCTTGAAAAAAAAGTTTCTTCAAAACTTGAAGAGCTTACAAAAGAGATATACTCTTTAGCAGGAAGAGAATTTAACATCAAATCCACAAAACAACTCTCTTATGTTTTATTTGAAGTCTTAAAACTTCCGGCAAAGAAAAAAACAAAAACCGGCTATTCTACAGATGAAAAAGTCTTAAACTCTTTAAAAAAAACCCATCCTATAATTCCGAAAATCTTAGAATACAGAAAACTTGAAAAACTTCTAAACACTTACATTTTACCTCTTCAAGAATATGCAAAAAAAGACAAAAACCATAAAATCTACACAAACTTTTTACAAACCGGAACGGCTACCGGAAGACTATCTAGCAAAAACCCGAACCTCCAAAACATCCCTACATCAACAGATATAAACATTCGTGAAGCCTTCATAGCCCAAAACCTATTCGTAAGCCTTGATTACTCTCAAATAGAATTAAGGCTTCTCGCTCATTTCAGTGAAGACGAACATTTAATAAACGCCTTTTTAGAAGATAAAGACATTCACCTTGAAACGGCTATAAAAATCTTCGGAGAAGAAAAAGCCAAAGAAAAACGCCACATAGCAAAATCGATAAACTTCGGACTTATTTACGGAATGGGACCTAAAAAACTTAGTGAAACCATAAACGTCTCCACAAAAGAGGCAAAAGAGTTTATCGAAAAATATTTCGCCACTTTCCCTACCGTTAAAAGCTTTTTGGAAAAAACAAAAGCCCTGGCAAGAGAGAGAGGATATGTTGAAACTCTTCTTAAAAGAAGAAGATTTTTTGATTTTGCAGCGGCAAACGCAAGGACTATAGCAAACTTCGAAAGGGAAGCCGTAAATACGATTTTCCAAGGAAGTGCGGCGGATATCATTAAAAAAGCGATGTTAGAGATAAAAACCCAATTCCCAAAATCCAAAATGATTTTACAAATCCACGACGAACTAATTTTTGATATAACATCAAAAGAAGAAGCGTATCAATACCAGGAAATTATGCAAAACGTATTTAAACTAAAAGTGCCTTTAAAAGTAGGTATAAGTTTTGGTAAAAGATGGGGGGAACTTAAATAAGCTTTTTTTATTTTTTCATATATGCTACAATAAACAAAAAAAGGAGGAAAAATGCAATTACCGCAACTACATCAATGTCTTGAGATTACAATGGTAAGCGGATTTTGGTTATTTACAATAGCAGTGGTTATAAACTACATAAAAGCGTTTGCGAAATAACGCTTTTTATTTTTTGAAAGGAACGATATGAAAAAATTATTACTAATAGGAGTTGTAGCAATATCTTTTTCATTTGCAAAAGATACCAATATGAACTCAACAAAAAATGCGGCTTGCTTTTATGCAAAAATATACTCTCTTTGTAAAAAACAAGCTATAAAAGAAAACATTACAAAAAACAAAGACAAATGCGTACAACTGGGTCTGGTTGCCGGGACTTCTTTCGTAGCCAAATTAAAAGAAAAAAACCCGAATATGAGCAAGGAGTCTCAAAAAAAAGTAGTTGAAGCCGTAGGAATAGTGTGTGCAAGCGGATGTATGGAAAACGAAAAACTTTACCAAGAGTTTGAAAAGAAATGCAAACAATAAGACAAAAACCTTTTACGATATTTACTCACCAGGAAGGATTTGAGTTTTTAAGCAATATGCGTCTTTATAAAATCTTCTATCAAGGAAGATTTTTTAGGGCGTCTGAAAACGTGTATCAATTCTCAAAACTTCCTGATAACTTAAAACCCGAATATATAGACAGATTCCCGAAAATGAACCCTTTTACCGCAAGAAAAATCACAAGAAAACTACCCGTAAGAGACGATTGGGAAGAGATAAAATTAAAAGTTATGTTTGACGTACTTAGATTAAAGTTTTACCAACACACCTATTTAATTCCTAAATTAACAAGAATAGAATGACCTATTGTCGAATACAACACCTGGAAAGATACTTACTGGGGATATGATATAAACCTAAAAAAAGGCAAAAACAACCTAGGGAAACTTTTAATGCTTTTAAGAGACGCGTTTAGAGAAGAAAAAGAACCTAAATTTAGTGATTTTAAATATTATCAAAACGACCTCTTTAAACTCTAACCACCCAAATATTTCTTAATAACTTCTTCATTATTTAAAAGATTGCTTGATTTGTCTTTTAAAACGATTTTACCGTTTTCCATTACATACCCGTAATCGGAATTTTTTAAAGCTAAAGAGGCGTTTTGCTCGATAAGCAAAATAGTAATCCCATCTTCTCTTAATCTGTTTATAATTTCAAAAACATCCATTACGATTTTCGGGGCAAGCCCTAAAGAAGGCTCATCAAGCATAAGCATTTTAGGCTCACTCATCAAAGCCCTAGCTATTGCCAACATCTGCTGCTCTCCCCCGCTTAAATTCATTCCGAACTGATTTTTTTTGTCTTTAAGTCTTGGAAAAAGCTCATACATTTTCTCTTTTAATTCGTCTTTGTTTTCTTCGTTGTTGTAAGCTCCGATATCCAGATTTTCATCAACCGTTAAATTTATAAAAATTTTCCTACCCTCCGGTACTAAAGCAAGTCCTCTTTTTACTATCTTATCGGTAGGGAGTTTTGAGATGTCACTCTCAAAAAACTCAACCTCCCCTTTTTTCTGAACTAAATTCATAATAGCGTTTAATGTAGAAGTTTTCCCGGCTCCGTTGCTTCCTATAATAGTCACAATCTCTCCAACCCCCACCTCAAAATCAATCCCTCTAACGGCTTCAATCACACCGTATTTTACCTCAAGCCCTTTAACTCTCAACATCAAAATCTCCTAAATAAGCTTTTATAACTTTTTCATCTTTTAACATATCACTAGGTTTACCCTCAAATATCGTTTTTCCGTAATCAAGCACCAGTACTCTGTTACATACTTTTTGAACAAACTTCATATCGTGTTCTATAAGTAAAATTGTCAAATCGAACTCTTTTTTAATAATATCCAAAATATTAGCAAGTTCATCCGATTCTTTAGGGTTCATCCCGGCTGCCGGTTCATCAAGCAACAACAGTGAAGGACTCGTCGCAAGAGCCCTGGCTATTTCGACTTTTCTCTGTTCGCCGTAACTAAGGGATGTAGCTTTGTAATTAGCCTTTTTTTCAAGTCCTAAAATTTTAAGAATTAATAAAGCCTCTTTTTTAAACCTCTCCTCTTCTTTAAAAAATTTAGGAAATCTAAACAGAGCTTCAAAAAAGTTATAATCCATATGGTTATGAAACCCTATAAGCACATTCTCAAGTACACTCATACTGCCAAAGAGCCTAATATTCTGAAACGTTCTTGCAATCCCTAGCTTTACTATATAATCTGGACTCTTACCCGTAATATCTTCGTTTTTAAAAAAAACTTTTCCGCTTGTAGGTTTATAATGCCCGGTAATTATATTAAAAACCGTCGTTTTCCCGGCTCCGTTAGGTCCTATAAGCCCAAAAGTCTCTCCCAAAGAGACTTTAAAAGAGAGATTATTTATCGCAACAACCCCTCCGAATTTCATAGTGACGTTTTTAAGCTCTATCATTTTTTAAACTCCCAAATCTCTTTATCTCCCAAAAGCCCTCTTCTGGCAAAAATCATAATAACGATTAAAAGCACGCTAAATACGACCATTCTAAGCCCGGGTACCCCGTGAAGTCCTAAAAATTCAAAGTTTCTATCATCAAGCACTCTTAAAACTTCCATTCCTCCCATCACTAAAAACGTAGCGATAATACTTCCACTGATACTTCCAAGCCCACCAAGGACGATAATTACAAGTAGCTGGAAAGTTAACATAAACGAAAACTGATCCGGTGAAATAGAACCTATGGAACTTGCAAGAAGTCCTCCGGCCATTCCCTCAAAAAACGCAGAACTAACAAAAGCCAAAGTTTTTATTTTCATCGTATTAACTCCCATAGCAAGTGCCGAGTCTTCATCGTCTCTTACGGCTTTCATGGCTCTACCGAATTTTGAATAAACTATATTATAAACCAAAATAACGGTTATTAAAGCAACAACCCCAACCATAATATAATTTGCAAAATCATCAATGCCGCTAATCCCACTAGAACCGTTTGAAATTTGAGGATTGTTTATAAGAATAAACCTGATAATAAGCCCAAATCCTAGAGTTACAATAGCCAAATAATCTCCTCTTACCCTAAAAACCGGAAAAGCAAGGGTAAGTGCCACAAGAGAAGACACCGCCCCACTTATTAAAAGCACCAAGTAAGGATTACCAATATGAATAGCGGCTATAAAATCAAGTGGTTTTGCAAGTGTAAAAGTGTCAAATTTTTCGCCGGGAGTTAAAATCAAAAGAGCCGTTACATACGCTCCTATCGCTACAAAACCGTTAGGCTCAAGGCTAAACTGCCCGGTAACCCCGTTTATGAGGTTGTAACTTACTGCTAAAATTACAAAAATATAGATATTACTAAGAACGGTTATGGTATAAAAATCCAAAGAAGCGTTTGTCAAAAACAAAAACGCCACATACAAAACGGTAATTAAAGCAATTAAACCGAAATACTTTTTCACACTCATTTAAAACCTTTTCTTTTCAAAGTCTATTCCCATAATACCCGTAGGTTTAAACAGTAAAACAAAAATTAACAATATAAAAGCAAAAGCGTCTTTATACCCTCCAAGAGAAGGGAAAAACCCGGGAATTAAAATCTCTACAATACCCAAAATAAAACCACCAATCACGGCACCCGTTACGCTACCTATACCTCCTACAACCGCCGCGGCAAAAGCCTTAAGTCCTATCATAAGCCCCATATAAGGACTTATACTAGGATAGGCAATTGCATATAAAATCCCTCCTAAAGCAGCTAAAGAAGCCCCAAGTGCAAACACGAAAGCTATTATTTTATTAGAATCAACCCCCATAAGTTTTACCGTAGAAATATCAAAAGCCAAAGCCCTAATAGCTATTCCTATTTTTGTTTTGTAAAGAATAAACAACACTCCACCCAAAATCAAAAGAGTAAGTAGGGGCACTATCGCATTTAAAACCGAAAATCCGACCCCTCCTATTTCTATTCTATTTGAAAAAAATCCTGGAGCCATAAAAGCCAAAGTATTTTCTCCTACCAGCTGATTTGATAGGAGATTAAACAAAGACTCTAGAAAAAACGAAATCCCAATAGCCGTAATTAAAAGAGAAATTTTAGGAGCGTCCTTATCCAAAAGAGGCTTATAAGCCACTTTGTAACTCAAAACCCCAATAAGTGCTGTAAACACTATAGAAAATCCTACGGCTACGAAAAAATTAAGCTTCAACAAAGCGATAAAAAGGTAAACCAAAAAAGCACCCACCATCATAAAGTCTCCGTGAGCAAAGTTAATAAGTCTCAAAACCCCATAAACCATCGTATACCCGATGGCAATTAAAGCGTACATACTTCCAAGCGAAAACGCGTTTATAAGCTGCTGAATAAAAAACTCCATTTTTACCCTTTTTGTGATTTCCTAAAGATTTATATAACCCTTAAAAAATCACAAAGAGGAGTTAAGGCTGAACCAACTCCACAAATACAGCCTTTCCTCCTTCGATTTTTTTAATAACCGCCGGTTTGTTGATTGGATTTCCTGTTTTAGTGTCAATTGTAAGATTTCCGGTAACTGCCTCTACATTTTTTGCGTGTCTTATTTCATAGTTTACACACTCTTTTGTTAAATCGTGTTTTTTATCACAAGTTTTTAGTGCGTTGTAAATTAAAATATACCCGTCAGCCCCGGTTGCCGCAAATGCACTAGGAACTCTGTGATATTTGTTTTCAAACTCTTTAATAAACTCTTTTGAAAGATTCGTAGGCGGTTTTTGAGCATCGAAATGGTCGGTAAACATAACCCCGTTTGCTGCTTTTCCGGCAAGTTTTGTCATTTGAGAAACATCGGCAAGTCCGTCTCCTCCTAGTACCGGTGCTTTTACTCCGTTTTCCCTAAGCTGTTTTACAAAAAGCCCACCTTCCGGAGCATAAATAGGTGCATAAACAATATCCGGGTTTAATCTTTTAATCTGTGCTATTTGAGCGTTAAAGTCTTTATCTCCCGTATTGATATGAAGAACCGCTAAGATTTTTCCTCCGTCTTTTTTATACTCTTTTTCAAACTCTTTTTTTAGTCCCGTTGAATAATCTTGAGCCGCATCAAATAAAATTACAGCTTTTTTATATCCGTTTTTAATTGCATAAACTGCTCCCACTTTCCCTTGAAAATCATCCGTAAAACACGCCCTTGTCATATATTTTGTATTTTTTGTAACGTCCGGATTCGTAGCTATCTGAACAACGGTCGGAGTTTTTGATTTTTCCGCAAATCTTTTTACCGCTTTTGCCATACTAGAAGCTAAAGGCCCTTCAACTGCAATTACGTTTTCTTTACTTACAAGTCTTTGATATCCGTTTACGTTTTGTACCTTATCAAACTGATTATCAACCTCAACCAGTTTAATTTTAGTCCCGTCCGGTAAAGTGTTGTATTTATCATAAACGACTTTAATCCCGTCAAGAGTTTTTTGACCGAAATTAGCAATAGGTCCCGTTAGAGGTTGCAAAATACCTACTTTTATCTCTTTTTGTTTTTCTTCTTTTTTACCACATCCGGCTATAAATGCCACTAAACTAGCAGCCGCTACAATCGAAACAAACTTCCTCATCCACACTCCTTTTTTCGTTAATTATACCAAAATTAATTCAATTTTTCTAAGTCTGATAAACTAAAGTTTTACCATTTAAACAATAAATTCAATAAAACTTTTACCTCCCGATTTTTTCTTCACCAAAATCTTTTTATCGATTTCGTCTTTTAATTTTTCAACGTGAGAGATTATACCTATACTTCCTTTATTCGCACTCATCAAAACTTCCAACGCCCTATTCAAACTTCTCTCATCCAAACTCCCAAACCCTTCATCCAAAAACATATTTTCAATCTTAACGCTGTCTCTTAACATATTACTAAGCCCAAAAGACAAAGCCAAAGAGACCAAAAACTTCTCTCCGCCACTTAAAGTATTCACTTCTCTTTTGCTGGAATAAAACGTATCCGTTACAAACAAATCAAGCTTTTCCAAATTTTCCGACTTCTCCAAAACATACCTGCCCTCACTAAGTTTAAAAAGCTCTTCATTAGCCATAAAAAGCAAAGAGTCCATCATATAATTAATAGCTATTCTTTTAAACGACTTTCCGTCAGCACTTCCTATTTTGGAGTTTATTTTTTCATAGAGGTTTAAACGTCCGTTAAGTTCGTCAAACTCTTTTAAAAGAGTCTCTTTTTTTTGAAAATCCCTTTTAATCTCCTCTATCTCTTTTTTCAGATATCCGAGTTGCTGATTTAAAGAGTCTTTTTTCAAACTCAACTCCTCTTTTTTTGAAAAAACATCCTCATCTTTTACGACTATCTCTTTTAAACGGTTTTCAATCTCTCTTAAACGTTTCTCTTTTTCGCTCTTTTTACTCTCAAGCACAGTTATTTTATTTTTGAGTTTTTCTATATCTTGTTGATACTTGAAAAACTCTTTTTCCGTTTTTTCAAACTCTTTTTTTATCGACTCTTTTTTCAAAGAAGGATTTTTTATGTTTAAATCTATTTTTTCCATCTCTTTTAAAAGAGTCTCTTTTTGAAGTTTTAAATCTTTTAAAAATTCCTCTTTTTCTTTTAAAACCCCTTTTTTTTCCTCAAAAGCCGACTCCGTTTTTAAAAGTTCTTTTTCAAGTCTGTTTTTTTCTTTTTGTAAAAGTTCGTTTTGAGCCCTTTTCTTTTGCAAAAGTTCTATTTCATCTTCTTTTAAAGAAAATTTATCAAGTTTTTCTTTTAACTTTTCGTCCTCTTTTTTAATCTCAAAAAGTTTTTCGTTTTCATTTTTTAAAATCGCTTCTATATTTTTAATTTCCGTATCAACGGCGTTTAAAAAAGCCTCTTTTTCCTCTATCGTTTTTTTTAGGTTTTCATATCTTTTTTTTACGTCTTTTTCAATTGAGGGAGGGTCTTTTACAAAAGGGTGTTCTTTATTTCCACACAAAGGACAGGGGGTATTTTCTTTTAAAACACTTCTCTCTTTTTCATACTTTAATACAAGCGTTTTGGCTTCTAAATATTCAAACTCTTTTTTCAACTCATCAAGACTCTTTTTTAGTTCAAAAAACTCTTTTATTTTGGATTCTTTTTTTAAATTAAGCTCTTTTATTCCTTTTTCGGTTTTTAAATACTCATCCCTTAAAAAAGAGATTTCACTAAATATCTCACTTACCTCGTCAAAATTTTCAAGAGCTTTGTCTTTATGAAATTTCAAATCTGTTTTTTCAATCTCACTTTTTAAATCATCTTTCTTAGCCTCCAAAAAAGAAAGTTCTTTTTTTAACTTCTTAATTTGAGAAAAAACCGAATCGATATCTTTAGTTTTTAAGCTTAAGTTTTTATTCAGATGTTGGAGTTTACTCTCTTTTAAAATCTCTTCATCAAGGATTTTACACTCTTTTTCATACTCTTTTTTTCTCTTTAAAAACTCCTCTTTTTTTACTAAAAACTCCTCTTCGTCAAAATCCACACTTTCAAGCTCTTTAACTATCTCTTCTATCTCTTCACTTAAAATTCCTTTATCCTTTAAGAGTTTTTCTTTTTCTTTTATAAGCAAAATCGTTTTGTCAATTTCCGATAACTCTTTATCAACTCTTTTTAGCTCCTCACTTTTTGATTCAAACTCTTTTGACAATTTATCCAAATCATCGACCCTTAAACCGTTTATCTCATCCAAAATATTTTTCGCTTTTTCTTTTAACTCTTTGGTTTTGTTATAAACCCTAACAGAAATTTTCTCAAACTCCTCCACATTCAAAATCTTTTCAAGCACACTCATTTTCTCATTCGAATCGGCACTCAAAAACGCGTCAAACTCACCTTGAGCCAGTACTACGGATTTGGTAAACTGGTTAAAATCAAGTTTTATAAGTTTTAAAAGTTCCTCTTTTATAGCTTTTGAATCCGCTATATGGCTATCTCCCTTATAAAGATTTCTTTTTAACTCAATCTCTTTGCCTCTTCTTATAAGCTTAGCTTCCCAGGTTATAGTATAAACTTCTCCTTTTATTTCAAAATCAAGTATTATTTTTCCATTTTTAGCGTGTTTGTTTAAAAGATACTTAGAAGATTTAAGCCGTGGGGTTTTATTGTAAAGAGCTGCCAAAATAGCGTCTATTATGGTGGTTTTACCACTGCCGGTAGGACCGGAGATTAAAAAAAGCCCATCAAACTTATCAAAATCAATCTCAAACCCACCGTAAAAAGAGTTAACATTCTCCAAATAAAGCCTCTTAATCTTCATCTTCTCTCCTAATTTCGTCTATTATTTTTAAAATCTCTTCCAAATCATCCTCATTTTTAAAAATCTCTTTTATAAAATCCTTAGGAGCTACGTTTTTTATATTCATTTCGGTTTTTGCTATTTTTATAGGCATTTTTATTTTTACTATATCAAGGGTTTCATTTTCTCTTAACTTCTCCAAATCAAAAGAAGAGACAATCTCATTTAATTCAATCTCAACAAAAGCGTCTTTTAAATCTTCTATTTCTTTTAAAACCTCCTCAAAATTACCCGTTAAAGAATAAAACTCCCTAAATTTCGGTACATCCAAAAACTCATATTCCATACTTTCGCTATCAAGCAAAACAACCTTTTTTTGATAATTCTCATTAAACCCCAGCTGCAAAGGAGAACCACTGTAAACTATACCTTTTTTTATCTCTTGAGGTTTGTGAATATGCCCCAAAGCCACATAATCATACTCCTCAAAAACACTGCTTGGGACGGCTTCTATTTTGCCTATATAAATATCTCTCTCACTCCCTCCCAAATCACTTCCGTAAACACTAAAATGCCCGGTAGCTATCGATTTTTTGCGACTTTTTCTTTCGTATATTTTCCTAAACGCTTCTTTAAAATCACTATCGTATTTTTTTAAAATCCCCTCTCTCAAATAAGGCACACAAACAACCTCAAAATCATCAAACTCCACAACCTCCAAATAATCGTCCTCACTTCCACTCACAACCACTATATTAAGATATTTTAAAACATCCTTAGGGGCTCTTAAGTGTTTGGGAGAGTCGTGATTGCCGCCTATTACTATTACTTTTTGAAGTCTGTTTTTAAGAGATACCAAAAAATCATAATAAAGCTTAATCGCTTCGTTTGAAGGATAATAAACATCAAAAACATCTCCACTGATAATCAAAACATCAACTTTTTTTCTCTCTATCGTCTCATAAAACCACTCAAAAAGTCTTTTAAATTCATCCGTTCTGTCTATTCCGTTTACATTATGCCCTATGTGTAAATCCGAAGTATGTAAAATTTTCATTCTTTCCTCTTAAAAATTTTTTAACCTAAATTATAACACTCTTTTAGATTTTAAAAAAGCCACTTTTAAATAAGAGATTTTTCGTTTAGAAAATTTTTAAATATAACTTAAACAATGAAACTTTGTGTAAAAGGCAAATAATGACTACAAAAAATAGATTGATTTTTTACCTTAAAGAGTGTGATATTCACATAAACAGATTAAAAGAGGTCTTAACCGAGTTAAAAAAACTATATCCTATCGATTATGATAAATTAGAAAATTTCACTACTTCCCAAAAAGACAAACTGGATGTTTTGGCTTTTAGATTTTCAAAACTCAAAGATATTTTAGTAGCAAAAATCTTCAGAAAATATTTAGAATACCCAAATTATCCCGTTCAAGATAAAAATTTTTTAGAAATACTAAAAGAATTAAGCAAAAAAAACATAGTAGATATCGATAAATGGGCAGAATTTAGAGCAGTCAGAAACAGCATCGCCCACGACTATCCTTACAATAATGACGAAAAAATAGAAGCTATAAATTATCTAATTCAAAATAAAGGAAAAAATTGAGACTAACATCAAAAGAAATTGAAATCATAAAAGCCCAGGTTCATAAAGTTTTAAACGATGCCCAAATATACCTTTTTGGGAGTCGCGTTGATGATAGCTTAAAAGGTGGAGATATAGAATTACCAAAAAACCGCCGTAAAGCCCTCGGATTTATCCGTAGGGATATAAGGCCATACCCAACAGCTACAAAGATTTTTAGTATTTTATCCAGACTGACACGGAATTTCTAATAGTCCTACTTTTAAAGTTCCTTTTATGGAAAGTCTTTTTAAAAGCAATAAAAGAGCAAATATTTTATCTGAAATATTTTTATTGTTTTTTATTATCTCTACGTCTATACCAAGCTTTTTTTGAAGTTTCTCGGCTTCTTTTTTAGACAAATTAGTTATAAAAATCTCTTTTATATTATTTTCATTTACCCATTTTTGAATTTCTTTTATCTCTTGCTCCAAAATATGATTACCGCTTTTTCCCATTTCTTGAGGCAACACTAAATCATACTCTTTTAATTTTTTTGGATTTGAAAGGGTTTTATATCTTATAACTATTGCTTTCATTTATTTTCTTAACAATATTTCTTCAAAATATTTTAACTCTTTTTCTATATCTTCTTTAAACTTGCTTTTTTTATTTTCAAATTCCTCTTTTTTTCCGTTAATAAACGCATGAGCTGAATTGTTTCTAAGTTCATCAACTTTTACTAAATGTTTAGCAAAATTCTCTAAATTTTCTATGTCGATAAACTTAAATAAATAACCAGGTACTTTTTTCCCGTATCTTACTGTCGAAATTTTTGACTTTAAACAATTCCTAAATTTATATTTATCATCCCCTTTTTTAATTTTAAACTCTCCCTTTTTACACTCAAAATAATCTTTTGTCTTAAATTCCAAATAAGCACTGGCAGCCTCAAAAAGCATAGTAAGAGATTGAAGCAAAAAATTTTTTTCTAAATATAACCTACTAAATTTAATCAGTTTTTTATGCTCAAAAGTATCTAATGCATTATCAATTTTTAAAATTTCTTCTTGTAACTTTTTAAGATGTTCATATAAGTATGCATACTCTTTTTTATTTAATAGTCTATCTATTTCGTTTTTTAAATTCTTAACATTATCTTCAATATCCAAATCATTCACGCTCAACATCTGGGACATTTCAAGTAAATTATTATGAATTACTTTAAATTCCTCATCTTTTTCCTGATTCAACACATACCAAGAATCAATAAAAATACTTATCTCCCTCACAAGCTCAACAATATCCTCATATTTTTTAAGAGACTGAAAAACAAATTTACATTCACTACCACCAGGACTACAATTATTCTGAACCTGTGCATAATAAATATCTTTTACTTTGTTTCCTATGCTTTTTGAAAAACTATAAGAAAGCAAAGCCCCAAATCCAAGACTTTTAAAAGACTGGGTTAAATCGACAATACTGTTATTTTCTATCGAGTGTAAAGTTTTAGCAAAAACATCTTCAAAATTATCCGCATCAACTTCTACAAATTCAAAATTTTTAATAAATTTTTCCTGAAATTGTTTAGTCCCAGAAGTTCCTACAATAATTACATCTTTATCTTTAATATTAAAATGCTTCTTTAAAGCAAAAAATGAAAAAACTTCTCTATACTCTTTATTATCTAAATAATAAGTATGAGTATGATTTGCTGGTGTGGTTCCAAGTGTTGCAATTAATTTCATTCCATCTCCTTAATATTTCCTAAATCTTACGTGCTTAAATTCGCTAACCTTTACAATTTTACCATCTTTTTCTATCTCTTTTGATACTCTCTTCGTAGTGGCATAAATAGGGATTAGCCAATTTCTTACAAACTCAACCATCCCAACAACAGCTCCAAAATCCCCCTGAATCAAAACAACATCGCCACTATTTGCGTTTTCTCTTAAAAACTGCTTAATATCTTCAAGCAACGGCTTTATATCTTCAATTTCCGGTGGGATATTCGACCAAATTTTTTGAAGATTTTCCGGCAAATATACAAACTCCTCAATACCCAAGTTTCCTTTTGCATCTTTTATCTGCTCATCAGTTAATTTATGAGAAAAAATCAAAAACATTCTTTTCATATCAATCCTTTTTTCCAAAATAATAATAAATTTTTACGACAAAAAACGTCACATTATAAAATATCCTTCATAAAATATCTTTTCATAAATTTTAAACGCTTCTGATTTTGGCAAAACTTTATTAGAAGTTTTTTCATACAAAAGTCCGTTTTTATTAATGGCATATGTTTTCCCATCTATTTCAAATTCTGGAAAATACCCTTCTCTTGGTCTTTCTTTCATTCTTTCTCTAAACTCATAATAAAACTTATAATAGGCTTTGTTTAATTTCCTTTTTTCTTCTTTTTGAAATTCTCTTCCCGATGTCAAAACAAATTTAATATTTCTAAGCTCATTCAAAATCCCTTTAGCCACATTTTCGTTTTCAAACATTTCATCTATTTTTACAAAAATATCATCCATTTTTATCCCTATACTATAAATTTTTCTATTTCATAATTCGAAATAGCATATTTCATACTGAATTTATACACTTTTATACTATCTTCTTCCCCTATCATTTTAACTAAATCCCTTATAACTTTTTGTAAATGTTCCTTTTTAGGATTTGGAAACAAAAAAACAGAATACTGAACTCTAAGACCAACTTTTTCTAAAT
This sequence comes from Nautiliaceae bacterium, assembly GCA_039831155.1. Classification (GTDB taxonomy): domain Bacteria; phylum Campylobacterota; class Campylobacteria; order Campylobacterales; family Nautiliaceae; genus Nautilia. Next base: position 2,531 of record JBDONT010000009.1, on the reverse strand, counting down.
ATTTAGCAACCTTTCTTAATCTTTTCTCATCACTGATGTCATATGAAATTATTAAATTCATATAATAAACTCCACTCTGTTTTTCTTACCGAAACTGAAACTTTCAATAACCGGAAATATTAAAAATTTATCATCTCCTTCACAGATTTCATTTAAAAATTTAAAAATCTCTTTAATTTGAGATTTTTTCACATCAATTTCATACACCGATTTTTGAAAATCATCGCTAAAAGATGAAATAAACTTTTGAATTTTTACCCTTTTTCTATCATCTTCTACATCATACGCAACAACAAAACGCAATTTTTATCCTTTTTTGTATAATTATACAAAAAAGAGTCTCTATGGATCTAAATAAACTTTTTCAAAATATTGATATAGAACTTTTACTTCCGGAATTAGAACCCAAAAAACGTGCTACATATTATCATTTAAGATGTCCTTTTTGCCACAAAAAAGAAGCATATATTCCAAACAAAACAGAACTAAAACCAATCATCATATGCAACAGAAAAAACAAATGTGGAGAAATTATCCCTATCTGGACATACCTCAAAGAATTTAGAGGGCTTAGCAATAAAGATATTTTTAATCTCTTAAAAGGTTATGAAGAAAACTATAAAGTACCATCAAATAATCAATCCACAAAAATTAAAATAAAAATAATCCTAAAACCTCTAAAAGTCCCCGAAAAGCAAAAAATTTACTCTCTTAGCGAAAATATAAAAAACTTTAAATATCTTGATTTAGAAGAAAAATTTCAAACCATTATCTCCTATATTTATAGCTTCTCTCTAAAAACCGACCAAACTCTAAAAAACGCTTATTATCTAAATAGAAAAATCACTTATTTCAAAAACATAGGCTTTTTATCAAAAGAAGACACTTTTAATTTAACGGATAAACTTTTAGACCTTTTTGATTATAAATACCTAAATCAATTCGGGATATTACACAAAGGAAAATTCAAATTCAGTTTCTCTTCATTTACGGTAATACCGTCTTTTGATTTACATTCAAATTTACTAACGGCTCTTAGATTCAGAAACATATACCCCGGAAAATTTAAAGAACTTGAAATGTCAAACAAAAGATTTTTAAATCCACTCCCATATCCACTAACACTAAATAAACTTAAAAAATTCGATACTTTCTATTTCACAGAAGGTCATATCGACGCACTCTCACTAAAAAAAATCAATGTAGTGGGAGTTGAGGGAATCGGAAGCTTTAACCCTATAAATTTTTCATATTTTACGGGAAAAACCATAATTTTAGCATTTGATAAAGATAAAGCCGGTCTTCAAGGAAGCTTAAACCTTGCCAAAAAAGCAAGAGAATATGACGTAAATGTGAAGTTTTTAAACTGGGATGCAAAATATGGAAAAGATATAAACGAACTCTTAATAAATGGCAACTTAGACAAAACCTTCATAACTAATCGTTTAATTTAGTTTTTATCTCTTCAAGAAAATAGGAATTATCAAGAATTTTTATAAAATCCAAATAGTAACTTATAAACTTCTTTTTCCCTTCATAGTTTAAAAAAATCCCGTCTTTAAAATCTTCATCTTTCATTATTCCTTTTTTCAAAATTTTAACTACAAAAGCACTAAGATAAACCCTATACCCTTCCATAACATCGCTTACAAAAGCCATATGAGTGCCCCTTTTTTTATGCAAGAACCCGATATACGGATCAAAACCTTCTTCTAAAATAATGGTATGCAAAAACATATAATAAAGGGAATACGAAAAACTCAAAAGAGAATTCACTCTGTCTTTAACGGGTCTAAACTCTCTGCCTTTAAATTCTATACCTGCTTTTGCAAGGTCATCTTTTATCTTTTCAAACATATATCTACTGCAACTCCCCTCAACTCCTAAAATTTCATTTAATTTTTCTGCACTTTCAAGTTTTTCTTTATATCTGTTTAACGACCTTTTTATATAGTGCTCTATTGTTTCGATTTTCTTTTTTACAATAAATTTTGCGATATCTAAGTTATCTATGTTTTTATACTGCAAAATTCTGTTTTTATAATTGCTTTTTAATTTCGCATTATGAATAATCCCCCTAAACTCTCCTTTTGAAGAAAAAAGATAAATAGGTTTTGAATATTCTAACAATAAATTTCTTGCACTGTTGTTTAATTCCGCATTTCCAAAAATATAAACGCTTCTTATCAAAGAAACGGGAATTTTTTTAAAGTTTCCTTCTTCTATTTTTAAACTTTTAGCATCTCTGGATATTTTAACAGGGCGAGTTATAAATAAATCTTTCAATTTTTCTTCCTTTTTGGTATAATATTAATATATTTTAAATCGGGCAAAATATTGCTTTTTTTATAAATTTCGTACAATTTTAGCATTTTTTGCCGAATTTAAAAAAGTTCCTTGAAAACCCGAAATTTAGGTATTTTGTCGCAAAAAGTCGCATTAAAAATTTTTAATATTAATTTAATATTCGCTTTCAAAAGTCCGAAATTTAGGACTATTGAAACACCGACCCGATTTAAGGGGATTGCGAC
>JBDONT010000023.1:0-6951 GCA_039831155.1 Nautiliaceae bacterium | reverse complement strand
ACTAAACCTACTCTCGCTTGGTTCGTGAAGAAAACTGATAGATTGATTTAAGTGAGTTTGATAAATAGCACTAATTGTTTTAGTATAAAGCAAAGTATTGCCAAATGAAATCAAAGCGTTTATCGGATTATCGGGCGGTCTTTTTACACGCTTGTTCATTACGAAATCTTCCGGCAAAAAATATTTGAAGCTATCATAAAACCCCGCCCAGATATTTCCCTCAATAAAAAGTATTTTGTTTATATTGTCCGCCTTTTCAAGCCAAACATCGACTTTTTTCAAATAATCCAAAAACGACTTAAGCTCTTTTTTGTCATGTCTGTAATAATGATAAAGCACCTCGTAAATATTCATAGCTATCGCACCGACCATCGCCTTTGCAATTTTTAGCCTATCATTCTCAAACGCTAAAGCCTGTTTAATTGTCAGATTACCGCTTATATATTTAACTTTTGGATAAAACGTCCCCGAATAATTCCCGTGATAATTAAAAAAATGCAAAACTATCCCGGCTCTACTGCAAAAATCCAAAAACTTCGAATTAAGACTCACTTCATTCATAAAGTATAATTCCCTCACCTGCTCTACGGGAATATATACCCAGCCTTTTTCGTTTTTAAAGGCAATTGAATTGTCTTTTCTTTTAATTTCACCCATTGAGAAAATATATCTACTCTTCATCATCCCCTCCAAATATCAGCCACCCAAGCCCAAGTCCTAGCAAAAAGCTCCCAAAACCTACTTTCTTAACCTCATCTTTATGAAACTTCTCTTTTAATTCCATTATCTCATCTGTTACATCAAACTCCAAAGTCAAACTCCCCTTCCCGCCTCTTAACAAAAGATTTTCAAGCTTTAATAAAAAAGTCTCAATTTGCTCTAATAATCTTGATATTATCTTTTGATAAACACTTAGCTTTTCATCATATCTTTTATACTCTTCTAACTCTTTATATAAACATTTCAGCCTATCAACTTCCCTTATAAACTCTTCAAAAACCATTTCCATCTCAAAAACCGCCTCATCAACACTATCATAACTTTTAACAAAAAGAGGAGCTAAATCGTTATTTACAATATTTTCTAAATTTTGCACTATCCTTATTAAATCCTCATTCAAACGCTCATAATCAATATAAACACAATCATCCCTAAATTTATTAAAATCTCCAACTTTCCCTCTATACTCAGCCACTAAATTTATAATCTCTTCTAACATCCCGTCTCCTATAAAAAACAATATTCATAATAAGCACACTTTCTGCATTTACTCTCAAACTTCGGCTTTGGAGGTGTATCGCTGCTTAACATCCTCTCAATATCCTCCAAAATTTCAAGAAGTTTCTTTTCATTTTCCTCACTCAACTCTATAACAAACCTCTTTTTATCCTGTTTGTTTTTCTCAAACACTTCAAGCCGCCCCTTTTTCTCAATTCCTTTTTGTTTTAGAATATAAAGATAATACATAAGCTGCCACTTACCAGCTTCAATGTCGCTATCACTCTTTTTAACTTCAATTACATAATCCTTTGTAATCTTATCTACTTTAATCCCACCAATCCCAACCTCACTCACTTTATCTTCACTTATTTCGTGCAAAACTTTCCCTACTCTTACATCCTCACTGTTATCTTCAAGGTTTATTTTATTGGCAAATAGCCACATTTTTGTTGGACAGACAAAATAGTAATTTATAATAGTCCCGGTTACCAAAATATCTTCTCCTCTTTAAAAAACTCTTTTAAATTAACGCCTTTTTTAATATCAAATACCCTATCATCTGCTTTATATAAAAACAATGCCTTTTCAAATTCATTATCAATTTCATACTCTTTTTCATACACCCTTGCATTTGCCACATATAAAAACACATCTTTTTTAATTTTGTTAAACTCTTCTTCAATTTTTCTTTTTTCATCCCAAAAGTTTACTTTTAATTCTCTTTCTCTCTCATCAAGCTCTATTAATTTCCCCCAAAGTTTTTCGCTTTTTTCATCAACTACACAAAAAAACGAAACACTTTTAACTTCATCAATCAATTTAAAATCCCTATCAATTGAGCTAAATTTACATTCTCTAAGATTTTTTAAAATCTCTCTGTTTTTTCTAATATTTTTATAATACTCTCTTAAAAGCTCTCTAAACTCCTCTTCATTCACAATCTTTTTATCTCTTATAATCCTCTCAGTTCTTCTAATTAAACCCCTATCATAAACTCGACTTCCATCAAATCCGTTAATTTTTAATTTTATCACATCAGCAAAGCCCTTGCCTTTTTCACCGCTTCTATTTCTTCTACCCATAGACTGAACAAGCATATCAAGAGGCGCTAACTCTTCAAATCCATCTTCAAGCGAAATATCAACACCAGCTTGAATTACCTGAGTAGCTACTACTACCCCTCCTTTATCTTTAATCTTTTTTATTCTTTTTTGTCTAAGAATTGAAGGAATTGCACTTGTAAGTAAAACTGCCTCATCTAAATTATCAAAAATATAATTTGCGGCATTTATGGTATTTACCCTAAAAAGTAAATCTTTTGAAGTTTTTAATTTCTCATTAATAAAATCCAAAATACTACTTTTATCGAACTCTTTAATTTCAAGATTTATTTTGTATCTGTTAAAAAACTTAAATTCATTTTCCTCTAAAATATCATCAATCTTTACTTTTACACTGTTTTTTATGTTGATAGGTGGTAATGTAGCAGTGGCTACTATAATTTTGCAGTTAAATTTTTCTATTAAAAACCTAAAAAGCTCTTCAATTACTATAAACAAATCTTCTCTAATAGCCTGAATTTCATCTAAAATAACAACCGAATCTCTTACATTTATCGCTCTTTTTAAAAAAGAGTTTTTGGACTTAAAAAAAGAATAAAAAAACTGATGAAAAGTCGTAACTATTACTTTTGAAGAAAAATCATCACTTAAAAACTCTCTTTTGTCCAAATCATATTCATCACTGCTTTTTACATTAAAAGCCCCGCTTAAAGAGTGCTTTTCATAAAAGATTCTATTATCTTCAACATCAACTCCGTTTTCTTTTAATATGCTTTTAAAAATAGTTGAGTTTTGCTCAATTAAAGTAATAAAAGGAAGTAAATAAAAAACTTTTTTATTAAACTTCAATGCCAATTTAATTAAAGAAAAAGTCTTCCCGGCACCCGTTGGAAGTTCTAAAAAATAAGCGTCATATTTCGTATCTAAGTTTGAGACAACTTTATAAATTTTTTCTCTTACCTCATCAATTTCATATCTTTTTTTTATATTTTTTTGCTTATAGTTATCTACAAAATCACTGCTTAATTTAATCTTTATCTCCTCTATATCTCCTTTAAAAACGGCGTTTTCTTTATCAGCAGATATTAAAGCAGAAAAAATCACCAAAAAATCCCAAAAATCTTTTTCTTCAACCTCAATATCAAATCCCCACATATCATCAATTTCTTTTTCTAAAAACTCTATAAAATTATCAAGCTTAAATTCAATTCCAAAAACTTTATAAATTTCTTCAACTTCTCTATCAATATTTCTTGCAATTTCAAGCAAAATTTCTTTTTCTCTCTCACTAACCCTTGTCATTTCCTCACAATCTTCTAAATTGAGATGATGATACCTTATAACCATAAAGACATAAGGATTTTTAGTAATAAAATATCCAAAAAAAGCAGAAATAAGCCCATGGTTTGAAAATCTAGATTTTTTACCACTTTTTAGTCTCTCTTGAAAAAAGATTGAAGCTTTTCCAAAATCGTGCATTAAAGCAGCTTTAATCGCCAAATCTTTTATTTCATCTTTAATGTTTAAGTTATCAACTCTTTTTTTAACGCTTTTTGCAACATCTGCTAAATGTATTATTAAAAGAGTATCAGGATGAGAGAGAAGTTTAAATGAATCTAAGGGAATAGTCTTTGTAGATAAAAAATTCATTTTCAATTTCCTTTTTATTCAACACTTCAAATTCATCCATAATAACCACCATCTCTTTTGTAATAGGCAAATTTCTCTCACTCTCAAACCCAATAGGAATTAGCTCGTTATAAAATCTTGTAGGCTTTATTAATTTAACTTTTACTAAATCCAATTCAAAAAAAGATTTTATCTTACTTATCCCTTTTTTTAGTTCAACTATCTCCTGAAACAAATTAAGCTTCGCAAAAGCGTTTGCCACTCCCAAATATGGCTCATACACATATAAATTTCTTTTAATTCTATCTTGTAACTCTTCTAAAAGATTATCTTCTACTGAAACAAATATATCCCAGGAAGGATTTTTTAAAAGCTCAAACGTTGTTGGGCTCCTTTGTCCTCTTTCAGGCGGATTTCTTAGAGGATTTTTTGAATACCCAAAAGTAGCATTTTTACCTTGAAGCAAATTAAATCTTGTAGTATATTTTTTAAAGTCCTTAACCACAACGCTGTATTCTAAATTTTTTAACCTATCTTGATATTCATCCCTTTTAAATCCCAAAATCCCTCCAATCATTCCGGTAATTGCCGTTTTTGGAGGGATGATAAAAGATTGGGGCTGGTTTTTGGTATATGGCTTTGTAAAAAGCGCATATTTTCCGCTTAAATTAAATCCAATTACTTTCATTAAATTTCCTTAATATTAAGCCCTTTTATTGTAAAAAATCTTTTTGATACATTTAAAGCATCAAAATCACCCTTACTAAAACTGTTCTCATCGAGATAAATATTTACACTCTCAATAATATCGCTATTTTTATTAATAAGCTCAAACAATTTACTAAAATTTAAATCTTCCTTTATTTCACTAAATTCTCTATATTCTTTATCCCCAACACTTATAGCTTCATCCAAATCAGCTATTTTTGAATAGTTGTCTTTATAATTAATTTCTATCAAAAGCCTGCTTGTTTGTGAATTTTTTGAACGGGTATTTTTAGAATTAATTTCTTGCCATAACGCTATTTTCATTTTCTCTAAATCTCTCTCCCTAACCCCGTTTTCTTTACCTACTATCGGATTAAAATACCCGGTTACTACAAAAAGCCCATATGGCAAATATGAATAAGTAGCAATGCTTCCTTGGGTTTTTCCGGATTTACTTGTCATAATTGTGGTATTTTGAGTTGTAACTAAGCTAACTTCATTAATTGAAGGGTTAAAAAGCATAAATTGAACCGCACCTGTTAGTTTATTATCTTTTTTCTCGCTTGTAACAATCCCAAAAAGCCTAACATCAATGCATTTTTCTTTTACATCATCAAGCGTTTTTAGTTTAAACTCTTTTTCAAGCTCTTTTTTTCTGTCCTCAGTCGTTCCTTTGCTTGTTTTGTCAGAATAAAATACAATATCCCCATCACCAAAAGGGTCGTTATCCAAAAAATCCCTAATATATCTTTTTATCCTAACATCAGAAACCAAAGCTTTTCTTGATTCCTCATCATATCTCTGCTCTCCCGTAAAAGGATCTCCGTTTGGAATAGTATTTTTAGCATCAAACAAAAAAATAAACTCTTTTTTATTCATCACTCTCTCCTTTTAAATAGTTATAAATTTCGTCTCCTAAAAAGAGCCCGAAAATAAATTCATCCTTATCAAACTCTTTCATATTCGCAATAATCTCACTCGCACATTCAATATTTATATCCACCTTATCACTTTTTTGATGAAGCTTAGCCCTCTCAAAAATAGGATTTACAAACTTAATCAAAGACTTTTTATCTCTCCCAAGCTTTTTACTAACAAACGCTAAAACCTTTTTGTCAAAATCATTTATTGAAAAACTTAGCATCTTCAAAATCAAACCTATACATACTCCAACTTTTGCACTCTCACTGCTTTTGATAAGTTCAAAATTATCTAACACAAATTCTAATCTTTCTTTATACGAGTTTCCTTCAATTTCTCTCACACTTCCTCCTTTAAGCCAGATTAAAAAAAGATAAAAACTCAAATAAAACCTGTCTCTCTCACTCTTTTGATTAACTAAAAACAGAATTCTTTTAAAATCAAGTTTTTTATTTAAAACTATCTTGCCAAAAACATCAATCAATTCCCTTTTGTTTTTCTCACCATCTAAAACACTACTTAAAATCCCAACCCAATGCAAAATTTTAATATCTCTATCTTCTTTTCTAAAAACATCTCTAAAAACTTCACTTAAACTTTTAAAATCTTTTTCAATATTTACAAGGAAAGTTGGCATTACATCTTTTATATAAGCAATTATCTCTTTACTACCCTGAGCTGGAGATGTATGAAAATAAAAATTAATCAAAACATTTTCTCTAAGTCTACCCCCAGCCCTATCTAATAAAGAAATTAAACCACTATAATCTCTTTTATTTTCATCTATAAGCATTTTCTCAAATTTTTTTAAAAATTCAATATCAAATGCACTTGCCGTAACAAACACCAATTGATTTAAAATTCTATATCTATTGAAATTTTCTAAATACTCCTTACCTGCAAAAAAGTATTCAATCGCTTTTTTTGATATTAAAAATAAATTCTTATCATCCCTTAAATCAAATTTTACAATCTTTTTATCAGTAGAAAACGGATAATAAAAATTAGCTTTTGGATAAAAAAGTTTATCTCTAATTCCTAAAATATTACAATTTCCCTCAACCCAGATTTTTTGCCTGCCTTTTTTAACTTCATACTTTTCAAAATAGATAGAAATTTTTGCCATTTTAAATTTTTCAAGCAAATCTTCATATACATAAATAGGCTCACCGTCAAAATAGACCAAAACAGCTATATTTTTTCTGTTTTTAACATCTCCCGCAACTTCTAAGGCTAATTCTTTAATATCTTCAAAATTTCTTTTAATCACTTCAAAAATACTTACCAAAAATTCACTTTCAACATACTTCAAACCATTTTCAAAGAAATCAAGTTTAGTTTTAACATTATCTCTTTCAATCTCCATCACAAAAGAGCCAGGAAACAAAATAATTTTATTACTCTGTCTTTC
>JBDONT010000012.1:0-1973 GCA_039831155.1 Nautiliaceae bacterium | reverse complement strand
TGTAAAACCGCTTTCAAAATTTCCCAACCAATAAACTTCAAAATTTCCCAACCTGAAAAAATTTAAAGACCTTTTAAATGCCATTTAATCAGTTTTCAAATTCTATTCTTACAATATATCCTGAAGCAGACAAATTATGAGTTACTCTCTTAATACTATATTCCCCGTCATCCTCGCCGAAGCCCCTTAAAGTTAAAACTCCACCAGCTCTTATTTCTTTTCCCGGGATTGAGATATTTCCTGTAACACTTCCTTTATTAAGCATTTCGAAATAACTCTTAGCTAATCTATACGCTTCTGCTTCATTTTTAAAAGTGTTTTGCAAAACAAACTGTGGCTCACCTGATAGATAGGTTACTTCTTTTTGTTTATTTTCTTTTGAATCGTGCCAAACTGCTTTTACGGATTTATAAACAGTTTTTGCATTATGTTTAATTGAATAGCTTATTGCTTCTTTTATATCTATGCTAAATTTTGGAAGGCTCTCGTTTTCCTGTTTGGTTTTTATAAAAATAATCGTATTATTTTTGATATTAAATTGAGCGTTTAGCTGTTTTGATAGTCTGACTAACAAATTCAAATCACTCTCATCTGTTTGAGCTAAATGTTTAAAAGTAAAATCAATATCGCACTTATGTTGCAAATTATTTTCTGCAGCAAGTTTTGCGATAAGTTCGCATATTTTTATATTTTCAAAGCTTCTATTTTTCTTTTTTTTAAGTGAATTTGTAAAGTTTGTAGCAGTCGCTTTAATTGTTAAATCTGATTGAGTTTTTGTAGTAGTTTGAACGATGAAGATTCCATAATGTTTATCTTGTATCCAAATTTTTAGTTCATCACCGTAATTTGGTCTTTTAAAATCGTTACTAACTTTTATAGTTACTTCATCGGCACTTATTCCAATTTCATCTATAAGAGATAAGGAAATTAGATTCTTTTGTATAGTCTCCGTTACATCCTTATCGTTTGCAACGATTTTGAAACTTACCATAGCGTTTTATTCTCCTCGCTTGGTTCTATTGTAATTTCAGGAAGATAGACAATATCAAAAGCATTTAAAACTAACTTATCAAGCAAATGCGGGTTTGCTTCAAGGACTTTATTGACTACATCCTGATTAAGCGTTTTATATTCACGATAAATTATCTTATCTAATCTCTCATCTTGATTTGCTCTATACTCTCTCATTCATAATACCTTTTTAACTTTATTGAAAATTCTTGTTTAATTGCTCCGCCTTTTATGAATTTCTTACGTCCTATTGAAATAGATGTAATTACGACTTTAATACTGCCTTGAAGAGTAGTAAATCTAATAGGCTTTTTTTCTCTTGCAGTTTGTTTAAGAGTTTCGAAAATATTGTTACTTTTAAGCAGATACCAGCCTTTTATTTCAAACTCTTGATTTTCTTTTTGTATATCTTGATAGAGTGGATTATTTGCTACTCTTTTAATTTCAGCAAAAGGATAATTTTCTATTTCAGTTATATTATCTACTTCTTTTTCTGTAAATGCAAAATCCCCTAACTTACATAGTATCACTTAAAGCCCTTTCACGTCTATTTTCTTCAAATTCTTCAATTACTTGCGGTATCATAACTCTAACTTTGTCTAAAATTTCATTTGGATTTGCTCCGGTAATGTTAATGTTTATTGTGTAGTTATGACTCGCACTTACGGAACTATTTGTTTGAATAGAAGTAGTTTGAATGTTTTGTCTTTGTGAGATAGCTTCTTTTGCGGTTACTGTCGAAATTGATGTTGTAGCTACATTTGGAACTTTAAACTTAGGGACTTTTATTTCTTTCTTTTCTTCTTTTGAGATGTTTAATTCTTTCTTATCGTCTCCAAAACCAAAAAAGCTCTTAATCTTACTTGCAACGCTTGTAATCCATTTGATTTTGCCGCTTATCCATCCAAGAATGTTATCCCAGCCTTTTTTAATAAAAGTTATAGGAGATACAAAAATATTTG
>JBDONT010000016.1:0-2000 GCA_039831155.1 Nautiliaceae bacterium | reverse complement strand
GAGTGGTTAAAAAACAATAAACCTGAAAATCAAAATATTAAAATCTTTAGAAAAGTGGCTTAAAATGTTAAATCCGCAAAAAGAATTAAAATTTTTCAAAAATTGTCTTGACTTTTGGGGGAGAATAGGGTATATGTAAGGGTATGAATAAAAGGATTTAAGAATTGAAGCTCTATATTTAGGTGAAAATCGAATTAAATAACGAAGTTGAATAAACTTCTTTTTTTATCGTCATTTTTTGACAATTTATTAAACTATACTATACTTTTTAAAAATACTTTCCTTAAACTCTTCTTAAATTTTTATTGACTTTTTAAGCAAAATTTGATATTATTACATCAGAAAGCGTCACTCGCAAGTAGGTCTTAAAGAGGCTCTCTTGGGGGTGACATGGATTTCGACAGGGGTAGAAAGCCCTAAGCTGCACGTCGGCCTGGGTAAGCCGTAAAACGGCCCAAAAAAAATAAACGCAGCAAATAATACAAATTACAGCCCAGCAGTAGCTAGAGCTGCTGCTTAATCGGTTAGTTTCGGGCACCTCCACCCACTGAGGATTGCCGCCTCCTCGGGTGGAGAGTAAAGCGTGGCTAGGAAGTCTTGTCTGGATGGAGCAAGGCTTCCGAAACAACATCCGTCCCTCTCTCCTAAAAGGCTTTGTCGTTTGAGCCTTGGAGAGTAGTATAATCAAACGACTAAGCGTGTAGACGCTTAGGGTAATCTACTTCTGGACTGGGGTTCGATTCCCCACACCTCCACCATAAGCTCTCTAAAAACTCCCTAAAATAGAGGGTTTATGGCGGAAGTGCTGCAACAGCTTACCCCAACATTACCTCAAATTTTACTCTTATATATCCTTGTTCTGCTAAAAGTTTTTAAGTTTATAATATAAGCTTAACTTCTATAACAGAGAGAGTTTTTATAGTAGTTAAAAAAAATTTGAGATTGTTTTATCTTCTTTTTTATTTAGCAACAACTTAAATAAAAAGTGTCTGTGTTGAAATATTGAGGCTTATTTTGAATTTCGTTATAATTTTATTGTCCCGAGAGGGACAAACCAACCACAAGGAGTTGTTATGAAGAAACTAAAAGATTAAAAGAAGAATACCTAAAATCTACCTAAAAACATCTCATAAACATCCTCACACCTTTTGCCTACTTGCTTACACCACTTGCTGTTTTTAGCTTTTTCTGCTTAAAAACTATTTAAATCATTTTTCAAACTCCACCCTAATCGTATATCCACTCTCACTTAAACTATGCGTAACCCTTTTAATAGAATACTCTCCATCATCCTCGCCAAAATCGTTTAATTTAAGTTTAGCTCCGGCAATAATATTCATTCCGTCTATTGTTAAGTTGCCGCTTACAATTCCGCTATTTAAGAAGTTTAATATCCCTTCTGCCCTTTTAAGTGCTTCGTTTTCATCTTTGAATGTGTTTTGTAAAACATATTGCGGTTCTCCATTCCCAAAAACGACTTCTTTAACTTTATTCTCTTTTGTATCGTGCCAGGTTGCTTTTACGCTTTTATATAAAGTTTTGTTTGCATATTTAATCGTCCAACTGCTTACATTTTTTCTGTCTATTTCAAAAAGAGGTAAATTTCCACCGTTTCCCTGCTTTTTAATAAAAATAAGCGTATCATTTTTGATATTAAATGTAGCGTTATATATTTTAGCAATTCGGTTAAGCAAGTTTAAATCGCTCTCATCCGTCTGTGCTAAGTGTTTAAAAAACACGTCTTTAAAATCGCATTTATATTTCAAGCTGTTTCTATCTGCAATCTTTTTAACCAAATCACAAAGGGTTATGTTTTCATAGCTTATGTTTCTCCTTTTCTTAATTTCGGTTGTAAAGTTCGTAGACGTAGCACTCACTCTTAATGAGTTTTGATTTTTTTCGGTTGTTTGGATCAAAAAAGCACCGCAGTAATAAAGACCTGTTTCTTTATATCCAAGCCAAACTTTTATTTTGTCTTCATATTTAGGGCGTTTGTAGAG
>JBDONT010000036.1:0-2007 GCA_039831155.1 Nautiliaceae bacterium | reverse complement strand
AAGCAAACAAATACACTAATTGGTGTAAAAGGGAAAGGAAATCATCTCTATCAACCTAAACAAATCTCTAAGGAATTACTAAAAGAACTACAAAAAATTGAACGTGTGCCAAGTTATTCAACCTATACAAGAGATTTAAAAAACGTTGGAATAAATAAATCACACGATTTTAGAGTTACTTATGCTAAACAAAGTTACATAAACAAAAAAGAAAATGGAATGAATGAAAAAGAAGCACTAAAAGAAGTATCAAAAGAAATAAATCATTATAGACCAAGTATGACTGAATATTACTTAACAAGAAGTTAAAAAAAAATTTGAAAAATATCTTCCTACCCGCGCGCACGCGCGTAAGTGTCTTATATATTAGTGTAATAGTGTAATAGTGTAGGGATTTTTTTTACCTTATTTAAGGGGTTGAAAGAGTTTAAAAAACACAAAAACAGAGTGAAAAAACACAAAAACAGAGTGAAAAAACACAAAAACAGAGTGAAAAAAAACACAAAAACAGAGTGAAAAAACACACAACGACTAACACACTGTGTTAAAATAAAGTGTTTTTTTGTTATAATTACAAATATAAAAGGAGATAAAATGATTATAGAGCCTAAAAAAGGGAATTATGTAACGAAATCAGAAAAGCTTTTAAGTGCGCGTTATGAATTAGGAGAATTAGCCTTAAAGTTGATTAGTATTATTTACAGCAATGTAAAAAGAGGAGATGAACTTGGACAAGATTATCAATTAAGAATAGCTGATATAGCCAAACTTATGGGAAAAAGTTATGGAGAGATTTACAATGAAATGAAAATGGCTACAAAAGAATTGTTAGAAAATCCAGTATATATTGAAAATAATGATGATAATTGGTTAATGTTTAACTGGATAAGTGATGCAGAATATAAAGATGGGGTTATTAGTTTTACTATCTCAAAACGATTAAAACCCCTTATTATAGACTTACAAGAAAAATTTTTGAAATATAAATTAGAAAATATATTAAATTTAAGGGGAGTTTATTTAATAAGATTTTATGAAATTTTAAAAGATTGGTGGGGAGAAAAAGGTGGAAGAAATAAGGGAAAAATTGAAATTATTAAGTCTATATCAGAGATTAGAACACTCTTAAATATTCCACCAAGTTATCAATACTCAAGTGGAATTAAAAGAAGAATTTTAGAAAGAGCAAAGAAAGAATTTGCCGAACATACGGATATTATCTTTGATTATGAAGAGATAAAAGCAGGAAGAAAAGTTAGTCATTTAAAGCTTACAATAGAGCCAAACCCTAAAAAACTCCAGGAGCAAGAAAAAGAATATCTAAAAAGTTTTAAACATTTTGTTAGTTTTATTAGAAATAAATACAAAGCAAATATAAAGTATTTTGTAGGTTGGAATGGGCTTTATTATGGGATAGACGCACAAGGATTAGTATATAGCAATAAAAAAGATTTAGATGCACAAGAAAGTGAAAAAGTATTTAAACAAGCGTATAAATACGCAAAAAATAGTGCTGTATATCAAAGTATTTTAGAAGATAGCTTAGATTTTAGCGATGATTTAGAAAAAGAACCTAAATTATTTCAATTATTTAAAGAGGAGATAAAAAATGACGAAACCACTTGACTGGAATTGTCATTTTTGATATAATAAATAAAAAAATAAGGTTACAAAATGACAAGAACACAAAGAGCCTTAAAGAATAGTGAAGCAATAGCACAAAGAACAAGACGAAAAGTCCTTAATTTAGTTACTGGAATGTTCGCTGAAGAATATAAAAAGAAATCAGGTAAATGGAATATATCTAAAATAGCGACAGAAGCAGGAGTAACAAGAGATAGTGTAAGAAAATATTTAAAAGAAGCTAATCTATACGATGACTAAATCATTAAAGGCAAAATAATGGGAAAGAAAGAGAGTTTGCAAAAAAAGATTGATTTTATAGATAGTCAATTAAGATTTTTTAGGAATGCTTTATTAGCGATTTTATCGGCATTAACCTGGACT
>JBDONT010000006.1:0-7111 GCA_039831155.1 Nautiliaceae bacterium | reverse complement strand
GCAAGTATAATTTCAAAATAATCTTTAATAATTGCCATAATTCCCCTTTTTTTAAGGGAATTATGCCTTAAAACAATTACATATTAGTAACAATAAAATACTGCACAAATCCTATAATACCTCCAAGCACCGCACCGGCAAAATTAATAAATCCGAAATGTTTTTTCATTAATGAAAAAAGCATATCCTCAAGTGTTTTTTCATCAAAAGAAGCAACCTTCTCTTCTACTATTTTGTCTATTTCACTTTTTGCAATAATTTTTGGGATATCTTCTAAAAATTTATCAAGTTCTTTTTTCAGTACTTCTTTAACACTCTTAGAATCAAACACTTTATTTAAAGAAATATTCAAATCCACATTTTCAAGTACACTTTTTAACATATTAGCATTTACCAAACTTGCAAACATAGGAAATTTTTCGGATACGAATTTCTCTATAAAGGAAGAAAGTTTTTCTACTAGTTCATCTTTTGAAATAAATTCCACAATATTTTTTTGAAACAGCAAATCTATTTTAGAGTCCAAAAAACTCTCTATCTCTTTTTTTACTTCCGGAGTACTTAAAATCTTTCTTATCTCTTCTTCGCTTAAAATATAATTTTTAACAACTTCTCCTACTTTTTTTGCCAAAAGTTTTTTTTCCCTTGGAATAACACCTTGTGGAAAAACAGTAATATTTCCTAATTTTACGGGTTTAAAAGGACGAAAAAGAAGTTTTATAGCCACATAATTAGTCACATATCCTATAACAGCCCCTATTCCTACACTACTTGCCAAAACAGCTACACTCATTTAAAAATCTCCTTATATCTTTCTTCATCAAATCCTACAATAATATCTCCGTTATCCAATTCGATTACCGGTCTTTTAATCAAAAGATTTTCACAACAAAGCCACTCCCTTTTTCCGTTATCATCTAAATTAAGTTCTTTTAATTTTAACATTCTATACTTCGTACCTCTTTTATTAAAAATAATATCAATTCCCGCTTTTTTAATCCATTCATCAATTTTATCACATTTGACCGGTTCTTTTTTTAAATCAACAAACTCATATTCAATACCGTTATCTTTAAAAAACTTCAAAGCCTTCTTTACACTGCCACAAGTCTTAATTCCATATACTTTCATTCTTCTTCCTTAATAGGTTTTACATTCATAACTTCGGTTAAATAAAAAAATCCTCCTCTAAGCTCAACTGCATCAAGGCCTAATTCTTTGACTGTTTGAAGGGCTTTTTTAATATTTACTCCTCTTAAATCCATAATTCCGTATTTTTTATTTTTATCAAGTATTAAAAGCTTACTTGCAAAATATTCGTCAAAAGGTATATGAATAGAGTTTGGCATTTTTCCATACTCTTTTACCTCCTCTTCATCTCTTATATCAAGTATAGTTATCTCTTTTAAAAGTTCATACGTAGGAAAATCATCAGCCCTCGGAGCTCTTTTTTCTTCTCCTAGTTTAAGTTTTCTACCTTTAAGAAAAAAATCGAACAATTTATATCCTTTTTTGAAATTTTATCAAAAATCGGTAATATCTTCCCACCTAAGTCTATCACCCTTTTTTAAATCCCTGCATGCTTTTTTACCTAAAACTTGAGGCAAGAATTTTGGATGAAGTCCGTATGCCGGACGTATTGCACGAATATGTTCTTTCGTAAAAGTTTCACCTTTTTTAATATCTTTCACCACATACAGACTTCTTGCAAACTGACGCCCGCTTTTAGGCTTGAAATTAACTTCCCCCATCATCTCTTCCGTTTCCCTAACGGCTTTTACCATTTCTCTTAGTTCATCAGGGGTCAAACTGAAATCCTTATCCGGAGAATTTAAATTTTTATCAAGTATAAAATGCTTTTCAATAATCTTTGCACCCATTGCAACTGCCGCTACGGGTGCCGAAATTCCAAGCGTATGGTCCGAAAATCCGACTTCCACTCCGAATATTTCCTTAAGTGCCGGAATTGTTTTTAAATTCACTTCGCTTCTTGGTGCGGGATATGCGGAAGTACACTTTAAAAGTGCCAATTCAACACCTTTTTTCTTACAGATATCAACCACATCCTGAATTTCCTGAAGTGTCGCTATACCGGTTGAGATTATCATCGGCCTGCCTTTACTTGCGGCGTAATCTATCAAATCATAATCCGTAATTTCAAAAGAAGCTATTTTATATGCGGGAGGTTCAAACTGTTCTAAAAAATCCACAGCTTCTTTACTGAATGGTGAGCTGAAAACTTCAAGTTCCAAGCTCCTTGCGTAATCAAAAAGCTCCTCATGCCATTCAAGCGGTGTCATAGCTTTTTGATACAAATCGTATAAATACTTATCTTTCCACAAATCCCCGGCTTTAAATTCATTCCTGTCTATTTTTAAAGTCATCCAATCAGGTGTGTAAGTTTGAAGTTTTACCGCATCAGCCCCGGCCTCTTTTGCAGCGTAAATAGTATCTTTCGCAACCTGCAGACTTCCACAGTGATTTGCGGAGAGTTCGGCTATTATAAATACTTGATCGTTTGTGTTGATTTTTCCTATTTGCATATTTCTCCCTATTGGCTTAAATTATATCAAAACACAAAATAAATCTAACATATACCTTTTCTTTTCCCCCAAAATAAATGTTTGATTTATTAATATTTTTCTAATAATTTTTCAAATTTATTCAGAAATTTATAAAAATTCTCTTTTGTAAGAACATATTTTATATCGGAAATCTTTTCAAAACCTAACGACAGGTTAAATCTTATAGCTCTCTTGTTTTCAGGAAGTATTTCACAGTAAATTTCATTTAATTTCAATGTCTCAAAAGCAAATTTATGTAAAAGCGTGACTATTTTATAACTGTATATATTATTCAGATATTTGTCCTCATAAATATAAAAGCCGCTTTCATAAAAACCGTCATGTTCTTTCAGCCAGATAAGCCCGATTTTTTCGGAATTTATCTCTACGACAAAATAATACCCCTTTTTAGTTTCAAACCATTTTTTATGCATTTCTTTTGTAATATATTCTTTGTTTTTGGCAAACTGTCTTATTTTATCCGAATTTCTCCAAAATCTTACCAGTTCCAAATCATCTTTTTGCAAGGGTATTAATTTTACACCATACCCGCTAATCAATATGTGCCTTTTTCAATAAATCTTTAACGCTTTTAAATTCATCCATTTCATTTATATCAATTTCAACACCAAGCTCGTCATAAAGCGACAACACCCCAAGCATTGCAAGAGAATCCCACTCTTCCAATTCTGTTAAATCAGTGTTTTCATTCACTTCCACGTCCAATACTTCACTCAGTTTTTCTATAAATTCCTGTTTAGTCATTTTTAACTCCTTTTAATATTTCAGGTGCGAAAACATTTTCTACGGTTGTTTTAAAACCTCCCCAGCTAAGTCCTATTCCAAATCCCGCACATATTATATCAAGCTTTTTAGTGCTAAATTCGTCATATAAAAACCCGTTAATTATACCGCTTATCGAAGCGGAGTTTTGATTACCGTATATTTCCACGCTTTTTGACGGAACTTTACCAGCATCCACACCGAGTTTTTTTTGAATGGTTTGCAAAATATAAGCATTCGCCTGATGCAAAAGAAAATAATCTATATCGCTTTTATCGGTTTTGGAAAATTCAAGTATTTCCTCTATAAGAGACGGCACCCTTTTTATCGCAAAATTAAAAATCTCCCTTCCGTTCATATACAAATCCTCGTCACTTCTAATGCCTCCGTCTTCTCTTAAAAACGCTTTTTTAGTTTCTTCGGTAGAAGGCTTTCTACACCCCCCGGCCGGTACAATCAAATTTTTATATCCGCTTCCGTCACTGTATAAAGAAAAATAACTTCTGTTTTCTTCATTCGAAACCAGAACAACACTTCCGGCATCTCCCATTAGAGGCGTTATTATCTTATCTTTTTCTCCACAAAAACATCTGTTCACATCGCCTAAAGCTACAAGTATATTTTTAGCCCCGCTGTTAATAAAGCTATGTGCCATATACAAACCGTATACAAACCCGCTACACCCCAAATTCACATCAAAAGCTATAGTACTAATCGGCAGTTTTAACCTGTCCTGCATAATAATTGCGGTTGACGGCATTTTATAATCCGGACTTTGGGTTACAAAAATAAGTCCGTCAATATCTTCTCTTTTAATATCGTAGTTATCAAATAAATATTCGGCACTGTTTACACACAAATCACTGGCACAAACACCATCTTTTGCCAAATATCTGCTGTGTAATTTTGCACTTTTTTTTAACCTTTTAAGACTTTTTTCATCATATCCGAATTTCTCCATTTCATCATCAATTAATACTTCATTTTCTCCAACGGTTGTTACAACCGCTTTTATCTTCCCTCTTTCAAACACCGTTTTCATCAATCAACCTTTTAATATATTCTTTTAACGTTTTATATGTTTTAAATTCGCTTAAATTTTTATCCATAATATGTTCGTTCGCTACCTGAATATAAGTCGAATACTCTTTTTGTAAATTTTCTTCAATAGCCAAAATCAAATTCAAAACATCCACACTGTCAAGCAGTTCTATAATGGGCGTATCGTCACTTAAATTTTCAAGTGCTTCAAGTCCTAAATCTTCATTAATCTCTTTTATGGCTTTTTTTATAACTTCCATTAAACTTCCTTTATAAAATCAGGTTTTTTAATCTTATTCTCATCCAAATAAAAATATGTCATATTCTCTTTGTGCTCTATTTTTTTAGATTTATTTTTATAAAAATCCTTTGTCTGATGATTTTTTTTACTGGGGATATAAATTCCTATTAAATTTTCCCTTTTTACTTTATCAAGCATAAACTCCTCAACTTTTCTTCCAAGTGCCCTGCAGCTTAATAAAAACGTATCTATTAAATTGTCTTTTACTATTACAACACCTATAATTCCCAAATCACCGTATTTATCCTTTAAAGCGAAATCATACACTTCATATTTTTCCATCATTTCTTCAACTTCTGATTCACTGTATCTTTTGGTGGTAAGGTTAAACTGATTAGTTTTATTAATAAGCTGCGTAATTCTTTTCAAATGGGATTTATCGTTTTTGCTTACTTTTATTTCCATTTCCAGATTTCTTAAAAAATCGTCCATATTACTGATTTCTTTAAGCAGTTCGCTGCGTTTCATATTGGCTTTATACATTTCGTTTTTTTTCAAATCCTCATCGGTTATACTTAAAGCCTTGATATCGTTTAAATTTTCAAATTTCTTAACCGTCCGAAGCAAATCCTCGGTATCAAAATGAAACGTTTTAAAACCGAACCTTTGAACTTCTTCTATTTCATACAAATTGTCATCTACAAACAAAACCGCATCATTGGACACATTTATAATACCCGCTATTTCCTGTAAAGATTCGCTTTTAGGATTCCAGTTTACCCTGTGGAGTATAAAATCATCCCATTTTAAAGGCATATTTTTTCTTTCAAATACCTCTTTAACATCATTTTCATTATTTTTGCTTACCAAAGCCAACACAATTCCACTGTTTTTTAAATATTTTAAAAATTCCTGAAAATACTTATACACAACCCCCGGATAATTTTCATCTATACAAATCCCGTCAATTCCATCTTCTCCGACAATTCCACCCCATAACGTATTATCAGCGTCAACCGCAATAACTTTTACTCTTTTTACGCTTATAAGTTCTATTAAATTATTAATTTTTTGAGCTATTAATTGATATGCCGTTTTTGTAAAAGGCGTTTGAAACAAATAAGCGTTTTTAAAATTATAGAAATTGTTTTCTCCAATTTCCATAAAAATATCAAAAACATTTAAAATTGCAACATCACTGATTTCATTTGCAATACTGTTTATTTGTCCGTTTATTTCAAGAAGTTTTTGATATTCTTTAATATTTAAGGCGGGATTAATATCGGTAAATGATTTTGCAATATTTGACAAAATAATTTTTGCCCTGTTGTTTTTCCTAAACGTTTTAACCGCTTCTTTTAACAACAAAACTTTTTCATATGCTCCGTCATCCACAAAATTTAAAAAGAAAAAGCGATAATCAAGTAAAATTATCAGAATATCCTCATCTATCTTCGAATTCAAAACCTGAAATACAGTATCAAGGTCATACTCTTTCAAATTCAGATATTTTTTTAAAGGTTTCGTAATTACATTAGATACGATTGCCGTTTTCATTGCATTTCCTTACTTAAATTATTAAATTTAACAATCGACAACGGATTATGTTTTATTTGATATGCTATTACATCATAAGCCTTATACAAATCTATTAAAACCCATTTCAAATTCCCAACAGGATTATATACTTCAGCAATACCTTTTTTCTCCAAAATTCTTCCCAATTCATTTGAATTGTTTTCAACCCCCAGCTTTTCATCCCTTACATAAAGCCTGCATTCTTTTACATATTCATAATTATCTTTAATATATCGTCCTTTAAAAGTTTTATTGTACCTGTAGGGG
Source organism: Nautiliaceae bacterium (assembly GCA_039831155.1). Lineage (GTDB taxonomy): Bacteria > Campylobacterota > Campylobacteria > Campylobacterales > Nautiliaceae > Nautilia. The sequence continues at coordinate 637 of JBDONT010000006.1, read as the reverse complement.
GCTTTTTCCATAAATTCCACAAAATGAATATATGTAAAAACATGATTGTACTCAACATCGATTATCAGCATTTTAGCTCTTAATTTATACAAAAGCCCAAACGGTGAATCCATTGAAAATGCATCAACATTTTGCAGTTTTAAAAAATCATCCTGATATTTACCCCATACCAAAAATGAAAAAACAGGATGGGAAGTTCTCTTAAAATCACCTCTTTTAAACGCTGTTTTGGACAAAGCGCCCATTAATTTAGGCGGAGGCGCATTGTAATTATAAACACCTTTATTACAAAAATCATAATCAAAAGCAGGGAAAAGCAAAGTCCCGTTTTCTAAAAATTTCTGCAGTTCATTTATAAATAGGTTAGGATCAAATTTTATACCTTCTTTTAACAGTTCTTTTCCGAACATCAATATGTTTGAACCTATAAGCAATGTATCGTCGTTTTTTAAATTTAGCTTTTGTATATATTTTTCATACATGGTTTTTCCTTTCGATTAAATTATATTGTTCAAAAAGCTTAGCGATGTCTATAAGCTTATCGGCACTTATTCCGATAATATTGGCAATGTCAATTAAATCGTTTTTTCCGTCAGCGTATGCTAAGAAATTACGATACAAAAACGCCAAATCATAA
>JBDONT010000030.1:0-2011 GCA_039831155.1 Nautiliaceae bacterium | reverse complement strand
TTTTTTCCTCTTCACTCTTTAGATTTAATACATCAGTAGGGGTTTTAAATTTATCTTTAAATAAAGTCCAAAGTTCTATAAAATCATCTCTTACTTCTTCATATTTTCTTTTTAAAACAATATCGTTATTCTCTTTATTACCAAACATTTTTAACGCTTTATCTACATTTTCTTTCAAATCCCTAAACACCACAATATTGCCGTATGGTTTTGAAGAATCAAGCACTCTGTTTGTTCTTGAAAATGCTTGAATAAGTCCGTGATATTTTAGGTTTTTATCCACATACAAAGTATTTAGTCTTTTGTGGTCAAACCCTGTTAAAAGCATACCAACAACTATTACGATATCAAGCTCGTTGTTTTTAATTCTTTTTTGAAGGTCTATGTAGTATCTGTAAAATTCACTTCCGCTAAAATTTGTCTTAAACATTTTATTATAATCTTTTATAGCAATTTCTAGCATCTCTTTGCTTCTTTTGTCTACTTCTTTCGTATCAGGGTCTATATCTATATCTTCATTTGCCGCATAAGTAAATACCACTCCCACTTTTAAATTGTGATTTTTTTCTTTGAATGCTTCATAATAAGCAAAAGCCATATCTTTGCTTGCAGTTGCAAGAAGAGCGTTAAATTTTTTATGTTTTGTTTTTTTGTCGTGTATCTCTATTATTTTATCTACAATCTTGGAAATTCTATCCTTATCAAGAAGTTGCTCTTCTTTTACATTCTCATTAGTCGTATTAAAATACTCTATCATAAACCCTAATACATTCCCGTCTGCAATGGCGTCCGTTATTACGTATCTATGCAATGCTTTTCCGAATATATCGGCGGTTGTGGTATTGTCAATTTTATTTTCTTCAAATATAGGCGTTCCTGTAAATCCAAACATTATGGAATTTTTAAAAAATTTTTTTATCTTAGCATTAGTTTTACCAAACTGATTTCGATGACACTCATCAAAAATCAAAACTACTTTTTTATTTCTTATATATTCAAGCTCATCTTTTTTTATTGCAAGTCTTAATTTTTGAATGGTTGTAACTATCAGCTTTTTATCGCCTTTTAGTTGCTTTAGAAGTGTGGAAGTATTTTCTGTCCCCTCAATTGAAGCGTCAAACTTTTTAAATTCTTTAATTGTCTGAATATCCAAATCTTTCCTATCAACCACAAACAAAACTTTATCAACTTCGGGCATTTTTGAGATTATCTGAGAAGCTTTAAAAGAAGTTAGAGTCTTCCCGCTTCCAGTGGTGTGCCAGATATAACCGCCTTTTTGGTCTTTAAAGAGTTTAACCTGTTTTATAATCTTTTCAACTGCATAATATTGATAAGGTCTTAGGATAAACACCTGACTTGTCTCTTCGCTTACTACAACATACTCACCTATAAACTTAGCCAAAAAGCAGGGTTTTAAAAAATTATCGCTAAATTCAAATATGTTGTGATAAGCGTTATTTTCTTCATCGCTCCAATTAAAAGTAAAGTTAAAACTAAGATTTGGATTGTTGGCAAAATATTTCGTATCGGTTTTATTTGAGATTATAAACATCTGGATATATTCAAAAAGTGTTTCTGTGTAGCTTTCAAGATGGTATCTTTTTACCTGATTAAACGCTTCTTTTAGTTCCACTCCGTTTCTTTTAAGCTCCACTTGCACAAGCGGCAGGCCGTTTATTAAAATAGTTACGTCATATCTGTTTTTATACTTCCCTTCAACTTCTATCTGATTAGCCACCTCAAAAATATTTTTACACCAATCTTCCGCATCACTTACTCCCGAGAATTTAAAAAAGTCTATATAAACACTCTCGCCATTATCTCTCTCAAGGCGATATTTTGAGCGAAGGAGTTTAGCTTTTTCAACTCTACTTCCATTCATTAAGTATTTATAGATTTTATTAAATTCATTGTCAGTTAAAGGCTCTTTTAGTTTATCTTTGTTAAGCAGATATATTTTTTCTTTTAGATTCTTTTTTAAATCTTCATATGTTTTTATATTGCTTCTTTT
>JBDONT010000014.1:0-7324 GCA_039831155.1 Nautiliaceae bacterium | reverse complement strand
CCAGCTTCCACTCTATCAAGAGTTGTAAAAATAGTCTCTTTTATACTTTTTGCGTCAAATACGGCTCTGTTAACGTTAAAAATTTTATTGTAAAGATTTATAAAAGTGTTATAGTTTTTTATAGTAGTCAGTTTAAAATCAAGGTTTTTCCTATCAAGCCCGTATATGATTTTTTTATATTCTTCGTTAGTTTGAGGTCTGTATTTTAAAGGAGCTTCGTTTGCGTAGTTTATCACTTCTTTTAAACTCACGATTTCATCGCCGTTTATAACTCTGTTTACGTCGAATTTCTGTTTACTGAATACTCTTTTTATATCGCCCGAACGTTTATACATCAAAACGAAATAATCTTCAAACTCATAAACTATAAAAGAGTTGTCGTATTTGAAATAAAACTCTTTAAAACTCTCCTTATTCGGGTCGATTCCCAACGCCTTTACGTCGGAGTTGTAATAATAATGAATAGCCCTAATAGCCGTTGTTTTCCCGCTTCCGTTGTCTCCTACGAAAAAGACGTTTTTCTTACGCAGGTCAATTTCTGCGAAATTAAAATTGGCGGCGTTAAAAAAATATATTTTATTCATCCACTTCTCCTTCGCTTATGGCATCAACAATATCAAGATAATAATTTATAGCGTTTAAGACAAGATATTCGTCCTTGCTTTTTGATTCTATTACATAATTTCTCTCAAGCATATTAAAAAGCTTATCGGTAATTTCGATTAAATCTTCCGTATCAAAAAGGGCTTTTATTATTTTGTCGTCTTTTTTAGCTTCAAATCTTTTAATAAATTCGCTTTTTTTGATTTTATGCCCCTTATCAAGATGAACGAACACTTTTTTAAGCTGGGCTATAGCCAAAATCAGCTGTTTATGGGCGTTGAAAAACTTATCTTCCTCATCACTCTTTAAATCTTTACTTAGATAAAAATACCCGTTTTCACCCACCAGATAAAGTCCCAATCTATTTAAGGTTTTATTTAAAGAATTAAAATTCTCATCTTCCATAAGCCATGTAGCTTCTTTTATAAATTTTGAAGAATTACTTGAAATTATCACTCCTTTAGAGAGTATCTCAAAAATTACGCTTTCCATTTTACCACCCTTACGTTATATTCATTGTAATCTTTAGTATAAACAACCTCTTTATCGTATTGATTTAATATATAAACAAACACTCTAACACTCTCGTTTAAAAGCTCTTTATCAACCTTTCCCACATACTCTATTATACTTCTAAATAAATCATCACTCCCTTTTACATATTTTATAAGCCCTTTTAAATCTATTAAAGCTATAACTTCTTTTAAATCCCTTTTTACATGAGAGTGTTTTATTTTTTTCTCTTTTGTAAATTTTCCGACTATATTTTTAACTCTCTCATAATCCACATAAGCACTGTCCGGGATGTATTCTATTTTTTGTTTAAATACGAATTTTTTGGTTATTAAAAAGTTGTCTATTTTACTGTCTTCATTTAAAATCATATGAGCAATTTTATAAAGCTTTTGATTAAAACGGCGTTTTTTCTCCGTTTGGGAGATAAATTCCCTAAGTCTTTTTAAATAGCTGTCAATATTTTGGTTAAGATGAATGATATCAAGCATTATGTCTTTTATAAAATCTTTAAAATCATCAAACTGCATAAAGCTTTCAAAAACTCCCACTATCGTTTCGTTTTTTTGCATAATCTCTTCTACGTCTTTTAATATGTTTTTCGCTTCTTTTATCAAAAATTCAAGTTCGCTTATTTCATCGTTTTCAAGCTTTTCAACAAGTCCTAAAAGTCTTTTATCCCTGTTTTTCATACCCTGATAAATTTTATTTAACAGTTTATAAATCAAATCCCTAAGAAAAGTAGATTTATTAAGTTTATACTCTTCTTTAAGTTCAATTAATTTTTTTACCTCTTTTTCAAAATCCTCCGCTATATAACTGAAATCCGCTCTTGCTAAAAGCGTATCGACAAACGTAAAATAAATTTCATTGAGATAATAATACCCTCCAACTTTACTAAAAAGTCCTATTTCTACAAGTTCATGAGGGACGGAGAGTAGTTTTTTTTGTTTATACGCTTCATCAAGTATTTTTCTGTGACGGCATAGAAGATTCAAAAGCTCAATATGTTTCATTAATACTCCTAATATTAATAAATTTAATCTTTAATCTTTCCGATTTCATATCTATACTTTCAAGCCACACTTTCACTTTCCATTCTCCAGTTTTTCAAGTCTTTCTAAAATAGGAGGATGAGAGTAGTAAATAAAAGAATAAAGTTTGCTGACTTTTGGAAAATGTTTGTTTTCGCTTACAAGTTTTTTAAGTGCGTTTGCAAGGTCTTTTTTGCTTACAAGTTCACTTCCCGTTTCATCTGCTGCAAATTCGTTGTATCTGCTTATAAAATTGACAAACGGTTGTAAAACAAAGAATATCACTTCACTAAACAAAAGTGCCAATACAATTATATTCGCCGCCGTTTTCGGTACCATAAGTTCTTTAAAAAGAGTATCGGGAAGATTTCCGAATATCGCAAACAATACAAAAAGCATTACACCCACCACCGCTATATTTTTAAAAATATCTTTATGCTTAAAATGTCCGAGCTCATGCCCTAGTACCGCTAATATTTCATCTTTATTCAGCTTTTTAAGGAGCGTATCGAAAAGCACCACTCTTTTATTTTTGCCGAATCCCGCAAAATACGCGTTTAACCTAGTATCCCTTTTACTTGCGTCCATTACGTATATACCGCTGCTTTTAAACCCGACTTTTCCCATCATCTCTTCAATAGATTTTCTTAAGTCTTCGTCTTCAAGAGGAGAGAATTTGTTAAATATCTTAGCAAAAAAAGGATATAAAAGATTAATCATAATAACACCACCGAACGTAAATATAAAACCGTAAAACCACCAATTTTGAAAATTCTCAATAAAATATATAAGCCCTGCAAAAAAAGCCCCGCCGAATATCACAAACAAAAAGATTTTTTTTATCTCGTCAATAAAAAACATTCTCCAAGAAGCTACGTTAAATCCGAACTTTTTATCAATATGCTTTTCCCAAATATTAATAGGTAAAGTCAAAATGTAATTAACGGCAAAAAACATAAATAAAATTTCCAATTCGGAAATTAAAGAATCTTTTTTATATAAAATAAAATTCAATATAAACAACCCTCCGCTTAACCAAAAAACCGTTAAGAACATAGAAATAAGAGAGTTAAAAATATTGAAAGTGTGTTTATAAATCGAATAAACGGCGGAATCTTTATAAGAAGACAAATCCATTAAAACCGGACCTTGAGAAAAAACATTTTTTATAAAAAAAACTTCTCTTATTTCTAAATATATTTTGATAAAAACATAAATTCCGAATAAAGCTATCAATAAATTTACCATATTCGTAACCTTTTTTTAAAAATTATAACCAATTATAAAAAAATAACCTAAAAAAAACAAATAAAACTATCGTTTTATCTTATAAACTTGCGAAGTTTGTCAAAATAATTGTAAAATTCAATTAGATTAAGAAGAAAGGGTTCAGATGAAATATACTCTCCTTATAGATTGTGAAGACAAAAAAGGATTAATTTATAAAATCAGTAAAATTTTATATGAATTTGATTTTAACATAGAAACTCAACAAGAATTCGTAGACAAAGAAAACAATAAATTTTTTTTCCGTGCAGTAATTGTCGGAGAAGTGGACAAAGAAAAATTAAAAGAAGCCATACTAAAAGAAGTGGAATGTGCTAATATAAGAATTTACAAAAAAAGAAAAAAACGTCTATTTCTTATGGCTACGAAAGAGGCTCACGCTTTAGGAGATATTCTTATTAAATGGTATAGTGGGGATTTGGATGTAGAGATATTGGGAGTTATTGCAAATAGAGAAAATCTAAAAGACTTAGTGGAAAAATTCGATATTCCGTTTTACTACATTCCGGCAGAAAACAAAAGCCGTGTAGAACACGAAAACGAAATGCTAAAAATAATTGAACCTCTAAATCCGGATTATATAATCTTGGCTAAATTTATGAGAATTTTAACTCCGAATTTCGTAGAAAAATTCCCAAACAAAATCATAAACATCCACCACTCATTCCTCCCGGCATTCATTGGAGCCAATCCGTATAAACAAGCGTATGACAGAGGAGTAAAAATCATAGGAGCGACGGCTCATTTTGTAAACAACAACCTCGATGACGGTCCGATAATCGAACAGGACGTAACCAGAGTTAACCATGAAATGAGCTGGGAAGAGATGAGGATACAAGGAAGGGACATAGAAAAAATAGTCCTATCCCGTGCAATAAAAAACGCTATAGAAGATAGAATTTTCGTATACGCAAATAAAACTATCATACTCTAAGGCACCTAATGACAAAAGAAGAGATAAAAACCCGAATAATAAAAGACAGATTAAAAAACATATTTCCCAAAAAACCAAAAGCAATAGCAAAAATATTCGAATATTTAATAAAAAGGCAAAAGAATGTTTAATATAGTTCTCTTTAATCCCCAAATTCCACCAAATACCGGCAACATAGGAAGGCTTTGCGTAAATGCCGGTGCTACACTTCATATCGTAAAACCCATAGGATTTGATATAAGCGAAAAAGCGGTAAAAAGAGCCGGTCTTGATTACTGGGATAAACTTGATTTAAAAATATACGAAAATATTGAAGAGTTTTTCAATTTTGTCGATATAAATAGATGTTATTTCGCTACCACAAAAACTAACACACCCTATTTTGAGGTAAAATTTAAAAAAGGGGATTACATTATATTCGGAAGCGAAACGAAAGGAATTGATGAAGAAATTTTAAATAAATATAAAGAAAAATGTATAACAATCCCTATGACAAAAGAAGGAAGAAGTCTTAATTTAGCCGTAAGTTGCGGCATAATTTTATATGAAGCCATAAGACAAAATTTTAAAGGGGCAATATGATTAACAAAAAAAGAAAAAACGAAGACTTAAACAAATATTTATTAAGCGATAAAGAACTTAAAATCTATATAGCTTTAGAGAAAAAACTAGCTCCTCATATAAGACTTTTAAATTATTTATTTGAAAATAAAAAAATAAAATATTCGATTATGATAATTAAAGCTACCGAAAAAAGTATTCAAGAAACAATTTCTTATATAAGAAAAACCGATATTTTCTTAAAAATACCTTACACAAGTAACCATTACGTATTACTTTTACAAAACACCGATTCAAAAGCCGCTATTCAATTCGGAAGCAGACTTACAAGCTTAATCAATAGAACTTTTTTAATAAACAAAAAAACCATCTCTCACAAAGTTTCTTTAATAGCATTTGAAAAAACACCTCCGACTTTAGTAAATCTAACATATGAAATATTACTGTTAATAAAAAAATTCAAAGAAAAAAACGGAGAAGACCATTGGGTGGAAATAAAAAGATTTTAAATGACAAATGAAAAATTCAAATCGGAAATAGAAACTTTAAATAAGTTTTTTAATATATACTGCCAAAATAAACATCAAAATCAGACTCGAAAGAAGTATAATATCACTCATAACAACACTTCTTTTGAGCTGGATACCAACTTATGTAACGAATGCAAAGAACTCCTAGAATACGCCATCCAAAAACTTCAAAACTGTCCTTATAAAGAAAAACCAAGATGCAGAAAATGCCCAAACCCTTGCTACGACAAACAAGAATATAAACAAATGGCAAAAATAATGAGATATGCCGGTATGAAATTGGGACTTACAAAAGCGGCAAAAAAACTAAAAAGCCTTTTTAAAAGCTAAAAACCCTCAAAAAAGTCATAACCTCCCAAAAAACGGCTTCTGCATTTTTGGAATTTCTTATTTCGAGTTCTTTTTTCAAAAGATAATTCAAAAGCTCAAAATAATCTTTTTCTTTCAGTTTTATAGCCAAAGAGACTCTTTGATTTTGAATATGAAGAGGAAGTTTATACCCAAGAAGTCCCTCTAAAGAAGAATTTCCGGTTGTTTTTATATAAAGATGATAAGTGTACAAATCCCTTATATATCTGATTAAAGCCGGAATTATTCTTCTAAAATCATTCACTTCCAAAAAAGAGTTTAATTTTTCATAAAAATCTTTACCGTTTAGAATCAAAACAAACAACTCTTCAAAACTCTCCTCTTTATAACAAAAAACAAGTTCTTTTACATCTTCTAAAGTTATTTTAGAAGAGTAAAGAGAAAGTTTTTCTATCTCTTTTTGAATAAAAGAAGCTTCTATCAAATTAGCCATATAAAGTTTGGCTTCTTGAGTTATCTCGACATTATATTTATTAGAGTAAAAATTAATCATCTCAACCACATCTCTTAATGTAGGTTCGAAAAAACGAACAAAATTATTCTTAAAAGCCTCTATCTTTTTATTTCCGTAATAAAAGAAAAAAAGATAAGAATTTCCCTTCGCATAAGTAATTAAGTTATCTATTTGAGGAGGGATTTTGTTGTGTTTTATAATAAGTATGTTTTTACCTCCGAATAAAGAAGATTCTCTTAAATGAGTTTTTGCCGTTTCAAAATCATACTCGTCATAATAAAGCTTTAAAACATTTTCACTTTTAAATCTATCTAAGATTTTATTTTCATATTCCTGTAAATAAAAATTATCTCCGTAAAAAAGAAGATAATTAGGTAAAGAGGAAAGTTTGTCAAACTCTTTCTTATACATCTTCTTTTATTACTTTACCTTTTATTTTAGCAGTAGCTATATTTGAAGAAACTATCTCTATATCCACCTCTTCAAAAAGATTAAATTTCTTTTTATCTTTTAAAAACACCCTAGCCCCTAAAAGTAAATCTTCTCTTATTTTAGCTATAGGTGGAATTTCCGTATCTTCTATAATTCCTTTATAAACATCCCCTATATGCTCATTTGCAAATCTTGCATACTTTCTATCGTAAAAGTCCCACTCCACTTTCATAGCTTCTCTTTCTAATTCGCTAAGCTTAACAACCAACGCTTCGATATTTCTTAAAATATAATCAAGCGTTTTTTTATCCTTTCTAAGAGTCGCTTTTAAAATACGATGAAGCGTTAAATCCGAATATCTTCTAATAGGCGAAGTAAAATGGGTATATCTCTCAAAACCTAAAGCGTAATGCCCCACCGTATTGGTAGCGTCATATCTTGCCTGTTGTTGAGAACGGATAATTAATTTATCAACCTCTTTTTCAATTCCGAGCATTTTAGCCTGTTTTTGAATATCGGCCACCACTTTTACAAAATCTTTTTCATCTACGTTTACATTAATATTTAAAGCCCCCAAAGCCTCATATAAAGCATCAAGGCTGTTTTG
>JBDONT010000005.1:0-2174 GCA_039831155.1 Nautiliaceae bacterium | reverse complement strand
AAAAAACGATAGATGTGATAAAATTTCATAATCAAAAGGGGAAAGAAGGAATTCTTCAACAATTACACCGACAACTTTGCAAATATAAATATTTAAAAGGATGAAAATGAGTGATGAGCAAAAACGAATATTAATGAGAGAACTTTGGAACATTGCAGATTTACTTAGAGGTAAAATGAATGCGGATGAGTATAAAAACTATATTTTGGGACTTATTTTTTATAAATATCTAAGTGAAAAACAGGAAATTTATGTAAACGAAGAGCTTGGACTGATTGAAGAGGCTGGAGTTGATTATCTTAACCTAAATGAAAGAATAAAAGATTATGAAGAGATTATGAAAGAGATTGAAGAAGCTTCATTTGAATCGCTTGGTTTTTTCTTAAAACCAAACGAACTTTTTAACTATCTCGTAAAAAAAGCAAATGGAGAGTTTGGAAGCGATACTTTTATTCTTGAAGACTTACAAAATGCACTTAATGCAATAGAGCAAAGAGTATTTGGAAAAGAGAGCGAAGAGGATTTTATAGGACTTTTTGAAGATGTAGATTTAACTTCTCCAAAACTTGGAAAAACAGAAAATGATAAAAACGCTTTAATTGTTGAAATATTTAAAAGTCTTTCTAAAATTGACTTTGATATAAAAAATCCAAAAAGCGATATTTTAGGAGACGCTTATGAATATTTAATAGGTGAGTTTGCGGCGGGTGCCGGTAAAAAAGGAGGTGAGTTTTACACTCCTGCACAAGTAAGTAAAATCCTCGCTCAAATAGTGACTCTAAATAAAGATAAAATCAAATCTGTCTATGACCCTACATGCGGAAGCGGCTCGCTTTTAATCAGAACAAAAGATTACGCAAAAATTTCGCACTTTTACGGGCAAGAACTAAACAGAACCACCTACAATCTTGCCAGAATGAATATGTTGCTTCACGGAATTCACTACAAAGACTTTACAATTCGTCAAGGCGATACTCTTACAGATGATAAATTCCCTGATTTAGAAGCAGAAGCCATTGTAGCCAATCCACCTTTTAGTGCAAAATGGAAAAGCAAAGACGACCCGACCTTAGCTAATGATGAGAGATTTATACCCTACGGAGCTCTTGCTCCAAAAAGTGCGGCTGATTATGCATTTGTTACTCATATGCTTCATCACCTTGCAGATGACGGAGTAATGGCTGTTGTGTTGCCTCACGGGGTATTGTTTAGAGGCAGGGCGGAAGAGAAGATAAGAAGAGCAATAATAGAAAAATTCAACTATCTTGACGCAGTTATAGGACTTGCACCTAATTTATTTTACGGAACGAGTATTCCCGCTTGTGTGTTGGTGTTTAAGAAATGCCGTGAAAATGATGATATTTTATTTATAGACGCAAGCAAACTATACGAAAAAGGCAAAAATCAAAACTATCTAAAAGAGGAGCATATCCAAAAGATAGTTGAAACCTATAAAGATAGAAAAGAGATTGAGAAATTTTCCCACAGGGCAAGTTTAGAAGAGATAAAAGAGAATGATTTTAACCTAAATATCCCGAGATATGTAGATACTTTTGAAGAGGAAGAACCTGTGGATATTGCAGAAGTAGCAAAAGAGATAAAAGAGTTAAACAAAAAGGAGCAAGAGATTGATGAAAAAATAGCTAAGTTTTGCGAGGAGTTACAAATTGATACTCCTTTTTAGAAAAATATATACAAAAGTAGCAAAAGAGATAAAAGAGTTAAACAAAAAGGAGCAAGAGATTGATGAAAAAATAGCTAAGTTTTGCGAGGAGTTACAAATTGATACTCCTTTTTAGAAAAATATATACAAAAAATGAAATATTTTCCGATATCTGTGATATAATTACACTAACAGAACCCCTCAAGCCTCTGCTGCCTTTTGGCAGTATGCTGAAAGAGAGGGGGCTTAGATGAAATTCATAAAACCTCCTTTAACTCTACAAGACCAAATCAATCATATAAAAAATCATTATAATCTTAAATGTAAAAATGAAAAATTAGAGGGTATTGGCTTTTTTTTTGAAGAAATAAAAAAAAGCGTTTATTTCGAAGAGGTAATTAATTTATATGAATTTGATAAGAGCTTAAATATATTAAAGGTTTAAAAAATGCAAGATATGAATACTAAAATACCAAAAATAAGATTCCCAGAGTTTAGCGGGGAGTGGGAG
>JBDONT010000031.1:0-30797 GCA_039831155.1 Nautiliaceae bacterium | reverse complement strand
GAATGAAAATTTTTTGCTATAATATCTCAGACACAAAATTTTGGGTATGTCTCATAAATCTCGAATTTTCTTTTGGTAGCTTTGAAATATTTTTCATTAAGTTCTTTTTGTTTTTTAGTTAAATATTCTCTTACAATTTTTTCAAAAGTGATTTTTGATTTTATTTCTTCCTGCCTTTTTGCAACCGGATCTATCCCTTGTGAAATTTGTGCTTTAATTTCTCTCGTTATCTCTCTTGCTTTTGAAAGATTTATACCTGGATAATCTCCTATTATAAGTTTTTTCTTTACTTCCATATCTGTATTTTACTCTCCAAACTTTTCTACCCGTCGGTTTTATTTCTATATATAAGCCTTCACCGTCAAACATTTTATACATTTTGTCTTTCGGCTTGGCTCTTTTGATTTTTGTGTCGCTTAAAGGTGTCGCTATTCTCGGCATTTTCATCCTTTTAGGGGTATGATTTTCAAAAATTGTGGTTGTATATACGTATTATACCCCTATATATACCCTTAAAGCAAGTAATGTAATGAGAAAAGTTTAGAAAGTAAAATCAATGTTAATTTATGAAAGTTGCGGTTTTATAAGATATTTGAGAAAGAGTGAGAAAGAGAGAAAGAGAAGGGAATTTGATTATTCAACCTCTGCATCGATAACGTCGTCGTCACTTTTGTTTTGTTGCTGTTGTGTTCCGCTTTGATTGCCGGCGTTTTGTTGCATATTTTGTGCAACTTTTTGCATTTCAGACGTAATTTCGTTTTTAAGTGCCTCGATTTTTGCTTTATCTTCGCTTTGTTGTTCGATAAGTTCTTTTGCTTCTTTAATTTTAGCTTCAAGTCCACTTACGTCGCCAAGTTTATCTTTATTATCGTTTATGAATTTCTCAGCCTGATATGCTACGGCATCAAGCTCGTTTCTAGCTTTAATAGCTTCTATTCTCGCTTTTTCTTTTCTGTTTGCTTCTTCAGCTTCTCTTATCATTCTTTCAATTTCTTCTTCGCTTAGAGTTGAACTTCCTGTAATTGTAATTTTTTGTTCTTTTCCACTTGTTTTATCTTTAGCACTTACGTTTAGTACTCCGTTTGCGTCGATATCAAATGTTACTTCAATTTGAGGTACACCTCTTGGTGCCGGTGGAATTCCTTCAAGGTTAAATTGTCCTAAAGATTTATTATCTTTAGCAAGTTCCGCTTCACCTTGTAATACATGAATTGTAACTGCTGTTTGGTTGTCTTCAGCCGTACTAAAGATTTGTGATTTTTTAACCGGAATTGTTGTACCTTTTTCAATAATTTTTGTCATTACTCCACCAAGTGTTTCGATTCCAAGGCTAAGTGGTGTAACGTCAAGTAATAATACATCTTTTACGTCACCTTTTAATACACCCGCTTGAATTGCCGCACCAAGTGCTACAACTTCATCAGGGTTAACTGATTTATTTAATTTTTTACCGTTAAAGTAATCACTTACAAGTTGTTGAACTTTAGGGATTCTTGTTGAACCACCTACCATTACGATTTCATCAATTTCGTCTTTGCTTAGACCTGCATCATTTAATGCAGTATCAATATGTCTTAATGTTTCTTGTAACAAATCATCAATCATAGCTTCAAATTTAGCTCTTGTTAATTTTTTAACAAGGTGTTTTGGACCTGTCGCATCCGCTGTAATGAACGGCAAATTAATTTCTGTCTCTTCTTTAGTTGATAATTCTTTTTTAGCTGTTTCAGCCGCATCTTTTAATCTTTGAAGAGCCATTTTATCGTTACTTAAATCAATTCCGGTTTCAGCTTTAAACTCATCAATTAACCATTGAACAATTCTATTGTCAAAGTCATCTCCCCCTAAGAATGCGTTACCGTCAGTTGCTAGTACTTGGAATGTACCATCACCGATTTCTAGAACTGTAACGTCAAAAGTACCACCACCAAGGTCATATACAAGTACTTTTTCTTCACCTTTTTTGTCAAGTCCGTACGCTAACGCAGCTGCTGTTGGTTCGTTGATAATTCTTAGTACGTTTAGTCCTGCAATTTTTCCAGCTTCTTGAGTTGCTTTTCTTTGAGAGTCGTTAAAGTATGCCGGTACAGTAATTACCGCTTCTGTAACTTCTTCACCAAAGAACTCTTCTGCATCTTTTTTAAGTTTCATTAAAATTTTTGCTGAAATTTCTTGAGGTGTATATACTTTTCCGTCAACCTCAACTGCACAAGCTCCGTTTTTATCAACGATTTTATATTGAACGTGTTTTTTAGCTTCTTGAGCTTTTGGCTCATTACACATCATACCCATAATTCTTTTTACTGAATAGATAGTTCTTTCCGGATTTGTGATAGCTTGTCTTTTAGCAGGCTCACCTACTAAAATTTCACCTTTATCCGTAAATGCTACTACACTAGGAGTAGTATTTCTACCTTCTTTATTCGGAATAATTTTTGCGTCTTTTCCGTCATAATATGCCATAGCACTGTTTGTTGTTCCTAAGTCAATTCCTATTACTCTTCCCATATTTTCCTCCTTAAAATTTATTTTTTATTTATTGTTACCATTGAAGGTCTTATTACTCTACCTTTTAGAGTATAACCTTTTTGATAAATATCAACAATTGCACCGTCTTCGTGCACATCGCTGTTTACTTGTTGAATCGCTTGATGAAATTCCGGATTAAATTCATTGTGTTCAATCGGTTCGATTCCGTGATTTTTAAACGTATCAAGAAGTTTTTTAAGGGTAAGTTCAACACCCTCTACCAATTTGTCAAAAGCATCTTCTTTGTTTTCTATATCGTTTGCGTGAGCAATCGCCAATTCAAGCGAATCAACTACCGGTAAAAGGTCTTTTGCAAATTTTTCATATGCATATTCAATCGCATTATCAGCTTCTTTTTGAAGAAGCTTTTTATCGTTTTCACATTTTGCATAAGCTCTTAAAGCTTCTTCAAGTTTATTTTTGAGCTCTTCATTTTCTTTTTGAATAGCTCCTATATCAATTGAGTTTTCTTGAGTTTTTGTCTCTTTGTGTTCTTTTTTATTATGTTTATGTTTTTTCTTACTCATAACCCCTCCTTTAAGTTTAAAACTTATAAGATAACAATTCGTTTTCAAACATCATTAAAGTCAAAAATTTATATTATTTAATTCAATAAAACTAAATAAACTTAACTGTTTAAGTTGAGTTTATTTAACTGTTTTTATTTTTGACTGCAAAATTATATAAAATTAAAAGAAGAATGTCAAGTTTTTTAAGGATTTTTTTTAAAAAACTTGAGTGATATTGGCTAAAACTTTTCATAGAAACGCAATATGGATATAAACATAGCGGTTACGGCCGGTCCTATTATTATTCCCCATAATCCGAAAGAGGAAATTCCTGCTACAATTGAAAAGAATATTAGTAAAGAATTTAATTCCGTATCGGCTTCAAATGTTTTTTTAACGAATTCTATTATTATCGGTTTAACAAAAGTATCTGCAATTATGGAAATAATTAAAATAGAATAAATTATAACGGCTATGGCACCTTTTATATTTCCTATTGAATATAAGTATAAACTTACCGGTCCCCACATTATTACTCCTCCAACAAGAGGTATTAAAGAAGAAAAAGCGTACATTATGCTAAATAAAAAGAAATTAAAACCGTAAAAAGAAACAATTATTCCGAATAAAACACCTTCTAATAGAGCGGTTAAAACCGTAGAATAAAATACAACGCTCATAACTTCACTAGTACCGAAAAAAAGTTTTTCCAATTGAGAATTATTAAGAGGAATTATTTTTTTAAAAAATTCTAAAATTTGTTTACCGTATAAAGTTGCAAAAAAGAAAAAGACCACGATTAAAAACGCATCTTTAATAAAAACGGCACTTTTGGTTGTTAATGTCGCTATAATAGGAGCGATAGTATTATAAATTTGAGTTATATTATCCGGATTTAAATAATATTTAATTTTTTGAGCCATTGTATCCGGTAGAAAACTCAAAAGATTTTGAGCTTTTAAAATTATGGTTTTAATATCTTCTATTTTAACTTTGGAAACGAATTTGCCTATGGTTATTAAAAAATAAAATATAGGTCCGAAAATTAATCCGGCGAATAAGGAAGTGATAATAGCCGAAACTATATATTTGTTTTTAATTTTTTTATTAATAAAAAACGTTACTTTACCAAATGCAATAGCCATTAAAGCCGCAATAGCCATATCAAGTAAATACGGTTTATAAGTAAGATATACAAAATATCCTACGACTAGTGTTAAGAAAGTTAAAAATTTCATTGTGTTCCTTTAAAAAAGCGTTATCGTGCTAAAATTTAATATTTCATACGTTTTTTTCGTTGCGACTCTTCCTTTTGGTGTTTTTTCAATAAAGCCGTTGGCTATTAAAAACGGTTCGATTACATCCTCTATGGTTCCTTCGTCTTCACTTAATGCCGCCGCTATGGTTGAGAGTCCTAGGGGTTTTTTCGCTTCGGCAAGAAGAGATAAAAATTTAATATCAAGTTCGTCAAAACCGTATTCGTTTATTCCTAGCTCGTCAAGTGCGTACTTGGTTGTATTATGTGTAATTGTTTTTTCGTCTTTTATTTCGGCGAAGTCTCTTACTCTTTTAAGAAGTCTAAGAGCGATTCGCGGGGTTCCGCGTGAGCGTTTGGCAATTTCCACAGCGGCACTCTGTTCGATGTTTTTATTTAGTTTCTTTGATGCAAGCTTGATAATTTCACTTAGTTCTTTATGGTTATAAAAATTAAGTCTAAAACTCATACCGAATCTGTCGCGAAGAGGATTAGAAAGCATCCCCGCTCTTGTCGTAGCACCGATAAGTGTAAATTTCGCAACATCCAGCTTAATAGTCTGTGCCGCCGGACCGCTTCCTATTACTATATCAAGCCTAAAATCCTCCATCGCCGAATACAAAACTTCTTCAATTGAAGCTTTAAGACGATGAATTTCATCGATAAAGAGAATATCACCGTCTTCTAAATTTGTAAGAATAGCCGCTAAATCTCCCGATTTTTCAAGCATAGGAGCGGATATTGTTTTCAAATTGCTTCCCATTTCGTTTGCTATAATATTTGCTAATGTGGTTTTACCAAGTCCCGGAGGTCCGAAAAATAGAATATGGTCAAGCGATTCTTTTCTTTTTTTAGCCGCTTTTATAAAAACTTTTAGATTTTTTTTTATTTGTTCTTGTCCTATATATTCGTTTAAATTTTGAGGTCTTAAAGACTTTTCATAGGCTTCGTCAAAACTTACTTTTTCAACTTCTACTATTCTCATTAATATATTTCCTCTTTACCCGGGAAATTTCCGTTTTTTACATCATCTGCGTATTTTTTTACCGCTTCTCTTACAAGCTCAGCCCCGTTTAAATAACGTCTTACGAATTTCGGCTTAAACTCTTCGAAAAATCCCAGCATATCGCTCCATACGAGTACTTGTCCGGTCGTATATCTTCCGGCACCTATTCCGATAGTAGGTATATTTACGCTTTCGGTAATTTCTTTGGCGATTTCTTCTTTTACACCTTCTATTACAAGCATTACGGCTCCGGCTTTTTCTACGGCTTTTGCGTCTTCAAGGAGTTTTTTTCTTGAATTTTCGTCTTTTCCTTTTACAATATATCCTCCTTCGCTTCTGCTGAACTGAGGCATAAGTCCTATATGTCCCACAACCGCTATCGCATTATCCGTTAAAAGTTTGATATGTTCGGCTTTTTCCGCTCCACCTTCGAGTTTAACGGCGTCAGCTTTTGTTTCCTTATAAATTCTTACTGCATTTTCAAGAGCTTTTTTAGGGGTTGTATAACTTCCAAAAGGCATATCACATACGATATAGGCTTTTTTTGCACCGTTACATACTGCACGAGTATGATAAATCATTTGGTCTATTGTAGCGTTTAACGTGTCGCTTTCTCCAAGAAAACTCATATTTAAACTGTCGCCCACCAAAATAATATCCGCAATATCGTCGAAAATTTTTGCAAAAAGAGCGTCATAAGCCGTAATCATTGTTAATTTTTCTTTTTTGTAAAGATTTTTTAGAGTGTTTTTCATTAGCTTCCTTTGATATAATTTCATTAATATTATTATACAACAAAAGGTTTGAGATGAAAAAATTGATTGCCTATATTACAACCGGTTATCCCAATAAAAATTTTACAATCGAACTTATTAATGAGATTAGTGAGTTTGTGGACGGAGTCGAACTGGGTATTCCTTTTTCCGATCCGGTTGCCGATGGAGACGTTATTCAAGAAGTGAATAAAAAAGCTTTGGAAAACGGTTATAAAATAGATGATACATTTTATGTAAGTAAATATGTGCCTAAAAAGATTTCGCTTTATTGGATGGGATATTTTAATAATTTTTACCATAAAGGTTATGATTTTATGGTAGCTAGAGCTAAAGAAATGAATGTAAAAGGATTTATAATTCCGGATTTGCCTTATGAAGAAGCGGTTGTTTATGAGGAGAAATTTCCTCTTATTTCTTTTGTCGCTCCTACCGATTCGAAAGAGAGAATAAAAACGATTTTGAGAAATCCTAAAGAATTCGTTTATATGGTGGCTTATGCCGGAATTACCGGTAGTGATAAAAAAGAGGATTTGAGTGAAATTATAAGTACTATAAAAGCTATAACGTCGGTTCCTGTTTATATAGGTTTTGGAGTAAATGAAAAAACCGCTCGCGAAAAGTCAAAAGATGTGGATGGAGTTATCGTCGGAAGTACTTTTGTAAAAGTTTTGCTGGAAAATATAAGTTATAAAGAAAAAATTGCAAAGATAAAAGAGAAAGCTAAAATAATAAAAGAAGAGATTAATTGAAATTTTTAATCTCTTTTTATGTAAAAATCTAAAACTCTTATAGTTTTATTACCTTCAAAGAGACTAACTCTCCATTTGCCTTTAAAATAGGGTCTTATTGTTATGTTTGAATATGTTCTCCATCTGTTTCCGGAAAATATAGGGAGTTTTATATCCGCATATAATTTCCAAATGCCGTTTACTTCTTTTTCCCATACGAAGTCAATGAGTCTATTTTGTTTGATGTTTGTAAAATAAGCAAAAGCATAGACTTTTTTGTCTTTAATTGAAAAAGTTGTCGTAGGATTAAAGGGAGTTAAATTTTGTACGTTTTTGCACGTTGTGAATTCTTTAATGTCGTAGGAAAAAGAGAGTGTAACCAATAAAAATATTAGTAGTTTTTTCATATTAAACCTCCAGCAAAATAGTTACGGGACCGTCGTTTATTATGCTAACTTCCATATCGGCACCGAAAACACCTGTTTTAGTAAAGACAAAACTTTGTAATTCTTTTGTAATTTTATCATAAAATTTTTTTGCTTCAAGCGGAGGCATAGAGTTTTGAAAATTAGGTCTTGTCCCTTTTTTGGTAATTGCTGGAATTGTGAAATTAGGAATTAAAAGAATTTCTCCTTTAATATCTATTAAACTTTTTTCAAATCTTTCTCCAAAAAGTCTCATATTAACGATTTTTTTCGCCATTTTTTTAATTTTTTCTTCACTGTCTTCTTTTTCGAATCCTATTAAGACGTTTAAACCTTCGTTTATTTCGTTTATAAGTTTATTGTCTACTTTTACGCTTGAATATTTAACTCTTTGAAGTACTGCTTTCATTTGCAATCTCCACTAAAAATTTTGCTATTTCATCATTGTCGTTTGGGCATTCTACTACTTTATACTCTTTAATTCCTATTTTTTCAGCTAGATGTTTATATTCTACTTTTAATTCCAAATCGGTTTCGCTGTTGTCTATCATAAATGAAATAGGATAAATTAAAACTTTTTCGTTTTTATATTTTTTAAGTTCTTCGTGAAGATAAGGTTTTAGCCACTCTGCAAAGCCGAATCTTGACTGATATGCTAGATTTATGGATTTAAATTTCGGTAGTTTGGATTTTAATATTTCTACGTGTTGTTGGATATGGGATTGGTATTTGTCCCCTTTTTTTATCATTTTTTCGGGAAGCCCGTGGGCTGAAAAAATTAAATTCCACTCTTTTGGGTTTTGTATGCTGTTTAAGATATGATTTTTTATTATTTCGTTAAATTTTTCGTTTTTAAAAAAAGGTTTTACTATATCTATTTTGCCTTTAAAATCACTCTCTTTTAATTCGTCGAGTGAGCTTTCGTATGTTGTAAAAGAGTAGTGTGGATAAAGAGGAAGAATTGTAACTTCGTCATAATTTTTTATTACGTCTTTAAGATGAGGTTTTGTATATCTCATAGCGTATATTACATCGGCGTCGGTGTGTTTTTTCATTTTTTTACATAATTTTTCCGTAAGTTCGTATATTCTGCTGCCCCCTATCGTTTCGTAGTTTTTCCACACTTTTTTGTATCTTAAGTTCGAAATAAGAGGGGCTAATATGTGACGCAGGGGAGATGAAATAATTCTTTTGTCTTTAAACATATTATATAAAAATTCTTTTAATTCTTTTTCACTTCTTGCAGCACCCATATTTAGAAGTATTATAGCTTTCATTTTATCTCCAAATATTTGTTTATGTTAATTCCGAAACCTTTTAGGGCGTTAAATTCGTTTTTATGTTTGCTAAATAGATTTAAATTCGTAATTCCTAAAGCTTTTAGAATTTGAGCACCTATTCCGTACTCTTTTTCGGCTTCTTTTGAGTTTGAATCTATAAAAATAATAGCCCCTCCGTTATATTTTATGTATTCAAGTACTTTTTCGTATTCTTTTAAAATCTCTCCGTTAAGTAGAAAATCCACGTTTTTGGTTACTTTGTAAAATTTAACGTTTGTTGTGGATTTGGGGTTGTTGGATAAAACGTAATGAAAATGTCCCAGATGGTCTTTGAAAATAGTTTTTTTAAATTTTACTCCGTCTATATTTAAGGTTTTTTCTTTTTCTTTTGTAATTAATGTTTCAAATTGAAGTCTGTATTCTACGATATCGGAAATATAAACTACTGCCAGGTTGTGTTTTTTTGCAAATTTTGCCAAATCGTTGCGTCTTGCCATACTTCCGTCTTCATTCATTATTTCACATATCACGGCACTAGGGTATACTCCGGCTAATTTACAAATATCCACGCTGCCTTCCGTATGTCCCGTACGGACCAATACGCCTCCTTCTTTTGCCACAAGTGGAAATATATGCCCCGGTTTTACAAAGTCATCCGGTTTGCTGGTAGGAGTTGATAGTTTTTTTATCGTTAAGTCTCTCTCAAACGCACTTATACCGGTTTTGCACTCTTTTGCGTCTACGCTGATTGTAAAGGCTGTTGAGAAACTCTCTTTATTGGAAGTGACCATAGGTTTTAGGTCGAGTTTTTTTGCTATTTCGTTTGTAAGACTAACACATATAAGCCCACGTCCTTTACTTGCCAGGAAGTTTACTTTATCGGGAGTTGAAAAGACCCCGGCATATACTAAATCACCTTCGTTTTCTCTGTCTTCGTCGTCTATCATTATGATAATATTGCCTTTTTGAATTTCACTAATCGCTTTTTTTACTCTCTCAATAGGATTTGGCATAAAGCACCTTTTTTATGGAATTTTACTATAAAGTCCACTAAAATCAATAAACATTCTAATTGCGTTCATCATAGCTTGATATTGGATGTAGTTTCTGTCTCCTTTAAACAGGTGGTGTTCTACTTTTAGGCTTTTGTTATCGGCAACCCCTATAAAAACGGTACCTACCGGTTTTTGGGGTGTTCCACCGGTTGGTCCGGCTATTCCACTTACGGCTATAGCGTAATCGGCTTTGCTTATCTCAATGGCTCCAAGGAGCATCTCTTTTACCGTTTGTTCGCTTACTGCTCCGTATTTTTCAAGAGTTATCTCCTCAACTCCCAGCCATTCGTGTTTGATTTTATTGGCGTATGTAACTACGCTTCCGTCAAAACATCCACTAGAACCACTAATTTTAGTAAGATTGCTTGCTATAAGTCCTCCGGTACAACTTTCGGCAAAGGTTATTTTTTTAGGAGGTAGGTTTTTTACGATGTGTTCGAATAAATTTCCAAATACTATAGTAGGAATTGTGTTTAAAATCTCTTTTTTTACTATTTCCTCTAACGTTTCGGTTACGATTTCGGTAAAACCACCTTCATTTTCAATTACTGTGTAGTTGAGCTTGTGAGCGTTAAAAATGGGTTCTAAAAACATCATAGTCGTTTCTTTGTCGAATTTAAATACGTTTATGTGTTCGTATTCGGGGGTTATTATGAAAATTTCCGGTACTTTGTTTTCCAGTAAAATTACATTTACCGGATAGAAATAATTAAGAATGAAACTGTTTTTTGAGAATTTGGCGTGTTGAGGTACTAAAAAATCTTCTTTAACTTCGAGTTGTTGGTTTGTTAAGTTTGCCAAAATTCTTGATACTAACGGATATGTTTTTTTATTGGTAACGATTAGGGTTTCGGTTGTGGGTTTAAAATCTATATCAAAACTGTTAATATATCTTAAGGAGTTGTAGTCAATTTGCTTTAAAAGTTCTTCTTTTAGGGCGTTTTTAAATTTCCATTCTTTGCCTACGAATATCACTTCCATTTGTATCCTTTTTGTTATAATTGAGATATTGTATCATAAAGGAGATGAAATGAAACTTCCCGAATATAAATTTAAAGATAAAGCCTTTAAAAAAAAAGGCAAAATGAGAACTAAATTTTATGAAAAAGAGCTTTTGAAACTTCAAATTGAACTTGTAAAGCTTCAAACATGGCTTAGAAAAAATAATAAAAGAATGATAATTTTATTTGAAGGGATAGATACCGCCGGAAAAGACGGGACTATTAAAAGAATTCTTGAACATTTAAATCCTAGATTCGCAAGAAGTGTCGCACTTGATAAACCGAGTGATAGAGAAAAAACGCAGTGGTATTTTCAACGTTATGTGCCACATTTTCCTTCAGGTGGAGAGATGGTTTTGTTTGATAGAAGCTGGTATAACCGTGCCGGGGTTGAGAGGGTTATGGGATTTTGTACGAAAGAGGAGTATTTGAAATTTATAAGACAGTGTCCTAGATTTGAAGAGATGATTGTGGATGACGGGATAAAGTTTTTTAAATATTGGCTTAACATTTCAAAAGAAGAGATGTATAGAAGATTAAAAGCAAGAGAAACGGACCCTCTTAAAAAGTGGAAATTATCCAGTCTTGATTGGAAAAGTTATGAAAAGTATGATGAGTATCAAAAAGCTAAAGAAGATATGTTCGCTTCAACTTCAACTCCTTACGCACCGTGGGTTATAGTGGATGCCAACGATAAAAAAAGAGCTAGAATCAACATAATAAGAGATATTCTCTCTCAATTCGAATATGATGAAAAAGCCTATTTCTTTAGACCGGATTCTAAAATTATAAAGGTCGTTTCTCATATTGAATAATTAAAAGTTATGGTATAATACCTTGCAAAAAAGGAAAACTTAGATGGATTATAAAGATACTCTTCTTTTGCCTAAAACCACCTTTCCTATGCGTGGTAATCTTCCTCAAAACGAGCCTAAAAGATATAAAAAATGGTTTAGTGAAAACGTATATGAGAGAATGAAAGAAAACAGAAAAGGTAATGATAACTTTACACTGCACGACGGTCCTCCTTATGCAAACGGGCATATTCACATAGGACACGCACTTAATAAAATTTTAAAAGATATAATTAATAAATTTTACTATTATCAAGGGTTTGATATTAGGTTTACACCGGGATGGGATTGTCACGGTCTTCCTATCGAACAACAAGTGGAAAAGAAAATAGGAAGAGAAAAAAAAGAGAGTCTTCCTAAAAGTAAAATCAGAGAACTTTGCCGTCAGCACGCTGCTAAATTTATTGAAATTCAAAAAGAAGAGTTTCAAAATCTTGGAGTTATAGGGGATTGGGATAATCCTTATAAAACGATGGATTTTGAATTTGAAGCCAATATTTATAAAGCCTTGGCAGAAATTGCCAAAAAGGGACTTTTAATTGAAAGAAGCAAACCGGTATTTTGGTGTATGCACGATAAAACAGCACTTGCAGAAGCCGAAGTTGAGTATGAAGACAAAGAAGACTATTCGATTTACGTTGCATTTCCTTTAGGTGATGAAGCTAAAAGTAAACTGGGAATTAATGACGCAAGTGTTGTTATTTGGACTACAACTCCTTGGACTCTTCCTGCTAATATGGGAATTGCTCTAAATCCGGAAGAAAAATACGTATTAACTAGTGATAATAAAATAGTAGCGAAAGAACGTTTTGAAGCCTTAAAAGAAGAGGGTGTTGTAAGCGGCGACATAGTTAAAGAGTTTGAAGCAAAAGAACTTGAAAATTTAAAAGCGATAAACCCTCTAAACGGCAGAGAATCTGTGATAATTTTAGGTGAACACGTAACGATGGACGGAGGTACCGGGTGCGTTCATACGGCTCCCGGACATGGTGAGGAAGACTATAGAGTATGGCTTAGATACGGATTTAGTGAAATACTGCAGCCTGTAGACGATGAAGGTAAATATTCTAATCTAATCGTAATTGAAAAACTGTTGCCTCAAGAGTTTAAGGGAATGCATATATTTGAGGCTAATCCTAAAATTTTGGAACTTTTAGGAGATAAACTTGTAAAAGCTTCTAAATTTACACACAGCTATCCACACTGCTGGAGATGTCATAATCCGGTAATTTTTAGAGCTACTAAGCAGTTTTTTATCGCAATGGATAAAGAGTCAAACGGAGATACTTTAAGAAACAGAGCTTTAAAAGAGATTGAAAAAGTTGAGTTTACTCCAAAAACCGGTAAAAACAGATTAAATACAATGGTAAGCAATAGACCGGATTGGTGTATAAGCCGTCAAAGAGACTGGGGTGTTCCAATTGCGTTTTTTAGAAATAAAGATACGGGTGAGCTTGTAATTGATGAAGAAATTATTGAGAATATTTATAATATTTTTAAAGAAAAAGGTGCCGATGCTTGGTATGATTTAAGCATTGAAGAGTTGCTTCCTGAAACCAAAAAAGAATTGGCTTCTAAACTTGAAAAAGTAAACGATATTTTGGACGTATGGTTTGATAGTGGTTCAACCTGGTTTGCAGTGCTTAAAAACGGACATTATGATGCTGGAAAATATCCTGCAAATATGTATCTTGAGGGAAGTGACCAGCATAGAGGATGGTTCCAAAGTTCTCTTTTAGTCTCTACGGCTATAGAAGAAAAAGCTCCTTATAAATCTATCCTTACTCACGGTTTCACCGTTGATGAAAAAGGTGAAAAGATGAGTAAGTCTAAAGGAAACGTCGTAGCACCTCAAGAAGTTTCTAAAAAATTCGGTACCGAAATACTTAGACTTTGGGTTGCTACAAGCGATTATAGCGGAGATATTAAAATAAGTGAAGGTATTTTAAAACAAGTAGCCGAACAGTATAGAAAAATAAGAAATACAATAAGATTTTTATTAGCGAACGTAAACGATTTGGAAGAAGTTAAACTTACAAACCCTTCTATGATTGACAGATGGATTTTAGCCAGAAGCAAAGAGGTATTTGACGAAGTGGTGGCACTATTTGGTAAATACGACTTTTCTAAAGCGTTTAATATATTAAATAACTTTATCGTAACCGAACTTAGTGCGATTTATATGGACGTATGTAAAGACAGACTATATTGTGAACCACTTAATTCTGAAAAAAGAAGAAATTCTCAAAGTACAATGGCTGTGATTGTAAAAGAACTTATTTCACTTCTTGCACCTGTACTTACATATACTATGGATGAGGCAGTAGAACACGCTCCGAAAGTAATAAAAGAAAATGCAAAAGATGTTTTTGACTTTGTGTATACGCCTTTAGTGGCTGTTGAAAATCCTATTGATGAGGAAATACTTGAAATTAGAAGAAGATTTTTTGAAATAGTTGATAAGCTTAAAAAAGAAAAAGTTATAAAAGATACACTCGAACTTGCGATTGAGACAAATTATGAAAAACTGCTTGTAGATGAAATGGCGGATTTCTTTGTTGTGAGTTTAATTAGCGATAATATAGAAGGTGAAATGTTAGATGAATTTCATATTCAAGATGAACAGTTTGTTATAAAAATTAAACGCTCACCTCTTCATAAATGTCCTAGATGTTGGAGATATTTAGCTAAAAATGAGGGTGAATTGTGTGATAGATGTTCTGAGGCTATTAATGGATAAAATTATTGATGCTTTATATAAAAAGCTTTTACTGGCTGTTGCAGGTGGTTTATGGTTTTATACAATTAAGTTTTTCGAACAGAATAATTATTTGTATTTTATTCTTGGTTTTTTATTTGTTGCATTAATAATTATTGTAAATGATGAACCAATATATAAAAAGGATGGAAAATGAGTGTAGGTGAAGTATTTATTGCCTCTCTTATACCACTTGCAATGATACTCGGATATCTGGCTTATAAGTATAACTGGCCTATAATTAGGGATTTATAATGGATAAGCCGGTTAGTTTTTTATTTATAGTGGAGAATATAGTAGCAATTGTGGGAATTAGTTTTATAATATATTTATGGCTTAAAAGTTTGATACCAAAATAAAGGATTGTGATGATAACATTAAAAGAAGCGTTAAAACTATCAAAAGAAGAGCTTAAGGATTTAAAATCAGAACTTAATAAAAAGGCAAAAGAGCAAAAAGCTGTTGGGGGATATATTGAGCAGTTTTTAGATAAAGATTTGAGTAATGTAGGAGAGGGTGTTCCTATTGCCATTAAGGATAATATTAACGTAAAAGGGTGGGAGATTACTTGTTCTTCCAAAATTTTGCAAGGATATGTTAGTCCTTATAACGCTACGGTAATTGATAAAATGCTTGAAGCCGGACTTAGTCCTTATGGTAGATGTAATATGGATGAATTTGCGATGGGGAGTTCAACGGAAACAAGTTATTATGGAAAAACTCTAAATCCTCATAACCCAAACAGAGTTCCTGGAGGTAGTAGTGGAGGTAGTGCAGCTGTAGTCGGAGCCGGGCTTGCGATAGCTGCACTTGGAAGTGATACTGGAGGGTCAATAAGACAACCGGCTGCATTTTGTGGAGTTGTCGGAATGAAACCGACTTACGGAAGAGTTAGCAGATTTGGGCTTGTGGCTTTTTCAAGCTCGCTTGACCAAATAGGACCTATTACTCAAAACGTAGAAGATGCGGCGATTTTATATAATATAATAGCCGGATATGATTCTAAAGACTCTACATCGGCTCCTATTGAAAATAAAAAAATTGAAATTAATGAAAAGAGAAAACTTAAAATAGCGGTAATTGATAATTATATTGACGAAGCTGATGAAGATATTAAAAAAAGACTTAATGAAATTATTGCTGACCTTGAAAAAGAAGGGCATACGATTATCCATAAAACTCTTATGAATTCGAAATATGACGTTGCTACTTATTATGTTGTGGCTACTGCAGAAGCCAGTTCAAACCTTGCTAGATTTGACGGTATGAGATACGGAAATAGAATTGAAGGAAAAGACCTTAAAGAAACTTATAAATTAACGCGTGCTCAATTCGGCGAAGAGGTAAAAAGAAGAATAATGCTAGGAACTTTTGTTCTCTCAAGTGGGTATTACGATGCTTATTATTTAAAAGCTCAAAAAGTTAGACACTTGATTAAAAACGAATTTGATAAACTTTTTGCAGAGGCTGATTTGGTGTTAACTCCGGTAACTCCTACAACTGCTTTTGAATTCGGAAGTAAAAAAGACCCGCTTGAGATGTATTTAAGCGATATTTATACTATTAGCGTAAACCTTGCGGGAGTGCCTGCCATTTCACTTCCGGTTGGAAAAGATAAAAACAATATGCCAATAGGCCTTCAGCTTATAACCAAACATTTTGACGAACAAACTCTGTTTGACGGAGCAAAAATAGTAGAAAACTTAGTAAAGGAAAGCAAATGAGAATAAAATATAAAGCACTTACATTTGAAGACGTTTTATTAGTACCTCAATATTCAAACGTATTGCCAAAGGATGTTGATTTAACTACTAAATTTACAAGAAATGTCAGTTTAAATATTCCTCTAGTATCTGCTGCTATGGATACGGTAACAGAGGCTAGAGCTGCAATTGCTATTGCAAGACTTGGAGGAATAGGGGTAATTCATAAAAATATGGATATCGAATCTCAAGCAAAAGAGGTTGAAAAAGTTAAAAAAAGCGAAAGTGGTATTATTATTGACCCGGTAAAAGTATTTCCGGATGATACGATAGCAAAAGCACTTGATATTATGGCGACTTATAAAATTTCAGGTGTGCCGGTTGTTGATAGAAACGAAAAACTTGTAGGTATTTTGACTAATAGAGACCTTAGGTTTGAAAAAAACACTTCAAGATTTGTAAAAGACTTAATGACTCCTATGCCTCTTGTAACTGCGAAAGAAGGTATTTCTTTGGAAGAAGCGGAAGATATTCTTCATCAAAACAAAATAGAAAAACTTCCTATTATTGATGATAACGGATATTTAAAAGGTCTTATAACTATTAAAGATATTCAAAAGAAAAAAACATATCCAAATGCTAATAAAGATAAATTCGGAAGACTTAGAGTTGCTGCGGCAGTTGGAGTCGGAAACGGAGTTGAAAGAGCGGCAGCACTTGTAGGGGCCGGGGTTGACGTAATTGTCGTAGATTCCGCACACGGACATTCTCAAGGAATTTTAGATGTTGTAAAGGCTATAAAAGAGAGATTTGATGTGGATGTTGTAGGTGGTAATGTTGCAACTGCCGAAGCTACAAGAGCATTGATTGAAGCCGGGGCTGATGCAGTGAAAGTTGGAATTGGACCTGGTAGTATTTGTACGACAAGAATTGTAGCCGGAGTCGGAGTACCTCAAATTAGTGCAATTGATGAGTGTGCAAGAGAAGGTGCAAAATATGGTGTGCCTATTATTGCCGACGGTGGAATTAAATATAGTGGGGATATTGCAAAAGCTTTAGCAGTTGGTGCAAGTAGCGTAATGATAGGAAGTTTACTTGCAGGAACTGAAGAGAGTCCGGGTGAGAGTATAATGTATCAGGGAAGAAAATATAAATCCTACAGAGGTATGGGAAGTATAGGTGCAATGCAAAAAGGAAGTAACGATAGATACTTCCAAGAAGGAACAGCTGCTGATAAATTGGTACCGGAAGGAATTGAGGGAATGGTTCCTTATAGAGGCAGAATTGCCGATGTTGTACATCAGCTTATAGGTGGCCTTAGAGCTTCTATGGGGTATTGCGGTGCAAAAGATATTCCTACATTCTGGGAAAAAGCTGAATTTGTGGAAATCACAAGTGCCGGACTTAAAGAATCTCACGTTCACGACGTAACTATTACAAAAGAAGCTCCAAACTATCATCAATAACCTCTCTTTTTTTCTTTTATTTACTCTTCATTAACTTTAATATTATATAATTCTTACAAATACTTAAAGGAGTTAAATATGTTGTTACATGAAATGATAATTGACGAAAATAATATGGGATTTATTCCTTCACTTGGGACATCTTATCAGCTAAATGAATCTGCAAAAAAGATTATTCAGCTTATTAAAGAAGGAAAAAGTAAAGAAGAGATTGTAAAGATTTTATCTCAAGAGAGTGGGAAAAGTTGTAGAGATGTTTATATAGATGTTGAAGATTTTTTTCAAAAACTTAAAGTATATGAGCTTATAAAATGAGAGTGGCAGTAAGTGGGCTTAACAATACTGACAATCCGGCACCCGGAATTCCGGTTGCGAAAAGTTTAATGGATAAAAATACTTTAATAGGGCTTAGTTACGACCCTAATGAACCGGGGATTTATCAGGGGCTTTTTGAAAAAGTTTATCTTATGCCGTATCCTAGTTTAGGGTATGAAGAGTTTAAAAAAAGAATAACGGATATTAAAGAAAAGTCAAATATTGAAGTTGCAATTCCGACCCTTGATGCAGAACTTCCTCTTTATATTAAATATCAAAAAGAGATAAAAGAGCTTGGAATTAAAACTTATCTGCCGAGCCTTGAGTGTTTTGAGATGAGGGATAAAAGTAAATTACCAGAATTTAGTAAAAAACTTGGTGTTAAACATCCAAAAACCATAGAGGTGGTTTCTCTTGATGATTTGATAAAAGCCACTAAAGAAATTGGATTTCCGGTAATGGTAAAAGGAAATTATTATAAAGCTTATAAAGCTTATAATTTGGATGAAGCGATTGAGTATTATTATAAAATATCAAATGAATGGGGATTCCCTCTTTTGGTTCAAGAGGTTATAAGTGGGATAGAAATTAACTTTGTAGGTATTGGAGATGGAGAGAGTCTTGTAGCAGGTATGGGAATGAAAAAATTAACCACTACGGATTTAGGTAAAGTTTGGAGTGCCGTGAGTATTAAAAATGAACAGCTTTTCAGTGTAAGTAAGAAATTTGTTGAAATGATAGGTTGGAGAGGTGCTTTTGAGTTTGAGGCTATGAGTGATGGAAAAGATATATATTTAATAGAAATAAACCCTAGATTTCCGGCGTGGGTGTATTTTTCCACAATGCTTGGAGTTAATCTGCCTCAAAGTTTATTGGATTTAATTGAAGGTAAAAAAGTTGAAAAAAGATTTGATTATCCTAGCGAAAAGATGTATGTAAGATATGTAGAAGAGACGATGGTTGATTTTAATAAATTTTCTACGTTGATATCAAAAAAAGAGATTTAATTTAAGGAGTGAATTATGAATTATGAAAAACCTACTATTAATAGAGTTGATTTTGCAATGGCGAGTAAATATGGAAGTCCACTTAAAACCCAAAAAATAAGAGGTGAGATTGACGGGGTAAGTGTTAGAGAACTTACGGAAAAATACGGAAGTCCACTTTTTGTGTTTAGTCAAAGAGCAATTGAAGATAAATATCTTGAGTTTAAAAACGCTTTTTCAAGTAGATATCCGGAAGTTGAGTTTTGGTGGAGTTATAAAACAAACTATTTTGACGCTATTTGTAAAATTTATCATAAACTTGGAAGTAAAGCCGAAGTTGTTAGTGAATTTGAATACCAAAAAGCAAGACGTCTTGGAATTGAAGGAAAGGATATAATCTTTAATGGACCTTACAAACCAAAAGAAACTTTAAAAGTAGCAGTAAAAGAAGGAGCTAAAATTCATATTGACCATTGGTATGAAATAAATGACCTTGAAGAGATAGCGGAAGAGCTTGGAATAGAAATTCCGGTGGCTATTAGATGTAATATGGATACGGGAGTTTATCCTCAATGGAGTAGATTCGGATTTAATATCGATAACGGTGAGGCTTATGATGCCATAAAAAGAATTTTTGAAGGTAAAAAACTTTATTTAATCGGACTTCATTCTCATATAGGTACTTTTATGTTAAGTGCCGAAGCTTATACAAATGAAACTAAAAAATTGATAGAACTTAAAAACAGAGTTGAAAAAGATTTCGGATATGAGATTGAATATATTGATATAGGAGGTGGATTTGCTTCAAAAAATAGACTAAAAGGTGTATATCAGGCTCCGGAAGTTATAGTCCCTAGTGCCGATGAATATGCAGAGGCTGTTACTAATGCTATTTTTGAACATAATAAAGGGAAACTTCCTAAGCTTTATTTAGAAACCGGTCGTGCTTTGATAGATGAAGCCGGATTTTTATTAACAAGTGTATTTGCTTCCAAAAGAATGCCGGATGGTAAAAAGAGTTATATTGTAGATGCTGGAGTGAATCTTTTGTATACGGCGTTTTGGTACAATTTTGAGATATCTCTTGATAAAAGATATGAAGGGTTAAATGAACATAGTCAGATAAACGGACCTTTATGTATGAATATTGATATTATTGCAGAAAATATTATGTTACCACCTCTTGAGAGAGGTACGGTACTTAGTATTTGGCCGGTAGGGGCTTATAACGTTACTCAATCTATGCAGTTTATCAGATATAGACCTAAAATTGTACTTATAGACAAAGACTCAAATACTCACTTAATAAGAGAAGCCGATAATTTAGAGTATGTTGTGGAAAAAGAGATTATTCCGGATTTCTTAAAAGGTTAAGAAATTGAAAATAAAAAAGATAAAATTTATTTTTAAACCTTATGTTTCCATTCTTTTTTTACAGGATTTAAAAGTAGGGGCATTTTTATTTTTGCTCTCTTTTTTATTGCCTAGTGTGGGGATTTTAGGTCTTGTTGCTATTATTTCTACGATTTTGTTTGCCGAATTTATTAATATCAGGGATGAGTATTTAAAATACGGGTTTTATCTTTATAACTCTTTATTGGTGGGAATGGGGGTCGGGTATTTTTTTGATGTAACGTATGTAACGATAATCTTAACTATATTGCTTTCGATTTTGACATTTTTAGTCTCTTTTAGCTTAAATAGGGTTTTTATTAAGTATTCTTTGCCTATTTTATCTTTGCCTTTTGCTTTTGTGAGTATGCTTTTTTATTTAGCCAGTTTAAAATATACCAATTTATTTATCAATTTGCTTCACAGAAAAGCTCTTTTTGATATAAATTTGCCTTTTGATTCTTTTTTCAAGTCGTTAGGGACAATTTTCTTTTTACCTTATACGGTTGCCGGGTTTTTTATAGCGTTGATACTTCTTTTTTATTCTAGAATTCTGTTTTTTCTAGCTTTTGTGGGATTTTGGATAGGGGTTTTTGTACACTCTTTATTTATTCCTTTTTCTCAAGCCCTTTATTCTCCTTATAACTTTAACTTTTTGTTAATTGCTATGGCACTTGGAGGAATATTTTTAATTCCCAATATTAAAAGTTTTCTTTTGGCTTTTTTGGGAGTGGTGCTTTCTGTTGTGTTGATTGATTCAATGGAAGTGTTTTTTAATATCTATTCTTTGCCGGTTTATACTCTTCCTTTTAATTTAATTACGCTTTTGTTTATTATGCTTTTATTTAGCGTAGGGTATAAATATTTTAATTATGCTATAAAATCGACTCCCGAAAAATCTCTGCTTTCTTATTTGAGTTTGGTTTTTAGATTTGGAGGAAACGATATTAAAATAAACCTCCCGTTTACCGGAAAGTGGAGTGTATATCAAGCTTTTGACGATGAGTGGACTCATAAGGGAAGCTGGAAATATGCTTATGATTTTGTTATTAAAAAGAATGGAAAAACATATGCTAATGACGGGTTGTTTTTAGAGGATTATTATGCTTTTGGAAAAGTTGTAACGGCTCCTATCAATGGATATGTGGTTGCTTTGCGTAATGATTTACCGGATAATTTTATAGGAAATGTAGATAGAGTTAACAATTGGGGGAATTATATTATTATAAAAAGTGATTTTGGATATTTTGTTGAAATTTCTCATTTAATGCAAAATTCCATTACTGTAAAAGTAGGGGATTATGTTAGGGGTGGAGATATTATAGGTAAATGTGGAAACAGTGGATATTCTCCGGAGCCTCACATCCATATTCAAGTTCAAAAATACGGGGTTTTGGGAAGTGAGACTTTACCTTTTAAGTTTGTGGATTTTATAAAAGACAATAGACTTTATTATTATGATTCACCTAAAAAGGGTGAGGAGATAGAAGCGAGTGTGATTGATAAATCTATGAAATTAAGACTTACTTTTATTTTGGATGATGTTTTTAAATATGATGTATTAAAAGAGGGAGAAAAAATTTCTCAAAAAGAGATAACGGTAAAAATGAATGAAAAGGGAGAATTCTATTTTTGGGACGGAGAGAATAAGCTGTTTTTTTATTTGGATGAGAAGCTGTTTTATTTTTATGAATATGAAGGAAAAGAGAGCTTTTTAAAAGAGTTGTTTAAGCTGGCTCCTAAAGTTCCTTTGATAAATAAAGAAGTTGAATATAAAGACATTATCTCTTTTGAATTTAGATTTAGTGGGGTTAAGAAATTATTGTTTGAATTTTTATTGCCTTTTAATTTCAAAATTTTTAATAAAGAAGTTGTTTATAAAAAAGAACAGTTAAAAATTCTATCTAAATTCGGAGAGGTGGATTTTTCGTTTTATGAGAAAGGTTTTGATAAAATAAAATTGAAAAACGGAATGGAATTAAGGAGAGTATATAATGAAAAAGATAATTTTGGTTATTAGTTTGTTTGTCGGTTTGTTTGCAATGGATATAAAAAAGATTTATTATGAATCTTATAATTATGAAAAAATGGGGGATTATAAAGACGCTATAAAAGTTCTCATTCCTCTTTATAATAAATATCTTAATGCTTATACGGTTAATCTAAGGCTTGGATGGCTTTTTTATTTGAATAAGAATTATAAAAATTCTATTTTTCATTATCAAAAGGCTTCTATGAGTATTCCTTCTTCATTGGAAGCTAAGCTTGGAATGATGAGAGTTTACTATGCTATGGGGGATTATTCAAATGCGTTGAAAATAGGAGATGTGATTTTAAAGAGTGATTATTATAATTATTATGGGAATTATTATGAAGTCTTATCTCTTGTAGCTTTAAAAAACTATAAAGTAGCTGAAATATTGGTAAATAGAATGTTAAGTATATATCCTACGAGTGTTCTGTTTTTAGTTGAACTTGGTAAAATTTATGAGCTTACAAAAAGAGATGCCGGTAAAATTTTTAAAAACGTGCTTATTCTAGACCCTAATAACGTTGTAGCAAAAGAATATTTTAATAAATGAGAGTATTAAATTTTTCTTTTCTGGATATACCTAATGCAAAAAAAGTGGATGAAGAATCTTTTTTTGATGAGGTGTTGAATAAAAAATTTGATGTATTGGTAGTAGATTTTAATTATTTTAAAGAGTATTTGGAAATAAAAGATTTTGTAAAAAGTACGATTATTTTTTTAGCATATGAATGTAATGTTTTTATTTATAAAAAAGCTTTGGAAGTAGGTGATTATTGCTATTCTTATAATGAATATGAAAAGCTGTTGATACGCCTTAGGTATTTAAAAAAAAAGGTTTTAAATTCTACAAATTTTGTTTTTAAATTTGGGGATTTATTATATAATTTTAATGCGAGGGAGTTGTATAAAAGTTCAATCCCCGTTAAATTAAGTGGAGCTGAAAAAGAACTTTTAGAAACGTTGATAAAAAATCGTAACAGATATCTTTCTAAAGAAGAAATTCTACAGGAATGTGAAAGTATAGAGAGTCTTGATTCTATAAAAGTTTTGATTTCTCATCTTAGAAAACTTGGTTTTGAAATAGTAAATCAAAAAAATTTAGGATATAAACTAAAGGAGATAAAATGAAAAAGTTATTATCTATAGCAGCATTGTTCGGTACGACTTTAATGGCGGCGAACGTGATGCCGTATGGAGCTTTTATAGATTATAGCGGTAATACCGCTAAAGATAAAGCCGGATTGGTAGGTGTATATGCTAGTATCGATTCTTTGCCTTTTAAGTTTGAATTGGATACGGAATATGTGTATATAAAATATAAAGATACTACCCCTAATTATAAACAGACCGATATTACGTTTTTGGGTAATTATTATTATGGTAATAATTATGCTTATAGAATCGGAATTCATAATATGTTTATCAACCAAAAAGACAATAGTGATAAATACGATAATGTAGTGTTCGCAGGAGCTACTTATTATGAGTATTTAAAATATAATGTCGGAGTTGATGTTTATATGTCTACTTATGATAATTTTAAAGCTTATCAAATTTCTCCTAAATATGGATTTAATTTCGGTAATTATTATGCGGAAGATGGAGCTTTTTATGCCGAGGCTAAATTAAATTATATTCATATTTCAAAGTCCGGATATACGTCTAAAACAAATTATACGGATATTGATTTAAAATTGGAAAACTATAAAGGACCTTGGGCTACAACAATAAGTGGAAGTTTTGGAAAAAACGCTTATAAAGTTGCAAACGGTGGATTTACTGTTTATAATTTGGGAGAAGATTATAAATATAGTTATGGACTAGCAGTTAAATACTCTTTAGATAAAGTTTCTAGCGTAAAAGTTAGTTATAATAGAAGTAAATTTAGTAAAAGTGGAGCAGATTCGTATTCTAACGTATTCTTAGTAAGTTATTTAAGAGCTTTTTAAAAAAGCTCTTTTACTATTTCAAATTTATTAGCAGTCATTATATGGACTTTTGGGTGTAATTTTAAAATGTTTTTAAAAAGTTTTCTTGATAACTCCATTCCGACTTTAAACTCTTCTTCTTCACTTATTTTATGAGCTTTTATGAGTTTTTCTATCCAGATATCCGGTACAAAAATGCCTGGGACGTGAGATTTTAGAAATTGGGCGGTTTTTAGTTTTGTAATGGGAAAAAATCCGAATACAATTTCAGACTCTTTTCTTTCGTCATTAAATTCATTATTGATATTTTGTTTTATATTTAATAGTTTTTTTGCTATTTCCAAATCAAATACCGGTTGGGTTATAATTCCTACTGCATAATTTTTAATTTTTTTATACATCTTTTTTTCAATATAAGAAAAGTTTTTGGCGTAAGAGTTACTTACCGCAAAAGGGGTAATCGGTTTTGGTTTTATTTTAAACTCTTTTCCACTGTAATCCATTCCGTTGTTAAAAGCTCTTATTATTTCTAGTAGTAAAATGCTGCTTCCTTCGACTACTCCTTTTGTATTCGGTTGGTCACTCATTTTTGCCGGGTCTCCTGTTAGGGCTAAGATATGCGTTACGTCTAAATCGTTTGCTCCCAGTAAATCGCTTTGAAGGGCTATTTTATTTCTATCTCTCATACTCATTGTAGCAATTACCGGTTTTTTGAATGTCTGTTGGAGCTTAAAAGCTGCAATGATTGAATTGTATTTTAATTTACTAAGAGGACAGTCGGTTGTGGAAAATCCGTCTATGTATTTAATGACGTCGGCTTTTTTTATATTTTCAATCATTAAATCTACAGTCGGTAATTTAGGAGGAGTTGTTTCTAGTGTTATATATTTTCCTTTAAGTTTTTCTTTTAGCATTTTTACCCTTAAATTTTTTGAAAATTTTATCATATAATTTTGATACAATTCCATAAAAAAGGAACTTTATGGTTCTTATAATAGATAATTACGATAGTTTTACTTACAATATTGTTCAATACTGCTTAGAACTTGGTGCTAATTTAAAAGTTATTAGAAATGATGAAATGAGTGTGGAAGAGATAAAAAGATTAAATCCGGAAAAAATAATTATCTCTCCAGGTCCTTCTACCCCAAAAGAAGCCGGTGTAAGTGTGGATGTGATAAAACAAATTGATAAACCTATTCTTGGGGTTTGTCTTGGTCATCAGTCTATTGCGTATGCTTTTGGAGGAGAAATTATTAGAGCGAAAAATTTAATGCACGGGAAAACTTCTCAAATCGAAGTTACCATTGAAGATGATATTTTTAAAGATTTGCCAAAAAAGTTTAGGGTTACAAGATACCATTCCCTGGTTGCTAATCCGGATAAGTTGCCAAAATGTATAATTCCCACTTCTTTTAGTTTGGATGATGGTGAAATAATGAGCTTAAGGGTAAAAGATAGACCGATTTACGGAGTGCAGTTTCATCCTGAATCGATTATGAGTGAATACGGAAAAGAGATTATTAATAATTTTTTAAAAATATGAAACATATTATTATCTTTTTTTTATTCTACTTTTTTTTATTTTTATACGGGGTAAATTTTTTATCTTTTTCTATTACAGATGTAAAAGGAATGGAAAGTTTTCCTTTTATTAAATATATACTTGATTTTTCTGTTTATATATTTGGACATAATGATGTTGCCGTTCGTTTACCCGGTGTTTTGGTTTCCGCTTTTAGTTTGTATTTTTTTTATAAAATCGCACTTTTTTATTTAAAAAGAAAAGACGCTCTTTTGGCTACTTATCTTTATTTTTTAATTCCTGGTGTGATTGTCTCTTCTCTTATTATTAATAAGGCTATTTATTTGATTTTTTTAACGCTTTTATTTATTTATCTTTATCATACTTTACGAAAAATTTCTTATTTGGTACTGATTTTATTGGCTTTTATTGATTACAGTTTCATTCCTCTTTTTTTTAGTTTGATATTTTTTGCCGTTTATAAAAGAGATAATATTTTAGTTTTCTTATCTTTAATTTTACTTGCTTTTAATTTCTTCTATTTCCATTACGATATAGGAGGAAAACCAAAAGGTCATTTTATCGATTTAATAGGGATTTATTTTTTAATCTTTTCACCTTTTGTTTTTGTTTATTTTCTTTATTCTCTTTATAAATGTCTTTTTTTTAAGAAAAAAAATCTGATATTTTTTATTTCGGCGTTTAGTTTTTTATTTTCTTTGATTCTTTCTTTTAGACAAAAAATAAAAGTTGACGATTATGCACCTTTTATGGTTATTTTTATGGTTTGTATGGTAAAGGTGTTTTTAAATTCGTATAGAGTAAGGTTGCCTAACTTTAGAATAATTCATAAAATATTATTTATTGTTTTGTTAATTAGTTTAATTAGTTTTGATGTGGGAGTGTTTTTTAATTTTTCCACACCTGCCAGGAAACTCACGAGTAGCTACTATTTTATAAAACCTTTAGTTGAAATTTTAAAATCGAATAAAATAGATTATGTGTATTCTGACAATGATGCTTTTATGAAAGCGTTAAATTTTTATGGTATTAAAAAAGGCGGAAAATATTTTATCGAATATAATAAAAAAAATTCTCAAGTTTTCATTATATATAATAAAAAAGTTATTTTAAAAATAAATGTTTCAAAACTAAACACACTATAAAAAAAAATTTCTCAATTTATAAAATAGGATTATATCTTACGGATTAAATGTTACAATTTCTAAAATAAAATTTAAGGAGATTTAATGGCTCAAAAACCGATTCGTGAATATGATGGGAAAAAACTTTTTGCCCAAAATTGGGATAAATATTTCAGTGGACTTAATTATCCGTTTGAAAGTGTACTTGTAACAAGTGGAGATGAATTAAGAGCTAAAGCTAAAGAACCCGGGTATGATTGGTTAAATGAAAAACCTTTGGTTGCAAAACCGGATATGCTTTTTGGTAAAAGGGGTAAAAACGGTTTAGTTTTATTTAAAGTAAATAAACCGGGTGATGTGACTCTTGAAGATGCAGCTAAATGGATTGATGAAAAAAGAAGCGGAAAAGTTACTCTTCTTAGCGGACAAAGTGGTGAGCTTACTCATTTTATCGTAGAACCATTTACACCTCACACAGAAGATGAAGAATACTATATTGCAGCTACTACATTTGATGAAACAAATGATGTGCTTTATCTTTCAGCTCACGGTGGTATGGAAGTTGAAGAAAACTGGGATAAAGTAACAGAAGTTAAAATTCCAATTGACGCAACTGATGAAGAGATTGAAAAGATTATCTCTGAAAATATTCCAGCAGATATTCCGGAAGATAAAAAAGAAGTTTATAAAAACTTTGCAGTAAACTTTTATAAATTTTTTAGAGACCTAAACTTTGCATATCTTGAAATTAACCCAGTTGTAATTGTAGGTAATAATGTATATCTACTTGATTTGGTTGCAAGACTTGATGATACGGCAGGATTTTTAATGAAAGATAAATGGGGAGATATTGAATTCCCGACACCGTTTGGTATGCCGGAAAAATCACCTGAAGAAAAAGCTATAGCAGAAGCAGATGCAAAAAGTGGTGCTTCACTTAAATTAACTGTTCTTAATCCGAAAGGTAGAATCTGGACTCTTGTAGCTGGTGGTGGTGCATCTGTTGTATATGCTGATACTATTGCTGATTTAGCAGGTGGAGTAGAAGATTTAGCAAATTACGGAGAATATTCAGGTGGTCCTACAACTGATGAAACAAGATTTTATACTGAAACTGTACTTGATTTAATGACAAGAGAAAAAGACCCTCAAGGTAGAGATAAAATCTTAATTATCGGTGGGGCTATTGCAAACTTTACGGATGTTGCCAAGACATTTACCGGTATTATTCAAGCATTTGAAAAATATGCGGATAAAATGAAAGATGTTGGAGTTAGAATTTATGTTAGACGTGGTGGACCGAATTATGAAAAAGGTTTAAAAGATATTAAAGCGGCAGCTGAAAGATTGGGTCTTCCTATTGAAGTTTATGGACCGGAAACTCACATTACCGATATTGTAAGAATGGCACTTGAAGATGAT
The DNA here is from genome assembly GCA_039831155.1 of Nautiliaceae bacterium. GTDB lineage: Bacteria > Campylobacterota > Campylobacteria > Campylobacterales > Nautiliaceae > Nautilia. Next base: position 2,707 of record JBDONT010000031.1, on the reverse strand, counting down.
AAAAAAGGAGCGAAATAATGGCTAACGAACTATTTACAAGGGATACACAGGCAATTTTCTGGAATAATAATAAATCAGCAATTCAAAGAATGCTTGATTATGATTATGTTATTCAAAGAGAAAAACCATCAGTTGCAGCAATAGTTGCTCCAACTAGTTCAAATAAATTTGAAAAGTTCTTTTTTGGAACTGATGAGGTTATGATTCCAATTTACAGAAGTACAGCAGAAGCTGTGAAAAATCATCCGAATGCAGATGTATTACTTAACTTTGCATCATTTAGAACGGCTTATGATGTAACTATGGATGCTCTTAATATGGATCAATTCAGAGTAATTATGATTACGGCTGAAGGTATTCCGGAAAGACACGCAAGAATTATGAATAAAACCGCAAGAGAAAAAGGTGTAACAATTATTGGTCCTGCAACAGTTGGAGCTATTGCACCAGGTGCATTTAAAGTTGCGAATATCGGTGGTACAATTGAAAATATCGTAAAATCTAAGCTTCACAGAGCTGGAAGTGCAGGACTTGTAACAAGAAGTGGTGGTCTATTTAACGAATTAAGTAACATTATTGCACTTAATGCAGACGGAATAGCAGAGGGTGTTGCAATTGGTGGAGACAGATTTGTTGGTTCAACATTTATTGACCATATGCTTAGAATGGAGAAAAATCCAAAAGTTAAATATATGATTCTTCTTGGTGAAGTTGGTGGTAGAGAAGAATATAAAATTATTGAAGCTATTAAAGAAGGAAAAATTACAAAACCGGTAATTGGTTGGTGTATCGGTACAATTGCTAAACATTTCTCAAGTGGTGTTCAATTCGGTCACGCAGGTGCAAGTGCAAATGCCGATGAAGAGACAGCGGAAGCTAAAAATAGAGCAATGAAAGAAGCAGGTATTTATGTACCGGCTAATTTTAATGAATTACCGGAAGTTATTAAAGGTGTATATGAACAACTAAAAGGTGAAGGTGTAATCGGAGAAATCGAAGAACCAGTAGTTCCACCAATTCCAGAAGACTATAGCAAAGCTTTAGCAGCAGGTAAAATTAGAAAACCTAGAAACTTCGTATGTACTATTTCTGATGATAGAGGAGAAGAAGCAGTATATGCTGGTATTCCAATTAGCCAAGTTGCAACTCCAGATACAGGATATAGCATTGGTGATGTTATTTCACTTCTATGGTTTAAGAAAAGATATCCGAAATGGGCTACTGATTTTATTGAAACTGTAATTAAAACAGTAGCAGACCATGGACCGGCAGTAAGTGGTGCTCATAACGCAAAAGTTACAGCAAGAGCTGGTAAATCAGTTGTAGAATCTCTTGTAACAGGTCTTCTTACAATTGGTCCAAGATTTGGTGGTGCTATTGATGGTGCAGCATATTACTTTAAATATGCACACGATAATGGAATGAACCCTAAAGAATTCTTGGCATATATGAAAAAACAAGGTATTCCAATTCCTGGTATTGGACATAGAATTAAGTCTGTGAGAAACCCGGATAAAAGGGTTGAAGGTCTTAAAAAATATGCAGCTGAATTCTTTCCAGCAACACCTTTACTTGATTATGCATTGGAAGTTGAGAAAGAAACAACTTCTAAAAAAGAAAACTTAATTTTAAATGTTGACGGTACAATCGGTATCTTAATGGTTGACATGTGGAGAGCATTAGGGTATACTGAGAAAGAAATTAATGAATTTATTGAAAGTGGGACATTAAATGCATTCTTTATTCTCGGAAGAAGTATCGGATTTATCGGGCACATTCTTGATGAAAAAAGACTTGGAATGCCAATGTACAGACATCCGTGGGATGATATTCTATACCAAGTTGATCAAGCAGAAGAAATTAAATAATTTTTCTTCTGCATTTACTTTAGTTGAATTAGTTATTGTTATTATTATAATAGGTATTATCGTTTCTTCTTTTAGTTTCAATTTTGCACCTGATAAATTAAAATTAGCAGCAGATAGATTAAGTAGAGATATAAGATATACACAAAGTTTAGCTTTAAAAGATGATAAGTATCAACCTTTTCCTAATGCTAATACTATAAGTGAAACCAATAGAAGTAAGTATTGGTTTAAGCAGTGGTGGCAGTTAAGAATAGGTAAAACAAGTAATGGTGATTACTTTTATGAAATTTTTTCAGATTCTCCCTATACCACTTCAAGTAGTACAAGTTCTATGTTTAATAGAGTTGGATATCCTTTTTACGAGTTTGCAAAAGATCCTATAAATAAAAAATATTTAGCTGGTAATGAAGGGAATGAAGAGTTAAATCTTAGTAAATATGGGATAGTAAAAGTTTTATTTAATGGTTTTTCTGTGAATACTACTAACTCTTCAAAACTATTATTTGATAATTATGGTAATGTTTATTTAAATGAAGGATTGCAAGGAGATGGTAATGATACTAATCCTTTAGATTTAGAAAGAGAACTATTAACAGAGAAAGTTGAAATCCAGCTTTGTACTAATTTAGTATGTGATATTCAACATTGTAAACAAATTAATATAACTCCAACAGGTTTTGTGTATCAAAGCGAATGTAACTAAATATGTTAATTAATGTAAGCGATTTTATTATTAAAAAACAAATTTTAAAATTTTTAAAAAATTTTAGAGGAAATACTTGACAAGGGGAGGGAAATATTATATACTTTCAATCCTCAAACGGAAGAAGGGGTTTGAG
>JBDONT010000029.1:0-91070 GCA_039831155.1 Nautiliaceae bacterium | reverse complement strand
CCCCCCCCTTTTTTTTCTTTTTGTGATATAATAATCTGTATTAAAAGGGGAATTTATTATGAGAATTTTAATTGTGGAAAGTAATGATATTTATGCTAAGCTTTTGAAAAAAAGTATCAATAAATATTTGGTTTTTGCAGAGTGTGATACTATTCATTCATTTAAAGAACTTCTTCATATTTCCGATAGTTACGATTTATATTTATGTGACTGTTTTTTACCGGATGCTTTAAATGCCGAACATATTCATTATCTTTTGAATAAAACGAAAAATATTATTATTTTAACTAACGATGATTTTCAGGGAATTGAGATTAAAAGTGAAATTATAGAATCTATAGAAAAAGATGACTATCGCACTATCGAATATTTAATTAATTTTATTAAGCGTCTTCATAAAAACAAATCTTTAAATGTATTGGTTGTTGACGATTCTATTATGATGCTTGAATATAAAAAGAATTTACTTGAAAAAGTGTTTTTTAATGTGTTTTTAGCAACAAATGGTTATGAAGCTTTGAAAATGCTGGATAAGTATGAAATAAATATGGTAATTAGTGATTTGGATATGCCGGTAATGGACGGTTGTGAATTGCTTTTAAATATAAGGGATAAGCATAGTATGAGCGAATTGCCGGTTATAGTTATTTCGGAATATGATAATACTAAAAAATTTTTAAGAGCTTTAAAATATGGAGCAAACGATTATATTAAAAAACCATTTTTAAAAGAAGAGTTTATTTTAAGGGTAAATAATTTATTTGAAATCTATGAAAATGTGATGAAAATTAAAAAGCAGGCTCAAATTGACCCTTTGACTTCCGCTTATAACAGACTGTTTTTAGAAAATTATTTGGATAATATGTTTAATTTACATGATTTAAAAAGCGTAGTTATGTTAGATATCGATTATTTTAAGAAAATAAATGATACTTACGGACATCAAGTAGGAGATTCTATTTTAAAACATTTTGTAAAAACGATTAAACAAAACATTAGAAAAGCGGATTATATAGTGAGATACGGAGGGGAAGAGTTTTTGATTTATATGCCGAATACTTCTAAAAAAGAAGCTTTATTTGTAGTGGAGAAAATCAGACGTTCTTTACAAGCTTTTAAGAATATTAAATATACTTTTTCCGCCGGAATTGCGGATGAGGGCGAAACTCTTTCTATGATGATAAAATTGGCGGACGAGAGACTTTATAAAGCTAAAAAAAACGGAAGAAATAGAACTGTTATAGAGTAGGAATGTAAACTTTTTTTATCATCTCTTCATACTCTTTTTGTATGTCGCTGTCTATTGTAATTCCTCCTCCGCTTTTGTATATAAATTTACTATTTTCTTTTTCTATGTATCTTATAATCACTGCACTGTCTAAGAAGGTTTTTTCGTCTGTTATTCCGAAAATTCCGGTATAAAATCCTCTTTTATAGTTTTCTACTTTTTTTATGATTTCTATTGTCTTTTTTTTAGGAGTACCGGAAATTGAACCGGCCGGTAACATTTGCTTTAATATATTCATCCAGTCTTTATACCAGTTGTTAGGAAGGGTGGCTTCTATTTCACTGCTTACTTGCAGGAGTTCTTTTTCACCGGCTTTTATTTTGTCTATATATCTGAATTTATTTACTTTAACTTCTTTTCCTATTATTCCAAGGTCGTTTCTTAGTAAATCGACTACCATAGTATGTTCGGCCATCTCTTTTGTGCAAGAGAGGATTTTCTCTTTTGCATTAGGAATTGAAGCCTCAATTGTTCCTTTCATAGGGTAGGTGTAGATTTTGTTGTTTTGGATTTTTACGAATCTTTCGGGAGAGAAGCATACGAATTTATTTTTAAAATATAGTTTAAAAGGAGCTTTACTTGTTGCAAATATTTCAAGAAGTGAGCAGTTTGTCTCTATTTGGGTTGGAAAAGTTAGGTTTAAAAGGTATGTGTTTCCTTTTTTTATCTCTTCTATCACTTCGGTAAAAGCTTTTTTATATGTTTGAAAATTAATAGTTTTTTTTGATGTTATTTTGCACTTTTTGTCGGGTTTTAAGTTATGGTTTGAAAATGTCGGAAAAGAAAAGAAAATATCTTTTAAGTTAGCGATATCTTCTATATAGAAGTTTTTGTTAAAATCTATTAAAAAAAACTTCATTTTAACCTATTAAATGTTTAAGTATCGCCATTCTAACGGCAACACCGTTTTTTACTTGTTTTAACACTAAACATCTCTTATCGCTCATTACATCATCGTCTAGGTCTATATTTCTATGTACGGGACCCGGGTGCATAATTAAAATGTTTTTATCTTTTATAAGCTCTTTTGTAATTTTAAAGTTTTGGGCGTAATCTTGAAGTGACGAAAAAGTAGGGTGTTTGTGTCTTTCGGTTTGGGTTCTAAGGGAGATAATAGCATCTGCAAAATCTATAGCTTCTTTTATGTTGTGTGTTGTGGGAAGGTTTGTTTTAGGAAGAAAGTGAGGTGGAGCTACTAGTAGAACTTTTGCATTAAATCTTTTAAAAAGTTCTATATCGCTGTTTGCAACTCTTGAGTTTCTGATGTCTCCTATAATGGCTATTTTTTTTCCTTCAACACTTCCCCATTCCTGCATTAAGGTAAATAAATCAAGTAAACCTTGGGTCGGGTGTTGATGGGCTCCGTCTCCGGCGTTTATAATGGATGATTTTACGTATTTAGATAAAATTTTAGGCACTCCTGCACGGTTGTGTCTTACTATAATTGCATCCGGTCCCATTGCGTCTAAGTTTGCCGCCGTATCAAATAGTGTTTCTCCTTTGCTTGTCGAGCTTCTTGCCACATCTAAGTTTACAACATTCGCACCAAGTCTTTTAGCTGCAATTTCAAAAGAACTTCTGGTACGGGTTGAGTTTTCAAAAAATATATTAATTACAAGTTTACCTTTTAAATCGTCTCTTTTTTTCTCATCAAGATATTCTTTTGCGTATGAGAATATTTGTAATATCTCTTCTTTTGTTAAATCTTTCGTATGGGTTAAATGTTTTGACATTTACTTCCTTTTTTGTATAATTTTACTATATTTCAAAAAAAAGGAGAACAAAATGGGATTCGGAACAGTCTTAGCATCAGCATTTATTACAACTTTTGTGTTTATCGGGCTAACTTATTATTTTATGATGAATGCAGGAGCTGAAGCTTAATTTTTCAGCTTCAGGTAAACCCGAAGAGGTGGTGGATACCCCTCTATCGTTTTTGTTTGGTCTTCATTTAAGAAACTATCCAAACTTTCTCCCTCAATCCAGTTGGTTTTGCGTTGTTCGTCCGTTTTAGTGTATCTTTTACCTAAAAATTCAACCTCTTTAAATTTGGCTTTCTCTATCCAGTTGTAAAGAGCTTTAAGAGTAGGGATAAAATAGACGTTTTTCATTTTTTGATATCTAATTGGGCTTAGGGCTATTTCATCTTCACCTTCGATTATTAACGTATCAAGTATTACTTCCCCTTTTTCTTTTAGGCCTTGTTTTAGTTCTTTTAGCATAGTTACGGGGTCCGGGCGATGGTATAAGACCCCAAGACAGAAAATAACGTCAAATTTTTTATCCGACATAGGTATATGCTCAACTCCTAGAAGTTTATATTGGATGTTACTTTTTATAAACTTGTTTATAAATTCAAACTGCAGATTAAATAAAGCACTAGGGTCCCATATTTCTACACTTTTTGGGTTCATCTCAAGCATTCTAAAAGCGTAATATCCGTTATTGCCCCCTACATCCAAAATTTCTTTTTCTTTTAGGTTTAAGTGAGGCTTTATGATGTTCCATTTTATATAACTTCTCCATTCGGTGTCTATAAAAAGGTCGTTTATTTTAAAAGGTCCTTTTCTCCATGGTTTTAGCATTTTTGCTATTTTTTTTATTTGAGGCATTAAAGAAGGATTTGTATTTATCTCTATAACGTCTCCAAGTTTATAAGAGGCTTTGTCTATTGTAAGGGTGTTAAGTTCTTCTTTTATCGGTTTTATATTTTTCCATTCAAACCATTTTTGGCGTTCTTTTAGTATTTTGTTAATCATTTTGCTCCTTTATCTGCATCTTAAACAAAGAGGTGGGCTTTTTTTGTGTGAAAAATTATAAACGTTGTTTTCACATTTTTCTTTATAGACTCCGTATAAATCGTAATATTCTTTACATTCCGGGTAATAATTAAAAGAAATTCCCTTTTTATTTACGCAACCTATGAAAAAAAGTGGTATTATAATTAAAATGCTTTTCATTTAAAGCCTTTTTTTAATTATATCTAAAAGGGGAGGGAGTTGTGAAGTTTTAAAAGGAGGGTAAAATGAAAGAGGTTTTAAGAATTTTTGAAGAGATTGCGAAAATTCCTCATTGTAGTGGAAATACCGATAAGTTAAGAAATTTTATTATAGATTTTATTAAAAAAAGCGGATATAGTTATAAAGTCGATAAAGCCGGAAATATTTTGGCTTTTAAAAAAGAACCTCTCTTGGCACTTCAGAGTCATTATGATATGGTGTGTGTAGGAGAAGCTCCGAATATCGAACTGATTTATGAAAAAAATTATTTAAAAGCTAAAAACTCTTCGCTAGGGGCTGATAATGGTATCGGTTTGGCTATTATGCTTTATTTGATGAAAAGGTATGACAATCTTGAGTTTTTATTTACAAACGATGAAGAAATAGGCTTAATAGGGGCTTTTAACTTAGAGCTTGATTTAAAATCTAAATATCTTCTTAATTTGGACAGTGAAGATGAAAATATTTATATCGGATGTGCCGGTGGGGTTGACGTATTAATAGAATATCCTATAAATTTTGAGAAAAAAAGAGGGGTAATAGGAGAAATTAGTATAGATAAATTGCCTGGAGGCCACAGTGGAGTAGATATAGATAAAAATCATCCCAATGCAATTGTGGAGCTTTTAAAGAGGGTTAATAAATTAAGTTTTTTAAGAGGTGGAGAGAGAAGAAATTCAATTCCGGTGTTTGCAAAAGCCGGGGAATTTTATGAAAACGAATATGCAGATGAGGTTGATGTGATTGAAGATGATTATCTTGAGTTTTTAAGAAAACTTCCTCACGGCGTTTTGGAGTGGGATTTTGAGTTTAGGGTAGTTAGCAAATCGGTTAATTTGGCTATGGTCGATAATGAAAAAATCACTCTCTCAATCAGGGCTAATTCAAATGAAAAATTGGAGGAGTTAAAAGAGTATATCAAAGAAAAAACGTATGGGGCTAAAATAGGATTTGATAGTGAGTATCCGGCGTGGAAACCGGAAATTTCTAAATTGGCCGAAATATTAAAAGATATTACAAAAAGCGAATATAAAGTTATTCACGCCGGACTTGAGTGTGGAGTTTTAAAAAATAAATTTCCTCATATCGCTATGGCTTCTATAGGTCCTACTATTTATAATCCTCATTCAATTTACGAAAAGGTTTATTTACCATCTATTGAAAAAATTTTAAATGCTATTGAGAATCTGATTAAAAGGATTGAAAATGAATGAAAAACTTTTTAAAGGGGTAATTGATTTTTAAAATGAAGATTTTGAAAAAAACAGAGAGTTGTTTGAAGAACTTAAAGAAGGTCAAAAGCCGCATACTTTTTATATAGGTTGCAGTGATAGCAGAATTGTGCCTAATTTAATTACTAACACAATGCCGGGAGAAGTGTTCGTATTAAGAAACATTGCAAATATTATTCCTCCTTATGAGATTAATGACGGTACTTATAAGTGTAGTGCTTCTATTCTTGAATGTGCAGTTAAGTATTTGGAGGTTGAGAACATATTGGTGTGTGGGCATAGTAATTGTGGAGGCTTAAAGGCTCTTTTTTATCCGGAAGAAAAATTAAACGCACTTCCTTTTGTTAAAAAATGGCTTGAACTTGTGTATGATGTAAAAGAGGCCGTAATTGATATAAAAGATATTAAATTGAGAAGTTGGAAAGCCGAACAGTTAAATATAGTAAAGCAGCTTGATAATCTAATGACTTATCCTTTTGTAAAAGAGAGGGTTAAAAGTGGAAAACTTAATTTGATAGGGTGGTATTACGTAATAGAGAGTGGAGAAGTTTATAACTACAATAAAGAAAAAATAAGTTTGAGCTTATAAATTGATAGTTTTCCTTAGAGAGATTTATTTTTTTTAATAATTATTATAAAATTCGTAAAAAAAGGTTTCTCTTTGGATTTGATTTCTATTTTGCAAAAAAATTCTAATTTAACGTTAGAGGATGTTAATTTAATTTTAAAATACGAAGGTTTTGCTTTTATAAAGAGTGTTAAAGCAGAGGATTTTGAAGAGGCGTATGAAAAACTTTTTAGTAATTTTCATCATATTGCAAGAGGTTTTTTACTTCATTTTGAAGTGAGTGATGATATTTCTTTGTTTGAGTTTGATTCTTTTTTAGGTAAAGTTTATAAAAACATTACAAGTAATGAGAGTGATATTTTAGTAGTGACTACCACTGATAATTCTATGAGTTATATAAAAGTGGATTGTGTTTTAACCGGTATTATGAAATAAGAAATAAAAAGAGAATTAAAATTCTCTAGGAGCTCTTGGTCTTGCTTCGTTAACTCTAAGTCTTCTGCCTTGGAACTCTTTTCCGTCAAGTTCTTCAATAGCAGTTTCAGCTCCACTTTCCATTTCGATAAATCCGAAACCTTTGCTTCTTCCTGTTTCTCTGTCGTTTATTATTTTAACTGAAAGTACTTCACCATATTCTGAGAATAACGGTTTTAAGTCTTCTTCAGTTGCTTGATAGTTAATATTTCCTACGTAAATTGTTTTCATGTGATTTTTCCTAATTTGTGAAATTTGAATTAGTTCTTCTAAAGAGAGAATCTTAAGAGGAGCTAATTTTCAATTGATATTGTATCACTATTTGTATTAAAAAGCAAATAAATGATAAAATTATAAAAAAAAGGATTTTTATGGAAGTAAAAAAGCATTATATTGATTTTAGAAATGCCTTTTCTAAAGGGGAATCTCAAAAAGCACAAGAAGCGTTTGAAAAAGCTTTTGAGGAGGCTTTCGGGCTTTATCAAATAAAACTTACAAATAATGAAAAGTTTGATTTAAGCAACGAAGAAGAACTTTTTGCCGTTGTAACTTTATTTGACAATATGATAGGGTTTTGGAAAGAGGGAATGTTGGATGAGGGGATAGCTTTTGCGGAAAGTATGGTGGAACTTGTAGATTCACCTAAACTTAAAGAGATGTTTAAGGGGTATTCTCTTGGAATGCAGGCCGGAGTTAATATTGATGAATTTTTTAAAAAATATGTAGATTTGGCGAAAGTTGATGAGGAGTTTCCGATGTTTTTATGTAATTTTAAAGAGAATATTAAAGAACTTATAAATAATAATGAAGATGAGTGAGAGATTTTTGATGCATTTTAAAAAACTTATCTTTTCCGTTTTTTAAGGTATATAGCTTGATACCTTTATGGGTAGTTAAAAATTTTAATTTATGTGTTTTAAGCCATAAAAAGGAATTTTTCAGTTTTTCCGAAATATTTTCAAACCTTTCGTCGTAAAATGGCGATTTTAAAAACTCTTCTTTATTTAGAGGGATTTTTTCTCCTTTTATTCCTATTCCCGGACAAGATATATCAAGTAAAATTTCTCCATACCACGGGGAATAAGGGTAAATTCTGCAAGCCGGAGGTCGTTTTTCGTATATTGAGCATTTCGAGTTTTTCAAATACGGGCATTTTTCGTTACTAAGCAGCATTACTATTCTTAAAGTATCAAGTTTGGCTATTACTATCGGAAAGTATTCGTAGACTTTTTCAAAATCTTCCAATATTAAAGGTGCTAATAACTTATTTTTACAGCATTCGTCGCACTCTTGACAGTAATTGAATTTTATTAGTTCTAAATGTTTTATATTAACAAACATCAAAACTCACCTTATAAAATTTTTTCATTTCTTCGTAAATCTTTGGAAAATGTTTTTTTAGAAGTTTAGGTTTTTTAAAATAATATTCACTTAATACCGCAAAAAATTCTCCTTCGTTTGTAGCTGCGTATTTATCTATTAGAGAGTATTTTCCCAGGAATCTGTTTTTTATAATTTTTTGTTGAAATTTTTTAAACTCTTTTATCATAATTTTATTCCATTGGGAGTATGAACTTTTAGGAATAGGGGGTATGCCGTTGATGTTTCCCTCTTCAAAATCAAGTTCGTGAGCAAATTCGTGAATAGTTACTTGTGATTTATGAATATCTTTTTTTGCTTCATCCCACGCTATAACTACGCTGTCTTTTGTAGCTTCCCCACTTATTAAAAGCTCTTCTTTTTTTATGGTATGAGGATATACGTAGATGTTTCCCAATGAAGGATAGCAAAACATTTCATATCCTAGAGTAATTAAACAAGCGTAAAAGCTTATTGTGTATTTGATTTGAGAGGTTATATCGATTTTTATTCCTATGAAGTTTTTTTCTTTAATAAATCGTCTTATTTTAAAAAGTAGAATCTTTTTTTGAGTTTCGTTTAAACATTTGTATTCGGGAAATCGGTTTAAAATTGTTAACTTTTTGGAAGTTATGGGAGCTGATTTTATCTTTTTTAACCATTTAAGATATACTAAGTGTTTAACTGCTAAAACAAAAAGAAAGAGAAAAAAAAGTCCCCATAAAATTAGTAAAAGATTCATTTTAAGATAGCTTCAATCCCTTTAAATCCGGCTGCTGCAAGTAAGATACTGCCTATTACGTTTAATAAAATATAAGAAAAAGCTTCAAAATATAAAGTGTTTTTAAATAAAAAAAAGCTCTCAATCGCAAATGTTGAAAATGTGGTAAAAGCTCCCATCATACCAGTAGTTAAAAGAGATTTTAAATAAGGGTTTTGAATAGCTCCGTATTGAATTGCACCTATAAAAATTCCAAGAAGCAGACTACCTATTAGGTTAACGCTTAGCGTACCGAAAGGAATAGAGTGTTTTACAGCATTGTTTACAACTCCTGCCGTATAAGCCCTAAGGATAGCTCCTATAAATCCACCGATTCCTATAGCAAGTATTGTATCAAATTTCATTTTTTTCTCCTTTATATTCTTTATCTAAAATTTCTTGCATTTTTTCTTTTGTTTTTTCGAACCATTGTGGGTCGTCTTTTGGATTTACGGTAGGTAGGAATATTACTTTGATTTTTTGTTTTTTGATTCTAAAAGGATTTTTTTGAAAAACAAAAGGTAAATTTATTATAACAAAAGGTTGGACTTTTAGATTTAATTTTTCTGCGACCGCTTTTGGACCGTTTTTCCACGTAATCATTTTTTTAGGATTTATTTTGTTTCTTGTGCCTTCCGGGAATAGAATTACTTTATATCCTCTATTTGTTCTGTCTTTTATCTCTTTTAGCATTTTTAAAATTGAACGTTTATTGCTTCTGTCTACCAAAATCATATCACTTTTTGTAACCATATATTTGATGATAGGAATTTCTCCTAGTTCCTTTTTTGCAACCCATATTATTTTTTCGTTTATTATTGTCTCCATTAGGGCGATATCTAGATTCGTAGTGTGGTTTCCGATTAATAGATTTGTATTTTTGTCAAACTCTCCTTCAACAATAATATCTTCAGCTACAAGTGACATTAAAAACCTAGAACAACATTTTCTGTATTTTAGTTCGTTTTTCGGATTTATTCCGCATAAAGCTCCGGTAATAAATACACATACTCCTCCGGCAGCTAATTTAAAAATACTAATAATACTCTCAATTATCTTCATTTTTTACCCATCCTATTTTGTTATTTATTTTTACTTTTGTATATTCTTTTAATTTTTTTAGTATTTTTACTTTTGTGGTTACTTTTATTTTATAAAATACGGTTGAATTTTTCGTAGGTAGTATATAAACTTTCGTACCCGGTTTAAGAGTTATTTCTCCTTTAGGAAGATTTTTATATCCTAGATAAGCTATTAAAAACAGAGGTGGTATTAAAAGAATGATTTTTTGATAAATAAAAAAAATGCTTAATCCTAAAGCTATTATAAGTAATATTAAAATATTAAGCGGAGTAAAAAATTTACCTTCTTCCGGATTTAATTCGGTTTGAGTGCTTATTGTATCTTCTTTAATTTTTATAGGGATGGAAATTTTTTTAAAATTTTCGCTTTTGGTGTTAAAGTAATAAAATGTCAGTTTATGAAAGTTTTTGTTTATATATCCAAAAAAGGTAGCTTTTGTAGGGGATACTATGCTTAAATTTTGGTCTGAAACGTTATCTAGTTTAAAGTCTTCTAAATTGGCATTTTTAGCTATTATAGTGAAAGAGACCATATTTTTTTGGTTGTTAAATTTAGATGAAATAGGATTTAATATTTTTAGATTTTGAGCTAACAGATGTGAAAATCGGGGAATGTTTTCCAATTCTTTGGTTTTATAGAGTTTATTTAAATTTATTTCTTTGTAAATGTTGTTGCCTATTATAAAAATTTTTTTGGAAGATAGGTCGTTTTTGTATTTTAAGTTTAATATATGGATAACTCTGTTTTTTTGGGATTGGTTGTATTCTATGTTTTGAGGGGTTATTATTGATAAGTTTTTATCGGTAGGAGTTATTATTTTTATTTTTAAATTTATAATTTGGTTTTGATAATAGTATTTTTTTAGGTTCGGATATTGAATAATTAAATTCGATGCAAAAAGTAAAGAGGAGAAAAAAACTATCAGCAGTCTCATTTAAGTGCTATGTCGTAGTTTTTTTCGAATTGTTCTATGTAAGTAAAAAACTCTCTTCTTTGTTTACCCCATAGGGTAATTTTTGCAGAGCGTTTGATTTTTAGAGGGTTTATCCATCTGTTGTGATAAAGTACTCCGAAATGTAAATGAGGACCGGTAGATAATCCGGTGTTTCCTAAATAGGCTATTGTCTGACCTTGTCTTACCCATTTACCTACATACAGTCCTCTTGCAAAAGAGTGTAGATGAGCGTACATTGTTATATAGCCGTTTTTATGTTTAATTTTTATGGTTTTACCGTAACCTCTAATCCATCCTTTATAAATTACTTTTCCGTCGGCTACAGTATGAATAGGAGTACCGATTCTATTTACGTAATCAATACCGTCGTGCATTCTCCATTTATGAAGAATAGGATGAAATCTCATTCCAAAATATGATGATATTCTTTTGTATCTAAGAGGAGCCGCTAAAAACATTCCTTTTAAACTTCTTGCGTGAGAATCGTAGTATCTGTTGTCTAAAGGATTTAAAAAAGCGTTTATAGTGTAGTATTTGTTATCTATTTTTGCGTATAAAATTTTAACGTCTTTTATTTTTCCGTATTTTAGTTTTTCTTCGTAAATCAGTTCTAGTTTTGTACCTTTTGGAATAGCTTTAAAGTTTACTCTATCTGAAAATATATTTATAATTTTTGAAGTTAAAGAGCGTAACTTAGTAGCTTTATATACGTCATAGCTTAAGTAATTGTTAATAGTAATAGACGCTCTTTTTGTTTGAGTTTCGTATGTAATCGGAATAACTTTCGTTATATATCGGTTGTTTTTATTTATAATTTGCAGTTGTATTTTAGAGTTTAAAGGGATTAGGGCTTGTTTAATTTTATTGTTGTCTCTTAGAATAAAGACGTCTTCTCCGATAGGGATAGTTCTTACATATCTTTTAATTTTAGGAGAAAGATTATAATAGATACTAAGAGGGAGTGAATTTTGTTTTAGAAATCCGTAAAAAGTGTCTTTTTTACTCCACGTAACAATATCTACTCTATACGCAAAAAGCAAAAAAGGAAAAAGTAAAAAAAGAAATTTTTTCACTTAATAAATCCTTCTATCATTTTAATTCCGTCACTTCCTCCAAGAATACTATCCATAGCTCTTTCGGGATGCGGCATAAGTCCGAATACGTTTTTAGTTTCGTTACAAATTCCGGCTATACTATCGACACTGCCGTTTGGGTTTAGTTCGTTTCCGTTTTCATCACAGTATTTTAAGATAACTTGTCCGTTATCATACATTTTTTTAAGAGTTTCTTCGTCAACTTTATAATTTCCTTCTGCGTGAGCTATAGGAATATTTACAATATCTCCTATGTTTAGATTTTGAAGGAATTTATTATTGTTGTCTATTACTTTTAGATGATGAAATTTTGAAATAAAATGCAAATTTTCGTTTCTTGTCATTCCACCGGGCAGTAGATGTGATTCAAGTAGAATTTGAAATCCGTTACAAATTCCAAAAACGTAACCACCTTTTTTAGCAAACTCTTGTATCTCTTTCATAATAGGGGAAAATCTGGCAATTGCTCCGCTTCTTAAGTAATCCCCGTAACTAAACCCGCCGGGAAGGACAACCAAATCCGGGTTTTTTAGGTCGTGTTCGTTATGCCATACGAATTCAACCTCTGCACCTATTTTTTCAAAAGCCCACTTTGTGTCTCTATCACAATTAGTTCCCGGAAAAACTATTACTGAAACTTTCATTATTTTACCTCTATTTCGTAATTTTCTATAACCGGATTGGCTAAAAGTTCACTTGCTGCCTCTTTTGCAAGTTCTATCGCTTTTTCTTTATCGTCAGTGTCAATATCGAGTAAAATCTGTTTACCTGTTCTTACGTTTTTTACTTCTTTAAATCCTAAAGTTTCAAGTGCGTGTTGTACGGCTTTTCCTTGAGGGTCAAGAACACCTTTTTTTAAATGAACGTTTACTGCTACTATCATTTTACATCCTTTAATCTGTTTAGTACTTCCGTATAAGCTTCTTTAATGTTTCCTAGGTTGAATCTAAATAAGTCTTTATCTAGTTTTTTACCTGTTTCTTTATCCCAAAGTCTGCAAGAATCAGGCGTTATTTCATCTGCTAATATAATATTTCCGTTTTCGTCTCTTCCGAATTCAATTTTAAAGTCTACCAAAGTAAGACCCACTTTGTCAAAAAATTTAGTTAAAAAGTCGTTTACTTTAAGTCCGTATTCTCTTAATAAATCAAGTTCCTCTCTTGTTTTTACAAGTCCTAAAACCATTGCATGGTCGTTGTTGATTAAAGGGTCGTTTAATTTGTCGTTTTTATAATAAAATTCAACTATCGTAAAAGGAAGTTTAGTTCCTTCTTTTAGTCCCAGTCTTTTAGCAAGGCTTCCCGCTACAATATTTCTTACAACCACTTCTATTAAAATAATATCGACTTTTTTTACAAGTTGTTTAGTTTCGTCTATCTGTTTTATTAAATGAGTCGGAATTCCCTCTTTTTTAAGTGCTTCGAAAATTAAAGTTGTAATAGCACAGTTTAGGGCACCTTTTCCGCTTTCTTCGTCTGCTTTTTCACCGTTAAATGCAGTTAATGAATCTTTAAATTCACAAATTACTTCGTTTGGATTTTCGGTTTCGTAAATTCTTTTTGCCTTACCTTCGTATAAAAGTTTCATATCTCTCCTTTATTGTTTGGTTATGATTAAAGCTTTTAAAATATTGGCACCTGTTAATAGTTGCAAATCTCCGTCTATTTTTTTTGTGTTTTTGCTATTGTTTTTTTCTGTTTTTTTCTTTTCTATTTTATTTAATTCCGCTCTTAAGTGAGCTTTTAGATTGGCTTCTTTAATTTGAGTTTCGCTTAAATTATTTTCTTCTACTTTTCCCGGATGAATTATAATATCCGGTGTAACGCCTTTAGCCTGGATAGTCCTTCCACTTGGTAAATAATATCTAGCTACGGTTAGTCTTATGGCTTCGTCTTTTGTAATAGGAATAATTGCTTGTACGCTTCCTTTTCCGAATGTTTTTTCTCCTACGATTATTGCACGTTTATGGTCTTGAAGTCCTCCACTTACAATTTCACTAGCACTTGCACTTCCTCCGTTTACTAAAACTACGATAGGAATGTTTTTGTAAGTATCTTTTGAATGTGCGTAAAAGACTATATTTTCACTTTTGATTCTACCTTTTTGAGATACCAGTATGCCTTTGTTTATAAATAAATCAAGTGTTCCTACCGCTTGATTTAGAAGACCTCCGGGATTATTTCTTAAATCTATAATGATGCCTTTTTTATGTTCTTTTTTTAGATTTTTCACTATTTTTTTAATGTTTGGAACAACGTTTTTGTCAAAAGAAGAGATTCTTACATATTTAATTTCAGGATAGTTTTCTAAATCTTTTGCTTTTACGGATTTGATTTTGATAATGCCTCTTGTAATTGTGACTGTAAAAGGTTCTTGATCTTTTCTTACAATTGTAAGTGTGATTTTAGTTCCGGGTTTTCCTCTCATTAAATTTACGGCTTCATCAAGGGTCATATCTATTGTAGCTTTATCGTTAATTTTTAAGATAATATCTCCGGTTTTAATTCCGGCTTTGTAAGCCGGAGTGTCATCTATTGGAGATATAACAGTTAAAACTCCGTTTTTCATACCTACAACAATTCCAAGTCCTCCGAATTCGCCCGTTGTTTGGACTTGTAGTTCTTTGTAGGCTTTTTTATCTAGATAGCTTGAGTGAGCGTCCAGGTTTGGCAGAAGACCTTTTAGGGCTTTATTAATTATAGTTGACGTGTTAAGCTCTTCTACGTAGTAGGCTTCTATAATGTTGACAACTTTTACGAATTTCTCATATGCAGCCAATCTTGTTTGAGGGGTTTCTGCAAATAGTGAAGATATTATCAGTATTAGGGCTAATATTTTTTTCAATTATTCTCCTTGGAGTTTTTGAAATTCTAGTATAAATGGGGTTTAAAATCAAGTTGCTTTTGGTAAAAGAATTTGTTACAATTAAAATATAAAAAAACTTTAAGAAAAAATTATCAAAAATATTGACATAGATTGACTAAAGATGTATAATTATACCAACTAAAACTTTTAAGGAGGAAAAATGGATAGAATATTCGAAAAATTGACAAACCAAATGATGGAAGCTTTGGAAAGCGGGCTTAGTTTAGCACTTCATAACAAAAACCCGGAAGTACATCCATTGCATATTTTATGGGGGCTTGTAACTAATACAAATACGGTATTAAATCAAGCTTTAAATAAAATGGGAATTGATAAGGTTGCAATTGAGCTTGAGCTTAAAAGTGCAGTGGACAGACTTCCGAAAGTTGACAATATTACAAAAGAGTCTATTAAAATAGGAAGAGAGCTTATCCAATCACTTGAAAGAGCGGAAGGACTTGCTACAAAACTTGGAGATAAGTATATTGCAGTTGATACTTGGCTTATTGCAAACCTTGATTTGTTTAAAGATACGTTAGGAAAATATGTTGATTTATTTGAACTTAAAAAAACTCTTGAAGCTATAAGAGGAGATAAAAAAATAGAATCTAAAAGTGCGGATGAAACACTTGACGCACTTAATAAATATGGAATTGATTTAACGGCAAAAGCTAGAGAAGGTAAACTTGACCCGGTAATCGGAAGAGATGAAGAAATCAACAGAATGATGCAAATCTTAATTAGAAAAACAAAAAATAATCCGATTTTGCTAGGTGAACCAGGGGTTGGTAAAACGGCGTTAGTGGAAGGACTTGCTCAAAGAATTGTTAAAAAAGAGGTACCGGTAAGTTTACAAAACAAACAAATCGTAGCACTTGATATGACGGCACTTATTGCCGGTGCAAAATATAGAGGTGAGTTTGAAGACAGATTAAAAGCCGTTGTTGATGAAGTAAAACAAAACCCTAATATTATTTTATTCATCGACGAAATTCACACAATCGTAGGTGCGGGGGCGAGTGAAGGCAGTATGGACGCCGCAAACATCTTAAAACCGGCACTTGCAAGAGGTGAGCTAAGAACAATAGGTGCAACAACTTTAAAAGAATACAGAAAATATTTCGAAAAAGACGCGGCTCTTCAAAGAAGATTCCAACCGGTAATGGTAAACGAACCGAGTGTTAATGAAGCGATTAGAATCTTAAGAGGACTTAAAGAGAGACTTGAAGCACACCATAAAGTAAAAATTTTAGACGAAGCTATTGTAGCGGCGGCAAAATTAACTGACAGATATATAAGTGATAGATTTTTACCGGATAAAGCAATTGACGCAATTGACGAAGCTGCGGCTGAAATTAAAATGCAAATCGAATCCGAACCGTTCGAGCTTGCTAAAATTAAAAGAGAAATCGAGCAGTTAATGGTTGAAAAAGAGGCTCTTCAAATGGAAGGCGAGAGTGAAAAATCTAAAAAAAGACTTGCGGAAATCGAAAAAGAACTTGCAAATTTAGAAGAAGAGAAAAGAAGACTTGAAGCTAAATTTGAAGAAGAAAAAAGAGTACTTAAAGAAATAGCAGAACTTAAACAACAAATTGAAGAACTAAAAGTTCAAGCCGATATCGCAAAAAGAGAAGGAAATTTCCATAAAGCGGCTGAAATTGAATACGGAAAAATAGTTGAACTTAGTAAAAAACTTGAAGAGCTTGAGAAAAAATGGGAGAAAATGTTAAAAGAGGGTACTCTTCTTAAAAACGCCGTTGATGAAGAAGCGGTTGCGGATGTTGTAAGTAAATGGACGGGAATTCCGGTTAATAAAATGTTGCAAAGCGAGCTTGAAAAAATCTTGCATATTGAAGACGAACTTAAAAAATGGGTAGTCGGACAAGATGAAGCCATTAAAGCAGTGGCAAGAGCAATTAAAAGAAATAAAGCAGGTCTTGGAGATCCTAATAGACCAATCGGTAGTTTTATGTTCTTAGGACCGACAGGGGTCGGTAAAACTGAAACGGCAAAAACTCTTGCAAGATTTTTGTTTGATGATGAAAAAGCTTTAATTAGATTTGATATGAGTGAATATATGGATAAAATAAGCGTATCAAAACTTATCGGTGCGGCACCTGGATATGTAGGATATGAAGAGGGTGGACAACTTACAGAAGCTGTAAGAAGAAAACCGTATAGCGTAATTTTGTTCGATGAAATCGAAAAAGCACATCCGGATGTATTTAACATCTTACTTCAAGTGCTTGATGACGGGAGACTTACAGATAATAAAGGTGTAACGGTTGATTTTAAAAACACAATTATTATCTTAACAAGTAATATCGCAAGTGATATCATTATGGAAATTAAAGACCCAGAAGCTAGAAAAGAAGAGGTTTGGGCTGAACTTAAAAGAAGAATGAAACCGGAATTCTTAAACAGACTTGATGATGTGGTGGTATTTAATCCACTAGGTAAAGAGCAAGTTAAACAAATTGTTGATATCTTGCTTAGAAAAATTACTCAAAGACTTAAAGAAAGAGATATTGAACTTGTACTGACTGACAGGGTTAAAGATGTGATAGCTGAAGTTGGATTTGACCCAATCTTTGGGGCAAGACCACTAAAAAGAGCTATGGCAGAAATTATTGAAGATAGACTTGCAGAACTTATTCTTGAAGGAAAAGTTAAAGACGGCGATAAAGTTGAATTTGATGCGGATGATAACAATATCATTATTAAAGTTAACGGAGTTGAGGTGGCAAGAGACCCTAGATAGTCTCTTGTTTTTCTTTTTTTGGATATATTTAGGGTCAAACACTGAGTATATAGTGTTAAAAAAGTGCTTTTAATGATTTTTTGTTGACTTTGATTAATAAATATTTATATAATTATTTGAATATTTAAACGGGGAAAAGGTTTTGTATGCTAATTCAATTTCATATGATAGCGGTATTTTTGTGGGCGATTTTTTTAATTACCGCTATAAACGAATTAAAATATCGTTCTTCTAAAGTTTTTGCTATCGTTAGTTTTTTGTTTATGTTGATTGTTTTGGGAGTAGGTACTAAGATTATGCTTATGTTTCCGTCAATTGCAAAATCTGGTATTTGGCTTCACGTAAAGCTTTCATTTGATATCATTGCAATGATAGTGAATATATATTTATTAGTGTTTTCTTTTAAAGGTAAAACATTAACTGAAAAGAAAGCCGGTATTTTATATTGGAGTGTTGTTTGTATGTTCGTTTTGATGTATGTTTTAACTCTTTTGAGACCGTTTTAAAGGAAAAGTATGGGAAGAATAGAAGAAAAATTAAAAAAAGGAAAAAGACTCTCAAAGCTTGATGCTCCTAAAAATATAACAAATAAAGAAAAAGTGTTAGGGGATAATGATTTTATCGTTTCAAAAACGGATACGAAAGGGTATATTACTTATTGTAATAGAATTTTTGTTGATATGGCCGGATGGAGCAGACGAGAGCTTATAGGTGCCAATCATAATATTATCCGTCATCCTCATATGCCAAAAATCGCTTTTAAGATTTTATGGGATTTGATTCAGGCAAAAAAAGAGTTTTTCGGATTTGTTAAAAATTTAAGAAAAGACGGAGGGTATTACTGGGTGCTTGCTTATATTACTCCGGATTTGGATTTAAATGGAAATATTATAGGATATACCTCTTTTAGAAAAAAACCTTCAAGAAGAGGTATTGAAACGTTGGAACCGATATATTTACAATTGGTGGAAGCGGAAAGAATAGGGGGTATTAATGCTAGTTACGAGCTTTTAAAAGAAGTTTTGAACGCAAATGACGATAATGTGGTGGATAAATATCATGAGCTTGTTTTTAATTTGCAAAAAGGATGATAAATGAAAAAAAATTTTTTAACGTTAAGACTTTTGGGGATAATATGTATTAATTTTTTATTATTGATTTATCTTTTGTATAAAGGCGAATATATAGCGGTTACTCTTTATACGGTATTTGTAGCTTTGGCTCATTTTTTACCTTCGACGAAAAATAAGATTTTGTTTTCTTCTAATGAAATTTTTGAAAAAATAAATTTTACCGTTAATAACGCTTATAACGGAAAACTTTCTTCAAGAGTAATAATAGACGGGGAAGAGAGCTTGGAAGAAAAAATAGCTTGGAATATCAATGAAATGTTGGATCAAATTGAAGATTTGCTTAGAGAATCTAAAAATACTATTCAGGCGGTAATAAGGGGAGAGGATTATAGATATGTAATGCCAGTAGGACTTCACGGAGAATTTAGAAATGTAGCGGAAGAGTTTGAAAAGGCTATAGATTCTTTGAAAGTATCTAAAAAAGTCGAAAGAATAAGTTCTTTATCCAAACGTTTCGTTCAAATAGACGGAGGAATAAGTGCCAATTTAGAAAGAATAGGTCAAGAAATTTTTACTATTGATAACGCTTTTAAAGAGATAACTTCAAAAGTGAAAGACTTAACCGCTCAAGCCGATAAAACCTACGCTTTAATGCAAGAGAGTAAGAACGATTTTAATATGCTTAACGAAAAAGTTGAAGAGACTTCCAGTGAAATTTCTCAAATGGCGGAAAATATTAAATCCATTTCAAATATTGTAGAGCTTATTAAAGATATTGCGGACCAAACGAATCTTCTTGCACTAAATGCCGCAATTGAAGCGGCACGTGCCGGGGAACACGGACGTGGGTTTGCAGTGGTTGCGGATAACATAAGGGATTTGGCGGAAAGAACCCAAAAAGCTACAAACGAAATAGCGATGACGATTCAAACTCTTCAGCAGCAGTTTAACGGGATTGAGGAAAATACCAATCAAGTTGTGGTAATAGGTGAAAAGTCTTATGAAACTCTGCTTAATTTCGAACAGGTATTAGACGTATTGAAAAAAGAGTTGACGGATGTTAGTTTTATTTCCGATAAAAATACTTTAAGACTTATTTTTATTACTTTTAAAATAGACCATATTATCTATAAATCGAATATATACTCTTCAATAACAAGAGAGAGTGTTGAAAAAGAACTTCTTGAACTTAATGAAAAAAGCTGTAAACTCGGAAAATGGCTTATAAAACCCGATATAGTTTCTATATTAAGTAAATATCCTAAATATAAGCCTCTTTTAGAGAATCATAAAAAAATACATGAAATAGGAAAAGAGATTTTATTGAGAGTCCAAAAAGAGGGAGTTACTAAAGATAATCCTAATTTGTATTATGAAAAACTTGTAGAACTTGAAAAATATGCTAAACTTACATTCCAGGAATTGGACGCTGTTGCCGAATATGCGACACAAAACAATTTAGTACCTTTATTATTAGAAAAATCTAAGGAGTAGTATGTTAAGATTTGCACCAAGTCCCACAGGAGATATGCATATAGGAAATTTAAGAGTAGCTATTTTTAATTATATAGTGGCAAAACAAAACAACGATAAACTTTTAATAAGAATTGAAGATACCGATAAAGAGAGAAACATTGAAGGAAAAGATAAAGAGATTTTAGAACTTTTAAAACTTTTTGATATTGAGTATGACAATGTTGTGTATCAGTCCAGTAATTTTCACATTCATCAAGAGATGGCAAGAAAACTTTTAGAAAAAAAAGAAGCTTTTGTCTGCTTTTGTGATGAGGAGGAGATTAATTTCCAAAGAGAAAAAGCCAAAATAGAAAAAAGACCTTACAGATATAGTGGTAAGTGTGAGAATTTATCAAAAGCAGAAGTCGAAAAACTTTTAAAAGAGAAAAAAGAGTTTGTAATAAGACTGAAAAAACCGAAAGAAAATATTAAATTTAACGATTTAATCAAAGGTGAGTTTGATTTTTCTTCGTTTGAAGTGGACAGTTTTATTATTATGAGAAAGGATTTTACGCCTACTTATAATTTTGCTTGCAGTATTGACGATATGATTTATGATATAACTCTTGTAATAAGAGGGGAAGACCACTTAAGCAATACTCCAAAACAAATAGCTATAAGAAAAGCTTTGGGATACGATAAAGAGATAAAATATGCCCATTTACCGATTATTCTTAACGAAGACGGTAAAAAAATGAGCAAAAGAGAGAATGTAAGTTCTGTTAAGTGGCTTTTAGAACAAGGCTTTTTACCGGATGCAATTGCCAATTATTTAATTTTACTTGGAAACAGTTTTGAAAAAGAGGTTTTTACTTTACAAGAGGCTATAGAATTTTTCGATATCAAAAAGATTTCTCGCTCACCGGCTAAATTCGATATAGAAAAACTTAAATTTTTAAATAAAGAACATCTAAAAAGAATTGAAAATCTAGCCGAATATTTCGGATATGATAAAAGATATGAAGAGCTTTTGAGAATTTTTAGAGATGAGAGTATTACTATTAATGAAATTCAGGATAAATTTGATTTGGTTTTTAAAAAAGCTTTGGATGATGAATTTAAAGAACAAAGAGAGATTTTAAAAGAAGAGATACTTAAAAACGAACTTGAAGATGATTATAATGAATTTAAAAAGCGTATTATGAAAAATACCGGATTAAAAGGTAAAAATCTTTTTATGCCTCTTAGAGAACTTTTAATTAATCAAAAACATGGGGCTGAAATTAAAGATTTATATGAGGCTATGAGAGGGTATTTAAAAGAGATAATCAAAAACAGATAATAAATTATAGGAGTTTGTGAGCTTGTATAATATTTTAAAAATGGAGGGAAAATGAATACGTTACTCATAAGTATTTTACAGTTTATTAATCTTATTGTAGGCCTTTATATCTGGGTTGTAATTATTGCCGCACTTATTACGTGGGTGCAACCGAATCCTTATAATCCGATAGTGAGATTTTTATGGAACGTAACCGAACCGGTTTATAGATATATAAGACGCTATATTCCTACTACATTCGGTGGGTTTGATATAGCTCCTATTATTTTGATTTTGGCTTTGCAGTTTTTACAGATTTTAATTACTAATATTATCGCTTCGTTATGAGATTTTTGCTTCTTTTTTTTCCTTTTTTTCTTTTTTCTCTTAATTTATCGGAAATTTTAACTTATCCTAAAAGTTATGTTAGGGATTTTTATTTAACTCAATTTATGGGAGAAACAAATTCTACTATTTTAGCTTATAAAGCTTATAATTCTATGTATAGGAAAAAGCCGTTTAAACATCTTAGGATTTTAGCTAAAAAGTCCGTTTTTTTTAGTGAGATTTACAGATGTGTAAATGTTAAGCCTTCTTATTTAAGGGATGTCGATATTGCTTGTATTTTAAATAACGGACTTTCTTTAAGGAGTATTTCAAAACTTCCTTTAAAAGATTTGGTTTATCTTTATAATAATTTGCCGGATTCTAAAGAAAAAAAAGCTGTTAATGTATTTTTAAGTAACGATTTTAGTTCTGTTTTTTTAGATAGGGATTTGGGGTATTATTTTATCTTAAACTATCCGAAAAAAGAGATAGACCAGAGTATAAAAGATTTTTCTATTTTTGAAGATGGTTATTTTCATCTTTTTGTTAAAAGTGCGGTTGTAAACCGTTTGGTAAAAATTCAAAACTCTCTTTTAAAGCTTGATTTTAAAGATTTTAACGATAAAGTTAAATGGTGGCTTTTTTTAAATGCTATGAGTTTAAAAAAATATGATTTGGCAAAGAGAGTTTTGTATTCAATAAAAGCCAAATCTTCAAGAATAGATTTTTGGAAGTGGCAATTAGGGGATAAAAAAGGATTTGAAAACTTAGTAAAGAATCCTAGAGTTGATTTTTATACGCTTTATGCCCACGAAGAGGCTAACAAAGACTTTTTTATAAGAAGAAAAATTATCTATAACACTTCAGAACCTAAATACGACCAGAGGAATCCCTGGGATGTTTTGAAGTTTTTTGATGAATTTAAAAAAACTAAAGATTTGTTTTCTTTTGCAAAGCAGCTTGATAATAATAAATCTATGGCTTTAAAGGCTTTGGTACTTGATAAAGCGTTTCATTATAAACAGAATTTTTTTATTACGCCGAAAATGTATGAAGATAAAAACGCTTCTTTTAAAGCGTTTGTTTATGCTATTGCAAGGCAGGAGTCGCGTTTTATTCCGGCAAGTGTCAGTAGAAGTTATGCTTTGGGTACTATGCAAATAATGCCGTTTTTAATAAAACACTATAAAGGGGATGTATTTAGGCAGTTTGATTATACTCAAAATATAAAACTCGGAGTAAAACATCTTAAATGGCTTTTTTCAAAATTAAAAGACCCTTTGATGGTGGCGTATGCATACAATGGAGGTATAGGGTTTGTTAGTAGAAAAGTTATTCCTTATTTTCATTATAAAGGAGAGTTTGAACCTTTTTTGAGTATGGAGCTTGTGCCTTATGACGAGAGCAGGGAGTATGGTAAGAAAGTTATTGCTAATTATGTTATTTATCATCAAATGTTCGGGGGAGAAGAGAATTTGCATAAGCTTATTAATAAGTAAAACTTACGCTTCCCCAATGTTTGCTTTGGTATTTTAATTTTAGAGGTTTTTTGGTTGTATTGAATTCTACGATATAATAACTCATCCAGGTGTTGTAAAACGGGAAATTTTTGTATAAAATAAATTTAGGAATTTTTTGAGAAATTTTTAGTGGAGGCTGGTTGTTTAATGTTAAGTTGAATTCTTCATTTTGAAGGATGTTGTCAAAATCATTGTATACTCCTATTAAAAATGTCGGGGTTGATGAGTTTATCTCTTTATAAAGTGGATTTAAATAGACAGTGTCTATTAGGGCTTTTGTTTCAAGAGAATTTATAATTTGTCCTCTTTTGGTGTAGATTAGAGTTTTTTCGTAAATTGGGTCTTTTTTTAGCGCTTTTTTGATGCTACAGCCGCTAAATAGCAGGAAGATTATTAAAAGAAGTTTTTTCATTATAAACCTTTTTTGCTTAAATTATAACAAAATAAAAGGATGAAGTTGAGATTTGAAGTAATCGGAATAGGAGATTATTTGGGAAATTGTGTTTATGACGAGGCAGAAGACGCTTTGATGGTGGATAATGAAGTTGTACTTGATTTTAAGAAAAAATATAAAGACTATTTAAGGTATACTAAATTTTTGATAAACTCTCTAAACGGCAGGGAGTGGATTAGTTTTCAGTTTTTGCCTAAAAATAGAGAAGTTTTAAAAAGAAAATTTGCAATTATTACGGCTCATAATCCAAAAGGAATGATTTATAACGACTTTTTGAATTTTTTAAGAAACACCGAACTTGAAAGTGTAATTAAGGCGTTTGGATATGAGAGTTATTTAAGTATAGGGGAACTTTTTGATTATTCCGAACAATCGTTTATAGTGTATGATATCGAAAAAGAAGAGGCTTTAAATATAGCTTTAAAGTTTGACCAGCATTCTATTTTTTATAACGATACGAAGTCCATTTCCATTATTGAGTGTGAGAGTGAGATAGAAATTTTAAAATATAACTATTTAAAACATTTCAAAGGAGAGTAATGCAGGATTATAAAGACAGAAAATTAACAAAACCGGAACTTGCCGGAGTTAGTGCCGCTTTTATTATGTTTATTGCTATAGGTATGATTATGGGGGGTACGGCTGCTGGGAATGATAAGGTGTTTTATTTAGGTGCGTTTTTGTTTTCTATAGGTGCCGGGGTTGCTTTGTATTTACTTTTAAAATACGGAAAGAAGGATAAAGATTTTTAGTTGTATAATATGCGGGGAGTTTAGTTTTAATGTAATTTGTAAAAGATGTCAAAAAGAGTTTTTAAAACCGACTCCTATTTTAAAAGATGATGTTTTGAGCTTTTACGATTATGAGAATATAGAACATTTGATAAAGTTTAAGTATCATAAATTTGGAAGCAGGGTTTTTAAGGTTTTGGCTGAAAATTCTTTTAAAGTTTTTGCTAAAAACTATACTTATAAAGCTTTTGTGTTGCCGGTTGACGATAGGGTAAAAAGAGGCTATTCTCATACGGCTATTTTGGCAAACTCTATGAAAAGCACTTTTTTAACTCCTCTTTTTTCTACTCTTCACGCTACAAACGATATAACATATGCCGGTAAATCTTTGGAATTCAGATTAAACAATCCCAGAAATTTTAAATATACCGGTCCTAAAAATATAGATGTGATTTTGGTTGATGACGTTTTAACTACAAAGACTACGTTAAATGAAGCGAAGGCTCTTTTAAGTAAATACGGCGTAAATGTGGTATTAAGCGTTGTATTGGCTAATTTAAAGGGATAATTTTGGTATAATCTACTTAAAAAAAAGGATTTGAATGCAAGTTATACCGGTTAGCATTGAAGAGACTCTTGCGAAGAGTTATTTGGAATATTCTATGAGCGTAATTGTGGGGCGTGCTCTTCCGGATGTGAGAGACGGGTTAAAGCCCGTTCATAGAAGAATATTATACGCTATGCATAAAATGGGA
Organism: Nautiliaceae bacterium; assembly: GCA_039831155.1. Taxonomy (GTDB): domain Bacteria; phylum Campylobacterota; class Campylobacteria; order Campylobacterales; family Nautiliaceae; genus Nautilia. The sequence goes on along the minus strand of JBDONT010000029.1, from coordinate 65,996 downwards.
ATTACGGCAAACAGCCCTTATAAAAAATCTGCAAGAATTGTCGGGGATGTGATAGGTAAATATCATCCTCACGGGGATTCTGCCGTTTATGAAGCTCTTGTTAGAATGGCTCAAGATTTTTCAATGAGAATGCCTCTAATTGACGGACAAGGGAACTTCGGTAGTATTGACGGTGATAATGCGGCTGCAATGAGGTATACGGAAGCCAGACTTACAAAAATTGCAGAAGAGCTTTTAAAGGATATAGAAAAAGATACGGTTGATTTTGTACCAAACTATGACGGAACCGAAAGAGAACCGGTAGTACTTCCGGCAAGATTTCCGAATCTTTTGGTAAACGGAAGCACTGGGATTGCCGTTGGTATGGCTACAAACATACCTCCTCATAATCTTGAAGAGTTGATTGACGCTTTAATTTATATGATTGACAATAAAGACGCAACGCTTGAGGATATCTTAAAGTTTGTAAAAGGTCCGGATTTTCCTACGGGTGGTACGATTTTCGGTAAAAGCGGAATAATAGAAGCTTATAAAACGGGAAAAGGAAGTATAAAAATAAGAGCAAAACACCATATAGAACATAAAGGCAATAAAGAAGTAATAGTAATAGACGAACTTCCTTTTCAGGTGAATAAAGCAAAACTAATTGAAAAAATTAGCGACTTGGTAAAAGATAAGGTACTTGAGGGAATTAGTGAAGTTAGGGATGAGAGTGACAGAGAGGGAATAAGAGTTGTGATTGAACTTAAAAAAGATGCAATGAGTGAAATTATTTTAAATAACCTTTATAAACATACTCAAATGCAGGTAAGTTTTGGTATTAATATGCTTGGGATTTACGATAAACAGCCAAAACTGTTTAATCTTTTCGAGCTTCTTGATATCTTTATCAAACACAGAAAAACGGTAGTTATCAGAAGAACTATTTATGAACTTGAAGAGGCTAAAAAAAGAGCTCATATTTTAAAAGGTCTTTTAATCGCTCTTGCGAATATCGATGAAGTTGTAGAAACTATAAAAAAATCTGCAGATACAAAAGAAGCTAAAGAAAATCTTCTTAACAGATTTAAATTAACAGATATTCAAGCTCAAGCCATTCTTGATATGAGACTTGCAAGGTTAACTTCTCTTGAAGTTGAAAAGCTTGAAAAAGAGTATAACGAGCTTATGGAAAAAATAGAGTATTTAAACTCTATCTTAAAAGATGAAAATATCTTAAACTGTGTAATTAAAGAAGAACTTCTTGAGATTAAGAAAAAATATCCGACTCCTAGACTTACAAATATAGAAGAGGATTATGAAGCTATAGATATTGAAGATTTGATTCCAAATGAAGAGATGGTAGTGACCATAACCCATAGAGGTTATGTAAAAAGAGTGCCTCTTAAAACTTACGAAAGACAAAATAGAGGTGGTAAAGGTAAAAAAGCTTTAACTACATATGAAGATGATTTTATTGAAGATTTTTATGTGGCAAAAGCTCACGATACTTTAATGATTATTACCGATAAAGGTCAGCTGCATTGGTTAAAAGTATATAAAATCCCTGAAGGCAGTAGAACAAGTAAAGGTAAGGCGATTGTAAATTTAATAAACCTCGATAAAGACGAAAAAATTCAGACTATTATTAAAACAAGTGATTTTGATGAGAGTAAATCTCTTGCATTCTTTACAAAAAACGGAATAGTAAAAAGAACGAATTTAAGTGAATTTAAAAACATAAGAAGTACCGGAGTTAGAGCAATTACGATAGATGAAAATGACGAACTTGTAACTGCTAAAATCGTAAAACCGGAAGATAAAGAATTGTTTATCGTTACTAAAAAGGGTATGGCTATAAGATTTCCGGTTGATACCGTAAGAGAGATGGGAAGAAGTGCAAGAGGGGTTAGTGGAATTAAATTTAAAATCGAAGGCGATGAGGTTGTAGGAGCTTTAAGTTTAAAAGATGAAAATCAAGAGATTTTAACTGTTAGCGAAAAAGGGTTTGGAAAAAGAACCGAAGCTAATCTTTATAGGCTTACAAATCGTGGAGGCAAGGGTGTAATTGCTATGAAACTTACTTCAAAAACCGGAGATTTAGTAGGTGTTGTGGCTACTGAAGAAAATCACGATTTAATGGTCTTAACAAGCAGTGGAAAAATGATAAGAGTTTCAATTGATTCAATTTCTAAAACCGGTAAAAACACTCAAGGTGTAAGAGTTGTGAAACTTGATAACGATAATAAAGTAGTTTCAATCGCTAAAACTCCGTCGCAAAAAGAGGAATTAATTTAATTTTTTGTTAAATTTTTTCTCCTTTTGCCGATAATTAGGTAATTATAAAGTAAAAGGAGAATAGATGAGAAAAGTTGCGTTAGCGATAGGTGGTATTTTATTATTTACCGGATGTTGTAAGAGATTAGAATTAGTTGATTGTAACACTACGTCCTCAGTTACTTCTAAACCTGTTATTAAACCTATTGTCGTTCCTAAACCTCAAAAACCGCTTATACAAACCGTAAAATACGGTAATCAAGAGTGTATAATTGAAAACGGGATTAAAAAATCTTGTATTATTTTACTAGAAGCAAAAGGTGTGGGTGTTCCTCCGTGTGATGGGACTTGTTCGGAAGCTCAAGCAAGAGCGATGGCAAGACGTGCTGCAGTGCTTGATGCATATAAAGCGTTGGCGGAAAAAATATACGGAATTCAAGTAAACGGAAGGGATACGGTAAAAAATATGATTTTACAAAACTCTCAACTTCGTGCTTATGTTGAAGGTGTTGTAAAAGGTGCTAGAGTAGAAGAAGAAGATTTTAAAAACGGGATTTATACGGTAAGTATGAGCGTAAAACTTGATGTAAATAAATGGAATGAAATATTAGAAACCAGACCGAATTATATAGCTAGACAATAGTTTCGGAACGTTCTTTGCTTCTTCTTTTAAAAAGGAGAAGAAGTGAAAAAATTATTTTTATTGGCAGGAGGATTATTGTTAACGGGTTGCGTATCAAAATCCGCTCAACCCGCTTCTTTAACCGTTAATTGTACAACTCCTAATTCGGTAACGGGAAAAAGTATTTCTAATTCTGCTACTACTTTAAAACCGGTAAATAAAAAAAACACTTGTATTTTAACTAATAAAACAACCGGAGAATGTATTTTAAGACTTGAAGCCAAAGGTGTTGGAGTTCCTCCTTGTAATGGGACCTGTTCTACTGCTCAAGCGATGGTAATGGCAAGGCGTGCGGCTATTGTTGATGCGTATAAAGCCTTGGCGGAAAAAATGTACGGAATTCAAGTAAACGGAAGGGATACGGTAAAAAATATGATTTTACAAAACTCTCAACTTCGTGCTTATGTTTACGGTCTTATAAGAGGGGCACAAATAGAAGAAGAAGATTTTAAAAACGGTGTTTATAGCGTTGTGTTGTCTGTTAAATTAAATCCTCAAGAGTGGAACAGATATATTGAGAATTATCCTACTGTTGTTAATAACTATTAATCTGTGGGGGGATTATTTTATCTCTTTTCAGTATAGGGTTAGTAATTATAAGCTTAGTTATTTTAAATTCAACTGCTCAAAAGCTCTTAGCAAGGTCGATTCCAAAAGAAGGTTTCTCTTCTCTTTGCCTTGTGATTCTTCCGTAATTAAATGTTGCTATAAACATAAAAATGAAATTATGGATTTTTTATTAAAAAACGTCATTCTTTATTCCAGGGATAAGGTTGATAATTTTTCTCTTAGTAATATCTCTACTCTTACTTTTTTACCTCAAAGATTTGATATCATTATAAAAAACGGAATTGCTTATTTCTATTTAAAAGGTGATGAATGAAAGTTGCTATTGTAGAAGATGACATAAATATGAGAAAATCTCTCTCACTTGCCCTTAAAAGCGAAGGTTATGAGGTTGTCGAATTTAGAAACGCTATTGATGCGTTAAAGAAGTTAACTGATGATGTGGATGTTATAGTGAGCGATATTACTATGCCGAAAATAGACGGAATTGAGTTTGTAAAAGAGTTAAAAGGGAAGTATGAGGTTATTTTAATTACCGGAAACGCCACTTTAAATAAAGCGATAGAAGCACTTAGACTAGGAGTTAAAGATTTCTTGACAAAACCTTTTGAAATAGAGGATTTAATAGCTGCAATTGAGAGAAAAAGAAGAGTCAAAGAAAAAACAAAAGGAAAAAAAGTAGAGTTTAAACCGGCTTTCATAGCAAACGACGAAAATACAAAAAAAGTCCTTGAAATGGCTAAAAAAGTGGCTCCTACAATGGCAAACGTGATGCTTTTGGGAGAGAGTGGAGTTGGAAAAGAGGAGTTTGCCAAGTTTATTCACGAAAATAGTGGCAGAAACGGTAAATTTGTAGCTATTAATATGGGTGCTATTCCTGAAAATTTAATTGAGAGTGAGTTGTTTGGGTATGAAAAGGGTGCTTTTACCGATGCGACTTCCAATAAAACCGGACTTTTTGAACTTGCCCAGGGTGGGACGCTGTTTTTGGATGAAATAGGGGAAATGCCTTATAATCTTCAAGCAAAATTACTAAGGGTTTTACAAGAGAGAGAGTTTTACCGTTTAGGAGGTACCAAACCTATAAAGCTTGATGTGAGAATTATAAGTGCGACAAATCAAAACGTTGAAGAGATGATAAAAAATAATAAATTCAGAGAAGATTTGTATTATCGTTTAAATACCATTCCTATTAAAATACCACCTTTAAGAGAGAGAAAAAACGATATAATTCCAATTGCTGAAAATATACTTAAAAAAACTATAAAAGAATACTCTCTAAAAGAGAAGGTTTTGAGTGAAGAAGCTAAAAAGGCGTTGCTTGAGTATGATTATCCGGGGAATATAAGGGAGCTTATAAACGTAATAGAAAGAGCTGCTATTTTAAGCGAAAATAGAGAAATAAAAAAAGAAGATTTGATTTTTATATAAAGGAGTGAATATGTATAACGTAGCGATTGCCGGAGCAACCGGAGCGGTTGGAGAAGAGTTATTAAGAATACTTGAAGAGAGAAATTTTCCCGTTAAAAAATTGGTTCCTCTTGCGAGTGCAAGAAGTGTGGGAAGAGAAGTTGAGTTTAAAGGTGAGACTTTAAAAGTAAAAGAACTTACCTGTGATGTATTTAAGGAAGAAGAGATTGATATTGCGTTTTTTAGTGCCGGAGGGAGTGTGAGTGCGAAGTTTGCTCCTTGTGCAGCAGAAGCCGGGGCGGTTGTAATTGATAATACGAGTCATTTTAGGATGGACCCTGACGTTCCTCTTGTGGTACCGGAAGTAAACCCGGAGGATATAGCTTTGTGGAAGAAAAAGGGAATTATTGCAAATCCGAACTGTTCTACGATTCAGATGGTTATTTCTTTAGCACCTCTTCATAAAGAGTTCGGAATCAAAAGAGTTGACGTGGCTACTTATCAAGCCGTAAGTGGTGCCGGGAAAAAAGGAATGGAAGAACTTTTTGAGCAGATGAGAGCTTTATTTAATTTTAAGCTTGATAAAAAAGTGGAAGAGAGAGAAGTTTTTCAACATCAAATCGCTTTAAACGTAATTCCTCATATCGATAAATTTATGGATAACGGATTTACGAAAGAAGAGATGAAGATGGTAAATGAAACAAATAAAATTATGCACTCAAACATTCAAGTGGCACCGACTTGCGTAAGGGTACCGGTACTTAGAAGCCATAGTGAGGCTATTACTATTTATTGTGAAAAAGAGGTTTCGGTTGAGAGGGCAAGAGAAGTGCTTGCAAATTTTGAAGATGTAAAAGTTATAGATAATCCTGAAAAAAACGAATACCCTATGCCTATAATTGCAACCGATACCGATTATGTGTATGTGGGTAGAATCAGAAAAGATTTATATGACCCGAAAGTTTTACATTTCTTTAACGTTGCAGACCAAATTAGAGTAGGTGCTGCTACAAATGCAGTGAGAATTGCTGAAAAATGGATAGAAACGGAGGCTAAATAATGGAAAATAGAGGTTTTTTAGAAGCAATATTTGAAGGTACGCTTTGGAGAAGTAGGATAATTGCCGTTTTGGCAGTTATTTTCGGGATGATAGGAGCTATAGTTCTATTTTTGGTAGCCAGTTACGATATAGTGATGGTGGCTAAGAAAACTTATCTCTTTTTCTTTTCTCACTATCATCCGGATAATTTCCACGAAATGTTAATAGGTAAAATAATAGGGGCTGTGGATTTATATCTTATAGCCGTTGTGTTGCTTATTTTTTCATTCGGTATTTATGAGCTTTTTATTAGCGAAATTGATGATGCGGAAAATAGTGAAGTCGGAAGTAAAATTTTAGCTATTCACAGTTTGGATGAGCTTAAAGACAAACTTGGTAAAGTTGTTGTAATGGTTTTAATCGTCGGATTTTTTAAAAGAGTTATGCATATGGAGTTTGCAAGTCCACTTGAGATGTTGTATCTTGCCGGAAGTATTTTAGCACTTGCTTTGGCTTTATATTATATGCATAAAGGCGAACATTAATTTTAAGGTGAAATTATGAAATATATATTCGGTCCGGTGGCTTCAAGACGTTTTGGGATGAGTCTTGGAGTCGACCTCTCTCCCGATAAAAAAAGATGTAATTTTGATTGTATATACTGCGAACTTGACCCGGCAAAGCCGGTTAATGAATATGCTAATCCCCCTAGTGTAGATGAAATTTTAAAAGAGATAAATGAAGCTATAGATAAGTTTAATTTTGATGTTTTGACTATTACAAGTAACGGGGAGCCGACTTTATATCCTTATTTGGATGAACTTGTAAGTAAAATTAAAAATCAAAAACTGCTTATTTTGAGTAACTCTTCTACGATTTTTAAAAAAGAGATTCAAAATACTCTTTTAAAGTTTGACATAGTAAAACTTTCTCTTGATGCCGTAACTCCTAAAATCTTCAAGAAAATAGACAGACCTCATAAAGATATAAAAATAGAAGATATTGTTAGAGGAATTAAAGAGTTTAGAAAAATTTACAATAAAGAGCTTATTATCGAGATTTTGGTTGTTAAGGGGATTAATGATAAAGAAGAAGAGTTTGAAAAACTAAATGAAGTTTTAAAAGAGATAAAACCAAACAGAGTTGATATTTCAACAATTGACAGACCTCCTGCTTATAACGTTAAAGGAGTTAGTGTAAAAAACCTTTTTGAGTTGTCTAGAAAAATTGAAAATCAGCATATTTTTATTCCGACCAGGGAAAAACTGAAATTTCAAATCGAGAATTTAACAAAAGAGGAGCTTTTGACAACTCTTAAAAAGAGGCCTTTTAGCGATTCTGACGTTGAGCATATTTTTGACGAGCATACTCAAAAGGTTTTTAACGATTTATTAAAGGAAAATTTAATAGAAGAGGTGTTTGTAGGAGGGGTTAAGTTTTATAAGGCTATAATTTAAGGAGAATTGATGAGAGAATTTTTTAACGTGTTAAGGATTTTAATTGCTATTGATGTAGGAATTGTCGTTTTTTGTTATTTGGAAGATAATATGATTTGGCTTTATAATACTCAAATAGCGTTTTTTAGTGTGAGTTTGATAATTTTGGGAAGTTTTATAGGGTATTCTAATATGGTAAAAGCACAGATTAAAAACGGTAACGTAGGAGAAGATATTTTAAAAAAATATGAAGACCCTTATAATCTTGACGATGAAGAGGATGAGATAAAAAAAGAAGAGCTTAAAAAATTAAAAGAAAAGAAGCTTAAATGGTATGAAGCTATTTTGTTTTATTTTAAGGGTGGATTTAATCTTCTTAGAATAGGGGGATATGCAAGTTTAATATCTGGGTTTATTTGGCTTACTAAGAATAATATCTTTGATTATTTAAGTTTTTTATTTGGGGTTAGTGTAGTACCGGCAGTGGCTTTGGGATATCTTTTTTTGATAAAAAAAAAGAATTAAAAAGAAGTTGTAGTTTTGTATGAGAAATAAGCACTAAAAAAAGTAAAATAAAGTAGTATTGCGGTGCAAGAAGATAAAATAGGGATTATGATTAAAGAGAAATCCGGATTTTTAAGAACAATAGGATAAACGTAAAATATGTAACTAAAAGTTATGATAACGTAGAAAAAAGAAATTATTAAACTCCAAATAAAATAAATTCCCATATATTTTAAATTAAAACTGTTTATCCAAAATTTAAAATCTACTACAGAAGATAAGGTGGCTAAAAAAGCGTCTTTGAAATTTTCTTTTGTTAAGGCTTCTCCGAATTTTCCTAAGAATATATAAGAAAAAAAGAGTAGATACACAGAATAGAATCCTAATAATACTTTAGTAATATAAGGTGCTTTTGAAAGGGCGATTAAAACCTCGTGAGGGTTTTGAAGAATAAAAAGAGATGATGTAAATTGCAGTATGAATATAAAAAATGAGATAAAAAGAGTTAGGATTATAATTATTCCCATTAAAATCCCACTGGCACTCGGTATAAAATGGAGGGTAAAGGTAGAGAAAGGTTGGTATGTTAAAATTTCGAAAAATTTATTTTCATTAGGGGTTCTTTTTAAGATGTGAATTAGAAGAACGCCTATGCTTAAATAGAGTAATTTTTCAAAAAGAAAAGCTATTGTCTTAATAAACGGGATACTCTCAAGTAAAGTGAAAGTAGAAATTAAAAGTACTATAAATAGAAACTTTTTAATATCTGCAATTGTTAGGAATGTATATTTAAAAACGTCTTTCATTGTTTTCCTTTTTGGTAGAATTTTAACAAAAAAGGTTTACTTTGTGTGCTATATTGGGAATAATAGGAAAAGTTGATGAAAAAAAGTTTAAATACGCTCTTGACTTAATCTCTCATAGGGGGTTAGATTTTCAATCTGTTTTGAAAACTTCTTTTGGGATGTTCGGTTTTAACAGGCTTGCGATAGAAAATATAAACGTAAATAATCAGCCCTTTTTTAAAAATGGGGTGGTTGTTTTGTTTAACGGTGAAATTTATAACTACAAAGAACTTATAAAGAGGTTTTCTTTAAATGCTATAACTGAAGTGGAAGTTTTGTATGAATTGTGGGTTAGGTTTGGGATTGATTTTGTTAAGTTGTTTGACGGGATGTTTGCGATTGCCGTTTATGATAAAAAACTTTATCTTTTTAGGGATGAGTTTGGTAAAAAACCTCTTTATTTTACTAAAAACGGTATATTTGCAAGTGAAATAAAAGCTATTTTGCCTTTTGTGAAAAAAGAGTTGAATTTTAACGCTTTGAGTGAATATTTGGCACTTAATTCAAGTTTGGCACCTAATACTATTTATGAAGGAATTTATAAGCTTCCTAGTGGGTGTTATTTTGACGGAGAGATAAAAAGATGGTTTGATTTTAAAAGAGAGGAGAGGGATGAGGGGAATGTTATTGTAGAAGTGGAAAATCTTTTAAGACAAAGCATAAAAAAAAGATTGATGGGAGATGTGGAGATAGGGGCTCTTTTAAGTGGGGGAGTGGATAGCAGTTTGATTTGTGCTCTTTTATCTCAAGAGAGAGAGATAAAAACCTTTAGTATTGGGTATGAGGGGTATGAGAATTATGATGAGAGGAAATACGCTAAGATTGTAGAGAATCATATTAATTCTACTCATTATGAAATAAACTATACCAAAAAGGATTTTTTTGATTCTTTTGAAAAAGTTTTAAACGATATGGACGAGCCTATTGCGGATAGTAGTTTTTTTCCGGCTAATTTTTTGGCTTCAAAAATTCCTTTAAAAGTTGTTTTAAGTGGAGAGGGGAGCGACGAGCTTTTTTTAGGATATAGAAGGTATAACGAATATTTGGGCTTTTTTAAAGCGTATCTTCCTAATAAAAAGTGGCTTAAAAAGTATCTTGAAAGATACCCTGAAGATATAAAAGAGTGGGAAATTTTTAGGAGGTTTTTTGCAGATGAGGTGGTTTTTAGGGGTATTAACGAAACTTTTTATCAAAGACAGATTAATAAGGTTTTAAAAAAAAGAGCTAAAGAAGTTGATTATAAACGTTTTGTAAAAGGGTGGGGGAGCTTTGATTTTACTTATTTTGATTTAAAGGTTTGGATAGGGGAAGTGCTTTTAATGAAGCTTGATAAGATGTTTATGGCGTATGGAATTGAGGCTAGGAGTCCTTTTTTGGATAAAAATTTGGTAAACTTCGTTTTCTCTTTAAAAGAGGAGGTAAGAGGTGCTAATAAGTGGATAGTAAAAGAGATAGCAAAAAAATATTTACCAAACGAAATTGTAAACAGAAGAAAAAAAGGTTTTGCTTATCCGTTTTTAGAGTGGCTTAAAGAGGAAAATGAGCTAAGAGTGATTATAGATGTAAACAGAAAAACCAAAATTTTTAATGAAGAGTATTTGAAAGAGATTATAAAAACCGGGCATAAAAGGTATAAGCAGCATTTGTGGACGCTTTATCTTTTTAGTAGATTTTTAAAAAAGGAATTTTTATGAAATTTAAAATTAATAAATATTTAATTGACGATATCGAAAATAAAGACCATCCGAGTGATTTTGAGGTTACGAGTGAATATTCTATTTTGATTTTAAGACTTCCTTTTATTAATGAAGAAGGAGGAGTAGGGGTTGTTTCTTATGCGTTTTTGATTAAAGACGATAAAGTTTATAAATATGATAGAAAAACAAAAGAGTTTGAGTTTCTTGGTAGTTTTGATGATTTACACGATTATTTGGATGTTAGAATAGATGAGATTTTGGGAAAAATCTCCAAACTACATATAGCTATTGCAAAAATAGAAGATGAACTTTACGAAAACGATATGCCTTATGATTTTTCTAATCAATGGCTTAAATATAAGAAAGAGCTTGTTTTGATAGAAAGACTTATGGGGCATTCTCAAATAGCTTTTGAAAGGTTTTTAAAATATTATAAATCAAAACTTGATGAGTTTGCTTTTAGGGATTTAGCGGAGCATATTGAGAGGGCTTTTAGATTTTCAAAAAACGCCATTGAAAAACTTGATTATTTATATGAGTTTTTTAAAGCTAAACAAGATGAAAAAATGAATAATATTATGTTTATTTTGACTATTTTATCTGCCATCTTTTTACCTCTTACGTTAATTACCGGGTTTTTCGGTATGAATACGGGAGGACTTCCTTATACCGACGACCCTTACGGGACCATTAAAGCTATAGGGATATCTCTCATATTTGAAGTGCCGTTTGTGTTTTTTATATGGAGGCTTATGAAAGTTTAAATTAAGGGTTTTTTTTAAAATAGCTTTTTATACCCTCGGCTATTCCTTTAGCTAAGTTTTTTTGATATTCGGGATTAAAAAGTCTTTTTGATTCTAAAGGGTTTGTAAGGTAACCCGTTTCTATTAAAATAGCCGGCATTTGAGTACCAACTAGTACCCAAAAGGGAGCTGGTCTTACTCCTCCGTCTTTTATTCGAGAATATTTTTTTCTTAAAGACAGTAACATACCTTTTTGAATGTCTATCGCTAGTTTGTTTGAATTAATCATTCTGTCTCTATTTAAAAAATTTAAAATTACTCTTTGGTCTAAATAATTTAGACCTTTTATCTCTTTGTTTTCCGTTCTGGCTACTTGAATAGCTCTTTCGTTTCTAGTAGGAGATAAAAAGTAAGTTTCTATTCCGTGAGGTTTTTTATAATGTCTAGGAGCTATATTGCAGTGAATGGATATAAATAAATCCGCTTTTTTTATATTTGCGAAATGAGTTCTTTTTTTTAAAGGAATAAAATAATCTCCTTTTCTTGTGAGATATACTATATATCCTTGGCTTTGAAGATAAATTTTTAAATATTTCGCTATTTTTAAAACGGCTTCTTTTTCCATTCTATGTTTAATTCCTACTCCTCCAGCATCTTTTCCGCCGTGTCCCGGGTCTATTACGATTACTTTTTTATGCTTTTTTATAGGTTTAAAAGATACGGCGGAAAGTTGGCCGGGTAAGTTTTTTTGATAGGATATGATGGAAATAGTAAGTAAATTATTTTTTATTCGGTACTTAATTCTGAATTTATATTTCGAATATAAAACGATTCTTACCGTATTTTTATTAAATTGGGCGATTTTTAGAATAATATTACTTTTAAGTTTTTTTGTTATAAATTTATGTATAGCGGCATTTTTGATGTCAAAGACTTTTTTATAGAGTTTATATTCGGAAGTAAAAAAAGTAACTTGGTTTGAAGGAAGTTTGATTTTTATAGGATTATAAGAGAGTATTTTAATATGTTTTGAAAGTGTCGGATAATTTTTAACCGGTTTATATGTTTTTGATAAACTTTGTAACTTTTTTTTATAATCGGTAATATTTAAATGTAAAAATTCTCCGCACTCTATCATCTCTTTTAAATATTTTATTTGGGCTTGTTTATTGTTATCTAAAAGAGCCGAAATATATTTTTTTTGATAATTATAATATTCGGTATATGCTTTATTTATTGATGAAGTATTACAAGCAAAGATAAATATAAAAGAGAAAAGAAGTAATAAAAACCTCATTATTCTCCTAATAACTCTTTCATAAGTTCTTTAACGCTTAGAAGTTTATCGGCTCTGTATGCATAAGCTCCACTGAAATAAAGTCCGTTTTCAAGGTCTCCTTCGTATGCGTCGGCAAGTCTGTCGGCAATACAATAACCTACTTTTCTAGCTTCTTCACCTCTATTACAAGGAGAGACACAATTTGAAATACATTTGATAATAGGACCTTCTTTTTTTTCCACTTTTTCTATAAGTTTTGTTTTAACACCTCTTGCCGGGTATCCTACCGGAGATTTCATTAAGATAATGTCTTCTTTTTTTGCGTTAAGTAGAGTTTCTTTAAATTCATCACTTGCGTCGCATTCATAAGTTAGGGCAAATCTAGTACCTAGCTGGACTCCGTTTGCACCTAAATTTAAGAATTTAACTATATCTTCGTGAGTCCAAATTCCACCGGCTGCAATTACCGGAATGTTTTTATCCCATTTATCCACTTCTTCTCTAACATCCGGGATTAAATTTTCAAGTTGGTTTTCTTCTTTAAAGCACTCTTCATATTTAAATCCTTGATGTCCACCACTTAGAGGACCTTCCACAATTACGGCATCCGGAATTCTTCCGTATCTTTTTTCCCATCTTCTGGTAATAAGTCTAAAAGCCCTTCCCGTAGATACGATAGGTACAAGTGCAACCTCCGGAAAATCTTTTGTAAATTCCGGCATATCCATAGTAAGTCCGGCACCTGTTATTATGATATTTGCTCCGGCTTCACAAGCGTCTCTTACAACTCTTCCGTAATCGTTTATCGCATATAAAACATTACACCCAAGTGGGGCGTCGCCACAAATTTTTCTTGCGTTTTCAAAAATTTTAAAAAGAGCGTCTCTGTTGTAAAAATCGCTCTCAAGAAGAGGCCTTCCCTCTACAAGTTTTTTTACGTATTTTTTATTTTCGTAATATCCCGTACCAACTGCACTAATAACTCCCAAACCACCTTCACGGCTTACGCTTCCCGCTAGTTTATCCCAACTGATTCCAAGCCCCATTCCCCCTTGAATAATAGGGTGCTTTATTGTGTGTTTTCCTATTTTTAGAGGTTTCATATTCATCCTTTCACTTTTACTTTTGCGAATTTTCTTTTACCGATTTGTAAAATGTAATCTTTGTTCGGTTCTAAGTTTATATTTTGGTCGCTTATTTTTTCCTGATTTATTCTAATCGCCCCACCTTTTATATGACGTCTTGCTTCACTTTTGGATGAAGCTAGTTTTGTAGCTACAAGAGCGTCTACTATATTAGTAGGTTCTAGTTCAAAAATTTTAATATCATCCGGAATTTGACCTTGTTTGTGTACTTTGTCGAAGTGTTCTTTTGCTTTGAGTCCTGTACCTTTTCCGTGGAATCTATCTACTATTTCAATAGCGAGCATCTCTTTTGCGATTTTAGGGTTCATTCCTTCTTTTACTTTTTGTTTAAGCTCTTCTATTTCTTTAATGGATTTTTCGCTTAATAGTTCATACCACTCCCACATAAGCTCATCGGAAATACTTAAAACTTTTGCGAAAATCGTATTTGGGTCTTCCGTTATTCCTATATAATTTCCAAGGGATTTACTCATTTTATTAACACCGTCAAGCCCTACAAGTAGAGGCATCATAATAACCGATTGTTCTTTTCCTACGTTATAGACTTTTTGAAGATGTCTTCCCATTAAGAGGTTAAATTTCTGGTCCGTTCCTCCTATTTCTATGTCGCTTTTTAATGCAACACTGTCATATCCTTGAAGTAGAGGATATATAAATTCACTTATTGCTATAGGGGTGTTTGATTTGTATCTTTTCTCAAAATCATCTCTTTCTAGCATTCTTGCCACCGTATAAGTTGTGGTAAGTTCTACAATTCCACTAGCCCCTAATGCGTTTAGCCATTCGCTGTTAAACACTACATCGGTTAAATCTTTATCTAAGATTTTAAATACCTGTGTTTTGTAAGTTTGTGCGTTTTGTTTAACTTCATCCGGAGTTAACATTTTACGGGTTGCACTTTTTCCTGTTGGGTCTCCTATTTGAGCCGTAAAGTCTCCTATTAAAAACTGAACTTTAGCTCCGTATTTTTGAAAGGTTTTTAATTTTTGTAAAAGTACGGTATGACCTAGGTGCAAATCTGGAGCTGTCGGGTCAAATCCTGCTTTTATTGTAAATCTCTCACCCGTATGTAGGAATTTGTTTACCAGTTTTTCAATCTTTTCAAGGCCTATTATTTCGCTACTTCCTCTTTGAATTTCGGCCATTGCCTCGTCTAGTTTAGGATGTTTTGTAAGTTTATCCATTATATGCGTCCTTTGTTGAGATAAATTCGATTATGTTGTATTCTTTTTGAATTTTTTCTTTGATTTTTTCAAATTTTTTTGAATCAAACTCAATTTCAAGTTTACAGTTACTTGACTCTTTTCCCAGAGTAATATAATGAATGAAAATGTCAAGTTTAGTTAAAAAATTAATAAATTTTGCAAGTTCTCCTTTTTTGTTCGGTAGATTTACCGTTAAGAAATATTTATTTTGGTTATTTTCAATCCATTCGATAAATACGGCGTTTTTAATTTGATGTTCGGCATTATTACAAAATCTGTGATGAATTTCAACTTCTTTTTTATTTAAAAGTCCTATTATTTTGTCTCCGAATTTAGGATGACAACAGTAACTGAAACTTATTTCGTTTATAGGTTTGTTGCTTATGATTCTTATGTTACCGAAAACGTACTCTTTTAGTTTCGTTTTTTTAAAATATAAAAGATTCTTCTTTTTTAAGGTATCGTAAATTTTTTTTACGTTTTCTTTTAAGAGATTTTTATCTTCCGGTATCTTTTCCGTTATTTCGCATAAGCGGTTGACTTTCAACAAAGCTTTTATTTTTCTTTCGTTTATGTCAAAAATTGTTTTTAAAATGGCAATTGCAAGTTTTTTGTTAATCTCTTTTTCTTTTGCACGGCATAGTTTTTTCTGTTCGTATTTGGCTTTACTTGTTTTTAAAGATTCTATCCAGCTGCATCTAGGGATAATCTCATCTCCCGTTACGATTCTTACGATATCTCCCGTTTTTAACTGATGAAGAAGAGGGACTTCTTCTTTGTTTACGTAAGCTTTTATAGCTTTGTTTCCTACATCCGTATGAATTGCATATGCAAAATCAAGAGCGGTAGCTCCTAGCGGAAGCGTAAACGTATCGAATTTAGGAGAATATACGACTATGTCTTCGCTAAATAAATCGTTTTTTGCAAGTTCGTAAAAATCTTCTATATTTTCGTCAAATTTCATATCTTCTAGCCATTTGATATTCGGCATTTGCGTATTGAGTTTATATTTCCAATGAGCCGCAATTCCGAATTCCGCGTTTTTATCCATATCGAACGTTCTTATTTGAACTTCTATAATCGAATCTTTTGCGTAAACGGTTGTGTGAAGTGTTTGATAACCGTTATCTTTAGGAATTGCTATATAGTCTTTAAACCTGCTTATAAGGGGTCTGAAATTTAAATGAACTATTCCTAAGGTTTTATAGCATTCGATAGGTTCTTTTACTATTATTCTTATAGCTAGCAGGTCTAAAATCTCTTCAATTGAGATGCCTTTTCTTTGCATTTTAAGAAAAATGGAATAATAGTGTTTTATTCTGCTTTTTATTTCAAAATCTTTTATTCCCTCTTTTTGTAAAAGAGAGGTTACTTTTTGAGTGAATTCATTAAGTTTTAGAGTAAATTTTTCTCTGTTTTTTCTTATGTAAGAGTCTATTTTTTGATATTCGTCGGGTAATAGGTATTTAAAAGCCAAATCCTCTAGATAATTTTTTAAAGTGGCTATTCCGAGTCTGTGGGCGATTGGGGTATATACAACTAGAGTCTCTTCCGCTATTCTTTTTTGTTTGTGTGGTGGAAGAGGGTCTAAGGTTAACATATTATGAAGTCTATCGCATAATTTTATTACCAATACTCTTATATCTTTAATGGAAGCTAAAAGCATTTTTCTAAATGTCATAGCGGATTTAGTAAGTTTTTCATTGGAAGAAGAGGGGATTAAAGAATTCTGTCTTATTTCAACTATTTTAGTTAATCCCTCTACTAAATGTGCTACGCTTAAAGAAAAATGTTCGCTTATATATTCTATCGAATAAGGAGTATCTTCTACGACATCGTGTAAAATTGCGGCTACCACCACTTCTTCGTCATTATTGAAATAACTTGTTATAGTGGCTACTAATAGTGGATGAATGACATAATCTTCTCCGCTTTTTCTTTTTTGGCCTTCGTGGGCTTTTATAGCAAAGTCTATTGCTTTTTGAATAAAGGGAGTGTTTATTTGATTTAAAAGAAGCTCTTTAGCTTCTTTTGTAGTTTTAACGAAAGTAATTTGTCGGATTAATTTTTCGAAATCTTCTCTCAAATCTCTTTAACCTTTATAAGACCTTCGGCAATTTCAAGAGTTGCTATTTCCGTAAGTTGCATATTTTTTTTAGGAAGTTCGATTAGAGGTTTTGCTCCGTTTATTAGTTCGTTTACTCTTTTTGCAATTGCTTGAGATAATAAGTATCTGTCGTAATTTACTTTTTCTAAAGCTTTTGCGTTAATTTGTTCTATTCTCATGATTCTCCTTTATTTTACTATTGAGTATTTTGCATTCGGGTCGTTTTTTAGAATTTTTAGTAAATTACCTTTTTTAAACATATTACATACGATAATAGGCAGTTTGTTTTCTCTAGCTAAGGCTATTGCCGTATCGTCCATTACTTTTATATTATCTTTTAAAGCCTCTTCGTAAGAGATTTCTTTTAAAAGTTTTGCATCCGGATATTTTTGTGGGTCTTTGTCGTAAATTCCGTCTACTTTTGTCGCTTTTATAATTGCACCGGATCCTATTTCACTAGCTCTAAGTACTCCTGCCGTGTCGGTTGTAAAAAACGGATTTCCGGTACCTGCTGCAAAAATTACGACTCTTCCTTTTTCAAGGTGTCTAATCGCTTTTCTTACAATGAAATTTTCTGCTATTTCTTCCATTTTAATGGCACTTTGGACTCTTACCGCAAGTCCGTCTTTTTCAAGTGCTTCTTGCATAGCTACGGCGTTAATTACCGTTGCAAGCATACCCATATAATCACCGGAAGTTCTTTTTATTATTCCATCTTTAGCGGCACTAACTCCTCTTATAAAGTTTCCTCCACCTATTACTATAGCTACTTCAAAACCTTCTTGGGTTACCGATTTTATCTCATCGGCTAAATATTTTAGTGTTTGAGTGTCAATTCCGAAGCCTTCTTTATTAGCTAGAGCTTCCCCGGAAAATTTAATAAGAATTCTATTTTCTTTCCTTTTCATCAAGAGCCTTTTTAAAACGGTATTTTATCAAAAAATCCTTTTTTAGTATAGTTTAATTACCTTCAAAGGGTTTATCGGTTTATCTTTATAAGTAACTTCAAATTCAAGTTTTTCTTTTACTCTTGCTATTATTTGTCCTTTTTTTACATACGAACCTTTTTTTAAAAGAGGAGATACTTTTTCTAAATTTGCATAAATGCTGAAAAGATTGCCTTTATGTTTTATGAAAATTACGTATTTATCGTTAGCTTTTCCTATATAAACCACTTTTCCGCTTTTTATCGCTCTAATAATGGCGTTCGGTTTTGTTTTAATAGTTATGGAATCGTTGTAAATTCTAATTTTATATATAGGGTCTATGTAACTTCCGAATTTTTTTATAATTTTTCCTCTTACCGGAGAAATGGTTTTAGTTCCTTTATAAGAAGCGGTTTTTATTTTGTAATTAGGATTAAATGTTTTTACGTGAATTCTTTTTGTTACTATTTTTAATTCTTGAAGTTTTTTTCTTAATCTTTCTTGTTTTTTAAGCATTGCTACTAGTTTTTCTTTATAAAATTCTTTTTGTTTTTTAAGTTTTTTAAGTTCCAAAAGTTTTTTATTTTTTAATTTTGCAAGTTCTTGTTGTTTTTGCTGAAGCATTAATTTTTTACTTAAAATGGAGGATATTTTTTGTGATATTTCGGAAATGTTTTTATTTATATTTTTTAAGGCTTTACTAAGAAGAGCTATTTTTTTAGCATAAATATTTAATATTTTTTTGTTTATTTCACTATAAATCAAGTCGTTTAACGAATTGATTTTTTGAGTGTCTAGGTAGTAATTTTGAGAAATAAATTTTATAATTTCGTCCGATATGCTTTCTTTTTTTGCTTGTAATGTTTTTAGTGTTGTTTGTAATTCGTTTAAATCTTTATTTGAATTTTTTAATTCTTCTTGAAGAGTTTTTATTTGATGACGAATAGTGTTTTCTTGTTTTGATAATAGGTTTATTTCATTTTCTCTTTTTAAAATGTTTTTTGCTAAATAATCCAATTTAGCATTCATTTTGCTTATTTTATAAGATGTATATTTTAAAGCTTTTTTTGTGTTTTTTATATTGTTTGCATTTATAAGATTAAAGTTTAAGATAATAAATAAAATAGCAAAAAACCTCATTTTTTTCCTATAATTACCAAAATCGAGCTTATTAAAGAAATGGTTAAACTAATTGTTAATAGTAACAATATTTCTTTAAAGTAGTTGATATGTAAATTTATTTTTAAGTCATTTACAATCATATTAAAAAGAGAAGAGTTTTTTATAAAAATTATCGATATGGTACTTAAAATAATAGCTATTAAAGAGTCTAAGAAAGCTATTTTAAAAAGTACCGCTCCTTTAAACCAAAAAGGAGCTCCGAACAGTTCCATAATATACATTCTTTGAGAGTGTTGAAGTTTCCATACTTCCAGCTGTTTTACTATTAATAAAAATCCTAAAGCGGAAATTGCCAACATAAATATATTGGAGATTAGTTTTAAAAGAGTTAAAAGATTGTAAATTTTTGTTTGGGACGAGCTATAAGTCAAAACTCTTTTTATATAAGGAAAACTTTTTAAGAACTCTTCTAAATTTTTTAATTCCGTCGGAGAGGGCAAGGTTTTTAATTTAAGTTTATAAAAAAAAGGTAAAGAAATATCTTCCAAATTTATATTTTCGAATTTTTTTTTCAATTTTTTTATTTTAGACGAAATATCTATTTGAGAAATACTTGATATTAGAGGATAATCTATATGTTCTATTTTTTTAGTGCTGACTATCACTATTGAATAATTATTTAAAATAGTATGTTGATATTCGTTTAAGACGGTACGAAATAATCTATATAAAAAAATGCTTGTCAAAATGGAAACGAGAGCTAAAATAAGAGTGATATGACTTTTAAAAGAGTTCAATTATCATCCTTTTCAGAGTTTATAAAATTTTACTAAATAATTACAAAATTTTTTCTTTTAGAAATCGGAATTTTAACATATTTGCAAGAGAGATTGAAAAAAGAAAGTAATTGGAATAAAAAGAGATATTAATCTCTTTTAAGTCTTGCTTTTATCTCTTCTAAAAATTTATCCATTTGGTATTTCGCTCTATACTCTTCACTCATTAAATGAATTAAAATATCTCCTAAATCAATTACCGTCCAATCGTCACTGGAATCAACACCTAAAAAACTCTCACCCATAGGTTTTAGTGTTTTTTTTAAATAATCAAGCAGTGCTTGGGCGTGTTTGTCTGCCATAGTTGTAGCTACTATTACATAATCTACAAAATAATCACTTTTCTTTAAATCGTAATCCATTACATCAAGAGCTTTTTTTTCTTCAAGTAACTCTTTTATTCTTGCAATTCTGTCCATAAAACTCCTTTATTTCTTTTTCTATTTCTTTCGGGATATATTTGAAATTACAATTTCGAATTTCAGTGGAACTGATAGTGATATCAATTTCTATAAGTTTGGTGATATTATACTTTTTTAAGAGATTTTTATCAACCTCACCGCGAGTAGCTACGATAAACTCCGTTAAATTTAAAATTTCGTCTATTTTATACCATTTATCTAAGCCTTTTAGGTTGTCGCTTCCTATTATAAAAAAATCCGGTCTAAAATGTTTAATCGTTTCTATTGAATAAACCGGTCTTTGTTTTTCTGTTTCCCATGTGCTTACTTTTATGTTTTTGAAATTTTTAAAGACTTTTTTTAGCCATTTATATCTTAAATTAGGAGGGGCTGAAAAAGAGTGTTTTAAAGGGTTTAAGTAGTTTGGCATTATAATTACTTCATCTGCAAAATTTAAAGCCTTTTTAGCTATTTGTATATGTCCTAAATGGACGGGGTCAAAACTTCCACCAAAAAGAGCCGATTTTTTTTCTTTTTTCAAAACACCCCTTTTTTACTAATTATAATATAATTTCAAAAACTTTAAAAGGCTAGGAATGAAAATAGCTATTAACGGACTTGGAAGAATAGGAAGAAATATAATAAGAGCTGCAATGTTAAAAAATGTCGAAATTGTAGCTATAAACGATATTATGGATATAAATCACGCAGTCTATTTGCTTAAATTCGATACTGTAAGAGGAGCTTTGGATGTTGAGGTTTTAGATGAAAAGACTTTAAGAATAGGCAAAAATATTGTTTCTTATTCTAGTGTATCGTCTCCTAAAGAGACCGATTTTAAAGAAGCTGATGTAGTGCTTGAATGCAGTGGGAAGTTTTTAACCGCTAAAGAGGTTACGCCACATATAAAAGGGAATGTAAAAAAGGTTATTATTTCAGCTCCTGCAAATGACGATACCCCTACTTACGTACTTGGTGTGAATCATAAAGATTACAAAGGAGAAAGTGTTATTTCAAACGCTTCTTGCACTACAAACTGTTTGGCTCCTATAGCTAAGGTAATTGATGAGAAGTTCGGGATAAAAAGAGGGTTTATGACAACTATTCACAGTTATACGATGGACCAAAAACTCTTGGATTCTCCGAATTACAGAGACATAAGACGCTCTCGTGCGGCTGCTGTTAATATAATACCTACTTTTACGGGGGCGGCTAAGGCTATTTATAAAGTACTTCCTAATTTAAAAGGAAAGCTTGACGGAAGAAGCATAAGGGTACCGGTTGCAAACGTTTCTTTGATGGATTTGGTTTTGGAACTTTCTTGTGAAGTTAGTGCGGATGAAATAAACGAACTTTTAGAGTTTCATTCTAAAACGGATTTAAGAGGGATTTTGGAAATTGACAACGACTATAAGGTAAGCAGTGATATAAATTCAAATCCGGCAAGCAGTATAGTAGCTAAGGATTTAACTCAAGCGAATAAAGATTTGGTAAAAATTTTTTCCTGGTATGATAATGAGTGGGGATATTCCAATAGAATGATAGAGATGGCGGAATTTGTTATTAAATATTAAATTGTTACTTTTAAGTTCGTTTGATTTTACTTAAATCGAATTTTTTTCTGAAGTGAAGATTAATTCGGTATAATTTTGAAAAAAAGGAGTGATATGAAACTTTATTCACCTAAAGATTTGGAATTTAAACCCGGAAGCAGAGTGTTTTTAAGATGTGATTTTAACGTACCTTTGGACGAATTCGGAAATATTACCGACGATAGAAGAATAAGAATGGCTATACCTACTATAAAATATCTTCTTGATAACGATTGTAAAATTGTGATAGCTTCCCATTTGGGTCGTCCTAAAGGGGAATTTAACGAAAAATATTCTTTAAAACCGGTTGCGAAGAGACTTTCTCATTTATTAAAGCAAGATGTAATTATGGCTAAAGATGTAGTAGGAGAAGATGCTAAAAGTAAGGCTTCGGAGTTAAAAAACGGGGAAATTTTACTTTTGGAAAATGTGAGATTTGATTCTAGAGAAACGAAAAATGACGAAGGATTTGCAAAAGAGTTAAGTGAATTTGGAGAGTTTTATATAAATGACGCTTTTGGGGTATCTCACAGAGCTCACGCAAGTGTGGAAGCTATTACGAGATTTTACGATAAATACCATAAAGCGGCCGGATTTTTACTTCTTAAAGAAATTAACTTTTTCCATAAATTGCTTGAAAATCCGGTAAGACCTTTCGTTGCGGTTGTAGGAGGAAGTAAAGTTAGCGGCAAACTTCAAGCGTTAATGAATTTAATTCAAAAAGTGGATAAAATTATTATCGGTGGGGGCATGGCTTTTACTTTTCTTAAAGCTATCGGTTATGAAGTGGGTAAAAGTTTAGTGGAGGATGATTTGATTGATGAAGCTTTGAAAATTATGGCTGAAGCTAAAAGACTTGGAGTTAAGTTTTACTTACCGGTAGATATTGTCGTAGCTGAAAAATTTAGTGAAGACGCTATGATAAAATACGTAACGGCTCAAGAAATTCCGGATGAATGGATGGGGCTTGATATAGGACCGGCTAGTGTCAGACTTTTTGGAGAAGTTTTATGGGATGCTCAAACAATTCTTTGGAACGGTCCTATGGGTGTATATGAGATGGATAAATTTTCTAGAGGTACCTTTAAAATTTCTCACGAAATCGCAAGAAGCCACGGGATTAAGGTTGTAGGTGGAGGAGATACCGCCGATGCAGTGCAAAGAGCAGGAGATGACGAAGAGATGACCTTTATCTCAACCGGTGGAGGAGCTAGTCTTGAACTTCTTGAAGGTAAAAAACTTCCGGGAATTGCGGCATTAGAGGTTGAGGAATAGATATGATAGTAGCGGCGAATTTTAAAACAAACAAAACAAGAAAAGAGACAAAAGAGTATCTTGCAAAATTAAAAGAGATGGATTTCGGAGGGGTTGAAGTTAGGGTTTATCCTCCTCTTACTGCTCTTTTTGAAGAAAAGATTGTAGGGGCTCAAAACGCTTATCCTACATTTAACGGAGCTTTTACAGGAGAAGTAGGGCTTGAGCAGTTAAAAGAGTTTGATATAGATAAAATTATTTTGGGTCATAGTGAGAGAAGACATATTTTAAAAGAGTCTCAAGAGTTTATAGCAGAAAAATTTAGGTTTTTTAAAGAACACGGTTTTGAAATTATGTATTGTATAGGCGAACCTCTTGAAGTTAGAAAAGAGGGAATTAGTGCAGTGATTGAATATTTAAAAGAACAGTTTAGAGGAATTGATTTAGAGTATGAGAGGTTAATTATTGCATATGAGCCGGTTTGGGCTATCGGTACGGGTGTTAGTGCGAGTGTGAAAGAGATAAAAGAGACTCATCAAAGAATAAGAAACCTTACTAATAGACCTATTTTATACGGCGGAAGCGTGAAACTTAATAATATTAGAGATATTTTAAGTATAGAAAATGTAAACGGTGTTTTGGTGGGAAGTGCCAGTTTGGATATTGAGGTTTTTAAAGAAATGATAAATATAGCAAAGGAGATGTAAATGGTTATGCAAGGAAAAAAAGGTTTAATTATAGGAGTTGCAAACAATCGTTCGATTGCTTACGGAATTGCAAAAGCCTGTAAAAATCAAGGGGCTGAAATAATACTTACATATCAAAACGATAAACTAAAAAGCAGAGTTGAAAAGGTTGCAAAAGAGCTTGGTGTAAAAAATATTTATCCTCTTGATGTAAGTAAACCCGAAGAGATTGAGACTTTAAAAGAAGCAATTGAAAAAGAGTACGGAAAAATCGACTTTTTAGTACATTCTGTGGCGTTTGCTCCAAGAGAAGCACTTGACGGTAAATTTATAGATACGACTAAACAAGCGTTTAACACTGCAATGGAAATTAGTGTTTATTCTTTGATAGAAGTGGTTCAAAAACTAGAACCCGTATTGAATGACGGAGCGAGTATTTTGACTTTAACTTATCTTGGAAGCCAAAGATATATTCCTCACTATAACGTAATGGGTGTTGCAAAAGCGGCACTTGAGGCTAGTGTGAGATATTTGGCAGTGGATTTAGGAGAGAGAAAAATCAGAATAAACGCTCTTAGTGCCGGGCCTATTAAAACTCTTGCGGCAAGTGGGATAGGTGATTTTAGTGAAATACTTAAATATAATGAAAAAAATTCTCCGTTGATGAAAAACGTAACAATTGAAGAAGTTGGAAACAGCGGTATGTATCTGCTTAGTGACCTTTCAAGTGGAGTGACCGGAGAAGTGCATTTTGTTGATAGCGGATATAATATTATGGGAATGCCTAGATATGAAGGTTAACGAGTTTTTAAAAATTTTTAAAAAAATAACAAAAAAACATTTGATTTTTAGTGAATTTGACGATATAATTATGAGACAATATTAAAAAAAAGGAGAGAGAATGCTAAAAAAATTATCTTTAGCAGCTTTAATAGCAATGGGTTCAATGAGTGTAGCAAGTGCTACTTCATTATCTGACGCAATTAAAAATGTAGATTTAAGTGGAAAAATTAGAGTAAGACTTTACCATGAAATGCCAAAAGATCAAAACTCTTACAATAGATGGAGAACAAACGCCGTATTCGTATTCAAAAATCCAATCGGTGATACTGGATTCAGCATTGTAATGAGAAACTCTGTAGAATCAAACGTATACACTGACGATGATAGTCTTACAGATACTCAAGCTGGTGGAACTACAAGTGTTGATAGTAATATCTTAAACAACTTACTATTTATCCAATATAAAAAAGATAATGTAAGTGCTATTTTAGGTAAAATTCCTGTAGCTACTTCAATTACAAGTGCTGATTACTTCGCTCCAGGACATGGTGCGGGTGCTATTGCTACTTATACTGTAAACAAAAACTTAACAGTAGCGGCAGCTTGGATTGATGCACTTAAAAACGGAAAAACAGTAGTGGCAAATACAGCTGACGTATATGCAATAGCTGCACTATTCAACACTGATATGGTAAAAGGTAACGCTTGGTATTATCAAATAACAAATACAGTTAAACACTTAGTAACTTTATCATTAGATGCTACTCCGGTAAAAGATGTAGACGTACACGTTGACTTTGCAAACGGTAAAAACGAAGGTTCAAATGTAAAATCTACAACTTATTACAATATTTCAGCTAAATATGCTCAAGATGCATTCTGCGTAAAAGCCGGTTACGCTTATGTAAACGACGGAAACAGCCTTGTAACAACTTCAATAGATGCACCAATTGCAAAGGTTATTCCAACTGTAAACAACTATTCAATTGCTGATAAAAGCGATAGAACTGCTCTATATGCAAAAGTTGGATACAATGTAGACAACGCTACAAGCGTATATGTAGCATATCAACATCAAAATGACAAAACTTCTGCAAACAATGACCTAAATGAATACACGTTAGGTGCGAAATATGCAGTTAATAAAAAACTTTCATTTGCAGCAGCTTATGATGTAGCTGATTTTAAAGTTAACACTAGCGATAATAAAGAATTCAGATTTGAAGGAAACTATAAATTCTAATTTCCTTCTTCCTTTATTATTTTTTTTATATTTTCAATTATCTTTTTTTCATCTTCATATCTTGCTTCGTTATTTTTTATTTCATATGGATACCAGCTTATAGGACTTAAATGAGTTTTTCTTAAATTTTTTAAAAATCCTTTATTCATTCTAAAAGCTCCTATTTCCAGGTTTATATATTTTAAGTCCAATTGCTTTTTGAGATAAGCTATAAAGTTTTTGTATATTTCTTCATGATTTTCTACTTTTAAAATAGGGTCTATTGCTATTTCTATATTGTAATTTTTTTCTTGAGCGATTTTTATTGCTTTTATTCTTTTTTCAAGAGTAGGGGCTTTTTCTTCAAATTTATTTATTTCTATAGGTGATAATGAGAAGCTAAGTAGAAAATTTTTAGGAGGATTGTTTGGTAGCTTGTGGGTATTTGCCGATTTCGTTCTACTTTCTATAAATAAATCTTTTCTTTTTTTGGCAAGTTCTATCCATTTTTTATGGAAAGGATAAATTCCCTCAAATGCTAAAAGGTCGGTTTCGTAGCTAATTGCTATATAAGTGTTTGAGAGTTTTTCGCTCTCTTTTATAAAATCATCTTCATTTACAAAAATCACCGGATATCCACACGGGTACATTCCGGCTAAATAACAGTAATGACAGTTATAAATACATCCTAAAATTTGAGTTGAATAAAAAAAATTTTGATAGCCTCTATTATTACAAAAGCTGCTTCCTTTATATAAAAAGTTTTTTTCTTTTTTTGCCAGGATGAGTACGTTTTTTTGTTTTTGATAGTTAAAATTTTGATGAGAACGGTTAAAGATATCTTTATAATGGTCTATTTCTATTATTTTGGGATTGAATTTGTTTATAATTTTTTGTATTAAAGCTTCATTTAAAATTTCTTTTTCTATATAACAAATCAACTCTTAACCTTTTTTTGAAAGTGTATCAAAATAAAGTGAAAGTTGTTTTTCACTTTTTTGACTTTGGTATTAAATTTGTAAATTTTATAAAAAAGTTGTATAATTAAAATAGGATTAAAACAAAAAGGTTTTAAAATGAGAGGATTGTTTTTCTTTTTTATATTTTTTACTTTGTTAAGGGCGGATACCGCTACTATAGGAGATAGATTCGCTAATATATGTGATGTGTTTCCAAGTTCGGTGTACGGGTATTCTACGGTTCAATTTTCAAATTCTAAAATCTGTGGTAGTAGTTCGATTTATTCGGATAAAACAAATACGTTGCAAAGTGTGAAATGTTATACGGATAAAGAGTGTTTATCGAATGTGACTTGTGATATAAAATCTTTAAACGCTCCTACATTTACACCGGTATTATTGACTTCGGCTTTAACTTATAGTGTTGATAACGATTGTAAATATCCTAATGAGTGTAATTTTACACATACCGATTATACTTCCAATACTAATAATTTTAACAATATGACTCCTTCGACTTTAATTTTTGATGCTAATGAAACTTGTCCTTACGATACAAATCAAAAATGTATGACGTTTGGTGATATTACTTTACAAAACAGAACTTTTACTCTTGAATTTTATCCGGGGGATTATTATTTTAATTCTTTAATAATTAACAGCGATACTAAAATTATATTGCCGGAAGGGGGAGATGTTAGAATTTTTGTGAAAAATGATTTTAAAATAATGGGAGATATAAATAGAAACGGAGATTCTCATAATTTGTTTATCTATAGTGGAGGAAGTATAGAAGTGGATAGAGTATCGGTAGTAAGAGCGTATCTTTATGTAAAAGGTGAATTTAGAGCGAATTTACCTATAATTTTGTACGGAGCTTTAACTGCCGAACGAAATATAAACGGAAATAACGGAATTTTTATATATGACGGTTCGATAGGAGATATGTTTAATTGTACGGAACATTCTCAAGTCTCTTTGGTAACAGGAACTTTCAATGTAGTTGAAAGTAGTTTTGATTCCGATACCGATCCTATAGACCCGGAAAACTCTTTAAATCAAATCTTTACAAAAATAGCGAATAAACCTTTTTCGGTAAAGGTTTTAAAGTTAAATAAAGATTATCAAACCTTAGAAAATTATTCGGGAGTTGTGGAGGTTGATTTGATTAAAAATCCTTCCAATCAATATGAATGCGATACGAATCCGACTCTTAATAGGTATTTTTTGTTTTTTAATCAAGAAAGCGTAAAGGAAATAAATAATATAATTTATTCCGGAGTGTTGAAAGATGCTAGATTTAGGGTTAGATATTTGACTGACGCTCAAGGTAATATGATAGCGGATAATGATAATGCGTGTGTCGATAGAACTAATAATTGCGTGTGGGGATTATTAACTCAAATAGCAACGGCTAGATACGGAGATGCTTGTCCGACGGGAAATATAGATTCGGATTATTGTGACGTACCGTGTGCACAAGTTTGTAACTATAAAAGAAACAGAACTTACGGAGGCGGAGATGTCCCTAGTGACGAATGTTTACAGTGTGTATTTGATAATTATTCCAATAAAGTTTGTAGTAGAGACGATTTTTCCATAAGACCGGCTAAATATAAATTATCAAATATAGATTCGGTTATAAAAGCCGGAGATGAGTTTAATATTACGTTAGAAGCTTTAGATTATAACGGTAATTTGATTTCGAATGCTAATTTTAACGATGATATAGGGTTGAGTGCTAAAGATTTAAAAGCATCTTGTCTCGGAGGTAAATTTGCAAATGAGTTTTATAATGCTAATTTTGTAAACGGAGTGGCTCACGTTAGCGTAGCTTATAATGAAGTCGGAGAAATTAACGCTAGCGTAAGAGAAATTAAAGATACTCACGAATTTGCTAGTGTTGATGAAAATGATAGCGGAATAAGTGACGATATTTTGCTTATTTCACCGGGATACGGAACGTTTAAACTTTTCGTTCCTTATAAATTCGTAATTAACGGAGGTTTTTATAATTTTAACAAAGGTAAGTTTACTTATATTTCTAATACTTTAAAGATGTCCGCTTTTGCCGAATTAAATATTACAGCTTATACGAAAAATTCGATAGCTAAAAATTATAATGCGTTATGTTATGCTAAAAATTTCGATTTGAATGTTTCTTATAAATATTTGGATGTTAATAATTTTCCGATTGACCAAAAAGTTAGTTATGAAATAAACCAAACGGGAGAAGAAAATAATGTTTCTTTAAATCAAGTATTGGAATTGAGAGATGTTAATAAAAATTTCTTCTCAATCGATACGAACGGAAGTGCTATAATTCATCTTTTAATAGGATTTACTAAAAAATATTCTTATCCGGTAAATGAATTTAACGTAACGCTAAGAGATGTAAATGTGAGCGATGAAAATTCTACATTCGGAAGTGCGGATATAAGCGTAATCAATCCGACTTATTCCAAAGCAACTTACAGATACGGACGTATAAAAGCTACAAATGTAGCAGGTTATGGAAATGAATTAAATGGTAAATTTACTTATTTTTACTGGAATAATGATGAGTGGGTTTTAAATAAAGACCATAATAATAATGATGGAAATATAACTTCGGTTGTTAAACCGAATGATGTTACGGTGGAATTAAATTCGGTTGTAAACGGTGAAGAGAATGTGACTTTTAAAACTATACATATTCTTCCTTATAGTGTAAAAATCCATTTGGGAATTAATTCTTGGTTGTGGTATCATCCTTTAGCTACAATATATAAAGACCCTAGTGAAGATGAAAGTTGTTTTACTCATCCTTGTGTTAAAGTTGATTTTTTAATGAGTTCGAAAGGATGGAGCGGGGTTAAATCGATATCGAATGAAAAGTTTAATGAAACTAATCGCACGGTTGATGTAAATATTACTCCGAATGAAGAAAACGTTACAAAATCTCAAGTTAAGAAGTTAAACTGGTAATAAACTTCTTAACATCTTCTTTTTTTCTTATTTTATAAAATTTTGGAAAAGGTTTGTTTATTAGCTTGTAATAAGTTAAGATGTTTTTTAGTTGATTGTATTGGGTTTTGGTTAAATGCATTTTTAAAGAGGCTTCTTTTAAGGCTTCGTTTATCTCTTTGAAAAACTCTTCTTTTTTAGGAAGTGAGTCTAGGAGGTTTTCTATAACGTGGATATGGTTTTTGATAAGAGAAGGGATTAAATCTTTTTTAGGCTCTCTTAATGGAGTATCGCTTACTATTTTATAAAGAATAATTTCCTCTACACTTAAAAATTTGTAACAAGCTTCAAAAAAGCCACTTCCTTCCATATCTACAAGAGGGTAGTATGTTTTTATTTGGGATACGGTATGTAAAGTTTCGCTGTTGTCTTGGAAAAAATCGGGATAGTATTTTAGGTTGGAGTCGGTGTCTATGATTTTGTGAATAAAAAAACCTTGGTTTATCTGATGTTCGTTACTTCCTGCAATTCCTATATTAAGAGTCGGGAATTGATATTTCGTAAGTAAAATAGTGGTGTTTATTGCCGATTTTAGTTTACCACTGCCGGTTATTGTTAAATTTAAATAATTATTTTGATATATTTCGTTTTTGGCTTTTAGATTGAAATGTTTTATTATAGGTTTTGCCTCTATACTTAAAGCCGTTACGATGTTTAACATTTAAAGCCTTTTTTGAAATTATAATATAAGGAGTGGTTTTGAGAAAAGAGTTAGAGGAGTTTAAAAAACTTATTTTAAAAGGTGAATTTTATGAAGCCCACGAAGTATTAGAAGAAGTTTGGCAAGGTTTAAGAAAAGGAGACGATAAAATTCAATTTGCTTATAAAGGTCTTATAAATGCCGCAGTTGCAATGGAACTTGAAAAAAGAGGCAGAAACAGTGCTTATATTCCCTGGAGGAATTTTGAAAAATATAAGCCGTATTATAGAATTGATAAAGATTTTGAAGAGATTGCAAAATTTATAGAAAAAATAAAAGGATAAAGATGGAATTTTTGATTAAGTTTTTAAGAGAACTAAACAGTGCGGATTCACAGAAATTTATCTCTTTGGCGATTGTGCTTGGGCTTGTAAGTGGGTTTTTGCCGGGGATTAATTTAATAACTTTTTTGATTTTGTTTTTTGTGTTTGTATTTAGAATACCTTTGGGACTTTATTTTGCTTCTTGGAGTTTTTTTGAGATTATAGCTTTTGTTTTGGATCCTGTTTTTGCTTACACGGGGTGGGAACTTTTGCATTTTAAATTTTTGGAGCCTTTATGGGAGTGGCTTTATAATATTCCTTATTTTAGGTGGAGTGATTTTAATAATACGGTTGTTTTGGGTTCGTTTGTTTGGGGAGTCGTTTTAGGTGTTGGGGTTTATATTTTATTAAACCGTTCGATAGAAGTTTATAGAAAAAAGCTGTTTCCTTTTTTTAGTAAATACAAACTTTTAAAGTGGCTTGTACCTAAGGAGGAGAAAAAAGGTGTTTTTAGATTAAGTGGTTTGATTGCTTTTGTAGGGGTTGTAGGTTTAATTAGTGGATTTATTTATGTTACCACTCCTTTTATTATAAAAAAGGCTTTTGAAGTTTCAGTATCTAAAATTACCCGTAAACCGGTCAAAGTAAAAAAAGTTGATGTTTCTTTTGGAAATTTAAAAGTTGATTTAAAAGGGGTTTATGTAGGAGATGTTAAGATTGATACTATTTTAATAAAGTTTTCTTTTAAAGAGTTGATGTGGAAGAAATGTGATATTGAAAAACTTGTTATTTCTAAAGTTTATTCAAATAAAAATATAGAAGAGATTGTAAAGGTTAAAAACGTCTCTTCAAAACCTTCAAAAACTGCTGATTTTAAATTAAATATAAAAATTCCGGATGTTTCTAAGGTATTGGCTAATTATGAATTAAAAAGTAAAAAAGAGTTGGAAGTTTTGAAAAAAGATTATGAAAGTTTCTTAAAAATAGTTAATAAATCAAAGCAAGACGCAAAAATCGCTAAAGAAAAGTTAAATTCTATAAAGCTTCAAATAGACTCTTTAAAAAACACAAAACCTAATGCCAATAACATTAGTGACATAATTCAAAAAGTAAAAAATCTTGATAATGAAATTTCTAAAATAGATTCTTTAATTAAAAGCGATAAAAAAGAAGTTTTAAAAGCAAAAGAAAAAGTAAAGAAAGATTTAAAAGCCTTTAAAGAAGCTGTTAATGAGGATTATTTGAATATAGAAAAAAGATATGATATGCTGAAAAATAAAGAGTATTTATCTTTTGTGGAGAGTTTTTTGAAACCTCAAATAAGCGAATATATTAATAAAGCTTTATATTGGTATGAGAGAGTAAAACCTTATTTAAAATCATCTTCTAAGGAAGAAAAAAGCAGATTTAAGGGAGTTTATATTAAGTTTAAGGATAAAAACGTTTATCCGGATTGTGTATTGGAACATTTCTACTCTAATGTAATATTAAAAAACGCAAGTTTTGTCGTGAACGGTTATAATATATCCTCTAATCAAAAACTTTTAAGTAAAAGTGCGATTTTAAAAGTTGATTCAAAAAGCGGATATTTTGATTTTGCATTCATAAAAATTGAATATTTAAATGAGTTTAAACTTTTTGGAAAAGTAGATAGATTAAAAGTTAAAGATTATTTTATAGGTCCTTTAAAAATTTTAAGTGCTGATTTTGATGTGAGATTTCAAGGTATTTTAAAAGATAAATTTTTAAAACTGAATATTAAAGCTTTTAGTGACAATTCAATTATAGAGTTTTTAAATTCAAAAAAAGTTACTAATCTTTTGAAAAATGTTAAAAAACTGGAATTTGACATAGAAGTGTTGGGTAAAATGGAAAATTTAAAATTAAGAATTCATTCAAATCTTGATAGGGTGTTATCTTCTGTAGTTAAAAGAGGTGTAAATGAAGAGATAGAAAAAGAGAAGAAAAAAGCTAAAAAACTGTTAACGTCTCAAATAGGTTCTTTGAAATTTGAGAATACCGACTTTTTAAATTTAGATATGAATTCTTTGAAAAAAGAGCTTAAGAAGTTATCCGAAAATGAATTGAAAAAGAGATTAAAAGATAATTTAAAAGAGGAAATTAATAAATTTTTGAAATTTTAACTTTTTTCTCTTGATTTTTTTTCTTATAGTAGATATAATTTCAATCCACATAGAAGTGGACTCGTAGCTCAGTTGGTTAGAGCAACCGGCTCATAACCGGTTGGTCGCAGGTTCGAGTCCTGCCGAGTCCACCACTTTTGCCCAGGTAGCTCAGTCGGTAGAGCAAGGGACTGAAAATCCCTGTGTCGGCGGTTCGATTCCGTCCCTGGGCACCACTTATTCAAAACTTTCTGGTTACTTCTTATATAAATTCATTTAATTTTTTTGCTAGTTTAAATCGGCTCAAACTTTATATTGAATTACTATATTATTTTACTCCGTATGTGTTTATAAACTCTTTTTTGCTAATTAAATTTTCTAGTATCCCAAAAAGTATCATAAAGTTAATAAAACTTGTTCCTCCGTGACTTACAAGGGGAAGAGGCACACCTACAACCGGAGCCAAATTCATAGTCATTGAGATGTTGATGTAAGAGTAGATAAAAATCATAAGAGCCACTCCACTAAACATTACTTTGGCAAAATAGTCTTCTTTTAGTTTTTTTGCAATGGAGAAAAGATAATAGATAAGAATAAAATAAAGAGTTATTAAACTGCTAGCTCCTATAAATCCAAATCTTTCTACTAAATAAGCAAAGATAAAATCACTGCTGGCAATCGGAAGAAATTTTAGCTGGGTTTGGGTAGCTTCATCTTTGCTTTTTCCGTATAAACCGCCACTTCCTATGGCTATTATTGATTGTTTTACGTGATAGCTAGGTTTATTTAGAAAATTTTCTATTCTTTTTTTTTGATAATCTTTTAATAAAAATTTGTAAGCAACCGGTGTAAAGAGGATTGCAAAAATACCTAATGATATCCAGATTTTTTTGTCCACTCCTACTATAAATAGTACTCCAAATCCTATTATAAGAGTAATAAGTGCAGTTCCTAAGTCCGGTTCTTTTGCTATTAGTAAAAAAGGAACTACAATAATTAAGGAGAGTTTTATGAATTCTTTAAAATTATAAACAGGTCTTGGAGGGTATTTATAAATAGAGTAACCTAGCATTAAAAGCAGGGTGGTTTTCATAAATTCTGACGGTTGGATGGTTATATTTAAAATAGGGATTTTAAGCCATCTTTGAGCTCCTAATATTTTTACACCTACAATATCCACTAATCCTAAAAGAATGAGGTTAAAAAGATAGATGAAAGGTATAATCCATAAAAGTTTTCTTATAGGTAAAAGATATGTTACAAAAAAAGCGATTATACCTATAAAGATGTATATTAATTCTTTAATAAAAAGCTTATGAGAAATTTCGTTTACTAGAAATAGACTTATCGCCATAAAAGGAAGAAGAAAAATTAAAAAATAATTAAAATGTTTCGTCATTTACAAGACTCTTTTATATATTTTTCAAATAAATTATCTAATGTCGAAGATAATTGTTGTGAAATTTGTTCAATTTCTTCGAATTTTTCTATAGTTTTGTCTTTGTTTTTTATACAGCTTTTATCTTTTACGCATTCAAGAGCATTGGTTACTTCTTGATGGACTTTCTTATGAAGATTATCTTTTATTGTTTTATATTCACTGAAACATCCTATTTTTTGGATTGTTTCTTGGTTTTGTAGCCATCTGCCGAAGTCACATTCATTTTCATTTGCTATTTTTATCTCTTTTTCTTCTATAATAGCTTCGTGAGCGTTAAGTTTGTATAGTAAGTGAGAGATTTTTGCTAAGTCCATAAGCATTCTTGTTAATGCAAAATCAACATTTTTTCTATTTTCTAAAGATTTGTCTCTAAAGCCTACTATTATCTCTTGTACTGATTCTATGTCTTCTCTTGAGGTTACCGCCATTTCGGTTATTTTATCGGAATTTGCCTGGATATCGCTTGTTTCTTGTTGCAATGTTTTAATTGTGATTGAAATTTCACTTGTAGCTTTTTGAGTGCGTTCCGCCAGTTTTCTAACTTCATCCGCAACTACTGCAAAACCGCGTCCGTGTTCTCCGGCACGAGCAGCTTCAATTGCCGCGTTTAGGGCAAGTAGATTTGTCTGGTCTGCGATATCGGTGATTAATTCTACGATTTTTCCGATTTCATCAGTTCTTTGAGATAGCATATTAATAGCTTCGTTTGTATGAGATATGAAGTCTATTAACTCGTTTAATACCATTGTGAGGTTTTCTACTTTAACCGCACTTGCATCCGCACCTTCATATATTTCGCCTGATAAATTGTCTATTTTTATCATAAATTCTTTTAGTTTCGTATCAAGAGAGATTTTTATGTCGTTAATTTGTTTTTTCATACCTCCACCTAAGTTGTTAAGGATCATTGCAAGTTCGCTTCTTGCTTGTTCTTTTAGGGAGGTTGAAATTGCGTCAATAGCTTCATTTAGCATAATAACCGTTCTTCTAAAGATTCCTTTGTATCCTTGAGGGGCGATATCGCGATAATCGATTCCGTTTTTAGCTGCTTCTATAGATTCTTTAATGTCTCTTTCAAACGCTTCTAGCTGGTCTAAAAGGTCGTTTAACGCCCATGCCGATTTTGCGAAAGGATTTTGCAAGTCTATATTGGTAATTCTTTTTTCAAAGTTTCCGTTTGATGCCGTAATTAACACCTCTTCAATCTCTTTTGCAAGAGGGTCTAATAAATCTTGGTTTGATTTTTGAGTGAAAATCGGAATTAAAGTTATTATAAACCCGATAAAAGCTATTGCGGCTATTAAGTAGCTTTGAGTGTAAACACCGTATCCTGTTATAACCAAAAATAAAACACTTGAGCTTATTTGTGCTATTTTGTTATAGTTCATTGATAATTCCTTTTTGTATTTTTAGCATTACTTCATTAAAAGTCATATTATACTTTTTTAAAAGGTTTTCAACTTCATTTAAAGAAGCTTCCATTCCACCGGATGCTTCTATGCTTATTAAAGATTGATAAAGAGGTTCTATTATTGATTTAAAGCCGTCTCTTGGTTTTCTTCTTACTGAATAATAACCTATTAAGTTTCCGTTTGTGTCGTATGTAGGAGAGATGTTTGCAAACACCCAATAATACCCTCCGTCTTTTCTTAGGTTTTTAACATATCCGAACCACTCTTTTCCGTTTTCTATGTGGTCGTATAATACTTTAAAAGCACATCTTGGCATATCCGGATGTCTTAAGATGTTATGAGGTTTGCCTAAGAGTTCTTTTTCGGAGTATCCGCTCATTTGGATAAAAATCTGGTTTCCGTAAATAATTTTACTTTTTAAATCGGTTTTTGAGATGATAAAATCTTCTTCTTTTAAAACAACTTCTTTATTTGTAGGCGTTACTTTAGGTTTTCTCATTTGTTCCCCTTTAATTTTATTGCATCAATTGTGTATTTTGATATCTCTTCTATCTCATTTAGAGAATCCGCTAAAAATACTATTTTCGAATCTAGTAAATAATTATCGGCAATTTTTTGAAATTCTTTTGCTTTTTTTAAATTTTCGCAAAAAAGATATTTGGCATTTAAATTGGCACAAAATATCAGCTCTTTTACAGAATTTACGATAACTCCGTATTCGATATTGTTTAGCTTACAAAAATTAAACAGTTCAAGAGAGGAATCGCAGTAATGAAAAATAAGAGTGGTATTCGGTTTTGAGTTTTTTATATCTTCTAGCGTTTTTACGTATAAAAACTCTTCTTCACAAAACGGCTTTTCAAGAATTAGCATAACAGTCCTTGCATAAAAGTTGACCGTTTTTTTCTTTTAATTCTTTTTTTAAAACAAATGTTTTACATTTGTCGCATTGTTGAAATTCGTTTTCCTCTTCTTCTGTTTTTTGAAGAGTCTTTTTTATAAAGAAAAAGTAAATTCCACCTATAATTAATAATAATAAAATAATTTTACCCATTTAAATCCTTTAAAAATACGTAATTTCTGGTTCCTTTTTGAATAATTTCGGCTTTATACGGAATTTTTTGTAATTCCTCTGAAATACCGGAACCTTTGTATAAAAGTATTGTACCATTTTTTTTCAGGTAAGGAAGGGCAATTTGTAAAATTTCCCTTGTAGGCATTACGGCTCTTGTCGTTATAAGTTCTACCGGTTTAATGTCGGTGTTTTCCAATCTTGAAGGTATTACGGAAGTGTTTTTTAATCCCAGCTTTATTTTCATATAATTTAAAAACGAATATCTTTTTTTAAGAGGTTCTACTAGGTACCATTTGGTATTAGGCATAGCAATTGCCAAAATAAGTCCCGGAAATCCGGCACCCGTACCTATATCAAGGGCTGTACTTAAATGTTTGATTTTTTCTAATGGATATAAAGAGTCTTCTATTTGGGCTTTTATCTCTTCTTTTGTTTTGTAATTTGTAAGTTTGTGGACTTTATTCCATTTTAAAAGTTCATTTGTAAAAATTTCAAATTTATCCATCTTTTTCCTTTATTTAAAGGTCCGGTTTATAATTTATGACCTAATTTTTCCTTTTTTGTTTTCAGATAGTTTTCATTATACGGATTTGGTTTTATTATAATAGGTATTCTTTTTACAACTTCTATTTCTTTAAAAGCGAATTCTTTTTTTGGATTGTTTGTAAGGAGATTTATTTTATTTATTCCGAAATGTTTTAAAATTTTTTCCACTATTGAAAAATCTCTCATATCTGCTTCAAAACCTAACTGATGATTTGCTTCTACCGTATCCAAGCCTTTATCTTGAAGTGCGTATGCGTTTACTTTGTTAAAAAGTCCTATGCCTCTTCCTTCCTGTCTTAAATATAAAAGTATTCCTCCCTCTTTTGCTATTGTTTTTAAGGCAAACTCCAACTGCTCCCCACAATCGCATTTTAAACTTTTTAAAGCGTCTCCCGTTAAACATTCACTGTGAATTCTTACAAAAGGAACTTTCGGCATTATTGAGGTGAAAATAGCTAAATGCTCTTTATTTCCTTCTTTAAAGGACTGTATTTTAAAATTTCCGTATTGTGTGGGTAAATTTGCGACTTCTGAAATTTTCAAAAAATCTCCTTTTTTTGATAAAATTATATCTTAAATAAAAACCCAAAGTGCATTAAAAAAAGAATAAGGATTAAAATTGAGACATTTTTTATGGTTATGTGATTATACAAAAGAGGAAATAAAAGAAATAATCGATTTAGGTTTTCAGATAAAAAAAGAGACAAAAGCCGGAATTTTTAAACCCTATTTGAAAAATATGCAGCTTGCTATGATTTTTGAAAAAAGCTCTACTCGTACAAGGGTTTCTTTTGAGGTCGGTATGAATCAATTAGGTGGGGATGCACTTTTTTTAAGTAGCAGAGATATTCAGCTCGGAAGAGGAGAACCTTTAAAAGACACTGCAAGAGTAATAACCAGAATGGTTGATTTGGT
Source organism: Nautiliaceae bacterium (assembly GCA_039831155.1). Lineage (GTDB taxonomy): Bacteria > Campylobacterota > Campylobacteria > Campylobacterales > Nautiliaceae > Nautilia. Next base: position 27,819 of record JBDONT010000029.1, on the reverse strand, counting down.
AATGATTAGGACTTTCGGGCAAGAGAGGCTTGAAGAGTTTGCCAAATATTCAAAAGTACCGGTAATTAACGGACTTACGGATTTATGCCATCCGGTCCAGCTTTTAGCGGATTTGATGACGATGATTGAATTTGGTAAATTTGATTTTAATAATCCTCAAAAAACTCTTGTCGCATATGTGGGAGATGGTAATAATATGGCTAATTCGTGGGCTATTCTTGCTAGTAAACTTGGGTTTAAACTAAATATAGCAACTCCTAAAGGGTATGAAATTGATGAAAATATAAAAAACAAAGCTTTGGAGTTTGCCAAAATAAGCGGTGCTAAAATAAACTTTTTAAACGACCCGAAAGAGGCAGTAAAAGAAGCGGATGTAGTAACTACCGATACGTGGGTTAGTATGGGACAAGAGGATGAAAAAGAAAAGAGAATAAAAGATTTTAAAGGTTTTGAAGTAAATGACGAATTAATGAAACTTGCAAAAAAAGAAGCGATTTTTCTTCACTGTCTTCCGGCTTACAGAGGATATGAAGTTAGCGAAGATGTTTTTGAATCCCACAGTGAAGAGGTATTTACAGAAGCTGAAAACAGACTTCACGCACAGAAAGGATTGATGGTTTGGTTGAAAAGATAGCAAAAAAAATAGGTAAAAACACTATCGTACGATGTAAAGAATTTGAGCTGATTGAAGGTAATTTGAATAATGACATTTGGCTTTTAGAGATTAATAATGAAATTAGAGTGGCTTTAAAAGCCGAAGAGTATTTAAAAGAGATGGAGCTTTTAAAAAAGAGTTTAAAAGAAAATTTTGAATTAAAGCTTGAAAAAGCTATTCTTAGTGAGTTTCCTATTGATTATGATGATGTAAAAGCCGTTGTTTTAGAAGAAATGAAAAAAGATAAAGACGCTAGTATTGATGAGGTTGTTAACAGGGTTAAACTTGAACATCCCAATCTTTTTTATAATTTAGAACTTGATAAAATCTTCTAAAGGAAAATTTTTTTCTTTTGTTTCTCTTTTTCCTTGACAAAAAAGTTTTAAAAGAATATAATTACGATGTAAAAAAACAATGGAGGTGCTATATGGCATGCGAAAAAGATACAAAAGAGTTATCACAAGCTGAAAACTCACAAACTAAGGAGGTAACAATGGAAGAAATCAAAACTCAAGAAGGTGTATTGGTTCTTAAAAATATGCCGGAATTCAAAATGGAAGCTTATAACGCAGAAACTGGACATTATACAGAAGTAAGTAGCGAAGATTATAAAGGAAAATGGACTGTTGTATGTTTTTATCCGGCAGACTTTACATTCGTATGTCCTACTGAAATCGCAGCAATGAACGCAGCATTACCATACTTAAAAGAATTAGGTGTTGAGGTACTTGCAGTTTCAACTGATACAAAATTCTCACATAAAAGATTTGTAGAAACCGAACCACTACTTAAAGACCTTAAACTTACAATTGCAGCTGACCCGACAGGTGAAGTTACAAGAAAATTCGGTGTAATGATTGAAGGTGCCGGGCTTGCTTTAAGAGGTAGATTTTTAATTAATCCGGACGGACAAATCGTAGCTCAAGAAGTTCAAGCACCACCGGTAGGTAGAAGCGTAAAAGAATTCGTAAGACAAATTATCGCTCATCAACACGCATATAAAACTGGTGAAGTATGCCCGGCTAACTGGAAACCTGGTAAAAAAACGCTTCCGGTTAACACAGATATCGAACCTATGACAGGAAATGTTGGAGCGTATGTAACAGTTAATGATTTAATTGATGAAAATGATGTAAAAGAAATGGAAGAAATGGTAAAAGCGTTTAAAAACGCTTAATTTTTCCTTTTCTTTTCTTTAAGAGTTTTTTGAATTTTTAAAGAAAAGAAAGGTTAATATGAAAGAGATAAAATCATTACTTGAAGAGTCAAATCTCAAAATTACTCCTCAAAGACTTGCTATTTTAAAAGAACTTGAAAAAAAAGGTCATGCAAGTATTGAAGAGATATATGATGATATAAGAGATTTTTTTCCTTCAATTTCTCTTGCAACTATTTATAAAAACATTACCGCTTTAAAAGATGAAAATATTATAAGTGAAATTTGTTTACATCAAAAGCCTAAATTTGAAATTACAAAAGAACCTCATGCTCACTTTATTTGTAAAAAATGCGGAAAAGTAGAGGATATTCCTTTTAGTGATGTTGTAAAGGAAGAAATAGATAAAAGATATCCTAATTCTTATAAAGAACTTTATATTTACGGGATTTGTGAGTCTTGTAAAGATGGTGATAGTTAATTTAATAGTCGATTTTGAACTACCTTTTGTTTTTTCTCTAAAAGAGAGAAGAAAAATAGTAAACTCTATAAAAGATAAATTAAAAAAATTTAATGTCTCTATTCTTGATATTTCCGCTGAATATCCAAAAGAAGCGAGTCTTGCTCTTTGTTTTTTGGCTCATAATGAAAAGCTAGCCGGTGAGATAGAGAGAAAAATAGAAGATTTTTTATTCTCCCATTTTCCGGAAATTGAGTTTTATTTTGATAAAGAGATAATTTAAATTTCTATTATTCTAATCATATTGGTAGTTCCTTCTTTTCCTACTAAACTACCCATTGTAATAATTACCATATCTCCTTTTTTAAAATAGCCGCTTTTTACCGCTAATTCTTTGAACTTTTCAATAAGTTTTTCCGGGGTTTTAATTTTTGATATTTCAAATAGAGGTGTTACTCCCCAAACTATATTTAATTTCCGACTTGTTTTTATACAATGAGTTACTGCGAATATAGGAGATTTTGGTCTGTATTTTGCTATGGATTTTACGGTAGTACCTGAACTTGTAAAGCATACGATTGCTTTAGGATTTGTTCCTTTACATAAATCGGCGACACTAGCTGCAATTGCATCACTGTCTTCTATTTCATATTTTTTATAGTAAGGATAAATATTTTGAGTTTCTAGAATAACGTTTTTTAGTGTTTCTACGGCTTTTACCGGATATTTACCGACAGTCGTTTCATCGCTTAGCATAACTCCGTCACTTCCGTCCATTACGGCGTTTGCTACGTCGCTCACTTCCGCACGGGTAGGGAATGGTGAGTTTACCATTGATAAAAGCATTTGAGTGGCGGTAATTACCGGTTTTTTTAGTTTATTGGCACGACGGATAATTTTCTTTTGAATTACCGGTACTTTTTCTATTCCGACTTCTATTCCCAAATCTCCTCTGGCTACCATTACACCGTCGCTAACTTCTAAGATTTCATCAAGATTTTCTACGGCTTGTTTCGTTTCTATTTTTGCGATTACCCAAGGATTCGCTTGGTGTGATTTTAATATTTCTTTTGCTTTTAAAATATCTTTTTTGCTGTTTACAAAAGAGATAGCCACTATATCTACACCGTTTTTTGCACCGAAAATTAAATCTTTTTCGTCTTTTGGTGTAATTGCGGAAATTTTAAGATTGCTATTTGGGAAATTGACACCTTTTCTACTGGATAAAATACCTTCGTTTTTTACTTCCAAAGTTAAAGAGTTTTTATCTTTATCAATTACTTTTGTGCGGATACTTCCATCTGCGAAAAATACATATTCTCCTATGTTTACTTGGTCTATGATTTCCGGATAGCTTATCGTTAAATCATAAATGGAAGTAGGATTTTTCTTTACAAGACGAATTTTGTCGTTTCTTTTTAATTCCAGAAAACCTTTTATTTCTCCTATTCTGATTTTTGGTCCGCTTATATCTTGTAAAATAGCGGTTTTGCTGTTAAGTTTTTTTGCAGTTTCTCTTATAAGTTTTATAGATTGTTTATGGATTTTATGGTCGGCGTGAGAAAAATTTAATCTAAAAATATCTACTCCGGCATTAATCATTTGAGCAATTTTATCTATTGAGGACGGTCCTAGAGTCGCTACTATTTTTACTTTTTTCATTTTATTTCCTTTTAGTGGGATAGGGAAGAGGAAAGAGGTTATTTAACCTTTATACAATCCGTTTCTTTTTGCTTATCGAATTCCCACCACTCTTTTTGATTCCAAGCGTTTAGAGATTTTAGTTTATTCATTAAATATTCAAAATCTCTTGGAAGCAGTGCTTGGTCTCCATCACTTAGTGCTTCTTTCGGACAGTTGTGCATTTCTATGATTAATCCGTCAGCCCCTACTGCCATACCTGCATAAGCTAAGGCACTTACGAATTCTCTTTTACCTGCTGCGTGACTCGGGTCTACGATAATAGGTAAATGAGTCATTTTTTGCATAATAGGCACAAGTGTTACGTCAAGGGTGTTTCTAACTGCCGTTTCATAACTTCTTGTACCTCTAAGACAAAGTATTACTTTATTGTTTCCTTCGCTCATAATGTATTCGGCACTCATTAAATGCTCTTTTACCGTTGAGCAGATACCGTTTTTAAGAATTACCGGTTTATCAAGTTTTCCTATTTCTTTAAGTAAAGGAAAGTTTTGCATATTTCTAGCACCGATTTGGATAACATCGGCATATTTATAAACAACATCTATATCTTTTATACTCATAAGTTCTGTTACGATAGGAAGTCCCGTTTCGGCTTTTGCTTCCGCTAACATTTTTAGTCCGTCTTCTCCGTGACCTTGGAAAGTGTACGGAGATGTTCTAGGTTTATAAGCTCCGCCTCTTAACATTTGTGCACCGTTTTCTTTTGCTACTTTTGCAAGGTATACAACGTTTTCTACAGTATCAACGCTGCAAGGTCCGGCGATTATTACTTTATGTCCTCCACCTACTTTTACACCCTCGATATCTATGATAGTATCTTCCGGATGAAACTCTCTACTTGCTCTTTTATAAGGAGCTGAAACTTCAAGTACTTTTGCAACTCCCGGAAGTGTATTTAAAGGTCTTCCGGCTAAGTCGGTTTTATCTCCTATAATTCCTATAACCACCTGTTTTTCTCCCGGAGCTAAACTAACGTCGTGACCCCATTTTTTTATTTGTTCTATTGTTTGGTTGATTTCATCTTTTGTTGCACCAACCTTCATTACTAAAACCATCATCATCCTTTGAAAAAATTTTATGTATTATATCGAAAAAAAGAGTAAAATCAATAAAAAAATATATTAAATAATAAAAATTTTCCATTATTGTAAGTTTTTGTTATTTTTTCGTTATGTTATAATTGCATAAAAAAAGCGAGTAATGGACGGTATTATAGAAAAATTAAAAGAGGGTATAAAAAAAGAAGAGTTTGTTAATTTAATGCAAAAGTTTTATCCCGGATTTAAATTTGAAAGTATTATGGATATTTTAACTTTTCAAGGTCTTCCTATTACTCAAGACGGTGATTTTGTAATTTTAAAAACTGCCATAATTCCTTATGAAGAGTGCGAGTATTGTATTGTTGATATTGAGGTTAACAATTCAAAACCGGATGTAGGCCAGGCTATAGAAATAGGGGCGGTTAAAATAAAAAATTTACAAATAGTAGATACTTTTGATTTTTTAATTTATGCAAAAGACGTACCCGTTTATGTAGAGAGGGTAACCGGAATTAATCAAAAAATGCTAAAAAATGAAAAATCTCAAAAAGAGATTTTGAAAAAATTCAGACTTTTTTTAGGGGATAGTATATTTGTAGCCCACGCTGCCGATTTTGATTTTAATTTTTTAGCCAGACAGTTTGAAAAAGAGAATTTAGGAGTGCTTTTAAACAGATTTTTGTGTACGTTAACTCTTTCTCAAAAAACCCTTAAAGCTTCAAGATACGGACTTAAATATTTAATGGAAGAATTGGATTTGCCTCAAGAGGTTCATCACAGAGCTTTAGGAGATGCAAAAACTACCGCTAGAATATTTTTAATGGCTTTAGATAACTTACCAAAAGAAATTCAAACGGGAGAGGATTTGATAGAATTTGCAAAGCCTAGTAAAAAGAAAAAAGCTAAGAAGAGTAAATAACTATTTTATTTCTACCGCTTTTTTTAGCTTTATATAAAGCTTCATCCGCTAATTTAATGCACTCTTTAGGTTCTTCACAATGATTAGGATATACGCTTATACCTATACTGATAGTTTTATTTAATACCGTCCCTTGAATATTGATAGGAGTGTTTTGTATCTCTCTTCTTATTTTTTCAGCTATTAGATAAGCTTCGTTGCAATTTTTTATATTTTGTAAAATTACTAAAAACTCTTCCCCTCCGTATCTAATGATTATATCACCGTTTCTGGTGCATTTTTTTAATATTTCAGATAAAGTTTTTAGTACCTTATCTCCGGCTTTATGTCCGTAAGTATCGTTTACTTGTTTAAAATGGTCCATATCGATTAATAAAAATCCTATTTTTTCGTTTCTTCTTTTTGCGGTTGCACTTATCATAGGTAAGATGTTATCTAGATGTCTTCTGTTGAATAAATCCGTTAAATGGTCTTTAATAGATTGGTTATGTAAAAGTTCAAGGGTATATTTAGCTTCTATAATAGCTGAAATTTCTTTTAAATAAGCTTTTATATAAGGCAGATTTTTTTCTATTTCTTTTTTATTTTCGGTTAAATTGATTTTTAAAATGCCGCTAAAGTTTCCTTTTGTGCTAAAGGGTATGCATATGTAATTGTTTTCGCAATAGTGTCTTTGACAAACTTCTTTAAATTCTTCCGAGTTTATGATTTCCTTTAATCTAAACGCTCTACATTCTTGATAATTTTTTTCGAATTCGCAGCATTTATCTCCTTGAGCATGTATTAAAAAGGCTCTTTTTTCGGTATTATCCACTCCGTATAAAGCGAAATTGTTTATTTTAAAATCTTTTATTACTTTTATTAATCGTTTAAAAATATCGTCTATATTTTTATCATCTTCTATTATTTTTTTAAACTTAAAAATATTGGCTAATTGTTCTATCGTTTCTTTTGCGTCGTTAAGAGGGTCGTTTGTTTTTTCTTTTTCTATTAAGGATGTATATTTTTCTTCTATAACTCCGAAACTTTCTTTTAATTTTTGTAGGAAAGTGTTATAAGAGGTAACGAACTCTTGGGCTTCTCCTTTTAAAGAAGTGGTTATAAATCCTTCAAAATTACCTTTTAATATTTGTTGAGTAGATTTTTTTACTTTTTCGAGTATTTCCAAATAAGGGGTTAAAAAATAGTTGACCGTTGCTATTATGATTATTAAAGATATAAAAGCAAGTACGATTAAACTTGCTAACGCTTCAATAACTTCTTTTAAATAACTTTCACTTTTAAAAGTTATTTTCAAATAAGTGTCATCTTGAAAATGTATGTATTTCGTAAAACTTTTTTCGTGAATATTGTATGCCGTTAATTTTTCGGGAAGTTTATCTTTTGATATAAAAGATAGTTCTCTTATGTATTTGGTTTTTTTTATTAAACGTATCAGTTTTTCTTTTTCTTTTACCCCTAGTAATAGTTCTTTAATTAAATTAGCTTCGTTGTTTACTATTTTGTTTGAAAAACTGATAAAAGCGTAACTTATAATAACGGTTCTTATCAATGTGGATATGATTATAATTAAAGCCAAGATGGTTAAAATTTTTTTCTTCATTCACAAAGCCTTTTTAAAATTTCTTCTATTTTTTGACAAAAATTGTTTTCTTTCGAAATTATAAATAAATCTCTTGCTATGTTTTTTTGAGTTGAAATTTTAATGTCTTCAACTCTAATATCAAAGTCGTCAAGTATTTGTATTACGGTTGAAATTATACCTTTTTTATCTTTTGTTTGTAACTTTAAACTAGCGTAATTTTGGGAATGATTAAAATCTATTTGAAATTCGTTGATATTAAATTTCACTTTTTCTTTAGTATGTAATGTTTCGGCGAAGGCTTTTTTGACATATTCTTCTATTAATGGTAAATCAAATTTATTTATTGTTTCTTCGAATTCTATTTTAAAATATTTAAAATCTCCTATTTTGTAAATTGATAAGTGAGTTAAATTGAGTTTGGATAGTTTTTCTAAAAACCAACTTAAAGAGAAATTTAAAGAATCGTTTTTAACTATATGAATAATAAGGTGTTTTTCATTTTCGAATTTGAATTTATACTCTTTCGTATCTTTTATCCATTCTAAAAGTTTAATTATTTCATTTGTGGAATTTTGTAAAAATAGTTGATTGGACGGAGATGAAAGAACTTTTTTTTGAAACAGTTTAGGAAAGTTTTTAAATTCTTCTTTTGATTGGAGGAGTTTTTCTTTTCTTTTTCTTTGAGCTATTTCGTCTATTAACTCTTTGTTTTCTAAAGCATTTAAGGTATTTAAATAAAGAGTTTTTAAAAGCGAATCTTTAAAAGGCGTAAATATACCTTTTCCTACCGCTTTTATATCGGCTATGGTTAATAAATATAAAAGAGTTAAACATCTTTTGTCTTCTATTGTTTGAGCGAAAGAAAGAATGGTTTTATCGTTATGAATATCTTCTCTTTGAGCGATGTTGGACATAAGAGTGTGATATCTTACGAGTTTTGATATTAAGGTGCTATCTGGCATTGAAATTTTTTGTGCGAATTCTTTAGCTATTTTTGCTCCTACTATCGAATGTTCTTCGACTCTTCCTTTTCCTAAATCGTGAAAAAGAGCGGTAAATCTTAAAATTGCTTTATCTTGATTTGATAAATCTTGAAACTCTTTTAAGTTTTCCACTTCTTTTACCGTATATAAAGAATGAATATCTACGGGGTATTGGTGATATCCGTCGAATTGAGCCAGATATTTTATTTTTTCAAAAGGAGGAATTATTTTTTCTAAGGTTCTGGACTTGTATAAAGCTATCAAAAGAGGGTAAAGATTTTCTTTAAAGAACATCTCTTTTTTCAATTTTTTGTTTAACGAGTATTTTTTCTTTAATGCTGCGGTAATTGAAATATCGGTTTTTTTAAAATTTATTTCCAAGAGATTTGAAAAAGTTTCTTTATAAGATTCTTTATTATTAAATCTGGTGTAAATTGTTTCTTCGTATAAGTAATAATCTTTTTTTACTCTTTTTTGTTTGATTCCGGAGTATGAATGGGAATATAAAAACGGTTTTATTATTTTTTTTATAGTAATTGAAGTAAAAGTATTTATTGTCCAAAGGGCTTTTAATAAATCCTTTATAAATTTTCTTTCGGCTTTAATTCTGGGAGAATCGGAATAACCCATTTTTAGAGCTATTTCTCTTTGGTATTCAAGTAATACTTTATCTATTTTTTTCTTAGCGGCAAGATGCAAATAAACTCTTACTTTAAACAAGAATTCAAGTGAACTTCTATATTCTTTAAACTCTTCTTCACTAGCGTATTTAGGTACTAAATAAGAATTATTAGGATAGTTGAAAATTACTTTATTAATCCAAAATAGAGTATTGGCGTCTCTTATCCCTCCGAATCCGTCTTTTATGTTCGGTTCCATTGAAATAGGGTGTTTTTTATGTCTGTTTAGCATTTCTTCATATTTTGCCAGAATATATTCTTTTTTTTTGTAATTTCTTATTTTATTCAATTCGTTTTCAACTTCATACCATAAAAATTTGCTTCCGAATATAAATCTGCTCTCAAGCATTGCGGTTTTAATGGTAATGTCTTCGTTACTTGCCGGAAATAAGTCGTTTATTTCGTGAACTCTATGACCTATTTTTAATCCTAAATCCCAAAGCATAGTTATAAAATTTTCTATTATTTCTTTTAAGTTGTAACCTTTTATTTCTTTATAAACAATCATAATATCTATATCCGAATAGATGGAGAGTTGTTCTCTTCCGTAAGAACCTAAAGCTATAATGGATATCGGTATGGAATTAACGGAAGGAGCGTAATCAGAAAAATTTTTTTTTAAAATATATTTATAAATTAGAGTTATAAACTCATCCGTTTTTTTTGTGTGTTTTACGAAAAAATCTTTACCGCCTTCTACCGTTACACCGCTTAAATATTCTTTTATTGCCGCTTTTATTTTTTTTGCGATTTCCAAGTCGTTGTTAGAAGAATAAATTATTTCTTGTAGTTGCATTTTCTTTCCTTTTATGATATTTTATCATAAAAAATAAGGAATTTTTATGAATAAAGTTTTACTAAAAAAACTTGAAAATAAAGAGGAGCTTTCTATTAAGGAAGCGGAAAAATTGTATGATTCGGAGCTTTTTGATTTAGGCTTTTTTGCAAATAAAATAAGAGAAGAGAAGTTTGGGAAAAAAACTTATTTTAATATTAATAGACACATTAATCCTACTAATATCTGTAAGGATGTCTGTAAATTTTGTGCTTTTTCCGCTCATAGAAAGAATCTACACCCTTATACGATGAGTGTTGATGAATGTGTTGAGGTTGCAAAAAACGCTTATGAAAAAGGAGCTAAAGAAGTTCATATAGTTTCTGCCCATAATCCGGAGGTAGGGTATGATTATTATATGAATATAGTAAAAGAGATAAAAAAAGAATTACCGGATATTCATATAAAAGCTTTTACGGCTGCTGAAGTTAACTTTTTAAGTGAACTTAGCGGAAAAAGTTATGAAGATGTATTAGAAGATATGATTAATGCCGGTGTGGATTCGATGCCGGGAGGAGGAGCCGAAATTTTTGATGAAAATGTAAGAGCTAAAATATGTAAAGGAAAAGTTAGTAGTGAAAATTGGTTAAAAATTCACGAAATATGGCATAAAGCGGGTAAAAAATCAAATGTTACGATGCTTTTTGGACATATTGAAAATAAAAAACATAGAATCGATCATATATTAAGAATAAAAAAATTACAGGAAAAAACAGGCGGGTTTAATGCTTTTATTCCTCTTGTGTATCAGAGAAAAAACAACTATTTGAAAGTGGATAAATTTTTGACGGGAGTTGAAATTTTAAAAACGATTGCAATTAGTAGAATTTTGCTTGAGAATATTCCTAATATCAAAGCTTATTGGGTTACTACCACTCTTAATCTCTCTTTAGTAGCTCAAGAATACGGAGCTAACGATATTGACGGAACTATTGAAAAAGAGTCCATAAATTCTGCTGCCGGAGCTTTGTCTTCAAACGGTTTGAATTTGGATGAATTGGTTTATTTGATTAAAGATAGCGGATTTATACCGGTAGAGAGAGATAGTTTGTATAATGAAATTAAAGTTTATTAATTTCTCCCTTGAGGGAGAAATTTTAAGCGTAGTTTGACATTTTTTCTAATAGAGAAACAGGAGAAATAGGTTTTATAATAATATCGTCCGCTCCTAAAGATAATACTTCCGTTTTTTTACTGTCGTCAGTCGTTAAAATAATAATAGGAAGATTTAAAAATTGAGGCTTGGTTTTTATCTCTTTTAAAAACTCTATACCGTTCATTACCGGCATAACGATATCAAGTAAAATAATATCAATTTCATTGTGTTCTAATACTTCAAATGCTTCTACACCATTTCCGGCTTCTATCGTTTCAAAACCTTTTTTTGAAAGGATATTTACTATAAGTTTTCTATTAATCGGGTCGTCATCCACTACTAACACTTTTTTAATCGGCATTGTCTTATCCTTTTATTGCTTTTTTAATATTATCCGGTTGTAAATCACTTAAAAATTCGACACCGTTTATAGCTTTTTCGCTATCGCTTATGATAATAATTTTTTTAGGGTGTAGTTTTTTTAAGTTTTTGATTAATCCTTCTAAGTCTTCGGTAAAGTCTTCATCTATTAAGATTACCGAATTAGGATTTTTAGCTAACAATTCGGATAATTTTCCGATATTCTCAGCTATTATTATATCATTAATTACGTTTTTTATATAAGTTGAAAAGAATGAATTCTCTTCCGTTGCGGCAATTATTTGTTCTTTATTACTTTCTGTAGTAGCTGTTGTTTCTTTTTCTTCTATAGTAATATTTTCGGTTGGCTTAGATTCTTGAATTTCTTGAGAAGAGTATTTTGTAAAGTCTCCATGTGCTACTCTCTCAAGTATTTTTAATAAAGCGTCTTTTGAGATAGGTTTTGAAATGTATTCGTCCATACCGGCACCTAGGAATCTTTCTCTGTCTCCTTTTAAAACGTTTGCGGTAACTGCAATAATAGGAGTGTGAGCTACGCCTTCTTCAGCTTCGAATTCTAAAATTTCGTGAGTAGCTTCAAGTCCGTCCATTACCGGCATTTGAACGTCCATAAAGATTACGTCGTATTTATTAGGGTTTGTGGTGTATTTATTAAACGCTTCAAGCCCGTTTTTAGCTATATCGCTTTCGATACCTAAAGTTTTTAGAGTTGTTTGAAGTAATTTTTGATTAATAGGATTGTCTTCCGCTATTAGTGCTTTTAAAGAGTAAATTTCTTTGTGTTGCACTTTTTCTTTTACGTTTGTTTTTGTTTGAGAGTTTGTCGGTACTTTTTCCAGTGATTCTAATGCTTTGAATATTTTAGAAGGTAAATTAGGGTCGAAAATAACCGCTTCGTAATTCAATTTATTAATAATCTCTTTTTTAGAGTAAGAAGCTACGAAGATTTTAGGAATGTTGAGAGCATCCAATTCTTCAATTACGCTTTTATCGCTTTCATCGTAGAAAATCATTACTCCGTCGAATTTTTCTCTACCTTGTAGGGCTCTTAATTCGTTTATGTCGTTAAATCCTACTTTATTAGCTCCGAAATAGTTTAAATACTCAATGGTGGTTTCTTTTCTTAAAGATTCTTTTTGAGTGTTTAATATAGCTATTTCTTTATTTGCGAAGAAGTTTTTATCAAATTTAGGTTTAGGGTTTACTATTTCGAACATTAAATCGAAATAAAACTTAGTACCTTTATTTAGTTCGCTTTCTACATAAATTTGCCCGCCCATCATTTCTATATAAGATTTTACGATTGTAAGACCAAGACCGGTACCTCCGTATTTTCTAGTAACCGATTCGTCCGCTTGAGAAAACGCTTCGAATACTTTTTCTTTTTGTTCTTCACTCATACCGATACCGGTGTCTTTTACTTCAAAGTAAATTTTAGCTTTGTTGTCTATAATTTTTTCCAGTTTTATTTTAACGCTGATAGTTCCGTTTTCAGGTGTAAATTTAATGGCGTTACTCATTAGATTGGTAATTATTTCTTTGATTTTTAAAATATCTCCTTTAATTACCGATGGCATATTAGGAGATATTTCAGTTATAAATTCTATGTTTTTTTGAGCGGCAGGAGTACCGAAAATTTCCAAGGTGTTTTCAAATTCGTCAAGTGCTTTAAAGTCGATAAGTTCTAGTGAAACTTTATTGCTTTCGATTTTTGACACGTCTAAGATGTTATTAACGATTTGAAGTAAGTTTTTGGCACTTTGAGCGATTGTATTTACATAATCTATTTGCTCTTCCGTTAAGTCGGTAGTGTTTAAAAGTTCTAAGAAACCTAAAATACCGTTTAGAGGAGTTCTGATTTCGTGTGACATATTTGCAAGGAATAGAGATTTTGCTTTTGTAGCCTCTTCAGCTTTTTTTACTGATGCTTGAGTAATTTTAATTGCTTCATCCACAATTTTTAACGCTTCATCCATCCCTTTAGCGGTAGTGATGTCAATTTCTATTTTTTTACCGGTAATAGGAGTTAAAGACGTAATTAAATCCGAAAGAGTGTGAATATGTTTGATAATAGCTTTTTCGATATAAAAACCTAGAAGTAACATCAATATCGCTAATACGAAGATAGTTAAATTGATATTTCTTGTTTTTATTTCTTGAGCTATAATGGAGTTTAAAACTTCATTGATATTTTTATTAAGATAATGCACTATATCTTGGAATACCGAAATACGTTTCGTAAAGGTTGAGAAGAAATCCAAAGCATCTATAGGGTATCCGTTAAATTCTCCGGTAATATAATATTCTTGGTTTGCTTGTTGAAGATAGAATATATTCGTTTTAATATTTCTTTCTATGTTTTGAAACTCTTTCGAATGTAGTAGTTGTTTGATTTTTTGATGCGATAAGATACTTGTAATTAAAATATTACTGTCGTGAAAATATTTTAAAAGAACGTTTTTATATTCGTTTTCGCTCATAGGCATATCCGCGGTAATATAATAAGAACCGAAACCTCTTGTAATACCGGAATAAGCGATTAATTTTTCAAGTTCTATTTTAACGGCGTATTTATCTTTAATTTCTTGAGGAAAGTGAGAGTAAATTTTAGATTGGAGGTTCATAATTTTTTGTTCTAAAACCGTATAATATTTAAAGAAATCTCCTTTTATATAGTTTTCTTTAAAAGAGTCGATTTTTTTTCTTGTAGCATCAAGTCTGTTTAAAAAACTCAAAACATCTTTTGCATCATTGTAAAATTCCGGATGTTTATTGATAAAATTTTTAAATCTGTTTACGGATTTTGTAAATAGTTGTCTTTTTTGTAAAACTATTTTTTTTGAATTAGGGTATTGACCTTTTGAAACAGCATAAATAGAACTGGTACCTCTTTCTTGACCCAAATAAAGCAACATATCTTCTAATGTTTTGGCAAGTTGAAGATATTTCAAACTTTTTTGAGTGCTTGAATATTTACCGTAATTTACGTACAAGAAATATCCGCTAATGGAAATTAATATAATAGACGGCACCCATATTGCAATTGCAAGTAGTTTTGTTAATGATAGTTTCATTGTTGTAGCTCCTTAAAGTTTTTTATTACTTTGCATTTGATTTTTAATTTGTTAACTTGTGTTTTAGCTTTAAAATTACCTAATTGTTTAGCCGCACAAAAAAGCTTATAAGCTTTTTTCGTGTTTTTCTTTACTCCCCAGCCGTTATAATACATCTCTCCCAATAAGTATAAAGCGTTTCCGGACGGTTTATTAGTGTTAATGGACGAATTGATTACTTGTTTTAAATAACCGGCGGCTTCTATAAATAAACTGTTAGCTTTGTCGGGATTGCTATTTAATAATCTTTTAGCTTTTTTTATGTCTTGAAAAGCATTAAAATATAAATTTGCCGCATAGCTGCTATTTATTAATAATAATATCGCAACAATTAACTTTTTCATTATATTCCTTTTACGAATTTTTGTAAATCTTCAATCGATTCTATTTTTTGTCCTAAAACTTTTTCTATGTATTTTTTATCCTTTTTAAATCTTTCTTCGTCTTGAGTTTTCAAATAAGTTTGAATGGTTTGAATTATTATTTTTTCTAAAAAATTATTTTTTATAGGTGTGATTTCATCTTTTTCTTGAGAGGAAGTTTTAGTTTTGTTTTCGAATAGTAAATAAAAATCATCCGTAATTTTTTTAATTTTGTTTATATCTTCTTTATCTTTGGATAATTCGTCAAGTTTTTTTAAAATAATAGCTATTTTGGATAATCTTAAATTTAAAGCCGCACCTTTTAATTTATGATAATTTTTATGTAATGCGTCATAATCCGCTTTTTTTATGTTTTTATATATTGTGCTTTTTTCTTCTTGTATTTGTTCTAGTAATTGCAGGTACCAATCTCTTAAGTCTTTTATATCTATTCCTAACTCATTCGAAGCTTTTTGAAGTTCTTCTTCTATTAGTTTATTAAATTCCGCAGTACTTAATTCTAAAATTTCTTTTATTTCGTCTAAATCGTCTTCAAAAGAAATTTCTATTTCTTCACTCTCTTCTCCTAAATTTATTTCGTTTTGTTTGAGAGGTTCTTTTAAAGGTTCTTGATTTGAAAAATCTAAACTGTCGGTGGTCGGTTCTTCTTCAATGTTTTCTTTTTCTTTTTCGCTGTTTTTTTCCGTTGAAATATCTTCTTTAGGAGTTGTCAGTAAATCGTCCGGATTAAGTGACGGTTCTTCTTTTATTAAGTTGTCGTCTTCTTTAGGAGTTGTCAGTAAATCGTCCGGATTAAGTGACGGTTCTTCTTTTATTAAGTTGTCGTCTTCTTTAGGAGTTGCTAATAAATCGTCCGGATTAAGTGACGGTTCTTCTTTTATTAAGTTGTCGTCTTCTTTAGGAGTTGTCAGTAAATCGTCCGGATTAAGTGACGGTTCTTCTTTTATTAAGTTGTCGTCTTCTTTAGGAGTTGTCAGTAAATCGTCCGGATTAAGTGACGGTTCTTCTTTTATTAAGTTGTCGTCTTCTTTAGGAGTTGTCAGTAAATCGTCCGGATTAAGTGACGGTTCTTCTTTAACTTCAAGTTTTGAATTTGAAACTTCTTTTAATTTGAAAATTTTTATATTTTTTGTAGAAATAATCTCAATTTCATTTACATTAAATGTTTTATTGTTAATATTTAATTGAGAATCTGTTAAACTTGCTATTTGTAATTCTAAAGTATTGATAAATTCGGAAATCGATTCCAGTGTAATATTTAAATCGTTTAATAAATTTTTTTCTATCCCCGTTATCTTATTATTTTCCACTATAATAAACATTACTCTTCCTTTTTCATTTCTTGATATAGTTTTTCATATTTTTCTTTATCTGATTCGGAAATTTCTTTTCTGGCGGAAATATAACCGATTTTTGCTCCTTGTTCGTCGAACATCGGTTCTATGAAAACTTCCACCCAATAGTATTTACCATCTTTTCTTAAATTTTTTATAAATCCTCTGAAACTTTCTCCTCTTTCTATCGTATTCCACATTTCTTTGAATATCGCTTTTGGCATATCGGGATGTCTGACTATATTGTGAGGTTGACCTATTAATTCTTCTTTTGAATAACCGGCTAATTTACAGAAAGCTGAATTTACGAAAGTAATAATGCCTTTTAAATCCGTTTTACTTATTACAGGGCGATTTTTTACTCCGACGTCTTTGAACGTAACTTCTTCGTTTATAGGAGTTGGTTTCATGTTTTACCTTTGTCAAATTAGTGATGAGAAAATGACTTTTTTGCTATTTTAACGAAAATTTAGTAAAATGCAAATAAAAAAAAAGGAAATTTATGAAAATTTTATTAATAAAAGATGTAAAAGGATTAGGAAAAGCGGGTGAGATTAAAAATGCAAAAGATGGATATGCAAGAAACTTTTTAATTCCTAAAGGTTATGCAAAACTTGCTACGGATGAAGTTATAAAAGAGTGGCAAGAAGAACAAAAAAGAAAAGAAGAAGAACTTAAAAAAGAACTTGCAAAACTTAACGAATTAAAAGAAAAAATTGAAAACATAACACTACATATTAAACATAAACTAGGTGCGAACGGGCAACTTTACGGTGCTATCACAAATAAAGAAGTTGCCGAAAAATTAAAAGAACAAGGCATAGAAATAGATAAAAAACATATAGAGATGAAACAGATTAAAAC
The DNA here is from genome assembly GCA_039831155.1 of Nautiliaceae bacterium. GTDB lineage: Bacteria > Campylobacterota > Campylobacteria > Campylobacterales > Nautiliaceae > Nautilia. The sequence goes on along the minus strand of JBDONT010000029.1, from coordinate 10,631 downwards.
CGTAGGTGAATTTAATGTAGATGTAAAACTAGGCCATGGTATTCACGCTAATTTAAAATTAGTGGTAGAAGGTGAATAATGAAGATAAATATGGAAGCCACTACGATACTAGGGTATAAAAAAGACGGTGTAGCTGTAATAGGAGGGGACGGTCAAGTAACGTTTGGTCATACCGTTTTAAAAGGAAACGCGACAAAAATCAGAACGCTTTACAACGGTAAGGTTTTAGCCGGATTTGCAGGGAGTACGGCTGACGCTTTTATTCTTTTTGATATGTTTGAGGATTTTCTGCAAAAAAGAAAAGGGGATTTAATCAAATCCGTTATAGATTTCGGGAAAGCGTGGAGAAAAGATAAGTACCTTAGGCGTCTTGAGGCGATGATGATTGTACTTAATCAAAAACATATATTTATATTAAGCGGAAACGGAGATGTCGTAGAACCCGAAGACGGAGAACTTGCGGCGATAGGAAGCGGCGGAAATTACGCTATTTCCGCTGCGAGGGCTCTTGCTAAACATTCTGATTTATCCCCGGAAGAGCTTGTAAAAGAATCTCTTAATATCGCAGCCGACTTATGTATTTATACAAACCACAATATAAAAATATTAAAACTTGAAAAGGAATAGAATGAGTATGACACCAAAGCAGATAGTTGCATATTTAGACGAGTATATAGTAGGTCAAAAAGATGCCAAAAAAACAATAGCGATTGCTCTTAGAAATAGATATAGAAGAATGCAGCTTACTAAAGAGTGGCAAGATGATATTATGCCCAAAAACATTCTTATGATAGGACCTACAGGTGTTGGTAAAACTGAAATTGCAAGACGTATGGCTAAGATGATGAAACTTCCTTTTGTTAAAGTGGAAGCCAGTAAATATACCGAAGTCGGATTTGTCGGACGTGACGTTGAATCTATGATTAGGGATTTGGTAAATAACTCTATGAATTTAGTAAGAGCGGAAATGGAAGAGAATGCAAAAGAGCAGATTGAAGAAAATGTAATTGAAGAGATTACGAAAAAACTTTTGCCACCGCTTCCAAAAAATGCTCCGGAACAAAAACAGATAGAATATCAGTACTCTTTTGAAAAAATGAAAGAACGCGTAAGAAAAGGGGAAGTCGACCATTTAAAAATAACTATTGAAGTGGAAGAACTTCCGGAAGGTGATGACAATCTGCCTCCGGAGATGATAAAAGCACAGGAGAGTATTGTTAAAATTATAGGAATTTTCAATAAAAACAAAGAAAAAAAAGAAGTTAGCGTAAAAGAAGCCAAAGAGCTTTTAAGACGTGAAGCCGCCGAAAAAGTTATCAGCAAAGAAGATTTAAAAAAAGAGGCTTTAAAAAGAGCCGAAAACGGAATAATTTTTATTGATGAGATAGATAAAATCGCGGCAACGGGCAACCAAAGACAAGACCCTAGTAAAGAGGGAGTTCAGAGAGATTTACTTCCAATCGTTGAAGGCTCAACCGTTAACACTAAATACGGATACGTAAATACGGACCATATTTTATTTATTGCGGCCGGTGCTTTTCACGTAAGTAAACCTAGTGATTTGATTCCGGAGCTTCAAGGTAGGTTTCCTTTAAGAGTTGAGCTTCAAAGTCTTGACGAAGAAGCTTTATATCAGATTTTAACAAGACCGAAACATTCTTTAATTAAGCAGTATCAAAAACTTCTTGAAGTTGAGGGAGTTGATTTGGTGTTTACAGAAGATGCTTTAAGAGAAATAGCGAGATATGCGTTTTTGGCAAATGAAAAAACCGAAGACATCGGGGCTAGACGTCTTCATACGGTAGTGGAAAAAGTACTGGAAGATATAAACTTTGAAGCGGATGAATACAAAGGTAAAGAATTTGTCATTGATGAGACTTATGTTAAATCAAAACTTGACGATATAGTAGAGAATGAAGAGATAACCAAATATATTTTATAAGGAAAAATATGCCAAAAAGTGGATTTGTAGGAATACTTGGTAAACCGAATGCCGGAAAATCGACTCTTTTAAACTGGCTTTTAGGAGAAAAGATAGCTCTTGTTTCTCCTAAAGCCAATGCAAGCAGAAAAAGAGTGAACGCCATTATTATGCATAAAGGGCATCAAATTATTCTTCTTGATACGCCCGGACTTCACGAAAAAGAGAAACTTCTTAATAAATTTATGCTAAAAGAAGCTTTGAAGGCTTTAAGTGATAGTGATTTGGTGCTTTTTTTATCTGATGTAATAGATGATTTGAGTGGGTATGAGTGGTTTTTGGAATTAAATACTAAAAACATTCCTCATATCGTAGTTTTAACGAAAATAGATTTGGTGGATAAAGAGTTTGTAGAAAATAAGAAAAAAGAGTATGAATCTTTAAATAAGGCACTTGCAGTTGTCGCAGTTAGTGCGGTGGCTGGAATAGGGAAAGATGAACTTTTAGATACTATTGTAGAGTATTTACCGGAACATCCATACTATTACGACCCGGAAATTATCTCTACGGAACATATAAGAGATATTTATAAAGAACTGATAAGGGAAGCTCTTTTTGAAAAACTTGGAGACGAACTTCCTTATGAGACGGATGTATTAATTGAAAAATTGGAAGAGGGGGAAACATTAGATAAAATATATGCTACAATTATAGTAGAAAGGTCTAGCCAAAAGGGAATGATAATAGGTAAAAAGGGTAAAAAAATAAAAGAGATAGGTATGTATGCCCGGAGACTTTTAGAAGAGTTTAGCGGTAAAAAGATATACCTTGAACTTTATGTTAAAGTTGTTCAAGGATGGACTAAAAATAAAAAGATGCTTGAAGAACTTGGCTATGAGGTAGAATTATGAAAAAAATAGATTTAAAAAAAGTTTTTGATTTTAGTAAAATTAAAGATAAATTTCAAAAAAGTAATGAAAACGGTACGATTAAATTTAATTTGAATTCTTTAAAAGAGTTTGATTTAAAAAAGTTAAAGCCTTCTCTTTTTAATAAATATGATTATGATGTCGATGAAGTTATAGGAGCTAAAGGAAAAGAAAGATTTATTCTTTATACTAAAAAGAAACTTATAAGAATCTATAGAGATTCTTTAGCCGCAAGAGCCTTATTGTCTTCATATATTCCTATAGAACACGCTATTTTTTACAGTTTCGAGGTTGAAAAAAGCGTAATAGAAAAAGTTGATTTAAATAATTTTATAGAAACTAAAGTTTACGAAGAAGCCGGGGTTGATGAAACGGAAGAGTATTTGATTAAATACAAAATTATCGACTCTATGAAAGATGAAAAAATTGTTACTATCGAGATTATTATCGTACCGGTGGGATTTATTCAAAACGGTTATAAAGATTTATTGGAAGAAGCGGGATATATAGATTATATCTCCTTTCCGGCATTCGCTTATAAAGCTTTATATGAAGAAAAAATTATAAAAAAAGCGAATGACGTTTTTGTAGTGTTTTTATATGATAAAGTCTTTTTAACTTTTTATGAAAACGGAGAACTTTTAAGTATTTTAACAGTAAGCGGAGGGCTTGATAAAATTTATCAAGCTTTGGAAAAATTAAAAATTAAAGACTTCGGACCGGAGATGTTCGAGAGGCTTTTAACTAAAAAAGGGGTGAATTCTTTAAAGTATGGGAAAAACGAAAAGAAAGTCTTGGATATTATAAAAGAAGAGTTTTTGTCTTTAGTTAATATTATTAATTCTCAAATAGATAAAGTAACTCAAAAATATAACATTTCTCAAGTTGAAAGGGTGTTTGTTATTTCCGAATACGGTAATATAGACGGTTTACAAGAGTATATTAAACAATTGATAAATGTAGATACGTTCGGTTTTGAGTTTTATGAAGAGTATAATTTGGATAGATTGTCGGTAAATCCTTTTTTGTTTTTAGGGATGTTGGAGGCTCATAACGCATATAAAAACGGTAATCAAGATTATAACTTTTCTCTTTTTCTAAGAAAACCTACATTTTTTTACAGGCCGAGCGGTAGGCTTTTTTTAATTACTTTCGGTTCGATTTTATTAACCGCTATTTATCCTTTGTATCTTTATTTAAACGGATTATCTTATGAAAGAAAAAATAAAATATTATCCGAAAAAGTAAAAAGCTTACAATATATCAATAATAATTTAAACATAAAAATCAGAGTTTTAGAGGCTAGAAAGAAAAAGATAATTCAAGATAGGAAACAATATACCGAAGATATTAAATTAAAAAAAGAACTAATCAAAAACGTGTACGAATTTAAGTATTCTTATATTCCTAAATCTTCCGAATTAACGGATATTACTTTACTTTTAAATAAAAATAAAGTTTATTTGGATAAATTAACTTATGCTGTTGATAATATGGTGCAAAACAGCGTTTATAACAAAAAGAAAAAAGATGTGAGCGAAGAGAGTTTTAAAGGATTCGTATTGCGTGTATTCGCTTTTAAAGATACTAAAATTCCGGCATTAATTGACGATTTGGTTAATAGCGGGTTTAAAGTTGATACGCCGGGAGTTATATATGAAAATAATAAATATAAAGCCATTATTAGGATAAAAGAATGAAAGAGTTAATTAATCAAATTGACGAGTTTTTTTACTCGAAAGATGAAAAAGAAACGATGGTTATTTATGCTTTGGTTGTAGCGTTGATAGCTTTTATCGGATTTTATTTTATTATGCCTAGTGCTAAACACTATAGAGGCCATGAGTATAAAAAAGATAAAAGAATGGCTATAGAATTGAAACAATTAACCGAAGAAAAAAGAAAATTAAGTGAAAAAATAGTAGTTTTAAATAAAGAAATTAAAAATTTGGTATTGGAAAAAGCCGCACTTAAACAGCAGAGAGATTACTATAACGAACTTGCTAAATTGTTAAGTTTTGTTGTGTTTAATCAAAAAAAATGGGGAGAGTTTGTAAAAAATTTAGTTGTTAACGCTAAGAAAGAAGGATTAAAAGTAAACGGATTTACCAATGAAGTTTTTAGTAATAACAAAGGCTTGATTAATAAAAAGATGGAAATTTCTTTACGTGTTAGCGGAGAATATAAAAATTTATTATATCTTATGTATAAGTATGAGAATATAAAAGATTTATTAAGAATAGAGTCTCTTGATATTAATAGTAATAAAGACTATGTAATAAAATTCGTATTATATGGGTATGAAAAATGAAAAGAGTAAAAATTATTTTATTAACGGGAATATTGGGAGTCGCTTTATGTGCGACTGATAATAAAACTCAAAAAGATTTGTATTTGGAATATACTAATAAAGTTATTAATTATAGTTTTAAAATAGATAAGTTAGAGGATGTCAAAAGTCCTTTTTATGAAAATTCTATTAATAAAAAAGTTGTAAATACAAAAAGGGTTCCGGTTAAAAAAAGTGTAAAAATTACGTTAATTTCTATCTTTATGAATAAAGCGTTTATAAAAATAGATGAATATTTAGGAGCTCAGTTGGTGGGAAGTGTTAAAAAATGGATAGGACTTAATGATAAAATCTATGATTGTACGCTAATAAAATTAACTTCTACTGATGCAATTTTCAAATGTGCTAATTCTAAAAAAATGTTGTTTAAGACAATAAATCAAAAAATACCGCAATTAAGGGATTCAAAATGAGAAAATTAATGTTTATGGTGTTATTTGTAGTGGGCTTAATGGCTCAAAATATGTGTAATAATAAGTTGTTTACTTATTCAAACAGTATTAATCCTCAAAGTAGATTAACTATTGAACAGTTTTTAAATCTTTTGGTTACTCAAAAATGTAACATTAATATTGTTTATAATGATACAGAATCTAGAAACTTGGTAAAAGATAAAATGCCTTTTTTAAGGGTTAAAAATTATACTTTAAATCAGATTTTGGATTTAATTCTTTCTAAAAGAGGTCTTTTTTATACTTTAAAAGACGATACGTTGGAGATAAGTTATTTTAAAACGAAAACTTATAAACTTAATTTCATCTCTAGTAATAGAGTCGGAGAATCTAATCTTGATGCGACGAATAGTAAAATAAAAAACGAATATACTTTTGATTTTTGGGATAACGTTCAAAAAAATATTGTAACTATTTTACAAAATACTTCGAATTCTTTTAAGCCTCCTATTGTGGATAAATCGGTAGGTTTAATTACCGTAACAGGTACAAAAAAACAGATAGATGAAATCGATAAATATATAGAAACTCTTCAGCATAGATTGACAAAAGAGGTTTTAATAGATGTAAAAATCTATTCTGTTGATTTAACAGATTCTCATCAAACAGGAATTGACTGGAGTCAGCTGTCTGTTAGTTTAAACAGAACAAACGTACCTTTAAAAGGAACTTATATAGGAGGAGCTCAAACGGTATTCAGTTCTGCTACGTTTAATATTTCCGGACTTTTGAATTTCTTGGCTCAAAACGGGAACGTAAACGCTATTTCCAATCCTAAAATAGTAGCTCTTAATAATCAAAAAGCTATTATCAGCGTAGGTAGTACGATTTATTATAAATATGCTTCAAAAGTTACTACCGATTCAAACGGTAATCCTAATACCCAATACACAATAGGGTCTCAATTCGTAGGTTTTGTGCTTGATATTACTCCTCAAATAAGTGATAATGGAAAGATTATTTTAAGTATCGCTCCAAGAATCAGTGATTTTAGAGACCAGACTCAATTAAATACGGCAAACAGAGATATGCCACCGGATGTAACGGATAATACTATGTTAACGGTTGTAAAATTAAAAGATAATCAAACTCTTGTTATGGGTGGGCTTATTACCAATAAAAAAAGTTTACAGGTAAATGGAGTTCCGGTATTAAAAGAGATTCCGATTTTAAAATATCTGTTTTCATCTAAAAAACGTATAACGGAGAAAAAAGAGTTGGTGTTCGTAATTACACCACATATAATAAATTTAAATAAAAAGAAAACATTAAGGGATTTAGGTTTTGGAAACAAAGTTCGCTAAAGCTAAGGAAGTTTTTAGGGATGTGGTGGATTTAAATTACTATGTTCCTATTGCTTCCGTAGAAAAGACAAAAGCAGATTTACTGCAAGCTTTAAAGCAGCACGAGAAGATGATTTTTATAAGTGGTGAAGCGGGAAGCGGTAAAAGTATGATATTAAAATCGGTATTTAACGAATTAAAAGATAAGGAAAAAGTGTTTTATATTTCTAATCCTTATTTAGAGATTAATTCTATTTTAGAAATGTTAAAACATATAAAATTTGACGATTATCAAATATTTTTACTTGATGAGGCCCAACTTCTTTCCGAAGACACTTTTGAAAATCTAAGAATTTATGCCGATAAAGGAAATATTACTTTAGTTTTTGCAACTCACGATATAGACATAAAAAAACTAATGGAAAAAAAACATTTCGAAACGAGAGTTAATTATATTTTAAAAGTAGATAAAGCTACAAGAGATGAAATTGAAAGTTTTATTAAAACAAAGCTTTTGAAATCCAATTTAATAGATATCGCAGAAATGCTAAAACCTAAAAATTATAAGCTTATTTACAAATACACAAAAGGTTCTTTACGAGCGACAAATCAACTTATGTTTAAAGTTTTTGATATAATAGACTACTTTGCAAAAAAAGACCCGAGCAGAAATTTTGATTATATTTCCAATAAATATATAGAAATGGCTCATATGGACCTTAAGGAGATTTATGCATAGATATGAAGAGTTGGAAAAATTATATTATAAAAAAAAGACTATTAAAGTTTTAAGCATTACGATTATTTTAATATTATGTATAATAGGGGGTGTTGTTTTAAAAAATAAACTATTATGTAAAATTCCTAATACGGCTTCTTTGGAACGAAATATAGAAAATAACACTAGTAAAAAAGAGGATATTAATAAGACTCTTAAGATTAATAAAAAGATTGACGATTTAAATAAAACGGAAAAAAATAACGGAAAAAAAATTAAAAAAGAGCCTTTGGAAATTTCTTTTGATGTGCCTAATATAAAAGATGATGAAGTACGAAAAAAAATAAAAAAAATAGATAATAATAAAAAATCTAAAAAAAGTAGTGAAAAAAAAGAAAAAATAAAATATAATACTCTTCCTATACCGAAACCTATTTATGTGATTAAAGAAACGGAAATTAACGTTAAAGATTTTATTAAAAAATTTAATAAAAAACCTCAATTCGATATGGCGATGTTAATTTCTAATTATTATTATAATCATAACAATTTGGAAGCCGCTAAAGAATGGGCGTTAAAAGCTAATAGTATTAATCCTTCCAATTATGAAAGTTGGAAAATGTTTGCTTTAATTTTAATAAAAAAGAAAAATAAAGCGAAAGCTAAAGAAGTTTTAAATATATATTTAAACGATTATGGGTATAATGACGAAATAAATAAATTACTAAGGAGTTTAGATGAATGAAAAAATTTTCGAACAAATAAAACTTTTACCACCTTTACCTGAAAGTGTGATTAAAATTAAAAAAATAGCAAGTGACCCGGACTCTTCTTGGGCTGATTTAGTGCCTATTATAGAATCCGACCCTATGTTAAAAGCGAATCTTTTAAAAGCCGCAAACTCGCCTCTTTACGGATTTAGAAGAAAGATAAACAGTGTTGAACTTGCAGTCTCTTTATTCGGAAAAAATACCGTGAAAGGTTTTGCAATTTCATTTGCAGTTAGAAATTCACTTAAATTCGATTTAAGTGCATACGGAATTAGTTCGGGGCGGTTTCAGGATATTTCTTCTAAAAGAAACGCAATAGCTTTTAACTGGTTTAGAAAAGATTTAAGAAGGTTGGATATTTTGGGTACTAATTCGTTTTTAATGGAAATAGGTGCCGTTATTATTTCGTTGGTACTGAATAATGAAAATGAAAGTGAAAACTTTAGACGAAGATTGGAAGCCGGAGAAGATAGAGACGAACTGGAAAGAGAATTTGTAGGGGCGACTACGGTTGAGGTTACGGCTGAAATATTTAAGCACTGGAATTTTAGTGAGGATTTGGTTGATTCTTTAAAAAATATCTATTCACCAAAAGCTCCTTATGAAGTTGAAAGTGCGGCATTGTGGGTTTTAAGACTTTTAGTCGATATGTTAAAACCTTTTGATAAAGAATATGAGCAAAAAGCGTTTGAAGTAGCTAAGAAATATTCTTTGAATATTGAGGCGTTGGAATTGGCTGTTGAAATAGTAAAAGGATAAAATTGAAAGAATTTGCGTATAAATTAGTAATGGGGATAGCTTCTAAAGATATCCCAAGAGATAAAAGAGATATTGTTAACGATTTAATTGCGTTAGGAGTTGTGAGCGATTCTAAAATAATTAAATTAAAATCAAAATACAGAATAGGAAAAGTTGATTTAACCAAAAAGGGATTTGGTTTTTTAATCCCTTTGGGTGTTAAAGAAAAAGATTATTTAATAGAATCCCACCATTTAAACGGAGCGGGGAACGGGGATTTAGTGGTAGCCCAAAGACTTTTTAATAAAAGCGGGAGACCAAAAGCTAAAGTTATTTATATTTTGGAAAAAGCCTTTAGGGTAAGTGTTGTTTATTTGACGTTTGAATACAAAAACAATAAAAAAGTTCCGGTTTTAAGAAATATAAAGACAAATCTTGAAGTATATGTGGTAGAAAAGAAAAAGACTTTAAAAAAGCTTCCGGAAGGTGCCGTATTTAAAGTGGATAACTATACGAATAAAATAGTTGAGGTACTTGGAGTATTGGACGACCCGTGGGTTGATGATAAAATTTCTTTGGCTTTATACAATAAAAAAGAAGAGTTTAGTAAAAAGGCTATTGCAGAAGCCAAAGCGTACGGGGATTATGTTGAAAAAGAGTATTATCCTAATAGAGTGGATTTAACCTATTTGGCTTTTTGTACCATAGACCCACCAACTGCTAAAGACCACGATGACGCTATCTATTTCGATAAAGAAAAAAACGAACTTTACGTAGCTATTGCCGATGTAAGCGAGTATGTGTTTTTAAATTCAAATATAGACAGAGAAGCCAAAGAGAGAGGATTTAGTATCTATTTTCCTCATAAATCGGTACCTATGCTTCCAAGAGAGCTTAGTGAAAATTTATGCTCTTTGAAAGAGAACCAAGATAGGCTTGCTTTTGTATTTAAAATAAAACTTGATTCGAACAATAATGTAATAAAAGAAGAGCTTTTTGAGGCTATTATTAAGTCTAAAAGAAAATATTCGTATGAAAAAGTCGATGAGTTTTTAGAAGGTAATTTTAAAGAGTGTGATGAGGTTGATAATGAAATTTTAGAGTGGTTAATGCCACTTTGGGAAAGAGTTAAACATATAAGAAGTACAAGATTAAAAAAAGGTCTTGATTTTAGCAGTGATGAGATTAAGATGGTATTAAACGACAAAGGCTTGATAGAGGATGTAAAAACAGAAGAAGAAACACCTTCTCATAAACTGATAGAAGATTGTATGCTTTTAGCCAATAAAGCTGCTGCAAATATGATTGATTACGGAATATTCAGAATTCACGAAAAACCTACTCAAAACAGCCTTGATGCTTTATATGAGGCTTTGGGGGCTTTAAATATTAATGTAAACGTAGATGAAAAAGATTTTGTAAAAGTGGTGGCCGATATTCAAAAACAGGCTAAAATGCTCGGAATTGAAA
>JBDONT010000007.1:0-2462 GCA_039831155.1 Nautiliaceae bacterium | reverse complement strand
AAGACAATGACTTTTTTAATATAAAAAACAGAGATAAGAATATAAAAACTTTAATTGAATATATTGAACATAATATAATACACGGAATAATAAAAGAAAAAAAGGAACACAATTACACAAAATATTATTTAAACACACACAATAAAAATTTAGAATTACATATAACATCATCGGCCACTGTTGAGTTACTGCCTATCATTGTATTTTTAAAACATTTTGTAACGCTACAGGATAAACTATTAATTATTGAAGAACCGGAAGCCCATTTACATCCAAAAGCACAAATTCATATAGCAAGATTTATATCTTTAATGGTAAATTACGGAATAAAAGTTTTAATAACCACTCACAGTGATTATATAATAAACGAATTAAACAACTTAATTAAATTAAATTTTACTGATAAAGACAAATTAAATCAAATAAAAAATTGCGAAAAGGTATTAGCTAAAAATAATATTAAAGCATCGAAATATTTAATTTATAAAAAGAAAGAAAAAAAAGACATCCAACTATTAAGTAAATTAGTATTAAAAGAAAAAAGTTTGCAATTAAAAACTTATACGAATCAAGCAATAAAAATATGTTAAAAGGTGGAAATAGTGAAAAAAGCGATATATCCCGGAACTTTTGACCCTGTAACAAACGGGCATTTGGACATTATAAAAAGAGCTTGTAAGATATTTGATAAAATCATAGTGGCAGTAGCCGACAATAAAGATAAAAATACGATGTTTAGTCTAAAAAAAAGAGTTGAACTTATGAAAAAAGCCACCTCCAATTTAGAAAAAATTGAGGTAAAAAGTTTTAGCTCTTTACTTGTTGATTTTGCAAAAGAGGAAAACTGCCACATCATAATAAGAGGTTTAAGGGCTGTAAGTGATTTTGAATACGAACTTCAAATGGGATATGCAAATAAAAGTCTAAACAGCGAAATAGACACTATTTATTTAATGCCGAACCTTGAAAACGCTTTTATATCTTCAAGTGTAGTCAGAAGTATTTTAAAATACAGAGGCGACGTTTCGCATTTAGTTCCTAAAGATATTTTAAAGGATTTAAAATGTATTTAGCCATAGAAGGAATAGACACGGCCGGAAAATCCACCCAAATAGAACTTTTAAAAAAAGAATTTAACGATATACTGTTTATAAAAGAACCGGGATTTACTCCTTTTGGAGCTAAGTTAAGAGAGATTATCTTTAAAGACGATATAACCAAAAAAAGCGAACTCTTTTTATTTTTAGCTGATAGAGCCCAAACGATAAATGAAGTTATAAAACCGAACATAAACAAAAATATAATAACCGACAGAAGCGTAATAAGTGGCATCGCTTACGCACTGGAATGGTTTGACTTTGATATGCTCGTGAATTTAAACAAATTCGCAACAGACGGGATTTTTCCGGATTTTGTAATAGTTTTAAAACTTGACGAAAAAACATTAACCAAAAGACTCTCTCAAAAAGAACACGACAACATAGAAAAAAGAGGTATTGAGTATCTTTTAAATATTCAGGAAAATATGATTCAAATTCTAAACAGACTGGAAATTCCTCATATACTAATTGACGCTTCAAACCCGATAGAAGAGATAAATTTCAGAATTAAAAAGGTAATAAGTGAGTATATGGGCAAAAATTAAAAAAGACTTCTTAGCCGTTAAAAACAGAGACCCGGCATTTAAAAACAAAATAGAACTTTTATACGCTTATCCCGGTATCTGGGCTCTTGTAAACTACAGAATAGCAAATGCAATTTACAAAAAAGGCTTTAAAAAAACGGCAAGATTTATTATGGCAATTAATCAATTTTTTACAAATATAGACATCCACCCAGCAGCCACGATAGGAGAAAACGTCTTTATAGACCACGGAATAGGAGTTGTAATAGGAGAAACGGCTATAGTAAAAGACGGCGTAACAATTTATCAAGGCGTAACGCTTGGAGGGGTTAGTTTAAATCCAGGTAAAAGACATCCTACGATAGAAGAAGACTGCATAATAGGAGCCGGTGCTAAAATCTTAGGAAATATCACTATAGGAAAAGGAAGTAAAATAGGTGCGAATTCTGTGGTAGTAAAAGACGTCCCACCTTATTCTACGGTTGTAGGAATTCCAGGAAAAGTTATAAAAAGAAAAGATTACACTCCTCTTAGGCACGACAAACTTCCCGATATTGAAAAAGAACTTTTCGAATATCTAATGGACAGAATAAAAATCCTAGAAGACGCCATTATAAACGAAAACAAAGACATAATAGAAAAAGACGAAGAGATAGAAAAAAAATACAGAGAATATATAGAAGCGTTAAAAAACAAGAACTAGAATTTATTTGAGACCGTTCATAATTCCGTGTCAGCTAAGAAAATTATATCATAGATTTAAAGCTTCATCCAATCTTCCTTCAAAGAAAATTGCCAGTTGAGAGAGTGTAAGGTTCCAGTTTCTAATCGGCATAGT